>NZ_QVMO01000081.1 GCF_010501055.1 Dysgonomonas sp. 521
AATTAGGCTGTTTTTTCAGAATAAAATCATCTTCATCCATGCGATTCTCGCGAAGTTAACGCGTTTTTGGGTGGCGCATTGTCAAAGTCAGGAAAATAGTTTCCTTTCTCTGTACCATTGCTTACCGACAAGTTGTAAGACTGGGCAAAGCCGGTGCGGGTAACTTCGTCGAACCAGTCGGTATTGGCAGTGCGCAGGGTTTTAGAAGCATCAAGGTATTCAGGGAAATAGATATTTTCAAGTACACGGTTTCCCTGTGAGCCAACAGCATCTTTATATACTATGCCCAGACCATTTGCATTCGGGTCTTGTCCCGAATTTACGGCGGCCTGCCACCATGCCTGAGCATATTCTTTCGAGTTGAGAACATCTATTTTATTATTATAGGCAGCAGCAGATACATAGGCGTCAAAGTTTACTTTTACAGAGCCTTTTTTACCCTTTTTGGTTGTAACAATAATTACCCCATTTGCTGCACGCGAACCATAGATACTGGCAGCAGAAGCATCGCGAAGTACCTGAATGCTTTCTACATCGTTCGAGTTGAGTTCGTGCATTCCGGCAGTAGAAGGTACACCGTCGATAATATACAATGGGTCGTTGTTGTTTAGTGTTCCCATACCGCGTATGCGTATTGTCACTTTTCCGGCGGGGTTGCCATCCCCTGATATTTGCATACCTGCTACACGTCCCTGTAAGGCTTTCATGGCATTATTGTCAGGCGTAGACATCATATCTTTTACATCTACCACCGAAACGGCACCAGTCAAATCAGCCTTGCGTTCGGTACGATAGCCAACAGTTACAATTTCATCAAGCATATGGGAGTCTTCCTGTAGGGAAACATCAATAGTAGTGCGTCCCTCTACAGGGATTTCCTGCGGTTTGAAACCCACATAAGAAAAGGTTAGGATGGCATCTTTGGGTACATTTAATGTATACTCCCCATCTACACCTGTCATGGTTCCATTTGTCGTGTTTTTTACAGTAACACTCACACCCGGCAATGTTTCGTTATCGGTTGCCGATTTTACAATTCCTGTTACTTCTATATTCTGGGCATACGAAAAAGCGCAGACACACAGTAAGAGTAACGTTAGATAAAGTTGTTTGATTTTCATTTTTCAGCAAGTATTAAATTGTTTTAGTTTGTTTTTTTACAATTGGTATCAGATATCAAAACCTTGATATGGTTCACTTCTTATATTCATAATTTTTCAATTGGTATTAGTACAATTCTATGGGTACAAAGAAATAGGATTGATAGACCTTTTTATGTAAAATTTGTTTCTTTGTCTTGTAATTTTGTTACAAAATAAAAATGGGTGTTGTGTTTAATTTGCTTATTTGTAGTGATTTATGTGAGTTGTTGTCTTGGAGGCTATTCGGAAATTTCAAAAAAAGCTATTAGCCTTTCCTCTCCTTTTTGTAAGTGGTTGGGGTAGACAGAGCCAGCTTGTGGAAACAATAAAAAAAGGGGTCAATTATGCGTACAATCACCTATTACTTGCGTCTGCTCAAAAATAACGGCGGGGCAGGTACTGGACAGCCTGTGCGTCTGGTTAAAGTTGTATGTAAATCTGTATGTATATTCAAAATAAAACCCACTAATGTGTTGACTATTAGTGGGTTTGTGTTCAAGTAAGTTGTCTCACAAGGATTCGAACCTTGACAGGCAGAACCAAAATCTGCAGTGCTACCATTACACCATGAGACAATCCTATTGCTTAAAAGCAGTGCAAAAGTATAAGAATTTTATTAATATACAAAGTTTTTCCATATCTTTTTCTTGTCTTTGTTGGAAAATAGCGCGTCTATAAACGAATTTAAGCAGTCTAATGGTTTCAATACCAAAGAAAAAGAGGCTATGCGTATGCATAACCTCTTTTGTGAAATATTGGGAATAATTTATCTTCCTTGTTCCAGTTTCAGCGTGATAGTAGGCTGGTCACAAACTTCTGTTGGCCCGAAGAACTGGATTGGACCCGGATATACAAATTCAGTTCCAACAGCCCATGACTCACGGTTAGCTACAAGATATTGAAATGGAGCACCGTCAAGCTTCACTAAAGCTTTTTGTATAACAGGTTTCATTTCCCCGTGGCGACGTTCCATATTCATCATCATAGTAACAGGTACCCCACCGGCAATCCATTCGCTGGCAGGAGCCGTAGTGTTACGTACCGACGACATATAGCCGGTCTTACCTGCAGCGATAAGCGCAGCAGCTGTATAGCCTAACGAATAACAATAGTCCGAATCGTAGTTAGAAGGAGTCGCACAACGTCCTTCGTATCCGAAGAAGTGTTCCTGTGCAGCAAATTTACCCTTATATTTTCCGGCTGCTTTCATCTCAGCTAGCTTATTGCCGACCATTTCAGCCAATAGCTTTTCTGTTTCGATAAGAGAAACCTGTACATTTCCATGAGGGTCGCGGTCGAGAGTTAACTGGCGGGCAACTCCGGATGGCAGGCTTGCAAATATTTTTGCATTATCTGTAGACAGATTCTTCTGAATATATGCTAATTGGTCTTCTTTAGGTACCGCGTTGAATTCACGTTGGTGATGTGCCAGGAAGTCATTTAGTTCAGCGATGAGGCCTTTCATTGCAGGAATGAATTCGATAAGCCCTTCCGGTATAAGTACTGTTCCAAAATTGTTTCCGTTTTCAGCACGTCTTGCTACAACATTAGCTATATTAGTAACAATATCATCCAGTGATAATTTCTTTTCTTCTACTTCTTCAGAGATGATGCATACATTTGGCTGAACCTGAAGCGCGCATTCCAGAGCAATATGGGAAGCAGAACGTCCCATTAATTTGATGAAGTGCCAGTATTTACGCGCAGAGTTACAGTCGCGTTGTATATTCCCTATAACTTCGGCATATACTTTACATGCAGTATCGAAGCCAAAAGAAGTTTCAATCATTTCGTTTTTCAGGTCACCGTCAATTGTTTTAGGACAACCGATTACCTGAACTCCGGCATTGATAGACTTATAATATTCAGCCAATACACATGCATTGGTGTTGGAATCATCGCCTCCGATAATAACGAGCGCTTTAATATCCAGTTTCTTTAATATTTCGAGTCCTTTGTCGAATTGCTCTTTTGTTTCAAGTTTTGTACGGCCCGAACCTATGATGTCGAAACCTCCGGTATTGCGGTATTCGTCAATGATGTCTGCTGTAAGTTCCTGGTAGTCGTGATCTACCAATCCTCCGGGTCCCATTAGGAATCCGAAAAGACGGCTACTTACATTCATATTTTTAATACCATCAAAGATACCGGCGATAACATTGTGCCCTCCGGGAGCCTGTCCTCCTGAAAGTATAACGCCTACGTTGATGGCAGGTAAATTTGATTGATCTGAAGTTTCCACAAATTTGATTGTTGGCATCCCGTATGTGTGAGGGAATAGCTTTTTTACTTCTTCCTGATCTGCCACGGATTGAGTTGCAGCACCTTCCTCAACTTTTACAGAACCGTACAATGCTTTCGGCATCTTAGGTTTGTAAGCAGCTCTTGCAATTTGTAATGCGCTTTTTTTCATTTGTTTTTATTGATTTATATATAGTTTAAAATTCCCATTTTAAGGCTCGCAAATTTCGTTATTTTTTTTGATATATGAAAGAGATAATTGGTTCTTGGATATGATTTAGTATTGTATCTTTTATATTTTTTGCTAATTCTAAATTTTTGGCACTTTTTCATATCCTTTTATTACTCTTTTTCTCAAAAAAACGATTCATTCAATCCAATAATTCTAAACAGTTATCGGGTTCTTTCATTTTGATAGTATAATTGTTTATTTATTTATTATTCGTGTGTGGTGTAGGCGTATTTAACTATATTTAACTATAAATATGTGACGTTTTGATATTTATTTAGTCTTATATAATAAAAAGAGTATTATCTTTGTATAACTAAATAAATATAGCCATGAACTCAAAAAAATTATTTTCATTATTTGCTGTTTTATTCTTGTCATTAAGTATTTATGCTAATGATCCGGAAACTGTTATGTTTAGTAATGTTGAAACTACAGAAACTGGTTGCGTGAAAGAATTCTTATTGTGCGATAAGGATACGAATGCTCCTTTGACTAAGACGGTTTATCGTTACGATGCAACTGGACGTATGCAGGAAAAAGCTACATACGAATGGACTGGTACTAAAGGATGGATAGGTATACAGAAATATGAATACAGTTATAATGCAGATAACCAGCCAATACCATCAATATCAAAATGGAACAATAAAACTAACGACTGGGCTAAATAATTAATACAAGTCTGTTTAAAACTTACGGTATAACATTTTAGTTTCTGATAACATTATTAAAATAAGGAAAATCCTGTATTTGACGGTAAATACAGGATTTTTATATATATCAGTGCGATGGCTATTTCTTTGTTGTGATCTTTATAACACCGTTTTTACCTTTTTCTCCATACAGATTGGTAGCTGTCTCGTCTTTGAGTACATCAATCGACTCTATCATATCCGGGTTTAATTGTTTCATCTTCTCTGCCGGTTCTATCTTGCCATCTATTATCAGTAATGCATCTTTATATACATCGACGGATTGTACAGGTTTCGTATTTATCAGACCGGAAGGTAAAGGGGAGAAATCATTTCCCTTTTTTGTTGATATGAGTATAAGTCCGTTTTCGGCTTCTTTCCCGTATGGCTCTATATCTTTTTTATTCTTAATTATAGTCATACTTTCTATGTTATCAGTCTCCAGGTCTTCAATGGCCAATTGGGATTTTACGCCATCAATCAAGAGAAGAGGTTTACCTTCTTTTGGCTCTATGTTTATTTTATCTCCAATTCCATTATCTGTACTGTTTTTTATTCCATAAATATAGATCTGGGATTTATCATTTACAGAATCCGCCGTTTCCGATAGAACCGGTTGTTCCATTGCCAAAACATAGCGGGGAACAGCAGAAGCCCAGATAAACAGTCCAAAAACCGGAATTATAATTAATACACAGATTCTTTTCCATGGAGAGCTTTTCGTTTTTTTCAGCATGCTAAGCCTATTCATTGGCTTGGTATGGTTAAACGAATTGGAAAAAGAAAAGACTGGTCCCTGAAAACGCTGGTTAATCAGAACGGCCTGATATAAAGCAGGGGAAACACCTGAATCAATCACAGCCTTATCTGCCAGAAATTCATGGTTTTCCTTCAATAAATGTACATATAACCAAGCCAATGGGTTGAACCACTGTATCAACAGGATGCATTCGCTACATAGCAGGTCTAACCAATGTTTTTGTTTTATATGTGTAACCTCGTGTTTCAGGATGAGATCTTTTTCTATATCACTCAGTTTTTTAGAATTCAGAAGAATATAGTTTAATACTGTAAAAGGCGAATTTACTTTTTCACTTTCTATTACCTTAATCTTATCTTCATCCGACCTCAACCCATTTCTCACAAGATTGATCAGTTTAGTATATGACAACAGGTTACGAATCATCAATATAAAGATTCCTGCACAATAAAGACCGAATAATATACTCCATATACTAACGGCGGAAGCAGTTGCTGTTTCACTCGCCGGCATCGGCAACGTATTCCCGGCCAGTGAGGCTGATGGTAATACTATTTCGTAAGAGTACTTTATCGCAGGAATTATAAAAGAAAGAATAAATCCGCTTATCAGAAATAAACGGTTGAACCTATAAAAAGTGGTCGAACGGAGAAATAGAATATATATGATAAGGAATACACTCAGGCATACTCCATATTTAGCAAGGTATATAATAAAGGTTTCCATATTCATTCCGCTTTTTTATTATCCTTTTCCAGTGCCTGACGCGTTTCTTCGAGTAATGTATCCATTTCTTCCACACTCAGGTTTGTTTCCTTCGCGAAGAAAGAAAACATAGATGAGAAAGAACCATTGAAATAATCCTTGACAAAGCCAAAGAGCTGCTTTTTGGAATAATCATCTTTAGCAATAAGTGCTTTGTAAACATTTACCCGCCCTTCGGTGCGATGAACAACAAAGTTTTTATTTTCAAGGATGCTCAGTATGGTAGCGATGGTGGTACGAGCCGGCTTTGTGTCTGTAAAACCTTTCAGAATATCCTGTACTGTACCTTCCTCCATTGTCCAGAGGATCTGCATTATTTGTTCTTCTGCTTTGGTTAGTTGCATGGCAATATATTATTTATAAGAACAAATATATGTCTATTTTTTTAGACGTATGCCTTATTATTGTTAAAATATGTCACAAAAAAGAGTTACCGGTTATCGGTAACTCTTTTTCAACTATATGAGGTTTGCTATTATTCAGCTTTACCAGCGCTACCCAAAACTGCTTCAATCTTATGTTTGTAGAGTTTTTTCATGTTTTCGCGGGCAGGTCCAAGATATTTACGAGGGTCGAACTCTGCCGGTTTAGTAGCAAATACTTCACGAACAGCAGCAGTCATAGCAAGACGGCTGTCAGAGTCGATATTGATTTTACATACTGCCGATTTCGCTGCTTTGCGAAGTTGCTCTTCAGGGATACCGATCGCATCTTTCAATGCACCACCGTATTTGTTGATTGTAGCTACTTCTTCCTGAGGTACAGAAGATGCACCGTGAAGAACGATAGGGAATCCAGGAAGTTCTTTTTCTACTGCTTCAAGGATATCGAAACGCAATGGAGGCGGAACCAAGTGTCCATTCTCATCGCGTGTACACTGATCAGGAGTAAATTTGTTAGCTCCGTGAGAAGTACCGATAGAGATAGCCAGTGAGTCGCAACCTGTGCGTGTAGCAAAGTCTACAACTTCTTCCGGTTGTGTATATGTATGATGTTCTGCAGATACTTCATCTTCTACACCAGCCAATACGCCAAGTTCGCCTTCTACTGTTACGTCAAATTGGTGAGCATATTCTACTACCTTTTTAGTTAAAGCGATATTTTCTTCGTATGGAAGGTGAGATCCGTCGATCATAACAGAAGAGAATCCTGAATCGATACAGTCTTTACAAGTTTCGAATGTATCACCGTGGTCTAAGTGAAGCACGATTTGTGGTTTTTCCCAACCTAAACTTTTTGCATATTCAACAGCTCCCTGTAGCATATAACGCAACAGGATAGGGTTTGCATACTGACGTGCTCCCTTAGATGCCTGAACGATTACCGGAGATTTTGTTTCGGCAGCAGCCTGAACGATTGCTTGTAGTTGCTCCATGTTGTTGACATTGAAAGCAGGAATAGCATATCCGCCTTTTACTGCTTTTGCAAACATCTCTTTTGTGTTTACTAATCCTAAGTCTTTGTAACTTACCATTGTTGTTATTTTAATAATAATTATATAAAGTGAATATTAATTGATATTTTGCACCATTTTGTCATCTTGACTATTCAAATATGACTATTTTGTGTAACCACTCATTGATTTCTATGCAAAAATAACAAAAATTCGTGATAAAAGGTTTCAAAATAGTTTAAAATAACTTATTGAATATCATTTCCATAAAGGTGTAGGATATTCTCCCTTGTCTATCAGGTTTTGTATCTTCTGAACTACTCCGTCCCTGTCATCTGCGTATGTTACCCCAAACCATTTCGAAGGGGTGTCTAATACCTTTACATCGGCCGTTTTATTTAATATAAGGTGGTCTACCATCAACGGGAT
Source organism: Dysgonomonas sp. 521 (assembly GCF_010501055.1). GTDB lineage: Bacteria > Bacteroidota > Bacteroidia > Bacteroidales > Dysgonomonadaceae > Dysgonomonas. Next base: position 7,655 of record NZ_QVMO01000081.1, read on the forward strand.
AAAGTATTCGGCTTTGTGGTTTCCTTCGTTCATTTCGAGGAATTTTACAAAATACTTTTCAGAATGCTCGAAATAATCGGGTGTGAAACCCCACATATTCATCGATACAGGGGTGTTTTCGGCCAGTTCGAACCAATAGTTTTCGGCATCTTTATATTGTATTACGCCGTCTTTACGTTCGATGTGGGTGCGTTCTACAATACTTGTCAGGAAATGGTTATCATCTGTTTCGCAGATACCTCTGGCTACTGCGCCGCTCTCCGACAACGTATTGTATATACGGTAGCCAACCATGCAATAATGGTTTTCTTTACCTTCCATCGATACAAGTTGCTTGGCTAGGATTTCGTAGCTTTCACGTCCATAGAAATCGTCGGCGTTGATTACTGCAAACGGCTCATGTATCACATCTTTGGCCATCATCACAGCATGGTTTGTGCCCCACGGCTTTTGCCTGTCGGGATGTAATGTAAATCCTTCAGGCAGGTTGTCCAGTTCCTGATACACCACTTCTACGGGGATATGCTTTTCGTATTTAGATATTATTTTTTCGCGAAATTCTTTGTCAAAAGATTTTCTGATAACAAATACAATTTTTCCGAATCCTGCTCTCAGGGCATCGAAAACTGAATAGTCCATAATTGTTTCACCGTTCGGACCGAGTCCGTCCAGTTGTTTCAATCCGCCATAACGGCTTCCCATACCGGCGGCAAGTACATACAAGGTTGGTTTCATTAATAGATTATTTTTAGATTAATTATATCAGTGCAAAGATAACTCAAAACTGTTAACAGAAAACAATTAACAGTTAACAAATAGTAGTTATTTATGCGAATCAAGGGTTAAATGTGCTGTTTTTTGTCCCTTTAGGGACTGAATGTTGGTAGAAAGAAGCTTTAATCGGTTAATTGCGTGCCGTCAGGTACGCAATATCTACAGAACAATTCACATTTTGTATCTGACGACACAAAAAAACGAATTTCATTCATGTTTCTACCAATATGATGTGCCTAACGGCACATTTAACCCTTGATTCGCATTATTTAAATATTTTATTCTGCAAAATGCTAAGAGCCTGTTTAAATTTTAGCGAAAATTTTTATTATAGGCTCTTGTAATTCATTCTTAGCAACTTTTTTATGCTCTTTCTTAGCGTCTTTTCCCCTTTTTACTCTTGGTTTAGCCCGCTAAACCTGCTAGTAAAAATGATAAAATCCATCTAAAAATAGCTATAAAAAAGATTTGCTATAAAATTTAAACAGGCTCTAAAAACATGGAGTAACTTTTTAGTTAACAGTCAACAGTCAGCAGAGAGACATTGTTTATGGGAGCCACCCAGAATTTACAACTGTCCGGTATCAACCGTTTATTTTAAAAAAGTGACAAAAGTGACTCTTGTTTCCCTGTTTTCTTCTGTTACCTTTTTCTTCCTCGAAACATCTCTAAAAATTGAAACGAATAAAATTTAAACAGGCTCTAAATAAAAGAACGCTATATATAAGATAAATATTCTAGAAAAAGATATTGATAAATTGGACGAAAGAATTAAACAGTTTTTAAAAGAACAGCATTAACAGCAATTGTGTAAATACAATCCGTGCAAACATCGATACCGGATATACCGTGGCATAAGCTACGGAGGGCTCGTCACCGTCAATTGTCGAGTTTACATAATTCAGAGCCATAGGGTTCGCCATGCTACCACACAGCATCCCTACATTCTTCGCAAAGTCGATTTTATACACTTTCATCGCGATAAGGGCAACGATAAGCACAGGCAGTACAGTAAGTACGAATCCGAATCCGATCCAGACCAAACCTTCTGTCTGAAACACCGTTTCGAAAAAATGTTCGCCTGCGCCGATACCCAGGCACGCCAGATAAACGGTAAGGCCAAATTGTCGCATCAGCAGGTTGGCGCTCTGCGTAGTATAAGTGGTGATGTGGAAACGGGGGCCAAACGCGCCCATCAGTATTCCCACGATGATAGGGCCTCCGGCTATCCCGAGTTTTACAGGTAAGTCCATACCGGGGAAGGGTAGGGGTAAGGCTCCCAGTATCAGCCCTAAAGCGATGCCTAAGAAGATAGCGATAAGGTTTGGTTTATCGAGCCGCTTTTCTTCGTCTCCCAGTATTTTCGCTACATTGTCTATCGATGCTTTTTCTCCCACTACCGTGAGTTTATCACCCATTTGCAGCATCAGGACGGGCGACGCGAGCAGGTCTATACCGGCGCGGTTGATACGGGTAATATTTATACCATAGTTATTGCGGAGTTTGAGGCTGCCCAGCTTTTCCCCGTTTATTTTACTGTTTGTAATAATGATCCTGCGCGATACGAGCTGGCTATTGTCTATATGGTTCCAGTCTATATCTTCCTTGTTCCAGTCTACATTCTCCTGTTCGCCGAAAAGAATCTTTATGTGCTCTACATCGCTTTTCTTTGATATGATAAGCAGATGGTCGTTTTGCCTCAATATACTTTCCGATGTGGGTATGGATACTATCCCGTCGTGCCAGATACGTGAAATGACAAAATGCCTGGATGTCAGTTTCATTATATCCAGAATCGTTTTGCCTTCCACTGCAGGATTTGTGATATGGAATTCGCCTACGTGCATTTCACTGTCTTTCTTCTCCGATAATTTAGATATCTCTTCCTTTGGTACAAAGAATTTACGAAGGAATATAATGGCTAATATAACCCCGACAACTCCCAGAGGATAAGCCACTGCCGTAGCCAAAGCCATATCGGCAATTACCCTTGAGTCTCCGCTTATTTGCTTCAGAGCCTGCTGGGCGGCACCCAACGCAGGTGTGTTGGTGGTAGCGCCACACAGTATACCTACCATATTAGGCAGCGATATGTTACTTGCATAACTGAATATAACCGTGAGCAGAAGCCCCAGAAATACGACAGTCAGCGCCAGCATATTCAGACGTATGCCTCCGGCTCTCAGTGATGAGAAGAATCCCGGCCCGACCTGTAACCCGAGGGCATACACAAAGAGAATAAGCCCGAAGTTCTGGGCAAAATTCAGCATATCCTGATTCAGGTCAAAATTGAAATGACCAATGACGATACCAACAAAGAATACAAATGTGATACCAAGGGAGATATTTAAAATTTTCAGTTTTCCTAGCTGTAGGCCAACAGCCGAAACGATAGATATAATTATAATAGACAGAACCGAAGGTGATTCAACAATGGTTTCAATAAACCAATCCATATTATTTCATTGCTTAAAATCGGACAGCAAAGGTAAGACAATTAACCCGAATGAGCCAATATGTAATGTGAAAATTGATGAATGATTGTTTATTCTGATTCTATTTGTAGAATATAGGATGCGCCTCTTAAACAAAAAAACTGTTTTAAAAAAAATATTGCGTTATCAGCTTCTAAAATACATTATTTCTTAAGCGTAAAGGAAAATTCCAAGCCTCCACCCGCATGTCTTTTTACCTGAATCTCACCCTTGTGAAACAGAACGGCGTTTTTTACAATAGACAGTCCTAGCCCGGAGCCGCCCGTGTCGCGTGTGCGCCCTTCGTTTACCCTGTAGAAACGTTCGAATAACCGTGGGAGATATTGTTCGTCAACTCCTTTTCCTGTATCGAAATACGAGAAGTAAAGGTAATCCCAGTCTTCCATATAATTGCTTATACCCACCAGTATGTGCTGCCCGCCATAGCTGATCGAGTTATCCATCAGGTTGCGGAATATGGAATATAACAGAGTATAGTTGCCGTCTATCGTAATATTATCTTTGATAGCTATGTTCAGCTGTATATCATTTTCCTTTAGCTTATCTGTCAGGTCTATCCTTACATCGTTGATAAGCTGTGACAGGTTGATCTTTTCCATAGCAAACTGAGTTGACGCCTCTTCCATCTTGCTGATAAGGCTGATGTCTTCTATCAGGTTCGACAGGCGGATTGTCTGCTGGTACGCCCTGTCTATAAACTGGGTTTGCTTGTCAGAAGGAAGCGTTTGGGTATTCAACGTCTCCAGATAGCCTCTCAGGCTGGTTACGGGGGTTCTCAGTTCATGGGCTATATTGTTGGTCATCTCCTGTTTTAGCAGGCGGGTCTTTTCTGTTTTTGTTATATCCTTTATTGTGATTTCGAAACTGTCATCTTCGAAAACGATTGTCTGTATAGAAAATGCCTTACCACTTTTCTTTATCTGGTATGTATGGTAAGTTTCGTCTTTTTTCCTGTTGTGTATAAATTCTATTGCCGGGATAAAGACTTCCTCCCTGATGATGGCCTCGAGGTCAAAAGCTGGCAGGTCGACAATAAAATTGAAATACTGGAAAAAATTCGTATTGGCATATATCTTCTTTATGTCGCGGTCGAATATACAGATACCTTCCTGGGAATAGTGGAAATGTTGTATAAGTTTTTCTCTCTCAACTTCAATTTCCCGCTTACTCCGCTCTTTTTGCTTTAGTAGCGAAACAAGTTGGTTCCCTATTTCTCCCAGTTCATCTTCGGGGAATGCTATCTTTTCGGTCAGAGGCTTATCTTCTTTAATTTTTATCGCCAGGTTTTTAAGCTGCGAGATTGATTTGCCAAACCTTCCAGCAATATAGTTTACAAATATAATGACGATAACAAACAGCCCCAATACAATGTAAATGAACATATTGTCTGCTTTCAGCATGCTTTGGGTTTGTATGTTGTAAGGCAAAGCTACCCGTACATAATAGTCTTTGTAATGTTTTGCATAATACATATATTCATGATGAGTGGAAGCCGACATACGTATGTTTGTACCGTTTCCCTGATAAGAAGCGTTCCTGATTTCCGGACGATCCAGATGGTTCTCCAGTGTGCTGATGTCTGTCACGTCTTTATCGTATGCAACCCTTCCGCTTTCATCGATAATTGTGATACGGATATCCATCGGCATGGCCTTAGCTAAAGTGCCTATATCGGTTATGTTGCTGTCGGTCAATTGGTATTCCTCCATATACATGTGTATCATGTCAGCGTAATTGTCGAGCCGTTCGGTCAGAGCCTGCGTGCGTTGCTTTTTTTCTTCTTTTTGTTCAACAATAACGATACACACGGCAAACAGCGCAAATATGATGAAGAAGTAGAAGAATATCCGTTGTTTATAACTCAGCTTCATAATTTTTCAAATTACTGATTAATTCGTTTTCATATTGAATGTATATCCGTATCCTGTACGGTTGATAATATAATCGCCGTATATCCCGATTTTTTTCCTGAGGCGGGCGATGTGTACGTCTACTGTCCTTTCCAGAACAATGCCGTCGTCTTTCCATGCTTTGTCGAGAATATCGGAGCGGGAAAATATGCGTCCTGCATTCTGTACCAGAAGAACCAATATGTTGAACTCAGTCTTTGTGAGGTCTACTGTTTTGTTTTCCACCCACACGGTCTTTGTATCGAAGTCGATAACTAAATCATTAATATTGAGCATATTTTTCGGTGCGGCCTCAGCTTGCCCTCCGGCTCTTTTCAGCACGCTTCTTACACGTGCAACAACTTCTTTTATCGAAAACGGCTTGGATATATAATCGTCGCCACCAATAGAGAAGCCTGTAAGCATGTCATTTTCGGTATCCTTGGCAGTGAGGAATATGATCGGTGTGTTGTTTCCTTCTTTTCGTAATTGGTCTGCAAACTTAAATCCGGATATACCGCCCATCATAACGTCTAACAGGATTAACCTGTGCCTTGGGCTCAATATTTTTGCCGCCTGCTCCGCGGATTCTGCCATATCTATATTGTATCCTTCGTTTTGCAGGTTAAACTGGAGGATTTCCCGGATATCGGGTTCGTCATCCACAATCAGTATATCTATGTCTTTATTGCTTGTTTCCATGTCTGATATCTTTTCCGTCTGTTAAATAAATCGCCGATTCGGCTATATTGGTAGCACTGTCGCCAATACGCTCAAGGTTGTAAGAAATGGCATTTATATTAATGATGCTTTGCACTTCCTTCTTACTCAATGGCCTGTTAGTGAAAACTTCTTGCAAAGATGAGGATATTTGATGAAATAATTCGTCAACTTTGTCATCTTCTTCTATTACTTTATATGCCATGTGGCTGTCCTCATTTGAGAATGAGAAAACCGCGTTACGTAACATCTCGCTCGCGTATCCCGCCATTTTGAGGATTTTCTTGTTTACCGGTTCAAATTCGGGGAGGTTACGTTCAGTTTCCTTAAGGAAATGGATTATATTCAACAACATATCGCCTATGCGTTCGAGGTTTATGGTAACATCCTGATAACTGATTATCTTCCTTAGATCGGCAGCCATCGGGTTAAACCGGAAAATAGTGAACACCACTTCTTCCCGCACCTTTATTTCGAGCCTGTCCATAATGATTTCGTTGGATTCGGCTTCGCCGTACAATTCTCCGATTGTGTTATCCTGCATCAGTCTGGTCGTAATCTGCATTTGCAGCATAGCTGTTTTAGACAGATGTTCAAAGTCGTGAAGCAGAAGTTCCAATTGTTTGCTTTTTATATTTGAGGTCATGTTTTTGAGTTTTGAGTTATGGATTATGAATGAATTAACACATTAGCTGAATACCCCTGTCAGGTAATCCTCCGTGCGCTTATCCTTCGGTTTGGTAAACATTTGCTTTGTCGTGCCGTATTCTACAAGCTCGCCCAGATACATAAACATGGAATTGTCGGACAGGCGGGCTGCCTGCGACATATTATGCGTTACAATAACAATCGTATAATCTTTTTTCAATTCAAAGATCAGTTCTTCCACCCTGCTTGTCGATATGGGGTCGAGAGCCGATGTAGGCTCATCCATCAACAGCAGTTCGGGTTTCAATGCCAGTGCTCTGGCTATGCACAGCCGCTGCTGCTGGCCTCCCGAGAGGAATGTTCCTTTCTTTGTCATAGAGTCTTTCACTTCGTCCCATAGGGCGACACTACGCAGGCTGTTTTCCACTATTTCGTCTTTTTCGGTCTTACCCAACCTGATGTTGTTCAATTTATATCCGGCAATCACATTCTCGTATATGCTCATTGTCGGGAACGGGTTCGGCCGCTGAAACACCATACCTGCAAGGCGGCGTACTTTCATCGGGTTCATGTTGAAGATGTTTTCTCCTTTGAGCAGTATCTCGCCTGTGGTCACTATATCCGGGTACAGTTCGTGCATACGGTTTATAGCCCTCAGCAGAGTACTTTTTCCACAGCCCGAAGGCCCCATGACAGCAGTCACTGTGTTCGGGTTGATAGTGGCATTTACCATATTCACGGCATTCTTTCCCGGTGTGTACGAAACCGAAACATCTTTCAGTTCCAGAATATGTTGTTCATTCAAATTTACTGTATTTTCCATTTTTTAGCGATACTTTTTGCAAAAATATTGATACCCAATACAAACAGCAGAAGCAATAAGGACGATGACCATACCAGATCTGCAAGGTTAGGGTCGTTGTAAAATTCCCAAATCAATAACGAAATGGCGCTAGTTGGGTTTGTTACATCCCAGTTGACGGTAGCCGCTCCCAAAGCTGTTACCAGTAGAGGTGCAGTTTCTCCCATTACACGCGATATGGCAAGCAATGAACCTGTAAACAAACCGCTGAAAGCAGAAGGCAGAAGAATCCGTAATACTACTGCCGAGTATGACCCGCCTAATGCCAGTCCGGCTTCTTTTAACGAAGTGGGCAGCATCTTGAGGCTCTCTTCGGTAGACCGTATAATCATAGGCAGCATCATTATAGCCAGCGCAACGCTACCGGCCAATGCCGAATAGCCGGACATAGGTATCACAACCCAGATGTATACGACTACACCAATTACGATGGAGGGGATTCCCTGTAGCAGGTCGCTGAGGTTCCTTACCAGATTCGCCAGCTTTTTCTTCGGGTTCTCGGCAAGGTAAACACCTGTCATTATACCGATGGGAATGGCTATTATTATAGCGAGAGCCAATATTAGCAGTGTGCCTGTTATACCATTGAGTATTCCGCCCGGAATAGGGCTGTCGCTTATGCGGGCAAGCATGGCTTCCATAGATGTGGGCGCTACCTCTGTGAAAAGGCTTAGATTGAACTGCTTGTACCCTTTCTTGATAAGCTCCCATAATATAAGGAACAGGGGGATCATGGTAAGGCCGGAAAGAGTGCATACTCCCCAAAAGAACAATCTGCTTTTAGCCAGCCTGTATTTTGATGTTGCACTGAATCCTTTTTTCATTTGTTTACCATTTTCATTATATACTTGGCTACAAAGTTGATGCAGGCCGTAATAAGGAATAATAACAGGCCGATAGCCATCAGTGAACTCAACTTGAGGCCGCTGGCTTCGCCAAACTGGTTGGCAATGACACTGGCCATCGAATTACCGGTATCAGATAGCGCCGCCGGAATATTTATCGTATTGCCTATCAGCATTGTTACAGCCATCGTTTCGCCTAACGCACGTCCGAAAGCCAGTACATAAGAGGCGAATATGCCGGAACCCGCTACGGGCAGGTTTACCGATGCGATAACTTCAAGATTTGTGGCTCCCAGGCTATATGCTCCTTCTTTCAGGTCGTTTGGTACCATCGCTATAAATTCGGCGCTAAGCGACGACGCATAAGGTATAATCATTATAGCCAGAACGATGGACGATAACAGTACTCCGAAACCCTGGTCGTTGACCCCCATATCTACAAGTATAGGGCGCAGGGAATAAAATCCCCACAACCCATATACTATGGAGGGTATGCCTGCAAGCAGGTCTACTACAGAGCTGACGATTGTCGATAATTTCTTGTTACGGAAATACTCCCCGTTGAACAGGGCAACCGATAAAGAAAATGGTATACAGAACAGAAGCGCCAGAATAGATGTGAGCATTGTTCCCACGATGAAGGGTAACGCCCCGTAGACATCGTTTCTCGAATCCCATTCTGTAGAGGAAATAAAGCCGAAGAATCCGAATTCTGAAAAGGCTCCGATACTTTTGCTTACCAATCCGTATATGATGCCTGCCGTAAGTAGGATAATCAGGCCCGACGCGATGAGTAATACGGCTTTAAATATTTTATCTTTGAGCCCCTCCCAACCTCCCCGGGGGGAGGCTTTAGTGGCTGTATATGTTGGTGTCTTTGCTTTCATTTTAAGCTTTTATCCGGTATGAAAGTCCCTTTGAGGAAACATCGTTCGCCGAAGCGAAGGTGAGGCTATTAGGGGGTTGGTGTTATTGCATTTCCTGCATACGTCATCGATGCTATAATTGCTTTTGTCTTTTCCACAGCGACAGGAGGCAGGGGTGCATAATGCGTTTTGGTGGCGATTTCCTGTCCGGCATCGCTGATAATAAAGCTGAACAGGTTTGCCAATGCTTGAGCCTGTGCTTCCGTCCTGTTGTTATAGTCCTGCTCTTTGTATGCTATAATCCATGTAAAAGTACTGATAGGATATGCTGTCGGATTTGGCGAGTTTGTGATTACTACGCGCGTATCGCCGGGTATATCCACACTTGCTGAGGCGGAAATACTCTTACTGCCGGCAGCGATAAAATTGCCGGAACTGTTTTGCAGCAAAGCGGAGGGCATGTTCAGTGCTAACGCGTATTCAGATCCGATGTATCCTATCGCGCCTTCTGTTTCGGCTATGATGCCTGCTACTCCCGGATTTCCTTTAGCCGCGATGCCTTCCGGGAATTTCAGTGACTTACCTTCGCCTATCCCGGTTTTCCATGCTTCGTCCACTTTCGACATATACTCAGAAAATACGGATGTAGTACCACTGCCATCGGAGCGATATACCGGTATGATTTTCTTATCGGGTAAGTTTAAATCCGGATTTAATTCTTTTAGCTTGGCGTCATTCCAATTTGTGATTTTCCCTCTGTATATATCGGATATGATTTCTGCTGTAAGCTTCAGGTCTTTTACATCTTTCAGGTTGTAGGACAGTACCACGCCGCCCAATGCTGTGGGTATGTGTACTATATCGGCGCCCATTTCCTGTAGTTCTTTATCGGATAAGAAAACGTCCGTTGCTCCGAAATCCACGGTTTTATCTTTCAGGCTGCGGATACCTCCGCCACTGCCTATGGCGCCGTAACTGACGTTACTGCCTGTTTTTGCATATTCTTTGAAAACGATATTGTAGAACGGCGCGGGGAATGTAGCTCCCGCGCCCGATAATGAGGCTTCTTTTTTACCGCACGAACTAAGCGCGACAACGAGTGCGATGACTGATAATAATAATGCTTTCTTCATTTCCTTCTTTGTTTTTAATTCTGGTGCAATATTATTTAGCTTTTGCAACAAACGGACTAAGGTTCTGTTACAAAACTGTTAAGAATGGTATGCTTTAGTTCCTATGTTTGTATTTGAATTACGGCGATAGCAAATATGCATAAGCCCACGAGTATTATTATATTTGAGTTTGATTATAATAACATAAT
>NZ_QVMO01000082.1:0-5234 GCF_010501055.1 Dysgonomonas sp. 521
ACGACGGTATCTAGTTGGAAGTCCTTCAATTATATAGCTTTTATTGTTATATTTTTAAAGAAAATTAAGAAAATCAAAAAGTCAAGATGACTTCATAGCTTAATAATTCATTCCCTTTCTTATTTTTGAAAAAATCCCAACGGTATTCTTTGGGTATAACATTCCTTTCTCCTTCAATATCTTTTAAGTCTTGTATCTCACTCATTAATTTTAGAAAAAGGATATTGGAAAAAACACTAAATCTTTCATGTCCAGCCAAGAGCCCTTCCTTCCTTAACAGGTTGTTTGAGTCTTTGAAGATTTTTATCAAATCATTACGAGAATTGATAGCCTTTCTGCTAATTGTTTCTACATCACTATTCTCTACAAATTTCAATGCTATTTGTTCATCAAAAAATGCATCAACACTCTCTCCGTTTAATGTTAAATAGTTTCCTGTTTTTAAATGTATTGCTTTTACTAAAATACCATTTGTAGCAATGACTATATGAGCATTGATTTTTTTAGCATATTCTAGGCCCTGCACCAATGCTGTATAAACATCTTTGTTTGGCCTTTTGGCTTCAATTACGATTATAGGTTCCAGTTTATGTGAATCATATAATATATAATCGGGTTTCAAACCATCTAAACTGATTTTTTCTTGATCAGTTCTTGGTTGTTGTTTCCAAACATTTCGATTTGGACTTTTAGGGTTATCTTCCCAGCCTAGTTTACGGAGTTGCAAATCAATAAGAGTTTCAACATCTCTTTCGATAGGGTCTGAAGCCATATTATAATGTTTTTATTTTTCAACAAATATACGCAAAATTAGTACTTAAAAATGAACGAAGAACTCTTAACCTTTCTCTTATGAAAAAGAATTTGTAAAATTTCCTAACAGTTACTTAGAGCCTGTTCAAATTTTAACGAAAATTTTTATTGCAGGCTCTAAGTAGTGCGAATCAATGCTTGAAATTTTTGCGCGAAGGGCTTGATCTTCATAACCGCATACAAGCAAAGCACGATTTGCGGTAATGCCTGAATCCTAAACATCTGCCTGAATGCAGAACCCTTTCTGTTTTTTCAAGATTTTATTTCCTCTCTTTGTCCTGCCTTTTAGGCGGCAGCGTCCGTTTTTTGCCCCCACAGGAAACGCTTCGCTCGCCTGCGGTTATGAAAGTAAGGCTTTTCAAGCCATTTTTCCAACTCTTGATTCACTACACAACTAATATTTCATCAAAAAAACAGTAAAATATTTGCATTATAAAAAAATATACGTACTTTTACGAAAAAATAGTAGATTTACGTAAATAATATAGTCCTATGGAAAAGTTAACTCATCAGGAAGAATCGGTCATGCTTCATATCTGGCAATTAAAAGAATGTGTAGTAAAGGATATCGTCAATGAAATGGATGATCCCAAACCGCCATATACTACTATCGCTTCTATTGTGCGCAATCTGGAACAAAAAGGCTACCTCAATGCTAAGAAATATGGGAATGTATGGGTATACAGCCCTAAAGTTGCCGAGGATGATTATAAGAAAGCCTTTATGTCGAATGTAGTAAAGAGTTATTTTGAAAATTCCTATAAAGAGCTCGTTTCATTTTTTGTAAAAGAGGAAAAAATATCTCCTGAAGAGTTGCAGGAAATAATGCGGATGATAGAAAAAGGGAAATAACAACTTTTTATTATTACAATCATGGATAACACAATTATTACATATCTGATCAAAGCATCTGTATCGCTGGCTCTGTTCTACGGCCTTTACATACTACTGCTCAGGACAGATACTTTCTTCCGGCTGAGAAGGTTTTACTTCCTTTTCTCAATGACTTTTTCTTTGCTGTTTCCATTTTTTGTCCTCGAAATTCCGATTGAAAAGGAGGCGCCTGTTCAAATGCCTGTGTATTGGCTCTCACAAATAGAAGTAACAGCCGAAACGGCAAAAGTCCCTTCCATCGATATATGGTCTGTTTTACTTTTTGCACTGTCTGCTGTGACCATTATAAGTGCTGTAAAGTTTATTATACAGTTATTGAGTATCATACATCTAAGGATTGGCAATAAATCTAAAAAACTGGAAATCTGCCGGTTGATAGAGCTGAAAGGTAAAGAAGTGTCGCCCTTTTCATTCTTTGGATGGATTTTCGTTGGCTCACAGAGCGGTAATAACAATGAGTACGATGAAATTATAGCTCACGAATTAGTACATGTCAGGCAGCTTCATTCTATAGATGTCCTGTTAGCCGAACTATTTTGCATACTCTTCTGGTGGAATCCTTTCGTATGGCTTATGAAGAAGGAAATAAAGATAAACCTGGAGTACCTTGCCGACGAAGGTGTTATAAATGCCGGCTTCAACTCTAAGGAATATCAATATATAATGTTGCAGACTTCAAATGTAAATACCGGTATACCAATTATAAATAACTTCAATGTTTCACAATTAAAAAGAAGAATTACCATGATGAACAAGAATAAAACATCGGTAGGTAAAGCGGCAAAATACCTGTTGCTGGTTCCGGTTGTATTGACTTTGCTCTTAGGGAATGCCGTACAGGCATCGCCCGATATTCTGACTATACCTTTCGTGGACGGAAAGCAAGACCCTGTAAAAAAAGGAGATGTATATGTGACTGTAGAGAAAATGCCTATGTTCCCCGGAGGATTGGACGCACAGGCAAAGTTTCTGGCACAGACGATAAAATATCCGGTAGAGGCATTTGATAAGAAAATAGAAGGAAGAGTGTTTGTACGCTATATAGTACGGAGTACAGGAGAGATCTCTGATGTAGAAGTTATAAGAAGAGGTGCTCATCCCGATTTTGATAAAGAAGCCATCCGTGTGGTAAAAGCTATGCCGGAATGGGAGCCCGGTAAGCAAGGAGGGAAAGCAGTAGATACATATTACACGCTGCCTGTCGTATTCAGGCTGTCCGGCAATAAAAGCAAGGTGGCAAAAGGCGGGGATGACGCGATAACTGTATCCGGATATGAAGAGAAACAAAAAGGAGGCCCTCGTGCCGGCTTTGATCTTCCTCAAGACGGAACACCTTATGTTACCGTAGAAAAAATGCCTTCGTTTCCCGGAGGGGAATCCGCAATGCAGAAATATGTAGCGGATAACCTCAAGTATCCTGAATCAGCAGTAAAAGCCGGCATACAAGGACGTGTAACCATACGCTTTGTAGTAGGGAGAACAGGGGAAATTACGGATGTAGCTGTCATACGCGGAATAGACCCGGAATGCAATGCCGAAGCAATCAGGGTAATTCAGTCCATGCCGAACTGGACACCCGGCATGATGAATGGCGAAGTCGTATCTGTATATTATACATTACCTATTGTGTTCAGACTGAAAGAAGATACTGTAGTGAATACAGGACAAATCGAATAATTCTTTTTCTCAAAATAGATATTGAGGCAGGGATACATTCTCTGTCTCTGTCGTCAGCATCAGATGTTGCACAGAAAACACATCACCTAAACTATCTGAAAGATATGAAAAAAGCCTTGATATTACTCTTATTACTGACCATTCAGATAACTTCATATTCGCAAACAGTTGACAATACGTTACGTGGTTATATCGAAAACTTCCAGTACCAAAAAGCCCTGGAATATATAACCGCACAAGAGCCTTCGCCCGAATTGCAGCTACAGGAAGCAATGTGTTACATGTCGTTAGGCAGCTATCAGAAGGCTGTCGCCATCCTGCAAAAACTAGCTGTTGAGCAACCGGAGAACGTGCGCGTAAAATCCGAACTGGCCAAATGTTACACCATGCTGGGGCGCAGGCAGGCAGGAATAGACTGCTACGACGATTTGATACGCATCGACTCCACAAACCTGTACTACAAAAGACAGAAAGCCGACTTATTCTACCAGCAAGGTAAATATGGTCAAGCACTGAACCTGTTTCAGGAAGTGTACGATCAAAACCAATCGTCCAACACATTGACCCAGATTGCCCAATGCTATGAAAAAATGAGCCTAGCTGACAGTGCTATCGTATATTATAAAAGCGCATGGGACATGAATTCCTCAGATAGTTTCTCTGCGGCGAGCCTCGTCAATCTATGCCTGAAAACCGACCGGAACCTTGAAGCGCTGGCTTATTCCTCCACATACATGGAAAAAGATAGTACCGACCAGCAGATGAACTTATTGAATGCCCTGACATATTATATGATGGATAATTATGAGGAAGCTATCAGCAGGTTTAGGAAATGCTACGAAGCGGGGGACTCTTCCCTGATCGTAAACCGCAGCCTCGGTATATCTTACTATTCGCTGAAAGAAAACTACGAAGCGGAGATATTCCTCGATAAGGCCTTCCGGCAGGATTCAACGAATAACAATGTACTGTATTGCCTGGCAGTGAGTTCAAATGAATTGGCAGACCATAAAAAAGCGATCCCGCTATTTCAAAAACTGCTGAACAGGACAATCCCTACAGACCTTACATTATACCTCTATTACAAAGGGCTGGCCTCGGCTTATGACAAAGGCGCCCATTTCGATGATGCTGCCGCTACTTACAAAAAAGCGTTGGAATACGCGGGCCCAAACCAGAAAATGACAACCTATTATACTGTAGCCCAATTGTATGAAAACCAAATGAAGGATATTACCAATGCCCTTGCATACTATTGGCTATACCGCACAAGCCTGACAGAATATCAGGATAGTTTGCAGAAAGAGGAAAACCCTGACAAATCGGAGATTCTGGATATAAAGCTCAAAATCAAATATCTGGATGAACACATGGGACGGCTGGGTAAGTAATGGGTAAACTAATCAGTACGGTATTATCCAGATAATATATAATGAATGTCAATCAGTAGTTGAAAATATGATTAATATAATCGTTCTTTTTTATTCTGCGCGCAATCGCAGATTGCTTGCCTTACTTTTGGCCGAAGCTCCAAAAGTAAGCAAAAAAGCATTGCGCCTCACTTCGCCGTACGACCCACCATCGGCTTGTCGGCTGAATGAAGTGATGAAAGATTCATCATTCTACAGATTGGCAGACGATGCTTAAAAGCGCCCGCACTTCATTCTACGCCGCCTGCACCGGGTGGGTACCCCGTACGCTTGCTAATGGCGCTGGCTGACGCCTGATTGATAGGGTCTATCCTCTGTCTTGACGTTGCGTCGCGACTCCGTGCATAAGTTCCGCAGGCGGGGCACCCACCCGGTGCAGACGGCGTGAAACGGGATGTTGTCCGAGCCGCAGGCGAGTTT
>NZ_QVMO01000082.1:5244-17703 GCF_010501055.1 Dysgonomonas sp. 521
CGCCGAGGGACAAAGCACTAGCCTTTTGCCTTCTTTTGGGCAATGCCAAAAGAAGGGGCAAGCCCGGGAGGGCGCGGCAGTAGCGAGCTGCAACTAATGTATTTAGCCTGAGATAGCCTTTATGCAAAAAATTAAAGAACGTTTTAAGT
Organism: Dysgonomonas sp. 521; assembly: GCF_010501055.1. Lineage (GTDB taxonomy): Bacteria > Bacteroidota > Bacteroidia > Bacteroidales > Dysgonomonadaceae > Dysgonomonas. Next base: position 5,394 of record NZ_QVMO01000082.1, read on the forward strand.
AGCGAGAGCAGAACTAAAATTTATTTTATGTTATGCCGAGTCTCGCAAAACGACTAATGAAATTGAACATATAATTTAAACAAAAGCAAATACTAATTCGCATAATGAATTAAAATCTAATAAAGATGAAAAAGATAAATCTCAAAAACATAACCACTCTTCTGTGTATTGTGGTAATAGTTACAGCATGCAGTAGAAACACTTCGAAAGAACAACAAAAACCTGCATCCAAAATACATAACGAAGAGCAAAACTTAACAAGCAATGCCGAAACATTGCCGGACTCTGTTCACATAGCAGATACAGGTACAATGAGTGATGTTTCACGACAAGAAGCTGTCAAAGATGTCCATATTTTTAGAGAAGGTGGTACTTTACCGGAGTATCCATCTGGCGATGTATGGCAATATATGAATGATAATGTGCGTTTTCCGGCAGGAATAACACTGAACAGAAGCGACAATAGTGTTATTGTACATTTCATAGTAGAAAAAGACGGTTCTTTAAATAGTTTTAGCCTTTATGCCGGAAGTTACCCGGCTTTAGATGCCGAAGTACTGCGTGTAGCAAAAACAATGACGAAATGGCGTCCCGGTAAACGTGCCAACGGGGAAATAGTGGCGACTACTTATTTGCTTGGTGGTGTTTATCAGTCAGAAAATGGCAAGCTGAAATTGTATCCTTTGCCGGCACGGGAACCCGAACAGTATCAGGGCGAGGTCTTTGATTTTGCTGACAAACATCCTCAATTCCCCGGTGGAGTAAGTGCAATGCGAAAATTCATCTCGGATAATATGCAATATCCTGCTGAGTCAATAAAATACAAGGAAGAAGGAAATGTTGTCGTGCAATTTATCGTATCGCCAACGGGGGAAATTTCTGATGTATTCGGTGTCGTCCGTTGCCGGTTTAATGAACAATGCTCTTCTACTTCCCTGGTCTTGGCAAAAGAAGCGGAACGCATAGTAGGATTAATGCCTAACTGGATTCCGGGCGAAAACAAAGGAAAAAAAGTAGCAGTGAGATATGCTTTGCCTATTAAATTTAAACTTCCGTAGGCTTTGGATAACCATATAAAAGATTCGTAGTAGAAAAACACCTAACTGATTAGCCCCCAGTTATACCTATTTCCTCCCAGCTTTTTCAACTGCTTTTTCAGCAGGAGGTTATCCGGCCTTTCCATCAACGGGTCTTCGTCTAATATCTTTTGGGCGACCTCTCTCGCATACTGCATTATTTCTCCGTCTCGCACCAGATTGGCTATCCGCAGGTTGAACGGGATACCGCTTTGTTGCGTGCCTTCCAGATCGCCGGGGCCCCTTAGTTTCAGGTCAGCCTCGGCTATTTCGAAGCCATCGTTGCTCTCCACCATAATATCGATACGCTTGCGGGTATCGGCTGAAAGTTCGTAAGGTGTAACCAGTATGCAATATGATTGGTCTGCGCCACGGCCTACACGCCCCCTCAGCTGATGCAATTGAGACAAGCCGAAACGTTGCGCCGATTCTATAACCATGACGGATGCATTCGGCACATTGACGCCAACTTCGATAACGGTGGTCGCCACCATTATCTGTGCTTCGTTTGCCACAAAGCGCTGCATCTCGGCATCCTTTTCTTTGGGTTTCATTTTCCCGTGTACTTTGCATACGGTATATTCGGGGAATATTTCTTTGATATGCTCAAATCCTTCCTCCAGATTTTTCAGGTCGAGCTTTTCACTTTCTTCTATCAGCGGATATACGATATAAACCTGCCTGCCCTCCCGAAGCTGCTTGCGTATCGATTCATACAACGCGCCACGTTTTTTATCATACTGATGGATTGTCTGGATAGGTTTGCGTCCGGGCGGCAATTCATCAATAACGGAAACATCCAGGTCGCCATAAACAGTCATTGCCAGCGTGCGCGGGATAGGTGTCGCCGTCATTACCAATATATGCGGAGGGTTCACGTTTTTAGTCCACAGCTTTGCCCGTTGGGCTACCCCAAAGCGGTGCTGCTCATCTATAACTACCAGTCCGAGATTGGAAAACCTCACTGTATCCTCTATCAGGGCATGCGTTCCTATTAGGATGTGCAAATCCCCTGTCAGAAGGGCATTATGTATCTTTTCCCTTTTCGCTTTTCTTGTAGATCCGGTCAGTAGTTCCACATTTATGTTAAGACCTTTCAGCGATTCTGTGACCGTCTGGTAATGCTGGGTGGCCAGTATTTCTGTCGGAGCCATCATAGCCGCCTGAAAACCGTTGTCTAGCGCTATCAGCATCAGCATAAGGGCTACGAGCGTTTTGCCACTGCCCACGTCGCCTTGCAGAAGGCGGTTCATCTGCTCTCCGGTAGCCATATCCTGCCGTATCTCCTTTATAATCCGTTTTTGAGCACCGGTCAGGGGAAAAGGTAGATTCTCCTCGTAAAATCTGTTGAGATAATCCCCTACTTTGGTAAAAACAAACCCTTTCAGCTTCGACTTCCTTTCAGCCATATATTTCAGTATATTCAGCTGAATATAAAATAATTCCTCAAATTTCAGCCTGTGTTGCGCCTCACGCAGGAGTGCCGCGTTTTCCGGAAAGTGAATATTCCGCATAGCTTCTTTCAATCCCATCAGGCGCGCTTGCTGTATTACCCTTTCGGGTAAGGTTTCCGACAGATTCTTTACAACAGAAGAGAAAGCGGCAGCCATTATTTTCTGAATCGCTTTCGAATTCAGATAATGGTTTTTCATTTTCTCCGTTGTGTTATAATAAGGCATCAAACCCGCCGGACGTTCGTCTTCACTGATGTAAGGGTCTATATCCGGATGGGCAATATTGAATCTGTCGCCGAAAAGCGTGGGCTTTCCGAAAATAATATATGGCAGATTTACTTTATACTTATCCGTAATGAATTTTTCTCCCTGAAACCATACCAGATCGATAAAGCCCGTGCCATCGGTAAAATGGCCTACCAGCCGTTTTTTGCGGCCTTCGCCAAATGTTTCGAAAGCGGTAATGCGCCCTTTCAGTTGTATGTATGGCATATTGCCATCCACCTCGTGCACAAAATAGATACGGCTCCGGTCGATATATTTATATGGAAAATAATAGAGTAAGTCTTCGACTGAGAATACATTGATTTCTTTATTTAATATCTCAGCTTTCTTGGGGCCTACTCCGGCTAAAAATTTGATATCCGTCTGCGAAAAGTCACTCATTACCTCAAAAATCTGATGCTTATAAAAACTATACGAAGATAGCAATTTTTAAATTAATCAAAACCTTACCATCAGGACATGAAGGGCAACCGCATCAAAATGTATATCCTTTGTAGGGACATTGTAGAACGAATTGAAAATCGGCGGCGCCAAATATCTTTCGCCCGTCATTAAAAATTTGCCGCGTAGCGGCCATCTGTTTGTAGCCCTGTGTGGGAGCACAGAGTGTAAAGTGAAGTAATAAAAATCGGCGCCGCATAGCGGTGCTATATGAAAGGCTCAGGAATGAAAAAGAAGGATTCCCAAGAGGACTAACAGAACACCGCTATGCGGCGTTTTCTTGATTAACTATCTATTTCCCCGTACTTGCGCACAGGGCTACAAACAGGAAACCGCTACGCGGTACACATTTCTGAATACCCTACAGACCTCCAAAAGCATGACGCTCAATTTTGGTGCGGTTACTCTACAGGACATGAAGATACCATAATCCTTAATTTGATGATATTGGGTCGATAGCCTACGGTCTTGAAAGTCAAGCTTTTTCAAGTCAACTCCAATATTTTTTGTCATGTACTTAGCAAGTTTTCATATCCTAGTCTTGCCATATCTTCTCTTCTTTAAAATAAAGACGATCCCATTCCATCACTAAATCTATATCTTCCAAATTATCATATTTCGCGCCTTTCTCTTTGCGTATCTGTTCGTATTCAAAAGGTACTTTATATCGGTTTCGCCTGTCAATAATGCCATATTTTCCTTTATAGTTTACGGTGGCTGTTCCATCAACAAACTCGCCTGCCTCATTGTAAATGAAAGGGATTACTATTTTTCCTTTTTTGTTTATGTACCCCCATTTGCCATTGCGGCATACGCTAGCCAGGCCTTCGCTAAAGGGTGTGTAATCATCATAGGCCGGCCGTACAACTTCATTGTATGCAGTATCCATATAGCCCCATTTGTTGTCTTTTCTTACAGCGTGCATACCATCTCCGAAACCTCCGATTTCCGAATACAAATGGGATATTAATTTACCTTTATTGTCGTAAATGCCCCAAAGGCTGTCTTTGCAGACACTGAAGCAGTTGTTGTCCCAGCCTAGGATCTTTTGGAATTCATTTTTCAGAATCTGTTCACCTTCCTTATTTACTATGCCGTATAAAGATTCTTTTTTATTAGCCAGTTTTGCGAAACGATTGTTATAATAATTGCATAAATAGAATCCTTCCGGCAAATCGAATAGTTTATTCCCCAGTGTGTCTATACAATAACGTGAAAGATCGAAATCAGTAACCATCGTGATATCCCAGAAAAAAGATCGGGCAGTATGGAAACGTTTGTTAAATACATTTACTCCTTCTCTATTTACGTAAATATCACAATCATCGTAAGATCTCACCTTGTAGCCATATCCAAAAGAGCTCAGTTCGTTATATTCATTCCGGTTCATCTTTTGTCCTGTATTTATATTGTAATATTCGGTTATGTTCTTCTCTGTTTTCAAATAATAGATCCCTTTGTATGTCCATTTGTCGATGTCATTGTAAATAAATGGTATTAGGGTTGTTCCTAAAGAGTCCACAAGTCCGTATTTTCCGTTTTTACAGGCTATGATATGGCAGTTGTAGTCTACTGTCAGATTTTCATATTCGAGTGGCAATAGTATTTTATCCTTGTAATAGGCGCAATATTTGTCATCCTTTTTTCCTACGAAAAGATTATTGATACGATACCATGTATGTATTATGGTGTCGAACTGCAGGGGTACAATTTCCCTTCCTGTACTGTCAATAACTCCCCACTTGTTGTCTGAGGCGGTCGCAGTCATTCCATTATACCATTCAGGTTCATTGTTATATTTGCAGGGCACTATGGTCTTGCCGCGTTTGTCTATGGTGCCCCATTTGCCATTTAACCTGACATCTGCATACGAACTGTCAAACAATCTGGCGTCCTCGTAAGTGAAAGGTATGACTGTGTTTCCATAAAAATCGATATAGCCCCATTTCCCGTTTTTCTGAGCCGGAATGATCCTTTGTGCAAGCAGTGAGACGCCGGCTGATATGAATAGTAAAAATAGTATTGTTCGTGTTTTTTGCATGATATTTCTTTTTGTAAGAATAGATAAATTTAGCCTGAAAATTCCATAAAACATACGATTCTTTCTGAGCACATGATTAATACATGGCAAAAAAATATTCATGCAAATATAAACATCTTATTACGTTGCCTTAAAGGAATGCTGTTATGGTCTTGGCCTGTAATCCACTCGTAATGAGTCTCGCTTTTTAGGGAAGCTTGTATCAAACATGCGATGACTGGCTTATGACACATCCTTCCTTTATGTTTTAACCTTTAAAAAAATGCCTTGATTAAATGTTAATTAACACTTGAGGTTGCCGCAATTCTTAAAATACTGTATATATTTGCATTACCTAACGAATCTATAAAGAAAAACGAGGTCTTGTAAATGCTTAATAATAAACAATTGATGCTTCATTGCATTATAATAGAGTAACAGATATCATACAGTTGAAATCATGAGAATAGGCGTAGATATAGGCGGGACAAAAATCCGGATGGGCATAGTGGACGGAGGCCAAATTTATAAAAGGATAGAAGCCCCAACCAATGCCGCTGCATCAGAAGATATTATCCTGAGTAATTTGTGCGATATGATCCGCCAGGTAATGAACTCCAACATAAGAGGAATCGGCATAGGCGTACCATCCGTAGTAGACGCAGAACAAGGTATTGTTTACAATACTGTAAATATCCCTTCATGGAAAAAGGTTTACCTCAAAGATATCCTTGAAAGGGAATTCAAAATCCCCGTTTTTGTCAATAACGAATCTAACTGCTTTGCTTTTGGTGAACGCTATTACGGCGAAGGCACCGCATACCGCAACATCGTGTGCGTGACGCTCGGAACCGGAGTAGGGGCAGGCATCATCATCAACAACGAATTATATAATGGCAACAATACCGGCGCCGGAGAGGTTGGAAGCCTTCCTTACCTCGATGCGGATTATGAATACTATTGCAGCCGCAAATTCTTTGACAGGAATGATATCACAGGAAAAGACGCCCTGAACCTCGCACTGATAGGCGACACAGATATGATATCGCTTTGGAGCGAACTGGGACGCCATATAGGAAGCCTCATCAAGACCATCTTGTTCACGTATGACCCTCAGGCTATAATCTTAGGAGGAGGGATATCTTCGGGATATCAGCTTTTCTCTGAAAAAATGCTTGAGGAGATTAGCACATTCCCTTATCCGGAAACGATAAAAAGAGCAAAAATACTGCTGTCGCGAAAAGAAGACATATACCTTCTGGGAGCTGCGGCTTTAGTCGTTTGAGAATTAGTTGTTTACAAAATATTGCATTAAAATCATAAATAAACGTTTAACATGAGATTAGATTTAAGTTCGCAAATCGTATTGGACAGAGTATCCCCAAGGTACTACCGTCCCGAAAATGAGTTTGAGCTATCTGCTTTGACCCGTTTTGAAAAAGTGCCCACACAGATTTATGAATCTTCTATTGACGCATCATTTAGCATTGCTAAGGATATAGCCAAAAAGATAAAAGAGAAGACTGTCGCCGGAGCGAAATTTGTATTGGCTCTGCCCGGTGGACATTCCCCGCAAACTATTTATCAGGAGCTTATCCGCTTACACAAAGAGGAAGGGCTCAGTTTCAAGGATGTAATAATATTCAATATCTACGAGTTTTACCCGTTGGCTCCGCAGTCAAACAGCAACCTGAAACTTCTGAAAGAATCTTTCCTTGACTATATCGACATAGACCTGAATAATGTATATTCTCCTGACGGCTCTGTTCCCAAAGAAGAGATACTGAACTATTGCAGGGCTTATGAGCAAACCATACAAAACGTAGGTGGAATCGACTATTTACTATTAGGTCTGGGACGCGCGGGTAATATAGGAATCAATATTGCGGGATCGAGCATGAACTCGCACACACGGTTAGTATTGCTGGATCAACAGTCACGCAAAGAGGCTATCAACACATTCGGGTCGCTGGAACAAGTACCGCCAAGCGCCGTAACAATGGGTTTGTCCACCATTATGAAAGCGAAAGAAATAGCTTTGATCGCATGGGGAGAAGATAAAGCAAAAAGCATTAGGGATGTAGTAGAAGGACATATCTCTGACGCTGTCCCTGCTTCCTGCCTGCAGGCACATCCTGCCGCCAGCGTACATATCGACCTGAACGCAGCTTTTGATTTAACGCGTATCAACCACCCTTGGCTAGTAACCAGCTGCGAATGGAACAGCAAGCTGATCCGCAGGGCTATCGTTTGGTTATGTTTCAAGGTTAACAAGCCGATATTGAAACTAACCAACAAAGACTATCAGGACAACAGCCTGGAGGAATTACTGGCTCTTTACGGCTCTGCATACAATGTGAACATCAAGATATTCAACGACCTGCAACATACAATTACCGGATGGCCGGGAGGAAAACCGAATGCCGACGACACCAATCGTCCTGAGAGGGCAAATCCATATCCTAAGAAGGTTATCATTTTCAGTCCTCATCCCGATGACGATGTCATATCTATGGGAGGTACATTCAAGCGCCTAGTAGACCAGAAACATGATGTACATGTTGCTTATCAGACATCGGGCAATATCGCGGTAGGCGATGAAGAAGTTATCCGCTACGTTTCGTTCCTTGAAGATATAAGAGTCAAATATGATGCAGGCAATGAACCTCTGAAGAAGAAATATGCCGAGATACTCCAATACCTGCTACACGATAAGAGCGAAAGCGATGTTGATACAGCTGACATCCTGTTCATGAAAGGGCATATCCGCCGCCAGGAGGCGACCACCGCTTGCCGCTATGTGGGAATGGATACAAATAATGTAAAGTTTCTTGACTTACCATTCTATGAAACCGGCCGTGTAAAAAAGAACCCTATCTCCGAAGCTGATGTAGAAATAGTAAAGAACTATCTGGAAAGCGTAAAACCGCACGAAGTATTTGTTGCCGGCGACTTAGCAGACCCGCATGGAACTCACAAAGTTTGCCTGGATGCCATCTTGGCGGCTGTGGATGAGCTTAAGGGTGCCGAGTGGTTAAAAGATTGCCGGTTCTGGATGTACCGTGGCGCATGGGCTGAATGGGAAATAGACCATATTGAAATGGCTGTGCCTATCTCCCCTGAAGAACTTCGCAAGAAGAGGAACGCGATACTGAAACACCAGTCCCAGATGGAAAGCGCTCCATTCCTGGGTAATGACGAACGCTTGTTCTGGCAACGCTCCGAAGACAGGAACCGTGCTACCGCTGAGCTGTACAGGCAATTAGGACTGGCTTCTTATGAAGCTATTGAAGCTTTTGTAGAATATCATCCGCTTTAACGAATTATAAATTATAAGTTATGAGTTGATAACTGTTGACTGATAACTGATAACTGATGAAATCATGAGATTAATTATTCAACCAAATTATGATTTGCTTTCCCAATGGGCGGCAAATTATGTGGTGTCAAAAATCAGGGCAGCTAACCCGACTGCCGAAAAACCTTTCGTATTGGGACTACCTACAGGCTCGTCCCCGATGGGTATGTACAAGGCATTGATAAAGCATTATCAGGAAAAGAGAGTTTCTTTTCGCCATGTAGTTACTTTCAATATGGATGAATATGTAGGCCTGCCTCAGAATCATCCTCAAAGCTACTACACCTTCATGTGGAACAACTTTTTCAGCCACATAGACATTGAAGCCGCAAATGTAAATATACTGAACGGTAACGCTGCTGACCTGGATGCTGAATGTGCGGCTTATGAAGCAAAGATGAAGGCGGTAGGTGGTGTTGATCTGTTTTTGGGTGGTATCGGCCCGGATGGGCATATCGCGTTTAATGAGCCGGGATCTTCGTTATCGTCACGCACCCGCATCAAAACGCTGACTCAGGATACTATAATCGCAAACTCCAGATTCTTTGACAATGATGTGAATAAGGTGCCTAAAACTTCGGTGACGGTCGGAGTAGGGACAATCCTTGACGCCAAAGAAGTGCTGATTATGGTAAACGGGCACAACAAAGCCAGAGCACTGGCTCAGGCTGTGGAAGGCTCTGTAAATCAAATGTGGACTATTACCGCATTGCAACTGCACCCTAAAGGCATTATCGTTTGTGATGAAATCGCGACTTATGAACTGAAAGTGGGAACATATAACTACTTTAAGGACATTGAAGGCAAGAACCTGAATCCGGACAGTTTGCTCTGATGCATTTCCGGATAAATATAAACAGGGCGGGGAATCTACATCAGATTCCCCGCCCTGTTTATATCCTTTATCTAATTTATTTGACAAACAAGCCTAAGGTATGATATACCAGTATCGCCATCAGGGCGCTTACAGGAATAGTTAGTACCCAAGCTATAAGCAGGTCTTTGGTTACCCCCCAGCGCACAGCCGAAAGGCGCTTGATAGAACCCACACCGATTATACTACCTGTAATCACATGCGTAGTACTAACCGGAATATGCCATTTTTCGGTAAGGAACAGCGTTAACGCTCCTGCCGTCTGAGCACAAAATCCTTCGATAGGGGTTATTTTAGTAATGCGGTTACCCATTGTTTTCATAATCTTCCAGCCTCCGCACATCGTACCTACTGCTATCGCGGTAAAACAAGCCAGAGGAACCCAGTCGTGCATATCATCCATAGAGCCCATGTACAACCACGGATGAACATCCGGGGTAGTCTGAGTATATGCGATAAGCGCGGCAGCGATGATACCCATTACTTTTTGTGAATCATTCAGTCCATGCCCTATACTAAGTCCGGCAGAAGACACAAGTTGCAGATTCTTAAACCAGCGTTCTGCTTTTGCCGGTTTTATCTTTTGAGCAAAATGCAATGTTATCAGCGTTATGATATTACCCGCAACCATACCGATAAGCGGAGCAACAACGATAAACAAGGCTATAATACCGATGACTCCGGAATGTACCGCCTGAAATCCTGACGCTGCAATACCTGCACCTGCGAATCCCCCGATCAGCGTATGTGAAGATGAAGATGGGATTCCCAGCCACCATGTGATAAGATTCCATGAGATAGCGGCGATAAGCCCTGCGATGATAACCAAAGACGGGTTGCCGAAATTTTGCATGATAAAATCCATATCAACGGTTTTGGATACCGTATCGGCGATACCGAACCCGCCGATAATATATTTTGCTATGAAATATGCTACAAAATTGAAGAAGGCCGCCCAGATAACGGCTTGTGTAGGAGTAAGGACTTTGGTAGACACAACTGTCGCTATTGAATTAGCTGCATCGTGAAAGCCATTTATAAAATCGAAAATGATAGCTAAAACAATGATTATTATTAATAGAGTCATTCTTTTATTATTATGAGTACTTAACAATCATCGTCTTAATAATCTTCCCTACTGCTTCGGCAGCATCGGTAGCACGCTCCAGTTCATGAAGGATATCTTTCAGCTTGATAACTTCTATCGCGTCTTTCTCATTCTCGAACAGGTCGATAAGGAAATGCTCATATACATCATCAGCTTTCTTTTCTATTACCCCGAGTTGTTCGCAGTATTCCTTTATCTTATTCGTATTCTTTTTCAGTACGTCAAGTTCAGCGATTGCCTGCACCAAGAAACCGGCAGATTCCCTTACAAACATAGCTAAACGTGCGGCAGCTTCCGGCATAACCTTCGGACTGTAAAGCATAATGCGTTTTGCACAACTGTTGATGAGGTCGATTACATCATCCATTGTAGAAGACAAATGGTTTATATCCTCTCTGTCGAATGGCGTGATAAACGTTTCATTCAGTTCTTCGAAAATCTGATTCTGAAGGGTGTCGGCTTTACGTTCTTGCTCTTTAATTTTCTTGTAGTATTCTACAGCTTCGTTGTGGTTTGTTACTTGAACGCATTCAATAATGAGATCCGATGCGGCTACAATTACTTCCGCCATTCCACTCATAAGTGGATAAAACTTATTTTCTTTAGGTTTAAACCTATCGAACAGGTTATTTTTCATAAAAAATTAAATATATCCATATTTAAGAGAAAAACAACAACCTATTTACAATCATTGTTGTTTCCGTGACGCAAAGATAGAAAAAAAAATGAGCTGTGAAACTATTTTTAACATAAAAATAACAAGGGGTATCTCCCTCTATTATTGACGTTTATATGTTGTTGCAATACATTTATTCCTATTCAAAGACCAAGTCGCCGAAAAATTGAGGAATATGGAAGTTCGGTTTCTCTGCGTGGATAGGATTCCATGATAAAAAATGAGGCGTAGTCAGCCCATCCCCGCATTTATAAAAATTAGCATGCGCTTTTACTCCGTTGAAAGAGCTTAAGCCGGATTGCCAATAGGCTGTGACAGGAACGACTACAAGCATATTCCATTTAAAGTCGCCTTGTTTCTTTTCAATAGGTTCTGTGCCGAGGCTTGGGTAGCGTTTTATGGAGTTGAGTATCGCACTGTCGGCATGCGTAGCATTTATCTTATCTTTTCTGTAACCCAACAAAGCCTTTCCGATGCACGAAAATTCAGCGTTATAATAATTGGACAGGTTGTCGAAGGAAATAAAGAATTCGACACAGGAGTCGGTCCATACCGGGCCGTTGTCTTCCGTTGTCTTTGCCAGTATCTCATTCTCTTCTACAAAGAACTGGAGGAAGATATTTTCTCCATTATGGGCAATCTTGAAAGATACTTTCGGAGCAGACGGAAATTTCTCCGGCCAGTTGACACAGGCGATGGAGTTTTCCTGTACGTTCTGCATACTTTCTATAATCAGTGCCTGATTGTTTACATCCGCTACATCTACTAAGGGTACAAATAACATGATTTAAAAATTTAATTAAGAGTCTGTTTAAATTTTATACGATTTTTTTATTATGTCTTTTCCTTCGTCTTTTTTTATAGCTATTTTTAGATGGATTTCAATCATTTTTGCTAGCAGAACCAACGGTCAGCAGAGCTAATTAGCGGGCTAAACCAAGAGTAAAAAGGGAATTGAAAATCGGCGGAGCCAAAAAGACGCTAAAAAGAGCATAAAAAAAATTGCTAAGAACTATTG
>NZ_QVMO01000082.1:17716-26704 GCF_010501055.1 Dysgonomonas sp. 521
ATTTATGCGAATCAAGGGTCAAATGTGCTATTTTTTGTCCCTTTAGGGACTGAATGTTGGTAGAAAGAAGCTTTAACCGGTTAATTGCGTGCCGTCAGGTACGCAATATCTACAGAACAATTCACATTTTGTACCTGACGGCACAAAAAAAACGAATTTCATTCATGTTTCTACCAATATGATGTGCCTAACGGCACATTTAACCCTTGATTCGCATTATATAAGACAATATACTTTTCGGTTTATACTCATCCGACAGACATTTTTTTAAGAAAAAGCAAAATATCCGGAAATAACATTGAGACTATGCCTAATACTTGGTCTTATCGTCTTTTTCGTCCCATAAGCGAAATGCTTCCAATGCCTCTTTTTGCATCATATTGATGGACGGGATCGCCCTGTCTTCTGGTTTCAGGTCAATCTGGTCATAGATAAAAGAGTCGTCGAACCCGATATTCTTCGCGTCAGTTTTCGTACAGCCGTAATATATCTTATCAATGTGCGCCCAGTAAATAGCAGACAGGCACATCGGGCATGGTTCACAGGAGGTGTATATTTCGCAGCCTGAAAGGTCGAATGTTTTCAGCTTTTTGCATGCCTTGCGTATGGTCGTTACTTCGGCATGGGCTGTAGGGTCGTTGTGGAGTGTAACACAATTGTATCCCTGAGCGACTACTACCCCGTCTTTTACTATAACGGCTCCGAACGGGCCTCCTCCTTTTTCCACACTTTTCTTTGCCCACTCAATAGCCTTCTGCATATATATGGAAATCTCCGGTTGCTTTTTCATACTTATTTCAGGTCTTTATTTATCTGTTCTATATAACTTAGTATTTCTTCCCCGCCTATCCGCTGTTCGGAAGAGGTATAGAATATAGTTGGAAGTTCTTCCCATGTCTCACGCAGCTTGTTCATATAGATATCTGCATTCTCTCTCAGACGGACTTTGCCTATTTTATCTGTCTTGGTAAATACAATGGCGAAAGGTACGCCTTCTTCGCCCAGCCAGTTGATAAAATCGAGGTCGATCTTCTGTGGCTCATGGCGGCAATCCAATAGTAAAAAGAGGCATGTCAGTTCAGCCCTGTTCAGTATATAATTATCTATGATCTTCCGTATCTGTTCCCTGCCCTCTTTTCCGCGCTGGGCGTAACCATATCCGGGAAGGTCTACCAGATACCATTCGTCGTTTATTATAAAATGGTTTATCAGTTGGGTCTTTCCGGGTTTGGAGGATGTCATTGCCAAACCTTTCCGGTTGGTAAGCATATTTATCAGGGACGATTTACCTACGTTCGACCGTCCGATAAATGCATATTCGGGTTTCCCATCCTGAGGGCATTTCCTATAGTCGGTATTGCTTATAACAAATTGAGCGTCTTTTATAATCATTTCTTTACTTTTTCGGTTACATACTGCGGTATTCTTCCTGCTTTTTCTTCGATAATCCTTTGATTACTTCATCTACCGAATGAGATATCAATCCTTTAATCAGATCGTCAGGAACGTCACTGCCCAGACAAACGACATTCCATGTGAGAGAAGTGGTATGAATACACCGTTCCACCCCTTGGTATTTTTCACGTAAGGCGGCAGACTTTTCCTCATTACATTTCATGTTTACCTTGAATATCCCATCTTTAGGTTCAAGGCCTACATAGGCAAACATTTTGCCCATAACCTTAAATACTAAGGTCTTTTCATCGAAAGGAAAACCTTCTGTCGCACCTTTGACTGATATACAATACTCTCTGAGTTCTTCTATATTCATAGAATATTCGGTTAATACTGTTTCATTTTTAAACGGCAGAACAAAAATAGTCTAAAAATATGAATATCTTTGTCTTCTGAACAAAACATCTTACTTGTTGTTCCATCATTTTACACATTCATATTATGGCAAAGAAGGTTATTTTTATTATTCTGACAGTGATTATAGCAGGCCTGCTTATATTCGGGTATATATGGTACTATGTGCCTTACAGCGACTCGGGTGTAAAAGCCGGTATACTGAACAATGTAAAGCATAAGGGTATTATATTTAAGACCTATGAGGGGGAGTTGATACAATCGGGATTCCGCCCGGGACAACAAGGCTTGCAATCGAATGAGTTCCAGTTCTCTGTAGAAGACAAAACATTGGCCGTAAAACTGATGTCGCTTAGCGGACAGAATGTAAAGCTGCACTATAAGGAATATTACGGGGCTTTGCCGTGGCGGGGATATACCAAGTTTATAGTGGACAGCATTGTTGCCACTGAACCGATGCTTCAGAATCAGGCTCAGGAAATACCACCTTATACTGGGGAATAACGTTATGACTGATAACTTATCAGAACTTTTACCGGAAGGATGGTTTGTATCAGAAGTCCAAAAAGCTGCCTCACTTCATAACGAACTACAGAGAGAACTTCCTGATGGTCATCTACTCTATCACGTAGAGGTAAAAGTAATTGCGCACAGGGAAGGGACAGATGATATACTATGTCAGCACAAGGACAATGAAAATCATTATACCGTGGTTCATCTGACATGGTCGATGAAGCAGGAGACAAATAAGGAATTCCCATATATAGAATGTGACGGCAACTTTGACGACTTCCTAAGATATGAAGCTAAATTCTATAACAGATGATAAGAGATGTCACATTAGCCGACGCTAAACGGATAGCTGAGATTTACAACCACTACATTGAGGAAACGATAATAACCTTCGAATATGATACCCTCTCGGAGGAGCAAATACAGGAACGGATCAGGAAAATAACGGCGAAGGGCTTCCCTTACATTGTGTACGAAGAAGACGGCGAGATAACCGACTATGCCTACCTGAGCAACTGGCGCGAACGTGTGGCTTATGACATAACACTGGAAACAAGCGTCTACCTAGACCATAAAGCGATAGGCAACGGTGTGGGCTCCATATTATATCGGGAGCTGATAGAGCGTGCCTGTAAGATAAACATCCATTCGCTGATAGGTGTCGTCTCATTGCCTAACAAAACCAGCCAGAGGCTTCATGAGAAGTTCAATTTCGAACGTGTAGGAAATTTCAGGGAATCGGGCGTCAAGTTCGGCAAGCTGATTGACGTAGAGTTCTGGCAACTGATCCTATAAGCGTTTTCTCAGGTTGTTGACCGGATAAATAACGGCGAGGAATCCGATAATATTCACTGTAATAAAGATAAGGACAATATCCCAAGCCTGCACCGAAACGGGATAGGCGTCGATAACAAAAGCTCCGGGAGTAGAGCCAAGTTTGAGTAGCCCAAAATGTTGCTGTAATAAACAGATTATAAGCCCGATAACAAGCCCCGATATAGCGCCGACAAGCGTTATAAGCCAGCCTTCAAAAAGGAATATCCTCGTAATCAGTTTATTATTAGCGCCTAGGCTTTTCAGTATCCTTACATCCTCATCTTTTTCTATGATGAGCATCGTCAGTGAGCCAACCACATTAAAAACCGCTATGATAAGGATAATGGACAGGATAAGGAAAGTAACCCATTTCTCTACGTTTACCATGCGGTACAGGTCAGCTTGTTGTTCAAACCTGTTTTTGACTACCAGCCCTTCATCGCCAAGTATCGACTTTATCTTGCTATGCACCTTATCTATATCGTAACCGTCTTTTACCTTGATGTCCAAAGATGATATTTCCTTTTCGTATCGCAGCAACTCGCGGGCAAGGTCTATGGATACGATAAACAACTGGTCGTCATATTTCTGTTGGTTAAGCGCAAACACTCCTCTTACAAAAGCTTCGGACTGGGTAAAGGCAGTAGAAGGATTAGCCAGATTGATGCGTTCGTTACGTTTGGGTACATAGAGTTCAACCGGCTCGATGAATCCTGCCCTCACTCCCAAAAACATTGCCAATCCTGCCCCTATTACGCCGTTTTCTACATCGCCCTCCCGCAAGGTAAAGCTACCATCTATAATCAGTCTGTCAATGTTCGCCATTTTTTCAAAACCGGGCGAAACACCTTTCAATACTATAGGTTCCTGCCTGTCGGCAAACTTTATCAGGGCGTTCTCTTCCAGAGACTCGGAAGTAAATGCTATTTCGGGCAACGCCTTCACCTGCTCTATCTTAGTTCCGGTAGGGTCAAACACCTTACCTTTAACTGGGCTGATCTGCAACTCGGGGTCAAAAGCACTAAACGTTCTGGCTACGACATCGGTAAACCCGTTGAAGATAGACAATGCACAAACCAAAGCCATTGTGGCAACAGCTATCCCACAGACCGATATCATAGATATGACATTGATCGCGTTATGCGACTTCTTCGCAAAAAGATAGCGGCGGGCTATGTGCAGCGGCAGGTTCAAGGTTATTCTTCCTTTTTATTGTTATCCGTACCCAGAAGCCTGTCTATATTTTCCAGATAATCCAGCGAATCGTCCAGATAAAAAGCCAGTTCGGGTATTACGCGTAATTGTTTTCCTACCTTTTGCCCCAAGTCGAAGCGCAGGGTCTTTACATTGGTTTTTATATTGGCAAGCAGGTCTTTGGCCTGCTCGGACGGAAATATGCTCAGATACACTTTCGCCAGCCCCAGATCGGGAGTCACACGTACAGTACTTACCGATACAAGTACACCGCGCATCTGCTGCGTTTCTTTTCTGAATATTTCGCTCAACTCTTTTTGTATAAGCCTGTTTATTTTTTGCTGTCTGGTACTATCCATTTTTTATATTTTAGCTTACAAAGGTAGGATTTTTCAGTTAACAGTCAACTGTTAGCAGTCAACAATATATAAAGGAGAAAGTCCTTCCGTTATAACTGCGGATTTTAAACTCGCTATTAGCAATTTTCGGATTATAAATCCGAAAGACGAAAGTAATCCGCAAGGATATTGTTAAAAAGTGACAAAAGTGACTCTTTCCGGTTGTTTTATGTGTTTCCTTTTTTATCCTGCTATTATATCAAAGACCGCCTTATAAGTAATCAGTAAAATTTCCAGATGATAATTTGTAGAAACAAAACAGGCATTTGGTTGCCTGGACGAAAAATGATTTTGTATTACCTGCAAATTGCTATCTGTAAATACCAAAACGAGAGGACTTAAAAAGCAAAAAGACTGCTCACTTTCCTTATTTGTGTGCAAAACAAAAATGGATTGCAGGAAAAGCCGAAACATTACATTTTTTTTATGACAAATTGACAATTTTAATATCGGTTTTGTTTATTTATTCAGATATAAAAAGCTAAATTTGTGAGGCTATTAAGAGATTGATATACAATAAATGAATGTTGTCGTTAAGCAGGGATCGAAGAAGCAGGTTTGCTTGAGTTATGCATTGCGGGAAAACAACTAGTGATATTGAACGTTTTAAATAGTGAGAGCAGAACCGGATTGAAAATTCATGTTATGCCGAGTCTCGCAAAACGACTAATAAAATTGAATTAATAAATTTAGAGCTTGTATAATCTTTGTTTTATACAGTTCTTATCAGTATAATACCTAAATAAAGTTATGGGAAGAGAAATTAAATTCAGCCTCGTTTATCGTGACATGTGGCAATCATCGGGAAAATACCAGCCGCGTGTTGACCAGCTAACACAAGTTGCACCTGTAATTATTGATATGGGTTGTTTTGCCCGTGTTGAAACTAATGGCGGTGCTTTTGAGCAAGTAAACCTGCTCTATGGGGAAAACCCAAATAAAGCAGTTCGTGAATGGACAGCACCTTTCAACAAAGTAGGTATCCAGACACACATGCTTGAGCGCGGACTTAACGCATTGCGTATGTATCCAGTGCCAAAAGACGTGCGCCAGTTGATGTTTAAAGTAAAACATGCACAAGGAACCAATATATCCCGTTCATTCGACGGATTGAACGACCCCCGCAACCTGGAATTATCAGTGAAATATGCTAAAGAAGCAGGTATGATTTCACAGGCTGCCCTTTGTATCACATCTTCTCCTATCCACACTGTAGAGTATTATGTAAACTTTGCTGACAAACTGGTGGAATTCGGAGCTGACGAAATCTGTTTGAAAGATATGGCAGGTGTAGGCCGTCCGGCTTTCTTGGGAAAACTGGTAAAAGCGCTTAAAGACCGCCATCCGAATATACCTATCCAGTATCACGGACATACAGGCCCGGGATTCTCTGTCGCTTCCATGCTTGAAGTAGCGCGTGCCGGAGCCGACTATGTGGATACTGCCATAGAGCCGTTAGCCTGGGGTATGGTACACCCTGACGTTATCACTATACAAGCCATGCTGAAAGACGCGGGATTCTCTGTGCCTGACATCAATATGAACGCCTATATGGAAGCCCGTGCGTTGACTCAGTCATTTATAGACGATTTCTTAGGATACTGGATCGACCCTTCAAACAAAGTGATGAACTCACTGCTTGTAGGTTGTGGCCTGCCGGGAGGTATGATGGGATCGATGATGGCCGACCTCAGAGGTATGCATTCGGCTATCAATATGGCGCTTCGCAACAACGGAAAAGCAGAAGTTACGTTGAACGACCTTGTAGTACAGTTGTTTGAAGAAGTAGAATATATATGGCCTAAACTTGGTTATCCGCCACTGGTAACACCATTCAGCCAGTATGTGAAGAATATCGCCCTGATGAATATCTTCGCTATGGCTCAGGGGCAACCTCGTTTCTCCAATATCGACAAAGACAGCTGGAATATGATTCTGGGCAAGACCGGTACACTTCCGGGCAAACTGGACGATGAAATCGTTGAACTGGCTAAGTCTAAAGGTCTTGAATTCTATACAGGAAATCCTCAGGACGAATATCCTGACGCGCTGGATGAGTACCGTAAAGAAATGGATGCAAACGGCTGGGATTACGGACAGGATGATGAAGAGCTGTTCGAACTGGCTATGCACGACCGCCAATACCGCGACTACAAGTCAGGACTGGCCAAAGAGCGTTTCAATGTAGACCTTGAAAAAGAAAAAGAAAAAGCCGGCGCTCCGATTATCGTTACACGTCAGGTAATTGAAGTTCCTGCATTCGATGCGGAAGCTATTCAGGCTAAATATCCGGATGCAAAACCGGTACAATCTACTGTTACAGGTCAGGTTATCTGGCAGGTGGATGTGGATGATGTATCTACTGCTCCGGTAGTTGGCACACCGGTAAAAGAAGGCGATGTGGTTTGCTTCGTTCAGACCTATTACGGCATTGAAGAAGTGAAAGCACTTGCTTCCGGTAAGATTATCCAGATAGAAACCAAACAGGGTGCTAAAGTACAGAAAAATCAGGTTTTAGCTTATATCGGCTAAAAATCCTTTTCGCATACACAGAAGAGAGCCTTTATACAAAGGCTCTCTTTTTCTTTCTGTTTAGAAACTGTTTAAATTTTATTCGTTCAAATTTTTAGAGATGTTTTAGAGATGTTTATTTACATACGCTTCGCTCCTGTGACCGTTGGTTGAGTTGAGAGAAAGGAAAAAACATCCGAAAACAGACTAAAAATGAACGAAGAAAAAGGTATAATAAAATATTCGTATAAAATTCGTATAAAATTTGAACAGTTTCTTAGCCTTATTATTCTGCAAAAATCCTTACTTTTGCCCCGACTGAACTTAAATTTTCTATTTCGGTAGAATGCTTTATGATGCCCAAATATAAAATTAAGCAAACTATTCAATCTTTAAATAAGCACATCGGTATGATCTTACATTTGGTACACGATGAAAAGATTATCAACAGGACGATAGACCTTTTTGAAAGCGTATTTCCTAAGGATAACCTGTTCGTGGTTTTTACCCGTAAAAAATTCAAGTTTGTACGGGAAGGGGAAAATGTAATCCCTTATCTGGCATTCGAACAGAAAATGAATGATTTAAATATTACATCTGTTGTCATTCATTACATGAACAGCAGGAAAATGAAATTTGTCAGGAAATTCTACCCGAAAGACATACCTGTATATTGGATAATATGGGGAGCGGATTTATACAATAAGCTTTTGGAACCGAAGGGTTTCGAAATGATTGATAAAAATAGTGGCTATTACCGTTCGGGCAGGATTGGCAAATTCTTCTCTATTCCTTACGATAAAATAAGGGAAAAGATAAGGGCAGCGAGGAATATTAAATTTATAAATGAAAGGATCAACTACATTGTAACAGACACTACCGAGAACGACTATGATATGCTGATGGAATATTACCCTCAGTTGAACCATATCCCGTGGCGCGACTTCTTTTATTATCCCATAGATGTAGTGCTTGGCGATGAATTGATAAGCAAATATATTGACGGGAATAATATACAGATAGGTAACTCCGCATCCCACACCAACAATCATGAGTATGCTATGACTATTCTGTCAGGACTGGATATTGCAGGCCGTAAAGTGGTAGTGCCTCTTAGTTATTCAGGAAAAGAAGGCTATATAAAATCTGTTACTGCAAGCGGTAAAAAGCTTTTAAGAGACAATTTTTACCCGCTGACAGACTTCATGCCGCTGGCGGATTACAATCGGTTGTTGACAAGTGTTAGTGTGGCAATTTATGGAAACTGGAGGCAGGAAGCGATAGGCAATATACTTATATCTTTATACTTAGGCGCGAAGGTATTCTTGTCTTACCGCAATCCGGTACTTCGATGGGCAAGAAACCACAATCTGGTTGTATTCGAACTGGAAAGCATAACCCAAAAAGATATTGACGAACCGTTAAGCGCTGATGATATACAACACAACAGGAATATCCTTATGGAATTATATAATAAAAACAGATTATACACATTAATAAAGGACAGTTTTGTAGATAGATAATAAAGAACTCATCTTGACTTTTTAACCACAGAGTCGCACGGAGTTTCACGGAGTATAATAATATTATTTGATTTACAGATAATTATATATTCAACAATAGGGTATAAGCAAATATTTAAAAAAATATTTTTTAGTACATGACAAAAAATCTATTTTACTGACAATCAGCAAAATAGATGGTTGATTTTTTGGATAAGACCTTGATTTTTAGTATCTTGTAAAGA
>NZ_QVMO01000083.1 GCF_010501055.1 Dysgonomonas sp. 521
GCTTAAGAAAAAAACGGTAATTTTGTCAGACTAATTTGCACAGTGAGTGGGTGGGTATCACCGGAATCACTGGGTGGGTATCGCCGGAATATGCATAAAGGGTTCTTTGATATAATATTCCAGTGAATAAAAGTTACATTATAAAAAGTAAAAATAGGTGTCACCTTTGTCACTTTTTCTTCTATGTCTATCTGAAGGCAACGGGCGGACATACAGGTTTGCTCCTACAATACGGGCATACACAAATAATATGTGAAAAAATAAATAAAATTGAATGCAGCGACATTCAATACCCTGTAGTTTTTGGTTTCTTTCTTATAAAAAGTGTATATTTGAAGATAAAACTTGGGTAAATGATAATTAAAGCTTTAAAATATACACGCTATGCAGGGGAGCCCCGCGAATGGCATATTATAGGTAATAATGATGATTATGCCTATTTTGGTAACCTCAATCTGCTGGTAGGCAAAAATGCTTCGGGTAAAAGCCGTACCTTGAATGTAATCAGGGAGATAGCAAACCTGCTTTCGGGACATACCAATCTTAAGCAGGCTTTTAGTCCCAGTGAAGACTTTGAATTGATCTTCACGGAAGATGAGAGTACATATAAGTATATTTTTGCATTTAAGGACCGAAAGATTGTAAGTGAAATATTATCGAAAGATAATAAGGTGTTGCTTGACCGTAATAATAATATATTGCTTGATTCCGGCAACAATAATATCCCATTCAATATTCCTGAATATCAGCTTGCAATTGTTTTGTGCGATCAGGATGATAAACCCTATTTTGAAGAATTTGTAGAGTGGGGGAGGTCTCTCAAGAATTACTTGTTTGCAAATCAGCTGGAAAAGAGCCGCTTGGTAAAGGATTACACTCAGATAAACGAAAACGACAGGGAGATTGACGACCCTGATGTACTGATATATACCTTTCATAAAGGAAGGGAACAGTTTGGAGAAGTTTTTGTCTCGGATATTGTATCAGGTATGCAAGAGTTGGGGTACTATGTGTCGGATATTGACATTGAGGAAAAAGACGGCTGGTACGGGCTTAGCATTGAGGAAGAAGGTGAATACACGGTTTCGCAGAAAGAAATGTCGCAGGGTATGTTCAGGGCCTTATCATTGTTTATCATGCTGGGCTATGCACGGTTGATGGATTTATCTTTTTGTATGCTGATAGACGATATTGGGGAAGGACTCGACTTTGAAAGCTCCAAAAAGGTAACCGATATTGTAATTAAGAAGGTAAATAAGTCTAATATGCAGTTTTTTATGACAACAAACGACAGGCATATAATGAATCAGATACCACTCCGTTACTGGACTGTGATCGGACGCGAATACAGTAAATCCATATTTTACGATTACACAAATTCGAAAGATGTTTTCGATGACTTTAAATATACGGGACTGAATAATTTTGATTTCTTAGCCACAGACTTTTACCGTAAAGGATTTGGCATAATGGATGAGGATAATAACGATTGATGAAACGAATTGCTTTTTTTGTTGAAGGACAGACTGAGCAGATTTTTGTAAATCGCTTGATAAAGGAAATCCTTGGCACCAGTCAGATTAATATTATACAAAAACAATTTCGGGGAGGGACGAATATACCTAAACAGGAAATTGTAAGGAACTCTTCGTTTTCGCGTAATCCGCGATATGAAGTTCTGATATTTGATTGCGGGTCGGATAACAGGGTTAAGTCTGAGATACTTGAAAACATCTCGAACCTGCGTAGCAAGGGGTATGAGATGATAATCGGTCTGCGCGACTTGTATCCTATACCTATCGATGAACTGGAAAGGCTGGAAAAAGGTTTGCGCTTTCTGCCAAACAAGCTGAAGGCTGATGCACCGTACTTTGATATAATAATAGCTGTGCACGAAATAGAAGCATGGTTTATGGCCGAAACCAATCACTTCAGGAAAATAGACAAGCGGCTGACCGGACGGTATATTAAAGAAAAGTTGGGCTTCGATCCTTACTCCGTTAACTCGGAGACAAGGGTACATCCGGCTAAGGATTTGGATAATATCTACAGGCTTGTGGGCAAGTCGTATACGAAAAAATTTACTACAACGTTACGGGTGGTTAACAAACTTGATTTTGGTAATATACGCCATCAGTTGCGTTATGATATAAGCTCGCTTGATAAACTGTTGAAAGTGATAGAAAATTTTAAAGGAGGAAAAAACTGATTCTCCCTCCTTTATCTTATTCATTTTGTGTTATATACCAGTTTCACATTGTCTATCCAGAAGCGGCTGTCTGTATTCCCTGTATAAGCGCCTCCGTTGCTTGACGAAAACTGTAAGACGATATGTGTAACCTCCTCGGCGGCATCAGCCCAGCCGGTTTCCTGAATAGGCACCATCTTACCTTTGCTGTTTCGTGTATAATAAGCCTTTTCCCCGTTTTTCAATCCCATATACGGGCGAAATATGCTCTGGGAGGAAATATCCCCGTAATGTATCTGTAGGCGATGTTTGTTTTGCCATGTATCGGCAGTCTTGTCGAACCGTTCCCAAGCTGTAGCTACACGTTTTGCATATACATTGCCATTGGCGTCTTCCCACCGGTGCTGTAATAACAGCTGGGTTTCAGCCATGTCTTTCTCCTGTAATTTCGACTGCTTGCTAAATCCTGTGGCTTTTATGCTGAGCCCTCCGGTAGTTACTTTATAGTCATACTCTAAAGCGTTGGGGCGTCCGGTAAAGGCAATTCCGGTTACTAACTTACTTTGCGGATTATCCGTACCTGTGATGGGCTCTACCATTTCGCCCAGAAAGATTGTACCGCTGGCCAATACATTTATGCTGAACAGGCCTAATACCCTGCATTCTTCGATACGGGTTTCCAAACGGGCACAATAGCCATTATCCCTTTTTTTCGGGGAATACGGTTATACTTGTTTTGGTTACCCCTTTCACTTTAGCCAGGACGGAAGACGTAGCCCAGGGGGACTTCGTGTTTTTGTAGGCTTTGTCAACCAGCGTATCACCTGTAGCAATTTCGTACAGGTATTTGGTGTTTCCGCCTATCACTTTCGATTCGGTTATCTTGCGTACCATCCATTGGTTCATATCCCCGTAGGGGATGGGGGTTACTGTTTCATTTTGTGCTGATGCAGACAGTGAAATGAAGCTTATCAACATAATCAATATCTGCTTTTTCTTGATTAGTACCATGATATTTACATTTATGTGATTTAATTTTAAGGCATAGATAGACTTTAATAGTATATGAATAAGAGCCTGTTTTTCAGTCTTTAATGATGGATATTTCTTTTATCAATCATCATTTTGTCCTCTTTTTTCAGGTTTGCATTATAGAAGAACACCGGATTGTCGTGGTCTCCCAGATACATCCTTTTCGCGATTTTAAATGACGGGTTTACCAACGACAAATCCTCTTTCAGGTAACTTGTCTTAATGGATGCAATATCCAGTAATGTATGGAACATGGCATTTGTTGCCACAGGCTTGACTTTATTTGTTTTAGCCGCATCGACTTTCGCAGGGAAATCAGTCCGGTAATTTTCAGAGAACCAGACAAACATCGGTATCCTTAGCTGGTAGATTGTAGGGTTAGGCGATGCATGCAGAAACTTCATACGATCATCGTCCAGTATATCTTCGCCGTGATCGGAAGCATAAAGCATAGCGGAGCAGCTTTCTGTACTTTCCAGTATATCTGTGATTTGAGCGAGAAAATCATCAGTATATAGGATTGTATTATCATAGGCGTTCAGTAGCTTTTCCTTCTCTTTCCGCGTTATTTCAGTTACATTATCCGGTTTGAACCTGGAAAACCTTTTTGGATACCGTTCCTGATAATTGAAGTGTGAACCATAGGTATGCATCACAACGAGGAGATTATTCTGTATGGAATCTATACAATGCCTGAAAATGGGCAACAGGGCATCGTCATAGTTTTCTACAGTAACCAGTTTCGTACCCACAGAACGTATATTCCTATAGTAATCGGCACTTTCGGCAAAGTATTGCGTAAATGTATTGTTAGCACCCTGATTTGAAAGGAAAGCGGTAGTAAATCCTACTTCCTTAAATGCTTCAATGATGCTTTTCTGCTCATATACAATACCATAGTTCTCAGCAGAAGCCGCAGACAACATTATGGAAACACTCTTGTGAGTAGTATTGGACTGTGTGATGGCATCATCGAAGAATACCAGGCCTTGTTTTTGCTTCAGTTGTGGTGTTGTTTCCCGTTCATATCCATACAGACTCCAATTCTCAGCCCTGCTGGTTTCCCCTATGACGAGCACATATATCTCCCTTTGTCCGGCTGATACCTCTCTTTTAGCATCGAAAGTGAAATCCTTTGACGTGGTAAGATAAAGGTTGCTTTTGTGCCATTTGTTAACGGCAAATCCCAGGTTATAAAATACATTGACCGGATATACATTTTCGTGAAACGTGTATTTATCCGTATTCTTGTCCTTTGCTAAGAGAGAAAGCAGAATAGAGCATAGGATTAAGGCAGATCCGGAAACTATCATCTTTTTCCTGTATGCGCTATCTAAATACACTTTGCGCCTGAACTGTAATATAGCTATAATAATAGCCGGTATATACAACACGCAAACAAAGATAATGGAAGGCCACAGGCTGTTGAGCAACTCTCCGGCTTCGGATGGATTTGTCGTTACCACATTGAGAAACATATCCACTGCGATGACATCCTCCCCGAACAGATAAAATACGACTAACTGGAAGGCGTGTATTATAAGCAGGAATATTAGTATTAACTGTATTAATCCGGTATTTCGTGATAATGTAAAGATGATAAAATATAAACCTGATGGAAATAATATAAGTATGATTTTCCCATAAACGTTGAATGGTTCGGTAAATATCAGGAAGATGCCGGGTATTATATTCAGGATAATATAAAACCAAAGTAGTTTTTTAGGTGAGTCTAAAAACTTATTTGTATGTTTTACTAAATTTGAGTTCATTGGTCAGTTCAGGTCAGAATGCCTCATTTATATTAAAATAAAAAGCGGATTGTCCTTTGCCGATCCCATAATCGAGACGTATATTTACCCTGTTTTTGAATTCCCACCTGTATCCGATACCAAATGTCGGCAATGTATGGCTCCATTTAAATTCATCAAAATCGGGGAATATATTGCCTGCGCCCGCCCATATTACGGCTCCGCTTCTTTTATATACTCTTTGCCTGAGTTCAACCTGCGTCTGTAGCAGTTTTTTATCACGGTACTGTCCTTTGTAGTAGCCTCTCATCTGGTATGAGCTACCGAGTAACGCGGCCATGCTCCACGGTACATTCCCATTGTTGAACACGCCTTGCAGGTCAAAAGCCAGAATACCGCCCTTCCACACAGGTGTATAGTATCGTGCTATAAAATCAGTTCTGTTGAAGTTGCTTGAACTACCGAGAAACTTCGGATAGAAGTTCTGTTCGAGTTTCAGATAAAGCCCTTTATAGGGGTTGGGTATAAAATCTCTGGAGTCATAGGATATAATGATACCTCCACCCACAGCCGTATTGTTCCGGCTTTCTCCATCGAGGAAATCCGTGTCTTTAAAACTGGCCCCCCTGACATGCTGTCCCATCCCTGTTACACCGATGTATGTATATTTAGCCAGTTTTTTCAGGAAATCGACTTTTATTTGCACCTCCTTTTTAGTGTACTTCGAGTAATTATCTTTGTCCCGGGCTTTCTCGTACCCTATACCCCAATATTTACTGGGCATAGACGAAAAGAACATGTCCATATCCAGACGGTAATTGTCTTTTGGGAATATGGTATTACCACTGATTCCCAGCATATAGAATCCGGAAGTGGTAAAGTCTCCGTATAACGAAATGTTTGAAGGAGAGATACTCAGGTCATTCCGGTCAATACGATATAAGCCGGAAGCAACCAGTCCCAGCCCCAACTTGGTATCGCTGGAGTAGTGAGGACCACCAATGAAGGAGATATCGAAACGTTTGTCATTGTCTACCTCGTTAGACTTTTCAAAATATTCATATATTTTTTTGAAAAGCCCCTTGTTCTGCTCTACATTCGAAGAATCGACGGGCGACTGGGCGTATATATTTCCTGTGATAGCAAAAGTTAATATAATAATGTTCAGTAAGCGATTGTTCATATCCATAATATCCTGCAATTTCTATAAATAACAGCAAAAAATGAACGAATGTTCATTTTTTATTTGAGAAAAATAGCATTTTTTAAACAATATTCACTCAACAGCTTGGCTAATCCTGTTTTAGGGTAATTTCAACAATTTCAGGCTGGGCGAAAAAGCGAAACGGAATGCCTCCCATACCTATACCGGAGGTTACATAGAGTTTGGTTTTACCTTTTTCTTTCCATCCATACCTGTATTTTTGTCCGGTTTGTATGTATTCGGGGTGCCATGTACTGGGCATTATGGGCGCATGTAATCCGAAGAGTGTTATCTGGCCGGCGTGTGTATGTCCCGAAAGCATAAGGTCTACCAAATCGGAATTCATCATTTCCATGTAGTCCGGATTATGGGACAATAAAATGCAAAAATCGCTGGGTTTTATATCATCCGTCGTATTATCCAGTATTTGAGTATCTTCCCAGAACTCGCCTACACCGCCAATCTTGATACTGTCATTTCCTTCCTTTATCCAGTAAGATTGGTTGTCACAAATATTAAATCCGCAATTAATAAAGCTTTGCTGAATCAGTTTTGCATCTTCCCAATAGTCATGATTGCCCAAAACGGTATATACTCCGTATTTGCTTTTCAGTTTTTTTATCTCCCTGAAAAAGGGGCGAAAATATATTGAGTCTTTTAATGTATTGTCGCCTCCTATGACGATAATGTCGGGGTTGCGTTCATTGATTCTTTCTACAAGCTTGGCGACGTCTTTTGATGTAAAATATTTATTGGAATGAATATCCGATATAAAGATTATCTTTTTACCGGCAAAAGCATCCGGAATATCCTTATCTAAATAAGTTACTTCTTTAAGCTTTATATTCCGGGCTTCGAAATAGCCGTATACGAGGCAAATGCAAGCAACGACGAAAACGGCAAGCACACAATAAGACAGATATTTCTTCTTCCTACTTATCACTCTTGTATTCGTTTTCGTAATCTTTTATAGAGCGGCGTATAACCTCATGAGCCATTTTTACATCATATATCCCGGTAAGTATGCAGCGTGGCGATTTGTCGCCGGGTAAATCTTTATAGGTTGTAAAATAGTGTTTCAGCCGGTCGATAACCATTGGCGGCACATCTGTAATATCTTTGTAGGAGCCATATATCGCGTCATTCTCGAGTACGGCTATAAGCTTGTCATCGGCTTTGTTATGGTCCAGCAACCGGAAGCCTCCGATAGGTCGGGCCTTTACGATTATGTCGCCGTGGGTTATATCTTTTTCAGTAAGCACACAGATATCCACAGGGTCGTTGTCTCCCTCAATGTCGGTTCTGTTCAGTTCTTTATTTGTGAGTTCGGCTACAAGATCGGCACTGTATGTTTGCGGTATAAATCCGTAAAGGGCGGGTATAATGTTCGAATATTTCTGAGGCCTGTCTATACTAAGGTATCCAGTTTCTTTATCTACTTCGTATTTAACTGTATCAGTTGGTACTATTTCTATGAAGCAAGTAACTACTTGCGGGGCATTGTTTCCTGCACTTATACCGTGCCAGGGATGGGCTTTAAATTGATGATCGTTCATTCTTATTAAAAAAACTTGTGTTATATATCATATTTCGGTGCAAATTTACATCAATAATTCCGTATCTCCTAAAACTGTTTAAAAATAGACTAAGGTCACAGACCTATTTATTGTCATGTACTAAATTTTATTCGTTCAAATTTATAGAGATGTTTTAGAGATGCTTTTTTACATACGCTTCGCTCCTGTGGCTGTTGGTTGAGTTGAGAGAAAGGAAAAAAACAGCGGAAAACAGACTCAATAAAATATTCGTATAAAATTTAAACAGGCTCTAAGTCGTGAACTTTTCATTATATTTGTGTTCAAATTTTAGAACGCAAAGATAATGAGCGATAATAAGCAAAGGTTGCTCGACGAGCGTTACATGAGAATGGCGGCGATATGGGCCGAAAATTCTTATTGCAGACGCAGAAAAGTAGGTGCCCTGATCGTAAAAGACAAAATGATTATATCTGACGGATATAACGGAACCCCTTCGGGTTTTGAGAATGTATGCGAAGACGAAAATGATGAAACAAAAGCGTATGTGTTACATGCTGAGGCGAATGCGATAACGAAAGTAGCCTGTTCGCATAACAGCAGTCTGGGAGCTACCATGTATGTGACTACTTCGCCATGTATAGAATGTGCTAAACTCATCATACAGGCTGGCATAAAGCGTGTTGTATACAATCAGAAATACAGGCGTACCGATGGAGCTTCGCTTCTTGAGAGAGCCGGAGTAGATGTCGTATATATAGATATAGAAACAAACATAGAGGAATCAAAAGATTAAATGGAAGAAGGCGATAAAGATTTGAACAAAAGCTTGGAAGAATCAACCAAAACTGCATCAGCCGATAGAGGTAAAGTGAAACAACAAAACCGCAGTAAAAAAATATATATTTGGTTACCATTAATTATTGCAGTGA
Source organism: Dysgonomonas sp. 521 (assembly GCF_010501055.1). Lineage (GTDB taxonomy): Bacteria > Bacteroidota > Bacteroidia > Bacteroidales > Dysgonomonadaceae > Dysgonomonas. The sequence continues at coordinate 8,643 of NZ_QVMO01000083.1, forward strand.
GCATCGCTGCCGGTATTTTTATTGGCAATATGTTTTCTGTTTTTGGTTCCGGGTCTGGCTGGCTAAGTAAGAAAAGGAATAAACTGGATACTGTGCTCGAATATATCAATCAGGCATACGTAGACACAGTAAATGTGAATGAACTGATAGAGGAGGCTATCCCTACCGTTTTGACAGGGCTGGATCCTCATTCGGATTATATTTCCGCAGAGACCATGATGCGTAAAGGGGACGAACTCGAAGGTCATTTCAGTGGTATAGGCGTAGAGTTTCTTATACTGAACGATACGCTGACTATTGTAAATGCTATACCGGGAGGACCATCTGAGGCCGTTGGTATAAAACCGGGCGACAGGGTGGTAACGGTTGCAGATACACTGTTCGTAGGTAAAAAACTAACGGAGAATACTGTTTTCAGTACGCTTAAAGGGCCTGAGAATACAAAGATCAAACTGGGGATAAAGAGACGCGACAGGGAGGAGTTGATTCCATTTGTAGTTACCAGGGCTTTTGTTCCGGTAAAGAGTGTGGATACATCATATAAGGTAGATGATAAAATAGGATATATAAAGGTAAGCAAATTCGGAAGTACTACATATAATGAGTTTATCACGGCTATAGCCAAGCTCAGATATGAGGGTTGCGAATCTTTCATTATAGACCTCCAACAAAATACGGGTGGATACATGGAAGCCGCCATCAGGATGGTAAATGAATTCCTTTCGAGCGGCAATCTTATATTATATACAGAGGGGCGCGCTTACCCGCGCGAAAACTATTTCTCGGATAATTCCGGTACATGCAAAACAAGCCAGATTGTCGTCCTGCTGGATGAAACAAGTGCTTCTGCCAGTGAGATTTTCGCCGGGGCAATACAGGATAATGACAGAGGCCTCATTGTTGGGCGTCGTTCATTTGGTAAGGGATTGGTACAAACCCAGTATAAATTTGATGATGGTTCGGCTATGCGTCTCACTATAGCACGATACCATACACCGTCGGGCAGATGTGTACAGAAGGCCTACGAGAGGGGAAACCGGGAGAATTATAGTATGGATTTGTATAACAGATATAGCCGCGGAGAATTTGATAATAGGGACAGTATAAAGCTGGACAACCTGCCATTGTTCCATACTACGGGAGGAAGGCCTGTATACGGCGATGATGGTATTCTTGCAGATGTTTTTGTTCCCCGCGATACTGTAGGTGTCAATTCATATTATATGAGGGTGGCTAATAAAGGCCTGCTAAGAGAATACAGCTATGTATATACCGAAAAGAACAGGGAGAAACTAAACAGCTTTAAGACATGGAAGGAAGCTGCAAAATACTTGTCGACCCAACCGCTTGTAGATAATCTGGCTGATTATGCTTATACGAAGGCAATACGCCGTCAACCGTATTTGATAGAGGAATCCCGAAAGTTGCTGCAAACCCAGCTGGAAGCATTTATTATACGCAATATCTTTGGCGAAGATGGTTTCTATCAGCTATTTCAAAGGGATGAGTCGATGATAAAAGAGGCTGTTAGACTGATAAAGGCTAATAAGGCCACCCCTGATGCCGTGGCAAAAGGTGCATATAAGTAATCTTTACAGTAAGAATATAGAAGAAGGATAGGGGTGCAAACTCTTATCCTTTTTGCTGTAAAAGAGAAAAAGGCAGTGATTGAATTAGTCTCTTTCGAAAGAAATGTTGTGTTTTAAGAAAAGAACCGTATTTTTGTTAAAGAAAACATATACTATAAATATAAGCCTCCTATTTAGCAAATGAATATATCCCAAGAGAAAGATAAGCTGCGGAAAGAAGTATCCTTATTGAAAAAAAAATGTTCTCCGGATGATCTGTATGAACGTTCGGAAGAAGTATTGTCCGTATTGGAAATTACTGGTGTTTTTCAGGATGCTAAGACAATATTCATATACAATAATTTGGATGATGAGGTTCAGACCTATGATTTTATCCGTCGTTGGGGTAGCGAGAAGAAATTTTATCTGCCTGTAGTTGTCAGCGAAGATATTGTATTCAGGGAATGCACACATGCTACAGGATTCCAGCAATCAGCCTATGGCATAATGGAACCTATAGGAGAGGACTTTACGGATTACAGGAAAGTTGATCTTATAATTGTTCCGGGGGTTGCTTTCGACCGCAGTATGAACCGTTTGGGAAGGGGAAAGGGGTTCTACGATCGCTTCCTGCCTAATATTCCTGCACCTAAAATGGGTATTTGTTTTGATTTCCAGTTATTCGATAATATTCCGGCTGGAGCTAACGATATAAAAATGAATTATATAGTATCCGAAAATGAGTTAATATGGTAGATTGCCGGATTAATCCAGAGTCCGTTTAGATTTTATCTAAGTACATGACAAAAATAATAGAGTTTATATTCAATAAGATTATATATGGTTTATTCTCTGTGATTTAATTGCCTGCTGCTTTAGCTGGAGGATAATAGTCTAATCAGATAATGGCTTTAGCCAAAATGTTTTGACTAAAGTCGTTTTCTATCTGTATTATTATCCACGACTTGAAAGTCGTGGCAACTAAAACTCCTAAAAATATGCATCTTACTCTTTTATTGAATATAAACTCTAATATAAAACTTGAAACTACCTGTTATGCTAAACAGGCTCTGAATAAATATCAAATAAATATAATATCATACGCTTTGGTCTGTGATGAATTTGGCACGGAAAAAGATGTTGTTACACTCAAGTATATACCCGAAGCCTTTGCGGAAACCATCCTCGACCTACTGTAAGAATCTGGTATTATCCAGCGACAGGACGGTAGCCGCCTCGTAGATGGCCAGTGTTCATTCTATAACTTCCTTACTTATTTCAGGATGAACGACCTGTATCACAAATACGGCTATAACACAATCAGCGGGCATTTGCCAGATAAGTTAAGCCATACTCCGAAAACAGGGAGAACAGTGAAATGGAAAGGTTTTCATTCGAAATTGTAGATATGGACGGGGTACATATCGATGAAATACTTGTTAAAAAATCATAGCATATCTTAACTGTTCTGTGTGGTTTTTTTACACAATGAGAAGGAATAAAGAAATAAACAGTAAATTTGCACGGAATTGAGAAACTGTTTAAATTTTATTCGTTCCAATTTTTAGAGCTGTTTTAGAGCTGCTTTTTTTCTTCCTCGAAACGATAATAGCGGGCTATTTGAGTTGAGAGAAAGGAAAAAACAGCCGAAAACAGACTAAAAATGAACGAAGAAAAAGGTATAATAAAATATTCGTATAAAATTTAAACAGTTTCTGAATATGAAGTCATCTCGACTTTTTATTCTTTTTCCATTTTGTCATGCTGACGATAGGAAGCATCTCGTTTATCAAGAGATATTTGGCTCCGCTTCGCTCTGCCGCTTTGCAATTGGCTAACGCCGAATGCTGTTTCTCTCCGATCAAAATGACAAAGAGGGTATTTATTTCAAAATATTACCAAAATAGAAAAGTCCAGACGACTTCTATATAAATTAAAGGATATAGCAAAGTAGATGAATGAAAAAATATAAAAACTTAATATTCTACACCCTCGTACTTGTCATCTTTTCCCTTCTGTTGTATGGGATAATACACATGGGAAGAATGGAGTTGGAACTTAAACAAAATGTCTATGGATTAGCGTCGAAAACATCAGCCTGGACAGACTTTGTACACCACCTGAAAGAAGATATAGCCGCTCCTGTTGCTGTATTGCTATTACAAATAGTCATTATACTTCTTGCTGTCCGCATTTTCGGCTGGATTTGCCAGAAAATAGGGCAACCTACTGTTATCGGGGAAATATTCGCCGGTATCGTTCTCGGACCCTCACTGCTGGGATATTACTTCCCGGGTGTCTCACAGTTCCTGTTCCCCGAATCGTCATTAGATACCATCCGCTTTTTAAGCAATATTGGACTTATACTCTTCATGTTTATCGTGGGGATGGAACTCAACCTGAGAACGATAAAAAACAAAGCCAATGACGCTGTTATTATCAGCCACACCAGCATTGCCGTAGCATTTATATTAGGGGTAACGGTTGCCTATTTCTTATTCGGCAGTTTTACACATCAAACTACATATTTCCTTCCTTTCGCCCTGTTTATGGGTATCGCCATGAGTATTGCCGCCTTCCCTGTGATGGCGCGTATAATTCACGAAAAAGGAATCAATAAAACCCCGCTTGGCGCCACCATCATTACCTGTGCCGCCATAGACGATATTACCGCATGGTGCCTGCTGGCAGCCGTGATAGCCATTGTTAAAGCAGGATCGGTTACCAGCGCGCTGTTTGTTATAATGATGGCGGTATTATATGTAATCCTTATGTTCAGGGTAGTCCGTCCGTTTCTCAAGCGTATAGCGGATATGCAGACCTCGAACCGGACAATCAGCAAATCCGTTATAGGCGTATTTTTCATGGTGCTGTTCCTCTCTTCGTATGCTACCGAAGTAATAGGGATACACGCCCTGTTTGGAGCCTTCCTTGCAGGGGTCATTATGCCGTCAAACTATAATTTCAGGAACCTGTTTACCGAAAAGATTGAAGATGTAGCACTGGTACTACTACTGCCGCTATTTTTCGTTTACACAGGGTTACGTACCCAGATAGGCTTACTCAACGAACCTTACTTATGGATTATCTGCGGAGGCATCATATTTCTTGCCGTAGCCGGAAAATCATTAAGCAGCGCCCTTGCTGCGCGTTTTGTAGGCAATACGTGGAAAGACAGCTTTACCATCGGCGCACTGATGAATACCAGAGGGCTGATGGAACTGGTAGTGCTAAATATAGGGCTCGATCTGGGCATTCTTACCCCTGAGATATTCGCCATGATGGTGGTTATGGCATTGGTAACAACATTTATGACCTCTCCGTTGTTAAGCCTGATAGATAAAGTTTTCAAGAAGAAACAGATAGCGGAGGCACAGGTCGAACGCAAGTTCAAAATCCTTGTTTCATTCAAGAGTGCCCGTACCGGACGCAAATTATTATTTCTGGCCAATAGCTTCATCCGTAAGAAACAAGCGAATTCGGAGCTTACAATGCTTCACCTTTCCGAAGGTAACCTCCTGTACCAGTACGGCGTAGAAGAAGAAGCCGAAGAAGTTTTTGACTCTGTAAAAGAAGAAGCCCACAGCTTACAACAGAGTTTCACGCCCATGTTCAAGGTGGTAGGGGATATAAGCAGCAATGTAGCCAAAATAGCGAATAAAGGAGATTATGATTTCTTATTGATAGGCTTCAAAGGTTTTGTCGACAGCAATAATGTTTTAGAACGATTCCTTGGCTTCTCCAATAAGTTGCTACACACCCCGAATTACCTGTTGATGAAATTTGGCAGCCGTAAAAAATGGAGCCGCATGCTTCTTGCACCTCTTGATGAAAATACCCGTACTATCGTTTCGAAAAGCGATATGCCGGTTGGCATATTTATTGATAAAGGATTAATCAGTATGCGCAACATTTTTGTTCCCATACTTGACGAAGATGATATTTTTGTAGGAGGATTCATGGAACGTCTGGCTCAGAACTCGTATGTAAGGATCACTTTGTGGGATCCTATCGGGTTAGCTGACAACTCCTTAGAATTCGTAAAATCGGTAAAGGCCATTAAATCCGTTAATCCGTATTTGTTCCAGTTGTGGAACAACAATATACCTGTAGACAGCGATATATTGAATAAACAGGATTTAATACTCATCAGCCTCAACAGCTGGATAGAACTCGATGACAGGAATCCAAAACTGATGAAAGAAGCTCCCTCTACACTAATATTGACTAACTAACCTGTTGATAAACAAAAAGAAAAAAAGAGGATGAATAATCGCGACATAATAGCCCTTAAGAAAGAGATATTGCAGCGCCTGTCAAAAAGACAGTTGAAGGATGTCTTTGAGTCACTGACAAAGTTAGTTGTACATTTGCAGGACTGGAAAATATCCGGTACACTAAGCGAACTGGAGACAAATTATAAATTTATGCTTCATTACCTGTTCGAGGGCGTTGAAGACCCCGGGCGTGAAGATGTCTACAGAAGCCTGCTGCGCTCACTTTACGAGCTGACGGACGACAGCGTGGATGAATTGCTGAATATAGAATCCTCCAATATATTTTACGAAAAGTACAGGATAAACACACTGAAGAATAGCTCCCTGACCGATTACGCAAAACAACTGAAAGATATAAAAGATTCATTTTCCCTGATCGGCCTGTTGGAAGAAGGCGAAGAAAAAAGGAATCAAAACCGCGATTTGGCTGTGAGGCGGGAACGTATTGCTTCCGATATGTTTATCGAAGTCTATGTTTCGCCACGCGCCACCGAAAGAGATATGGATAATTATATCTCTTTTGTGGAAAACCCCGATTTGCCTGTAAGGGAAAAAAGCCTGTTTTTATCGGCGCTTACTATGAGCCTTTTCCATCGTTTCGATTCAAGGAAGGTGCAGGTGCTGATGAATGCCGCCATGTCTGATGATATGCAACTGCGTGCCAGAGCCATCGTAGGGCTGGTTATCGTCATGCAGATGTATGACATCCGCTGGGCATTATATCCCGAGTTGCAAAACCAGCTTGATATAATGTCCGAGAATCAGGATTTCCGCAAAGCTATACGCCGTGTGATAATCCAGTTGATCCGTTCCCGCGAGACAGAACAAATAAGTAAAAAAATCAGGGAGGAGATCCTTCCCGAAATGATGAAGTTCAACAATCTGGCCGGCAGGAAACTGAATATGGAGGAACTGATGGGAGGCGATTCGGACTTTTCCGAAAAGAATCCCGAATGGCAGAAAGAACTCGAAGAATCGGGCTTAGGGAAAAAACTACAGGAATACTCTAATTTGCAGTTGGAAGGTGCAGACGTATTCCATTCCACGTTTGCCAGCTTAAAGAATTTCCCTTTTTTCTCTGAAATGGGGAACTGGTTTCTACCTTTCGACCCCTCATATTCCGAATTCGCTCCGTTATTCCCCGACGATAGCGGCAATAACTTGCTGAAAACAGCCATCCTGGACTCAGGGCATATGTGTAACTCAGATAAATATTCATTCTGCCTGAGCCTGTTGCAAATCTCTCCTGCCCAACGCGAAATGATGATGGGCAAGATGGGAGCCGAATCGGAAGAGATCAAACAGTTGCAAAAAGAGGCACAGGACATGAATCCGGCTATTAATGATGAAATTATATCCAACCAGTATATTCAGGACTTGTACCGCTTCTTCAAACTGCATCCTTACAGGAATAGCTTTTTCGATGTATTTAAGTTAAGCCTGAATTTCTATGAGAAGAAGTCTATAGCCCCGTTGATTTCCGATATGGAAAGCATGAAGAAAATAGCCTTTTATTGCTTCGACAAGAATAACTTCAGCGAGGCGCTCGACGTGTTCAACAAGCTGATAGAGATAGATAACCAAAGTGACGATATATGGCAGAAAATAGGTTATTGCAGGCAAATGCTCAACAATCAGGAAGGAGCATTGGAAGCCTACCTGCAAGCCGATTTGCTGAAACCTAACAATTCATGGATTATAAAGCGCATAGCCCATATATACCGTTCGCTGAAAAAGCCTGAATTATCCCTCGACTATTATAAAAAAGCCGCAAAGTTGACGCCGGACAATATCAATACCGAGTTGAATATAGGCCACTGCTACCTTGAGATGAACGATTACGAGCAGGCTCTGAATACATATTTCAAAGTAGAGTTGCTGGATTCGAAAGGAAGGAAAGCACAACGTCCGATTGCATGGACGGCATTCCTATTAAAGAAATACGACCTGTCGCAGAAGTATTATCAGAAAATACTAGTAAATAAGCCTACTACACACGATTATCTCAATGCCGGACACGTAGAGCTATGTATCGGCAATATGAAAGAGGCCATAGAATACTACAAAAAAGCAGTATATCAGGACAATGACTTCGAATTGTTTACCATGCTATTCGATGCCGACAGGGACAGCCTCATCAGTCATGGGGTGGATACTAAGATATTCCCATTCCTGTTTGACCAGATAAAATACGGGCTAGGCTAAAAAGACATAGATTAAATACAAGCTCCTAGTATACAGCAATAGTTCGTTATAAATTTCTATAGTTTTTACGCTATTCATGCAGCCCTATAGGTTGCTATATCAATTAGTCTCTCCTTACGAATATAAAAGTTTCGCAATAGTTTTCATTTCGTCAGCATTTTCATCAGTAAAAGCCTATTTGCATTTGGTTGGCAGCATTTATTATATAGCCAAGAAATGAGATTCTTCATCCATTTCTTGAGATTCCAGGCTGTTGCACTTAGAAGAGCATTGATTTGGACATACCTCTCCCCACAGAGATAATTTTCATGCATTCTGAAGTCTGATTTGAGATGTGCGTTAACCGGTTCTATTGCTGCCCTGCGTCTAAACTTCCTCCGCTTTTT
>NZ_QVMO01000084.1 GCF_010501055.1 Dysgonomonas sp. 521
TTTGGGTGGATATCTGCCGGAATGGCAGATTTTTAGAACCGATTTCTAATGGATTTAGAACCGGATTACTGGGTGGGGATGCTCCGGATTATGCAGAAGGGATAAGAGATACATTAAAAGAAGCATTGGAACGAGTTACTTATTCCCGATACCTTGATAAAAATGGTAACAGGAATTATTTTGCTATTGATAACTATTTTGATGAAGAAAGGGTAAAAGGTTATTATATAGACCCTTCCCGATTACTTGCTACTTATGAAAACTCCCCTATGTTTACAGTCAAATATCAACATATTAATGAGCCTTTGGGGGATGATGACAGATTAAAGATAACTAAAGCTGAAAACAGGAGGGAAAGAAGGCTTGCTATTATTGAGCAACTTAACTTACTAAACGGCGAAAATGGAGGATATGATGAACCACTATTCAGAGAATTTCGTGATTCACTTCATAAACAAGACTCTTTAATAGTTGAAGCCTACGAAGAACTAGGAGAAGATTTTGCATTAAATAATATCACATCTGATAAAACAATGAATCTGGCATTAATAAAACATCGCAGTGAGCAAGGACAGGACAAATTTGCAATAATGAGTTCTATATATGCCGTTTTTAAAGAAGGAAAAAAGTATGCAGTAAGTTATATAAGAGAAGAGATTCGCAAAATTTATAGTTCTTACGGGGATAATACCGAATATCAAGCTACTAAATTAAAAGAGTTTTTTGATGTAAATGATAAGGCTTGGAAGAATCGTAAACGTGCTTATCTACTTATAAAGAAGCTATAGTAATCAAAAGACTATACGCAACATTTTTTATAGAATATTGGTTTTATACCCCCAGAAATGAAAATGTTGTACACTCTTGATTTTTGAACAAAAAGTACCTCTTTCCTTAATTATTTATTGTTTGGGGAAAGAGGTATTGTTTAACTACCAAAAATCATTTTCACTTTCCCAGAATTGTTCTTTCTCTTTTTCTATTAAATTTTCTATCTGTTGAGAATCATTAGATTCTCTGCTCGCTAAAATTTTATGATATATATTGTTTAGGAAAAAATCTTGTTCTGAAAGATGATATAACCCAAATTCCGAAAAAAAGCTATCCATCCTTTCGCATTTCTTTTCTCCTTTCCATTTGTCAAAATAAAATTCTTCTATCCATACTTCTTTACTTTGATTTAGTATCTCTCTAGCATCATTATGAAAAGCTAAGTAAGAATCATCGTTCATGAAATCTTCACGTCTTCGTCCTACCAGATGATCTGTATAAAGCCATTTTCTATAAGAATCTCTTTTGTTGTTCAATGTGTTATATTTAAAGGATTCTCTACAATTAACTGTTTTTCAGAGTGGTAAAAATGTAGTTTTTAGAGAATCTTTTACACAAAAGGAGTTTTAGCAACTTGTCTTAGTCATAAAAATTAGAAGTTTGTCATTTCAATATTCAACGGTTCGTTAAATAATTACTTAATATTCTCATTTTTTTAATGAATTATATTAACAAAAGTTAGCACAAAAAAATCAACCAAATAACTGATTTTCAGTAGCTTTAAACAACTTACACATAGAGTAACAATGAATATATCAGCAGCACTTGACCAATATAGAGGTATCTGTAGCGATGTCTTAATCAGATATAGATATACTACGAAGTTAATAGGTACACAAGCCTATCAATAAGATGTCCGAAAGAAGATGCAAACAACGACCTGTAACTTGAGGGTCTGTAACTTCAGCAAAATAGGGGGAGCGAAGATAACATTTCTACAAGTTATGATGAAATTTTGGCGCGGTTGCCCTGAAATCCTTCAAAAAATTTGGATAATTAAAATCAATCATATTACTTTGCATCTCAAAGTTCTTTTTATTATCTGCTTATGAAAAATAGTTTTGTTTACTTATCCATTTGTCTGGTTATCTTTATCGGATTAAAATTCATTTTTCCGTATCTGAGTACCGGCGCTTTACAATTCTTACTAGCACCTACTAATAAGATAATTTCATTTATTTTTAATTCAACATACACATATAGCAGCGAAACCGGCTACTTCTATCCACATCTGGATATTGTGATAAATAAGTCCTGCTCAGGTTTCAATTTCTTTTTTATCAGTTTCCTGATGTATTCATTCCTGATTATCAAAGCAGGGATAATCAATAAATGGCTCAAAATCCCCTTTGCGTTATGCCTTGCCTACGCAACAACTATCGTTGCCAATGTATCACGGATTGCCGGATACATGGTTATGATGAATATACAATCGCCCCTGCTTTCATTGTCCGGGCTATCATGGCTGCATCAGGCTGAAGGCATCGTTGTGTACCTCACATTCCTGGTTATAGCATATCTTACATTCAATCATATCTTAAACAAAATAGAACACAAATATGAGAAAGCTACTCAATCCTAAATGGTTATTCCTGTCGAATACCCTGCCCCTTGCCATACTCTTATTCCTTGAATGGAGCGAGTTCAAGATCATAAAAAGCCTTTTGAGCGAAACAAACATTACCCTCTGGCACACGTTCGCAACCGCCCTCATTATGCTGATGGTGTGTAATGCGGCATACGCCCTCATTCAAATCAGGCGTAAGAAAAGGCTCGACCTCATATATTGCATCGTATCCCTGATAGCTTATATTAGCTACATATATCTTTATTACTACAATTCGGATGGCATAATACCGTTCAGCATCCCCGACTGGATGATTTCAGGCAATATATTCATGTATGTAGGTTCTTTCCTGATGCCCACACTGATACACTCACTGTTTGCCACCGTAGTAATATTAACACCTGATGCAAAGAATGAAAAGGCATGGCAAAACATCCTTTTGGCAGTACTTACACCGATGATATTCTATGCATTCGGTGTAGTAATATCCAGCCTGTGGAACGGAAGTTCGTCCATTGGCAGCGATATGTTTGTATTGCTCGTCGTTCTTTTAACCGCGATATTCCTGTTTTTTATACTGCGCTTTATCTATATACTGATATCCAAGCGCAAGTTGCGCGAATACCGGCTGATGTGGAAGATACCCATTGCCCTCGTTATGCCGCTAATAGGACTGACCATCAATACGCTCTTCGACAATATGTTCGGGGACTTCTCCGGCATATGGTTTTACATCATTACATTTGCAAATGCGATCCTGCTATGTATACCGAATCCGGAGGATGGAAAACTCCGTCTATTGATGTTCTTTGGCAGATGGATTACATTCATTTACACCTTGTACTTCTTCATTATATTCCTGCCGTTCCTGCCATTCTCCATGTTCGCGATCATCCTTGCCGGACTAGGATTCCTGATGCTTACGCCACTGATGCTCTTCCCTATACACCTGAACGAACTGGTAAATGACTTCGGATTCCTCAAGCGAATCTATAAAAAGCGGACAATATACCTCACAGCCTTAGCAGGACTGTTGGTGCTGCCTGCCGGAACTACTGTGAGTTACCTGTACGACAGAGTAATGCTTAACAAGACGCTTGAGTATATTTATAGCCCCGACTACTCTAAGGAATACAAACTGAGCGCGAATGCGGTAAACAAAATGCTCTCAACGATAGATCACCGGGCTAAAGGCAGGGATATGTATTTCTATCGGTCTACCCCGTTCCTGTCCAGCTACTACAAATGGCTGGTAATGGACAATATGAACCTCTCCCAATCGAAAAAAGACATGATGCGCGACCTGTTCAACGGTTCTTCCTACGACAACAGCAGGGACAGGACATCGGTACGCAGGGGTACTACAGACATTAAGATTACAGACATCGGCCACCATAGCGAATACGACACCGACAAAAAAGCATGGATTAGCTGGATAGACCTCACTATAAAGAATGGCGATACACCTCTGTGGAACGCTGAATACAAAACATACATAAACCTACCCGAAGGATGCTGGATAAGCGACTATTACCTGTATGTAGGCGATGTTAAAGAACCGGGCATCTTGGCCGAAAAAAAGGCTGCCACATGGGTATTCGACCAGATAAGGTCAGTAAACCGTGACCCCGGACTTTTGCGCTACCTGCACGGCAATCTGGTCGAGTTTAAAGTGTTCCCTTTCCAAAAAGAGGAAATCCGGCGCACAGGCATAGAATTCATACACAAAGACCCTGTGGAAATAACGATAGACGGATACACGTTAAGCCTGGGAAATTCGATAATACAGCAGCAAGTCAGCAATAATTCTACAGTAAAGACCGAAGATGTTATCTATCTTTCCACCACAGATAAGAACAAACTGGAAACTGTGGAACGTAAACCATATTACCATTTTATTGTCGACGTTTCTGCCAATTGGAACGACCCGAATCAAACATGGTACGAATACAATCATCGGTGGAGTCCCAAAGGACTATCGGATCAAATAAAGGAAAGCAGGCAGGCTAAATATGCCAAAGCTATCAACAATCTATTCGACAAACACCTTATCGATACAAGGAAAGAAGATGCCAGAATATCATACACAAATACATATATCAAAGAAGAGAACCTAAGTCCCGATTTGGGAAAAAGCATATCGAAACAGGTCTTCGAAGGTGGTTTTTTCCTCGACCGTGCTATAAAGAAGATACTCTTCGATGCATATACTAATCCAACGAATGCATATCCCGTAATAGTGGTTGTCAGCGACAATATAGACAAAGGGATAGTCAATCAGGGGCTGGGCGATTTGAAATTCACTTATCCCGAAAGTGATTACTTTTACTCTATCGGGAATGACTCATTGCGTTCCCATAGCTTTGAGAGCGGAACAAAAGTTGTCTGCGACAATATAGACTCTATACCGCTCCATACTGTGAAGGCGTGGCCCAATCCTGCTAATCCGGCAGTTTATCTTCCCGACGACAACAAACCGTCAATCATCCTTGCGAACAAGGATAAAAGTATAGCCGTCATCCACAATGACATCAAAGAGAAAGACTGGATATCGGGACTGCGGATGCAGGCGCAATGGATGTCGCAGGTATTACATCCCCAGACAGCCGACAGAGAATGGCTGTCGCTCATCCAGAATAGCTTCAAGTCGCGGATAATGACACCTCTTACGTCATACATTGTTGTAGAAAACGAAGCCCAGAAAGCAATCCTCGAAAAGAAACAGGAGGAAGCCCTTTCGGGAAACAGGTCTCTCGACCTGACTGACGAAACACAGCGCATGAGCGAACCCGATCTGATTATAATTGCATTCTTATTTGGTCTCTTTATCCTGTACTACAAACAGAGGAAAAAGAGATGTAAAGTTACTTAGATTTTTTTAGACAGCAGTCCTACCCCTAGGCTGCTGTTTTTTTATGCAGGAACGGCTGTCAACAAAGCTTATTCTTTTTTCTTCCAATATTCTGTCCCTAACGCGACATCGATTATAAAGCTTTTTTATTCTGCATATCAAAAATTAATCCTAAACTATTTACTAATTTTACAGCCTATATATATATGATAATTTTAGAATGAAAAAATACAATCTGCCCTATATTAATCAACAAACAGATACAGTCATACTTGCCAACGGTAACTTTCCTGCCAATCCTTTAGCCTTATCTATACTCAAAAACTGTGAGTATCTCGTTTGCTGCGACGGGGCTACCAATAACCTGACAAAAAGCGGTATCGACAAAGTGCCCGATGCCATAGTCGGAGATTGCGATTCGCTTTCGGAAGAAAACAGGAGGCGTTTTGACGGCATTATCCACCGTATCCCCGAGCAGGAGACAAATGACCTGGCCAAAGCTGTACACTTTTGCGTACAGCATGGTAGGAAAAGAATTACCATACTGGGAGCAACAGGCAAACGCGAAGACCATACAATAGCCAATATCAGCCTGTTGTGCGAATATATGGACAGTGCCGAAGTGGAGATGGTAACAGACTACGGCGTTTTTGTAGGTACCGGCTCCGGTTCCCTGTTCGAAAGTTATGCGGGACAGCAGGTCTCGCTGTTTTGCATAGATAGCTGTACGGTTACATCGCACAACCTGACGTATCCCATCGAAAACAGGGTGTTTACAAACTGGTGGCAGGCAACCCTCAATGAATCGACAGGTAATGAGTTCCAGATAGATACTGACGGACGAATGATTATTTACAGGGCGTTTTAAGAGTTATGAATTATAAATTATAAATTAAGAATGAAATATAAACTCATAATTCATAACTTATAATTCATAATTATTGTCCTTCTTTTGCCTTATACGCCATTGCATAAAAACGGATTTGTTTTATCATGGAAACCAGCCCGTTGGAACGAGTGGGCGAAAGATTTTCCTTCAATCCTATTTTCTCGATAAAGTACAGGTCGGCATTGATGATCTCATCCGGAGTGCGGTTCGACAACACTTTAATCAACAAGGCGATAATACCTTTGACTATCACGGCGTCACTCTCCGCTTTAAAGACTATTTTGCCGTCTATATAGTCCGCTTGCAGCCATACACGGCTTTGGCAGCCTACAATAAGGTTATCCTCCGTTTTGGACTTATCGTCCAGTTTATCAAGAGAATTTCCTAATTCGATCAGTAACGCGTAACGATCCATCCAATCGTCAAACATCGAAAACTCTTCTACTATCTCGTCTTGTACTTCGTTTATTGTAGCCATTTTTCCCTCTGTTTATTTTTCCTTATATACGACTTCCAGAACTGTTTGTCCTACAGCTTTCAGTGTTTCTTTGCTTATATTGCGCATATCATCCTTCTGTGTATGCCACGAATGGAAGAAACCATGATCCATCTCTTGCCTGTAATCGATAATATCAATGCTAGGTATTTTACGAATCTGATTCACAGGAACATGATCATCTGTAACTCCTCCTCCGTCTTTGCCTATGAAGAACTTTCCATAACTTAACTGTCCGGCAGTCCTCCACACCTTTTCTACAACATTGGCGGCATACGCTCTGGATATTTCTTCTTTATAGAAAGTAGCGCCTTCGGCGCCGACCATATCCAGTAATATACCAAACCTTGCCTTATAGTTAGGTACATGAGGTTTTTCAGACCAGTATTGTGAACCCAGACACCATGTATTTCCTTCTATTAGGGACTTTTCAGCAAAATCAGGTATCCCGTAATCCTCGGCATCGAAGAAGATAATATCAACTCCCACTTCCGGTGCTTTTGTCTGCATTATACGCCCTATCTCCATCAATA
Source organism: Dysgonomonas sp. 521 (assembly GCF_010501055.1). GTDB lineage: Bacteria > Bacteroidota > Bacteroidia > Bacteroidales > Dysgonomonadaceae > Dysgonomonas. The sequence goes on from NZ_QVMO01000084.1 coordinate 7,168, forward strand.
CACCTACCCCGCTGGCACCATCATTCGCGCCTAACAGTGGCTTTTTATGGTTTGCCGGATCCGCGTCCTGGTCCGAATACGGGCGTGTATCCCAGTGTGCGAAAAGCAATACACGGTTTTTCTTATCCAACCCGTAAGAAGCTATTATATTACGCGCGTTCAGCTTCGTACCATTGTATGCGGTCAGAACCATCTTTTGCTCCTGTACTTCAGCGCCGAAGCGCTTCATCTCTGCCACCAGATAGTCGCCACAAGCCACATGTTCCGCTGTATTCGGTATACGGTAACCAAAGGAAACCTGTTTGTCCACATAAGCATACGCGCTATCGGCGTTAAAATCGGGTGAAACCTTTTGGTAAGATTCGGCGGTCGTTGTATTTTGAGTTGTTTTACCGCAAGAGCAGGCTATAAATAGCAAGGCCATGCATGTTGTGATGTATATATTCTTTATTGTCATTGTTTTTTGTTAAAATTTAGAATCTGTTTAAATTTTATAGCAAGTCTTTTTTATAGCTATTTTTAGATGGATTTTATCATTTTTGCCAGCCGGTTTAGCGGGCTAAACCAAGAGTAAAAAGGGAATTGAAAATCGGCGGAGCCAAAAAGACGCTAAAAAGAGCATAAAAAAATTGCTAAGAACTATTGACCTGAGCCTGTAATAAAAATTTTCGCTAAAATTTAAACAGGCTCTTAGATACAGCGTACAAATATAGAGATTAGTTGCGAATATATAAAGATGCGAATGTGTAATTCTGCAAATGTAACCTGCGAACAAATAGTTGTAACCGAGCATTATTTGTTACATACCCGCTTATGTATCGTAATTGTTAAAAAGTAACTATATTTATCGTTGCCAGTTAATTATGCCATTGCTACTTAAAACGTTCTATTATCCTGCGCGCAATCACAGATTGCTTGCCTTACTTTTGGCCGAAGCTCCAAAAGTAAGCAAAAAAGCATTGCGCCCCGCTTCGCCGTACGCTTGCTAACGGCGCTGGCTGACGCCTGATTTGCAGGGTCATCTATCCCAATGTCATCAAGTTAAAGAAATCTTATAGTCTGTCATCCTGAACGATAATGAAGGATTTCTTTTCTTAAAAGCACTTTGTCTACAAGGGATGCTTCGTACCACAGCATGACAAAGAGGAAAAAAGCTTAACTTAATGACATTGAGGGCTATCCTCTGTCTTGACATTGTGTTGCAACTCCGTGCATAAGTTCCGTTGGTGGGTCGCCGAGAGACAAAGCTCTAGCCTTTTACTTCCTTTTGGTAAGAAAAGCCATCCTTAACGCACAACAAACAGTAGCAAGAGAAAGAGGGTAAGACATAAAGGGACAGGCTACAAATATTTTTTGCAGCCTGTCTCTTATATCGAAATTATGTCATTATACTTGGGGGGTATGAAACAACGATCTACTCTTTAGGTCTGAAACCGTCCTGTAAGGTTCTACCTCGTGATTCGATTGTATGAATATCCGGTCCTCTTGTATGTTTCTTTAGTAGTTCCAGCGACGTAGCAGGCAAGACATCATAACATATCCCCTGAAGAGTGTCTGCTGTAATATATAGTATAACATCGCCCATCGGGTACTCTGTATATTCCTGAGGTATACGCCTTGCCTCCGCCTGATTTTTAGAACTATACGGCATATACAATGCTGAATAAAACGGAGTGCGGCCTTCTTTTACCGAAACAGGATAAAGTAGCAGGTAATAATTAAATATACGCTTAAATGAAGTAAGCAACATTATTGTAGCAAAAAGTAAAACTACGATACCCGACATCTTCGGATAACATCTCTCTTTTGGAATAAATAGGGAGATGATCAAAAAAGTCATACCAAAGAATGCGCCATTAGCGAAACGAAAATCTGGCGCTAATGCATACCAATAAATTACATATACCAATAAGGCTGCGTATATCCAATAATAACTCTTATGCAGATACTTCTTCTTTATTGTCCTATAGCTAACGATGAACAGAGACAATATTGTAAGAATGCACATTATCATCATTATCAAGACTGTTATAAAAAATAATTTATTGGTACCAAATCCATATTTTATAAAATAGCCAAATGTTACAAAATCATTGAACCCGCCGCGGGCAAAGATAGAAATTCCGAAGGATTCGAAGTCAACCACATCTTTATCCAGTTTCCAGTCAAAAGAGAAAATATCTATTGCAGACAAAGGATAAAACAGATAGCCTGTTATTACCACTGTGCGTATAATCCAAGGGACGACAGCCAATAGGGCAAGAGAAATAAAAATTATAGAAGTTTTATAATTCTTTTCCTTAAGCAGATAAAATAAAACGCCCAAACTTATTATCGCAATAGGAGCTGACGACACCTTAAATGTGAAAAGCGAAACAGGCACAATAAAATACAATAAACTACTATTCTTAAAAATATCGGGATACAAAACCAGACGGGCTACCAAATAGAAAATAAAAGTATTGGGAATAATATCAGTAGAGGAGTCTGTGATATAATCAATATTGACAGCAAAGAAGAAAAAGAAAAGAATTAATAATATGATTCGTTTCAACTCAAAATTACTTCTGATTAACTCGGAAAATATCCACAATAAGACCAGCAAGACCGGCACCGACTGAAAAGTATATATGGCTTCTCCAAAGAGGAAGCGAAAGGTAAATATAGCACTAACCAGCAGAAAGTTAGAGTTAAATCCAAAGCGGCTTTCAATATTTGCCAAACCGGGAACGACAGCAAATTCTTCGTTCCACCTGATATTTTGGTAGTGGTAGAATGTAGCATCAAATAAATGTCCGGCCCAACTCATATAAATAAGGAAGGCAAAAACCGAGATTCCGATCAACAGCCAATTCCGCTTTGATATGGAATCAACAATATATCGCACCCTGTTTACTATATTTATCCGTTTCTCTTTGTTGAATAGCCAGTAAACAATAGATATACCTATATATGCAAACAGCATATAATGATTTGAAGGCAACCATAAAGATGTTATGGATAATAGCCCGGCGATAAAACATGTGCCTAACAGGAATAAATCAACAAAGTTGTATTGCGTATCTTTTTTACATAGATGATTTATTAAGGAAACAAATATACTGCCAAAGGAAATAACTGTAAATAAAATTATTATCCACGAGAAAAGTACAACTACCATAACATGAGAATAAAATTAATAACCAGAACCTTTCGTTTCTATTTTGAGATTTTCTATAAAACAAAAAATAATTTAATCCCCCTAAAAGGGATTAAATTATTTTCCTATTATTTTATTTATATTCCTTATGCATCTATCTTGGCATAAGTAGCATTTTCTTCGATAAACTCACGGCGCGGAGCTACATCTTCGCCCATCAGCATGGAGAATATATGATCCGCTTCGGCAGCATTCTCTATGGTTACCTGACGCAGTGTACGATGTTCCGGATTCATAGTCGTATCCCACAGCTGGGACGCGTTCATTTCTCCAAGACCTTTGTAACGCTGTGTATGCACCGCATTCTCGTCCCCGTCGCCATACTTGTCTATAAAGGCGCGGCGTTGACGGTCATCCCAGCAGTACTCTTCTACTTTACCCTTACGCAGCAGGTATAGCGGCGGTGTGGCAATATAGATATAGCCTTTCTCCAACAAGGCTTTCATGTGTCGGAAGAAGAAAGTTAGGATCAATGTGGCAATGTGGCTTCCATCCACATCGGCATCGGTCATTATCACCACTTTATGATAACGAAGCTTTTCCAGATTCAACTCCTTTGAGTCTTCTTCTGTACCTATCGTTACACCCAGCGCTGTATATATATTCTTTATTTCTTCACTATCAAGGACTTTGTGAGGCATTGCCTTCTCCACATTCAGTATCTTACCTCTTAATGGCAGGATAGCCTGAAATCCGCGGTCGCGTCCCTGTTTGGCAGTACCACCCGCCGAGTCTCCTTCGACAAGGAATATTTCACAATTAGAAGCATCTTTACTCGAACAGTCAGCCAGTTTACCGGGCAGGCCTCCACCGGTAAGCGGCGATTTACGCTGTACCAGTTCGCGGGCTTTGCGGGCTGCTGCGCGGGCTGTTGCAGCAAGGATTACTTTTTCTACAATAGTCTTAGCCTCTTTCGGATGTTCTTCGAGATAAATAGCCAAAGCCTCTCCTACTGCCTGATCTACTGCGCCGATAACTTCATTGTTACCCAGCTTGGTTTTTGTTTGTCCCTCAAACTGAGGTTCGGCAACCTTGATGGATACTACGGCTGTAAGGCCTTCGCGGAAGTCATCCCCGCTAATTTCCACCTTTACTTTTTCAAGCATTTTTGTATCATCGGCATACTTTTTCAGTGTACGCGACAGTCCACGGCGAAATCCGGTAAGATGTGTACCTCCTTCTATTGTATGGATATTATTTACATACGAATATACATTCTCGTTGTAAGACGTGTTGTAAGTCATCGCCACTTCTACAGGAACGCCCTGTTTTTCGGTAACGATATGGATGACATCATCTATCAACGCTTCTTTCGAAGCATCTATATAACGTACAAACTCCTCAAGTCCTTTTTCGGAATAAAATATATCGGATTTATATGATCCGTCTTCCTTTTTCTGGCGTTCGTCCGTCAATGACAAACGTACTCCGGCATTGAGAAATGCCAGTTCGCGCAGACGTGAAGCCAACGTATCATACTTATATTCGGTAACCGTAAAGATAGTATCGTCAGGTTTGAATGTAATAATCGTACCGCTATTTTTTGTTTCGCCTACTTTCTCTACGGCAGTCAACGGTTTTCCACAAGAATACTCCTGCACATATATATATCCCGGCTTATGCACCTCGGCACGGAGATGAGACGAAAGCGCGTTGACACAAGATACCCCCACACCGTGAAGACCTCCCGATACTTTATATGTACCTTTATCGAATTTACCTCCGGCATGCAACACTGTCAGTACCACCTCCAGGGCAGACTTCTTTTCCTTTGCCATTATATCCACAGGGATACCACGGCCATTATCTTTTACCGATATTGAATTATCCTCATGTATGATAACCTTGATTTCATCGCAATATCCTGCCAATGCCTCGTCAATGGAGTTATCCACTACTTCATACACAAGGTGGTGCAATCCTTTCTCACTTATATCGCCGATATACATCGCTGGTCTTTTTCTTACAGCTTCCAGGCCTTCAAGCACCTGGATATTCTGCGCGGAATAAGATTCGCTTGCAATTTTTTGGTTCTCAGTCATATCTGGTTTTTGCTGTTTAACAGGCGAATAGCCGCCCTACGTTTTGCGTTTAAAAATCTAACAAATATACGATTTTTTATCGGGAAAAGCAAGAAAAAAAGGAATGTAAGGCCTCCCTTAAAATACCGATTCCCTCATATTCTTATTTAAACTATCCCTTCTAATATAACAAGTTCATCTTAAGCCTTTTGTCATATAAACAATCATCGGAAAGATGTTAATTGTAACACGTATGTCCAGATTATACACAAAACCATAATTAACCCTAAACGGGGTTTTCCCCAAGAGAAGAATAATCATTCCTGACACTATCCCCCATATAATATAAACAGGAATAAATGCAATGGTATATATAACCTTTTCTTTTACTTTTAGAAACTGTTCAGATTTTATTCGTTCAAATTTTTAGTTTTATTTCAGGCTTTTTACAAAGAGGTAAATATCTTCTAAAAGACTAGAAACTAATTTTATAATAATGGCTTAAAAGTGCTAAACTACCATTTCTTTATTACCTTATTTATAATCTTTTTAAAGCCTAAAATACATTTGTATTCTTTATACTTTTTGTCTGTTATAAAGCCATATTTGTGCTGTATTTTATAATAATCTTCATAGAAGTCAAAATAAGAGGATGAAATGCCTCCCAGGCGGAAATTGGAAATAACCACATCCACTTCTTCCAGCGTTACGCCTTGGCTTACACATCTGCAAATGAAATCGTAATCGGCTAAAACCCTTACCGATAAGTCAAAAGCTCCATATTTTTCATATACGCTCTTTGACACAAAGAAAGTAGAATGTGGCAGTACACTTTCTGAAATGAAGGAGGCTCCGCGGCGCTGTACATTAAATATTTTATCATCTTTCCATACGCGCTCTATACCATATATCATGGCATTATCCCGATCTACTTTGGCATCAGTAAATTTTTTCCACATTACTTCCAATGCATTATCCTCATACCAGTCGTCCGAATTATTAATCCCGATCAGTTCTCCTTCCGCTAGGGATATTCCTTTATTCATGGCATCATAAACACCTTTATCAGGCTCGCTTACAATGCGTACCGTTACTCCTTTTTCTTCAAAGGCAGGAATATAACTTCTTATCTTATCCAGCGTTTTATCTTTTGATACTCCATCAATAATTATATATTCGAAATCAGAAAATGTTTGCCTCAATAAGGCATCTACAGTACCATGAAGTGTATCTTCCGAATTATATGTTGGTGTTATTACCGAAACTTTTGGCATAGTTATTTGTTATTAACGTGGCGAACAAAGATACATCTTTTTTATAAATGTGTATAGCTTTATCCCTGTATATTTAAAATGCAGGCCTGCACACAATTATAAGATTATCACGTGTTTATATTTTTATTTTTAACATTATTAAAAAGAACAAATCTTACATTAAGTATGTTTTATTTATAGAATAAGACGTTGTAATACATTATGTTGGCTAAATGCCTAGCCAGACCTTAACTCATTTCTCAAGACTAGCTAACTTGCTAAAATTTAAAAAAAAAGAAATGAAGACTAAATTTTTCGTATACACATGTATACTCCTCATGACCGCAGCACTACAGGGATGTAGTGATAGCGACAACAGTAGTTCCAGTGGTATTTCACTCACAGCCAAGGAAATCAATAATGGCTCCCTAATCAACGGAGGGGAATACCGGGTATTAAACAGTAATAACCAAGTTATGGGTACTTATACCCTTACTTCCGGAACAATGAATATTACAGATTTACCGGCAGGTATTTATGTAGTGGAAGAAACAAAAACTCCCGATGGCTATGTAGCCAGCCAAAAGCGGGTAGAAGTTATTGTAAGAAACTCAAGCGTAGAGGTATCCTTCTTGTATATAAATTCTCAGACAAGAACTATACCGGATTCTCAGCAGCTACAATTCTATGATCTGAGAGGTTATACGTTGCTGGGCGATTATAAAGCCACACGTATAGGCGAATATTATTGGATTGACAGGAATTTTGATCATAAGATTACTGCGGGCAATGGTTTCGAAAACGATGTTCCTATCACGCAGGATTTACTTAACAAGTATATGGAACATGTGCGTATCGACCCTCAATATTACCAGATACCGGTCATTGACGACTTCGAAAAATATTATGGAAGGTACTATAGCTATCCTAGTATAGATTATATGAATCAACATTGTTTTATGGCAGACGAAGACGGAAACAAAGTCGAGGGATGGAGATTGCCTGTTCCGGCCGATTACAGGCAGCTATTCGCCATGTGTCCGTTCAACACGTCGCATGATCCTGTCCATACCACTCTCAATGAACGAGATGTACGCTTTACCCTAGGAACAAGAGCCGGAGAAAATCCTTTAGCATTTAACATTGATCAGGGTAATAATAGTCCGTACAAAGTCTATTGGTTCGGAGCATCATTGAATACTAATATGTATGGTTTCAACCTGATGCCCGGAGGTGCGCGACTGAATGGAGATGGTCCGTGGTGTAATGGATTAGGCCCTAATGGTGGCTGTTATAGTGATGGAAAATGGGGTGATATATATCATTTGTTTTATACAGCAGACTTTGCCGTACAAAACTCTGACAGAACATTTGGCGCTGTGATTATTCACGATTATGTAGACACCAAAGAGTATGAAACGTATCATTATCTGAATGTGCGCTGGTGCAGGCCTCTTACCGATGCCGAATTAGGATATAAGCTATATATCAATGCTGATCAAACAGATATTAAGAAATTGGACCTCAATGCAGCAGCTCCTAGTGGATATACAGAACTACCTCATGGATATATACGAGGATTCTATGTACAATATATGCTAGACAAGCCCAATACAAATATTACTGTATCTGACATTGTCAATTATGCTAAAAACGTAGAAGATAATTACGTATACGAAAACAGAGGCAACTCAAGTGTTATCTTATAACAGCAGTATCTAACATATCTTATTATAGAAGTAGAGGGATAGCCAGTTGGTTATCCCTCTTTATTATATAGCCACTGGCTATGCTATCCAAACACAAAAAGTCCCCATAGACTTACCTATGAGGACTTCTCTTTTAAAACGGCGGTAACCTACTCTCCCACATACTTGCAGTACCATCGGCACGACCGGGCTTAACTTCTCTGTTCG
>NZ_QVMO01000085.1 GCF_010501055.1 Dysgonomonas sp. 521
CTTTGCGCCACCCTGTTTTTGTGAAAATATTTTATACCCATCTATAAGTCAACGTGTTGTGATTTTGCACTTCTGAGGTTGTCAAAGTCAGGAGAAAGGAAACTATTTTTTCTCACTGGGCTACTATGACAATAATGCTTTAGTAAAGGAAACGGACTTTTCGCGTATATCTACCCGTATCAACAGTGAATACAAAATTCTAGGAGATTTGCTTACAATTGGTGAGAATTTCACAATGAACCGAACCTCCGAGGTCGAACAACCTCATCAAATAGTCGAGGCCGCTTTAATCGCTGTTCCTTTTATCCCGGTACATACTGTGGATGGTAAAGGCTGGGGAGGACCTGTCAGCGTATTGCCCGACCGTCAGAATCCGGCTCGCCTGATACATGACAACAGAGACAATCGCTACCGTTACTGGCGTATCTTTGGTAATGCCTATGCAAACTTGCAACCGATAAAGGGCTTGAATATCAGGTCTAGTTTTGGTCTCGACTATGGCAATTTCTATAAACGGTCACTTACATACAGCTATAAATCGGGTTATCTGGAAAGCGACAGAACAGCATCGGTTATGGAACAGGCACACTGGACCAGATGGACATGGTCGAATACAGCAACTTATGACTTCCAGATTGGTAAAAACCGTTTCGAAACATTGGCAGGAGCAGAAGCATTCCGTCAGGAAGATATCAACTTCTCTGCAAAGCGTGAAGGTTTTGCATTGGAAACCCCGGATTATATGTGGCCCGATCAGGGAACAGGCACGAGTGAAGGTACAGGTGGTGCAACTGCCTATACATTAATGTCATACTTTGGTAAGGTAAGTTACGCTTACGATGATAAATATTTGGCCTCGGCTACGCTCCGTTACGATGGTTCTTCGCGCTTCGGTAAGAATAACCGTTGGGGTACCTTCCCTGCTTTTACTTTGGGTTGGAGAATTTCTCAGGAAGAGTTTATGAAAAGTACATCGGATTTCCTGTCCGACCTGAAACTACGCTTCGGCTGGGGACAAACAGGTAACCAGGATATGAGCAATGTAGCTATCTACGATATATATGTGACTGATTACGGAAAAGGCAGCCCTACATGGAATTCAGTTTGGGGTACAGCCTACGATATATCCGGAAAAGGTTCAGGTATATTATCCTCCGGCTTTAGACGCAATCAATTGGCCAATCCCGACCTGAAATGGGAAACCACAACACAAACGAATGTCGGTCTTGACTTTGGCTTCTTAAACCAGGCGTTGTATGGTTCTGCCGAATATTATATCAAGAAAACAAAAGATATCCTTTATTTGCCGGGTTATTCTGCTATTAAGGGTGAAGGCGCCAGTAAGTATTATAACGGAGCCAGTATGGAAAATAAGGGATTTGAATTTTCTTTAGGCTACAGGGGACAGACTCAATCCGGTTTCGGATACGATATTTCAGGAAATATTTCTACAAATAAGAATAAGATAACTTACCTGCCTTCATCGGTATTAATGGACTTTGGTGGTGGAAATGGTAAATGGGATAATGGTCTTGGCCGCCCTTACGGATACAATGGTTTCTTTGCCCGCGACTTTTATGGTTATGTTGCAGATGGAATCTTCAAGTCTCAGGATGAAATAGACCACTATGCACGTCAGGATGGCAAGGGTATAGGCCGCATCAAATACCGCGACCTGAATAATGATGGTGTTATAGATGATAACGACCGCACATGGATCGGAGATCCTACACCTGACTTTGAATACGGATTGAATATCAACCTGTCATACAGGAACTTTGATCTGACAATGTACTTTCAGGGAATACAGGGCAATGATGTTATCAGCAACCTGAAACGAACTACCGACTTCTGGAGTGTTTCAGATACCCGTTCTAATAAAGGGCGTCGTTTACTGGATGCTTATCATCCAATTTCGAATCCGAATTCTAATATTCCTATGTTGTCATATATTGATAATAACAATGAACAACGGATGTCTACATACTTTGTTGAAAACGGCTCTTATATGAAATTGAGGAATGTGCAATTAGGCTATAATTTCCCTACATCTGTATTGAGCAAGATAAAATTAGGAAGTCTACGGACGTATATCAGCGCTCAGAATCTATTCACTATCCACAGTAAAAACTTTACAGGTGTTGACCCTGAAAATCCAAACTGGGGATATCCAATTCCACTGACTTTCACTTTTGGGCTTAATGCTTCATTCTAATTAAGTATAAAAGATTTCTAGATTTCTAGTATACTAGTAAACTTGAAACACAAAAACTAGAACTCTAGTAAACTAATAACTAGTAAACTCGTAAACAATGAAAAAAATAAAATATATAGCAGCAATCTTTGCTACAGCAATTATAGCTTCGGGCTGTAGCCTCGATGAAACACCACAGGGAATCTTGTCGGAGGAACAGGTAAAAAATCCGCAACAGGCAGACGGATTGGTAACAGCCGCTTATTCATCGCTTGGTAACGACCATTATGATACACCGTTTAGCCTTTGGCCGTATGGTACAATACGCTCGGACGATGCTTATAAAGGCGGAGGAGATATAAATGACATCGCAGCATTTCATTTCTATGAAATAAATACTGGTACAATGACCGATTTTGGCGAAGCAGATGGCCTTTGGTTCTTATGCTACAAATCTATTTCACGGGCAAATACCGCGCTCAGTGTATTAAAATCGGTTTCCGAGTCTGATTTTGCCTTGAAAAACACACGCATGGGTGAAATGTATTTTCTCAGAGGACATTTCTACTTTATGTTGAAAGTCGTGTTTGGTCATATTCCTTTTGTGGATGAAGACCTTCCTATTGACGAGTATGACAATGTTCCCAATACATTGTCTAATGATGAGCAATGGGCATGGATAGCCGAAGACTTCAAAAAAGCTTATGACCTGTTACCCGAAAACCAAAGCGAAATTGGTCGTGCCAATAAATATGCGGCAGCGGCATATCTCTCTAAAGCCTATTTATACAAAGCATATCGTCAGGACGAGAAGAATAATGTGACAGGTATAGATACTAACGATTTAGGTGAAGTACTTAAATATACCGAAGTTGTACTTAGTTCAGGAAAGTACGGACTCGAATCCGATTTTGCTTATAATTTCCTTCCGGGTTCATCCGAAAATGGCAAAGAATCGTTAATCTCAGTGCAGTATTCGAAAGATGACGGAACCATGTTTGGGCGTCTTAACTGGGGCGATGTATTATCCTTGCCACAGGGATTGGGCTGCTGCGACTTTCACAAGCCAAGCCAGAACCTTGTAAATGCATTTAAAACGGATAAAGGCTTACCTATGTTTGATAATTTTGACGATGCCAATTACAGTGCTGACAGGGACGCATCCGACCCACGCCTGTTCCATACAGTGGCATTGCCCGATTTTCCATTCAAATATAACCCCGACCTTATTTATGTAAACGAATGGAACCGTAATCCCAATGTATATGGGTATTATGCTTCACTAAAAGAAAATGTAGACCCTTCGTGCGATTGCTTTGTGAATATAGACCCATTCTATGGCAATACAAAGAACAGGGCGCTTATCCGCTATGCCGATGTAGTCCTTTTCCGTGCCGAAGCACTGATAGAATTGGGCAGACAGGGTGAAGCACTGCCGCTAATCAATCAGATAAGGGAGCGTGCTCAAAAAAGCGTGGACTATGTATCATATGCGCCAAACCTGAATATATCTCTTTATATCCCGGGAACAAACTGCACCTGGAATCAGGATTTCGCACGTCAAGCCCTGCGCTGGGAACGCCGCCTTGAGTTTGCGATGGAAGGCAGCCGCTTCTTCGACCTCGTTCGCTGGGGTATTGCTGCCAATGTAATGTCCGATTTCTTTAAGACAGAGTCGAACAGGATATCTTACTATAAAAACGCCCAGTTTACGAAAAATAAGAACGAATATATTCCGATTCCTCAGAAACAGATTAATTATGTAGGCGGCATTTATAAACAGAATGCCGGTTGGTAAATAAGAAAATACATATAAAAACATAAAAAATAAAACAATGAAGAAAGCAATATATTACTTAATTCCCTTCGTGTTTACCCTGTTTCTGGGATTGAATTTCACTTCCTGCAGCGATGACGACCATCCGGCTCTGGATGTATCAGGTGAAACAAAGATATTATCATTCAAAGTGGATGGTACAGAGGGTGCAATTGACGAAACAGGCAACACTATCACGGTAATGTTGCCGCAGACAGCGGACTTGACAAAACTCACACCTCAGATTGAAACTTCTCCGGGGGCAACTGTAACACCTCAGGGCGGTGCAGAGATAGACTTGTCCAAAATGACAACATTCAGGGTTGTAAACGGTAACCTGTATTCGGACTATAAAGTTGTAGCAGCACATATTATCGGTAAATTCATGGCCTTCAATATTGGTAAATATAAAGGCACGATCGATAACGAAGCTAAAACCATACATATCCGCTATCCTAAAACGGAGGATGTTACAAAACTTATCCCTGAATTTACTGTAACGGAAGGAGCAGCCGTATCGCCGGAATCGGGACAGGCTGTAGATTTCTCAAAACCTGTGAAATATACCATTTCATATATGGGACAGACGTTTGAATATACCGTCACTGTAGAAAAAGCCGATATTAAGCCGATTGGTTATCTGGGAGTATACAATACGGGTGATGCTATTGACAATGAGGATGAAAAAGCCGCTTATTCATGGTTAGTAAACAATATGCCTGATGTTCAATATATTTCATTCAACGATATTAAAAACGGAACAGTAAACCTTGACGAATTTGCCGTATTGTGGTGGTATACAGACGGAAGCACCCGCTCTCTGCCTACTGTAGCTACCGAGTCGGCAATAACAACAAGCCTGAAAGCATATTATGCGAACGGAGGTTCTTTCTTCTTCTCATCATGGGCGGTGCAGTATGCTGCTACGCTGGGGATACCGAAAGATGGAAAACCCGCTAATAATATGTGGGGTGAATCAAATTCCGCTTCGCAGGTAGAGCTGGGCGACGACTGGGGTATCTGTTTCACTGGCAACGAGTCACATCCTGTATTCAGAGGCTTGAATACTCCTGTAGGTGTCAATAACAAAGTATACCTGCTTGGTAAAGGCATCAAGGTTAAAGCACACAACGCTATCTGGAACTTTGTGGAAGACTGGGTGGAGTACAAGAGTGCTGGGGACTGGAGCGCAGCCAGCGGTGGAGTATGTCTGGGTAGTTTCCATTGGGACGACAGCGGAAAAGAACGTGCCGTGATATTTGAATATCCGAAAGAGGGAACCAGTGGCGCAACCGTATGTATAGGTAGCGAAGCCTACGATTGGTCTGTGGATGGAACAAACACACTACAAGGCAACCTGGAACAGTTGACTACCAATATTCTGAATTATTTATCAAACTAATGTAGGGGCAGGGCTTGTCCCTGCCCATCAAATCTGATAACCACAAGGGTTTTCCCTACTAAAATATAATATCAAAATGAAACTCAACTATAAAATACTCGGCCTAACTGCTATTCTGTTTTCAGCAGTAGCATGCAGCGATAACGAATATGTAACAAATGACCCCAATGCCGACCCTAATGCACCCAAATGTTACGATGTGAACGATTTATATCAGGACTATAATATTTTCTTTAAGCCCGAGCAGGGCTGGGTGGGCGACCCGATGCCATTTTACGAAAACGGTAAATTCCATGTGTTTTACTTGCAGGATGCAAGGGATGGAGCAGCTACTTTTCATCCGTGGTATGAAGCTACCACTACAGATTTCACTGCCTATGAAGATAATGGCGAAATGATACCATGCGGAACAGATGATGAGCAGGATGGAGCTTTGGGCACAGGTTCGGTATTTAAGCATAATGGTGTATATTATGGCTTCTATACAGGACATAACGGAAAACTAGACCCACGGGAAAAAATCCTTTTGGCAACCTCTACCGACCTGAAAAACTGGACGAAAGTAGAAGATTTCGAAATCCGGGCTTCGGATGGCTACGACCGCAACGAATTTCGTGACCCTGTTATTATCCGTGACGAGGCAAGCGGTACATTCAGGATGCTGATAAGTACACGTGCCGACTACAAAGGATCGTGGCGTGCAGTTATAGCGCAATACAGTTCCACTGACCTGAAGAACTGGACACTGGAGACCCCTTTTTACGATGATGACCAAACATTTATGATAGAATGTCCGGATGTATTTACCGAAGGCAATTACCAATACCTGATTTATTCCGATATTGATGATCGTATGGTGCATTACAAATATCGCAGGACAGGTACAACAGAATGGAGTACTCCTGAAAGAAATTCGTTGGACGGCATCGCATTCTATGCAGGTAAAACAGCTTCGGATGGAACGAACAGATATTTATTTGGCTGGGCTCCTACGCGGACAGCTAATAACGATTACTCCGATTTCAGTTGGGGAGGCGCCCTTGTTGTACATCGTTTGATTCAGAATGCTGACGGAACATTGAAAGTAACAATCGCCGATGGTATAGATACTAAACTGGCTAACACACAGGCCTTGAAAGTAACTTCAGATAAAGGAGCACAGAACCAGGCAGATACTTATACCCTGACAGCTTCCTCTGAAAAAGCTTTTTCAGTTTTCGACAGACAGGATGGAGCATATAAAATTTCTACACTTATCAAAGCAGCCACTTCTACTAAGTTTGGATTTGAATTTGGTGCATGTGGCACACGTAAAGAAGTATTTACATTGACGTTTGATTTGGAAAATAATCAACTAAGGCAGGATAAAATAGATGATGGTGAGACAGAAACAAAAACGAGTGTGTATCTCCCTGTTCCGGCCAACAAAGAATTTAATGTAAGCATCGTTGTAGAGAACTCGGTTTGTGTAGCTTATGTAAATGGTGAAATTGCATTCTCAAACCGTATTTATAAGATGAATCAGAATCCGTGGGCTATTTTCTCCGATAATGGTTCTGTAACATTTGCCGACTTGAAACTATCAAAATAATATATAAACCATGAAAACATTATTTAAGATATCTCTTATATTGTCACTCTTTATCCTGATAGGGTGTACATCTAAAGATATGACAATTGCGGATTTCGAATCAGGAACCTTTGATGGTTGGACAGTCGAAGGAGATGCTTTTGGCACTGCACCCGCCACCGGCAGCCTGCCCGGGCAGCAGGAGGTAAAGGGATTTGAGGGCAAAGGCCTAGCCAATAGCTATAACGGAGGTGATGATTCTCGCGGAAGCATGATTTCACCCGAGTTTACAATTGAAAGGAATTATATCAACTTCCTGTTGGGAGGCGGCAGGCACGCTGATACATATATCGAACTTGTTGTAGAAGGCAATAGCTTATACATAAGCCGTTCTGTGGTAGAAAGCGAAACACTGCAATGGATGACCTGGGATGTAAAGGCATACAAAGGCAAAAAAGCTCAAATCCGCATTGTAGACAATCAGCGTGGAGGATGGGGGCATATCCTTGTAGACCAGATAGTAATGAGTGATGAGGAGAAAAGCACATTTATGGTAGACCATCAGTTGTCTTTCGATGTAGATCATAAATATCTGCTGATACCTGTTGAGGCAGACGGCCCGGAATCTGTAATCGTAATGGAAGCCAATGGCGTAAAAAGCGCTAAAATGTATATCCGTGTGGCACAAACCAAAACAGACTATTGGGTACCCATCGATGTGGAAAAATATAAAGGACAAAAAGTAACCCTTACATTCGAGCATGTAAAGAAAACAGATACAGGATTTTCACAGATTGGGCAATCCGATTCTTTCGAGTTCGATTATAACGAGAAGTACCGCCCTAGTTATCACTTCACACCTCAGTATGGCTGGATGAACGACCCTAACGGCATGGTGTATCTGGATGGGGAATATCACCTGTTCTACCAGTATAATCCGTATGGCTCGAAGTGGGGAAACATGCACTGGGGACATGCAGTAACCAAAGACCTGAAAAAATGGGAGCATCTGCCTGTAGCTATTGCTCCGGATTCTTTGGGAACAATCTTTTCGGGTAGTGCAATCATAGACAAGAATAATACGGCAGGTTTTGGCAAAGATGCACTGATTGCTATATATACTTCAGCAGGACAAACACAGACGCAAAGTATCGCTTACAGCCTCGATAAAGGACGTACGTTTACTAAATATGACCATAATCCTGTATTGTCCGATCCAAGTATAGCCGATTTCCGTGATCCTAAAGTAATGTGGCACGATGGTACGCAACGATGGGTGATGTCTTTGGCTACATCTCAGACAATTACTTTCTACGGTTCAAAGAATCTGAAAGAATGGGAAAAGTTAAGTGAGTTTGGAGAAGGTATCGGCGATCACGGAGGAGTATGGGAATGTCCTGACTTGTTTGCTTTAACAACTCCCGACGGCAGAACTAAATGGGTATTGTTTGTAAGCATCAATCCCGGAGGGCCTAACGGCGGTAGTGCCACTCAATATTTTATAGGTGATTTTGATGGTAAAACATTCAAAGCCGACGCATTGCCATATCCTTTGTGGCTGGATTACGGACGTGATAATTATGCGGGTGTTACCTGGAGCAATGTTCCTCAGAGCGATGGACGCAGGTTATTTATCGGTTGGATGAACAACTGGGATTACGCTAACAATGTACCTATCTTAAATTTCAAAAGTGCGAATACAGTTCCCCGCGAGTTGAAGCTGATGAATAATGGTAAGCATCTTGTTGTTGCCAATCCCCCTGTCAAAGAAATGCAGGAATTGAGAAACGGCAGCAATAATGCCATTGGTGATATTAAGGTCAATAAGTCATATACTATTGATAAACTATTAGCTGATAATATGGGTGCCTATGAAGTGGAAATGATAATTAAGCCTTCTTCTGTAAATAGTTTTAGCTTTAAATTAACAAATGCTAAAGGCGAAAACCTACACTTTATTTTCGATCTGGCAAATGAAAAATTAAGTATAGACCGCCGAAATAGTGGACTTACAGATTTCAGCAATAATTTTGCTTCCATCAATATTGCTCCTTTGGTAAAGAAGGATTCATACAAAATCAGATTGCTTGTAGATAAAGCCTCTTCTGAATTATTTATTAATGATGGAGAACTCGTTTCAACGAATCTAATGTTTCCAAGTGAACCTTATAACACACTGGTCTTTGATGCGGATGGTGAATTGAACGTAGAAAAAGTAAATGTATATAAATTGAAATAAGGCGTTATTTCATGCCTGTAAATTTATCTATATACAGGTAAGTGGTAATTCTAATTAGTAGTTGATAACTAATTAAAAACGTTCTTTAATTTTCTGCTACGCGCAATCGAAGATTGCTTGTGTTCCTTAATTTTATGCATAAAAGCTATCTTAGTTTAAATCATTTAGCATTAGCTCCTACTGCCGCGCCCTCCCGGGCTTGCCCTTCCTTTTGGCATTGCCCAAAAGGAAGCAAAAGGCTAGTGCTTCGTTCCTCGGCGACCCACCAACGGCTTGCCGGCTGAAAGGGATAAACGGGCTATCGCCCCATCCCTTTCTACGCCGCCTGCACCGGGTGGGTGCCCGCCTGCGGAACGTATGCACGGAACCGCAATGCGGCGACAAGGCAGGGGCTTTTGTGTAGCTCTTGTCAGGCGTCAGCCTGCGCCGTAGGCTTCAAGTCCGGGGCACCCGTCGTGCGAAAACGGCGTAGAGCAAAAAGCTGTTTGAGCTTGTGCTAACACAAAAAGTCCATACAAGCTTTGGAGCGAGTTCTTTTTGCTCAGCCGTTGAGCGCGTAACGGGTCGGACGTTGAAGCGGGGCGCAAAAGCATTTTTGGTTCCTTTTGGGGCTTTGGCCAAAAGGAACACAAGCAATCTTTGATTGCGCGTAGCAAAAAGTTAAAGAATGTTTTAAGTAGCGAGGGCAGAACTAAAATTTATTTTATGTTATGCCGAGTCACGAAAAACGACTAATGAAATTGAACATATAATTATACTACTAATTGACATAAATAATAATTTAGACTAAAAAGGTAACAAGAAAACAATAAAAAAACTGTCACTTTTGTCACTTTTTTATTAAATATGATTGATCCTAAATGTGAAACAATATCGTAATATTTAAAATAATGAATAATAAAACAAGCGGCTTTTATGCCAAGATGCTTCCTTTGATGCTGGCGTTCTTTTGTATGGGCTTTGTCGATATGGTGGGAACAGCAACAAATTATGCACAAAAAGACCTTGGATTGGATGATGCCACGGCAAATATATTCCCTTCTATGGTGTTTTTCTGGTTCCTCATATTTTCCGTTCCTACAGGCATTTTAATGTCGCGTATAGGACGTAAAAAGACTGTCTTATTAAGCCTGGTTGTCACAGCCGTGTCTATGATTATCCCTTTGTTGTGGTATGACAAGACTTCGATGATAATCACATTCTCGTTGCTTGGTATCGGAAATACGCTCATGCAGGTGTCATTAAACCCTCTATTGTCGAGTATTGTAAGCGGCGAGAGACTGGCAAGTTCTCTTACTTTCGGACAGTTTGTAAAAGCAATAGCATCTTTCAGCGCACCGTTGATAGCTACCAGAGCCGCGTTGATGTTCGACGATTGGCGAATGATATATCCTCTCTTCCTTGTCATATCCGTGATTTCTGTTGTCTGGCTTGGAATGACTCATATTAGCGAGCAAAAAGAAAACGGTAAAAATGCTGGTTTCACTGAATGCTTCAAGTTGTTAGGCAATGGTGTTATCCTTCTATGCTTCCTCGGAATTATGTGCCATGTAGGTATTGATGTGGGTACAAATGTAACGGCTCCGCGCATATTGATGGAGCGTCTGGGATTGACCGAACTGAACGATGCTAATTATGCAACAAGTGTCTACTTTGCTTTCCGTACTATCGGCTGTTTCGTTGGTGCATTTATTCTGGCTAAATTTTCTGCAAAGAAATTCTTTGCGCTGAGTGTCGTATGCATGGCTCTGGGAATGGGTGGATTATACTTTATGCAGGGAGAAATTATCCTTTGTGTTTGCATAGGGCTAATCGGTTTTGGTAATTCAAATGTATTCTCTGTAATCTTGTCGCGTGCCATGCTGTATATGCCAGACAAGAAAAACGAAATATCGGGTCTTATGATTATGGGTCTGTTTGGCGGAACCATATTCCCTTTCCTGATGGGGTATGCAACCAAAGCACTCGACAATTCGCAGACAGGAGCTTTGATTGTAATGAGTCTTGGAGTGGTATATCTGCTTTTCTTAGCTATGAAGATAAAAGATAATATGAGCCCTGTAAATAAATAATATTCAGAAATAAAAATAACATGAATAATACAGTAGTAGGATTAGGTGAAATATTGTGGGATGTATTCCCCGAAAGAAAAGTTCTGGGCGGTGCCCCTGCAAACTTTGCCTATCATGTATCCCAGTTCGGATATAACGGTTATGCCGTAAGTGCAGTAGGCGATGATTTGTTGGGAAAAGAAATACTTGAGAGCCTTGCTCAAAAGGATTTGAACTATCTGATAGAAACAACAGATTTTCCGACCGGGACGGTAAAAGTTACTTTGGACAAGGCAGGTATCCCCCAATATGAAATTTGTGAGAATGTGGCCTGGGATAACATACCTTTCACAGCAAAGACAGAGAATCTGGCAAAGATTACAGGAACGGTCTCATTTGGGTCACTGGCGCAACGTAATGGTGTGTCAAGAGAGGCCGTAAAGAAGTTTCTGGCTGCTATGCCTGCGGATAGTTTAAAGATATTCGACATCAATCTGCGGCAGCATTTTTACACACAGGAACTGATAGATGAGTCGTTGAGGCTTTCCAATATGCTGAAAATAAATGATGAAGAAGTAGTCGTAGTATCCCGGCTCTTTGGAATGAAGGACGATAACGAGCAGGACGTGTGTAAGCGATTGCTCAACGATTACAATCTGGATATTGTTATCCTGACAAAAGGTACAGAAGGTAGTTTTGTTTTCACACCGAAAGAAACTTCTTATCAGCCCACACCTAAGGTACATGTAGCCGATACGGTTGGAGCAGGAGATTCCTTTACTGCGGCTTTTGTCGCCTCTTATATGCATGGCGAACGTATTACCGATGCCCACCAATTGGCAATGGAAGTTTCGGCATATGTGTGCACACAGCACGGTGCTATGCCCAGGCTGCCGGATGCATACCGGGAACTGTTCAGATAATTTATACGGAGTTATACTATAAAAAGTGCTGTATTGTGTAGAATGTACAGCACTTTTGCCTATCTTTGATTATAAGATTACCTTACAGACCATGAGAATACCGCCTTATATTTGTTACATATTTATAGTCCTATTTTTACTTTCTTGCCATCCCGACAAAAAATCGAACTACGTCATCGGTGTATCGCAATGTAGTGACGATTTATGGCGCGAGACTGTGAATAATGAGATGTTACGGGAAGCCTCATTTTTTCAGGGAACAAAATTGGTGATAAAGACCGTGAAAGATGATACGCAACAGCAAATAAAGGATTTAGAGTCGTTTATAGCAGCAGGAGTGGATTTGCTGGTGGTATCGCCTAACGAATCGGCAGCAATTACACCAGTCATTCAAAAGGCCATGCAACAGGGTATTCCTGTTATCCTACTCGACAGAAAAATTGATACGGAAGATTATACAACTTATGTAGGTGGGGATAATTATCAGATAGGTTATGAAGTTGGCTTATATGCAGCCGAACATCTGAAAGGTGCAGGTAATGTTGTCGAAATCAGAGGCTGGGAAGGTTCTACAGCAGATAAAGACCGTCACAATGGATTTATTACAGCTATCCAAAAATATCCGGATATAAAGATTATAGCCGAAAGGCGGGGCGATTTTCTCAAAGATGTAGCTCAGGAGCAAATGGCACAGGTGCTTAGGGAAGAATCCCATATCGACCTGGTGTTTGCCATGAACGACCCAATGGCTCTGGGAGTACACGATGCAGCCCTGAAATATAGTGGCAAGATGCCTTTTATTATCGGTATTGATGCTCTGCCGGGAGAGGGTGGTGGAATACAGAATATTCAGAAAGGATTGATGGATGCCTCTTTTATGTATCCTACCGGAGGAGACAAGGTTATTGATTTGGCTATGAAGATACTTTCGGGGCAGCCGTTTGAAAAGCAAAATATCCTTTATACAGCTGTTGTAGACAGGAGTAATGCACGCGTGATTCAATTACAGACCGACCAGATATATGCTCATCAGGGTAAACTGGAAACAATGAATGGTATGTTGAATCAGAGTATGACTCAATATTCCAACCAACGGACATTACTGTATGCAATATTACTCATCCTTCTATTAATCATTGTTTTACTGGTGTTTTCTATTAAAGCATACCGGACTAAAAGCCGAACAAATGCACAACTGGAACGCCAGAATAAGGAGATAAAGCATCAGGCGGAGGTACTGGCAGAGCAAAAAGAACAACTGATATTCTTATCGAAACAATTGGAGGAAGCTACTCATGCAAAGCTTGTCTTTTTTACTAATATATCACATGAATTCAGGACTCCATTAACACTCATTCTTGGTCCTGTAGAGACTTTACTTAATTCAGGAACTTTAGCTACAGAACAAAAGGAACTGCTGGATTTAGTGAAAAGGAACAGTAACAGCCTCTTAGGGTTGATTTCACAAGTGATAGAATTCCGTACTTACGAGAATGGAAAGATGCGTGTTTACCTTTCTAATAGCGATTTAAAGCAGTTTCTGGAGGATTTGAATATTGTTTTTTCCGACTATGCTAAGCGCAGGCAGGTAGATTTTTCTTTTAGCAGCGATAACTCTTCCTTTAATATGTGGTTTGATAAGGAAAAGGTGGAAAAGATATACTTTAATTTATTATCCAATGCATTTAAACATACCGAAAGGGCTGGGGAGATAAGGGTTTCTTTAAATAAGGAAATCGTTGATAATAAGGACTATGCCCGACTGTCAGTTTTCAATACAGGGAAAGAGATACCAAAAGATAAGATAAACAGTATTTTCGACCGTTTCTATAAAGTCAATCCTCATGATGCGGGTACAGGTATCGGCTTGGCCTTTACCAGTGCATTAGTTGATGTACATCAGGGTAAAATAAGTGTGGACAGTGAGGATGGAAAAGGCACTACATTTACCGTACTACTGCCTTTCGGACATATCGAAGGTGATATGATCGAAGATGATAATACCTACGAAAGCGGGTACACACAGAGCCTTATAGGTATAGAACCAAGCGCTTCGTCTGACGATTTGTTATTGAATAGCACAACAGACACAGATAAACCTATGGTACTGCTTGTAGAAGATAATGTCGATATGCGTAGCTATATGCTGCATATCTTGCAGAATGATTATACAGTACTTCAGGCTGAAGATGGAGAAATAGGTGTGGAAAAAGCTATCAAGTTCATCCCCGATGTAGTCATCAGTGATGTGATGATGCCCGGAAAAGATGGGTTTGAAGTATGCAATATACTGAAAGAAAATGTGTCTACCAGCCATATCCCGGTAATCCTGCTCACAGCGTGTTCGCTGGACGAACAGAAGGCCATTGGATTTGAAAGCGGTGCCGATGCTTATATTCCCAAGCCATTCAATGCGGAGCTACTGAAAATACGCTTACGCAAGCTTATCGAAAACAGACAGAAGATAAAACAGACGTTCAGCAACAGCCTGATAAATGACACAAAGAAAACGACTTTGGGCGATATGGAACAGGCTTTTATGAATAACTTTAAAAACTATATAGAGTTAAATATTTCCGACCCCGACCTGAATGTGGATGAAATCGCCCGCAATATGGGGCTCTCTCGTGTTCAACTTTACCGGAAAATCAAGCAATTGACAGATTATTCTCCTGTCGAACTGATAAAAATTATCCGCCTGAAATACGCTGTTGAGCTACTGAATGTAAAAAGTAAGACAATGTCAGAAGTCGCTTATGAGGCGGGCTTTTCTTCACCATCTTATTTTACCAAGTGTTTTAAAGAGTTTTATAAGGAAAATCCAAGTGATTATATTAAACGTATATCAGAGGGATTTGTTTGATCTCCGGTTACGGAGTTGTAATATCGGATTATATAGATAAAGGCTCACAGAATTTAAAAGAAATAATACTTAGTAATAACGTGAGTTCGAAATAAGATAATTACTTAAACATTAGCATAATAGCGATTTTTTGATTAACTTTAAGTATCTAACATTCAAAGTTTAATTAAA
>NZ_QVMO01000086.1 GCF_010501055.1 Dysgonomonas sp. 521
TTTGGGTGGATATCTGCCGGAATGGCAGATTTTTAGAACCGATTTCTAATGGATTTAGAACCGGATTACTGGGTGGGGATGCTCCGGATTATGCATTTATTACGCCCAATCTTGGGAGTTTTGGCGGGAAATGACATTATAGATATTACAAATGAGTCAAAAAAATATAATAAGGGAAGGGGGCTATCATGGTAAAGTTTAATAAAGACAATACATTCTCGGTATCTATTGAGGGATGTGATGATACCTATATTGACACAATAAAGGCATTACTTGCCTATATGGGTTATGATGATGGCGATTTTTTGACTAAAAACGAGCGCTATTGTATTAGCAATCTAATAGCATCAATGTTACCAAATCCCGAACAAATAATAAATAGCGAAGATATTGAATTATTGAGGGCGGCAAAGCAGAATAAAGAGGCGGTAAACTCAATTATATCATAATTATTGTATCATCTTGGTTTGAGAGGTAAGTTTTTGCTTACCTCTCATTTTGTTTTATAATTTAGCATTTTCATATCATTTTGTCATATTGAAGAATAGGCGTTTTTCTGTACTTTTGGTTTTGAAACGTTGTACAAGTCGTTTTTGCGATTATATAAGAATTATTGGCCTGAACCTGTAATTATTTTTTTATTTTCTCTATCAGATTGTCTTTTAACCACGAATTATATATTTTACTCAAAGACTTGAGCCTTTTCCAATCCTGTATATTACCTTCTTTATTCAGGGTCACATTGATAATCGTGAGTTTGGTTTTATTCGGGTTTATTTCTATCAACTGGAATTTCACATTTGTCAAGGTGTCTAATACAACCGAATCGCTGTAGTACCGTATTATATTACCTGTCTGGTAATAACCTGCCAGATGCTGGTAGGTGCTGTCATTATCCGGTATTGTTGTGTCCCATGTGCGGAAATTGCAGTCGTAGCCCAGTTGTTTTATTGAGTTGATGACAGAATCTTTAGGCAACTTGATATTGTATGATTCGCCTATAAAGACTGTTCCCTGTGGCATTTCAGTCCACGGACGGAGCACTGAAGTTGAGCAAAACGCACAAAACGCGGTTACAGCCAGGGCATATTTCGACATATTCCTTATTTTTCCCCATTTCGGCACACGAGGGTTACTGCAAGTATTTATCAGGTAATGGCTCAATGGCAATATCAACAGAGCCATATAATCCGAATAATCAATAACCCGATGTATTGTTACAGGCAATATTTGATTTATCAGGCCGATAGCAGGTGTTAATAATGGCAGTTTCCAAAGAATAAACCCTATACCTGTAATCAGCGAAGCATATTTTTTCAACTTGGGTACAAGCGCAGCAAAAAACATGGGAAAAATAAGCAGACCGGCAAAGTCGGAAAGTTTTCCTGTAATAAAATTACCATACTTATATTTTAAATAAAAATCATTTAGGATCAGTAGTATAAGTCCTGTGATAAAATAGGGGTTAAGAATAAGTTCTTTTATTTTCATAGTGTTTTTCCGATAAAAACAGTTAAGCCTCACATTTTGTTAAACGTAAGGCTTACCGAAAAAGTATATGATTTATACCTTATTTATTATGTACGTCAACTTTTTGAGTAGGAGCCAGCTCTGCGTTGCGCTTGTCTACCGACAGTATAAAGTTGTCGGCCAGATGTGCGAATGCCATGCCGGTGATCGTATTCTCGTTGAGGGCTACAGGTACGCCTTTGTCGCCGCCTTCGCAGATGCTCTGCACGATAGGTATCTGCCCCAGAAGCGGTACGTTCATTTCCTCAGCCAGGTTTTTTGCCCCATCTTTGCCGAAGATATAATATTTATTCTCAGGTAGTTCGGCAGGGGTAAACCACGCCATATTTTCCACCAGCCCGAGTATAGGCACATTTACCTTATCGTTGGTAAACATATTGATACCTTTGCGCGCATCGGCAAGTGCTACCTGCTGAGGGGTGCTTACTACCACTGCGCCGGTGATGGCAAGTGTCTGCACCAGTGTGAGGTGTATATCGCTTGTGCCGGGTGGGAAGTCGATAAGGAAATAATCCAGTTCGCCCCAGTTGGCATCCGCTATCAGTTGTTTGAGCGCATTGCCTGCCATGGCGCCCCGCCATACTACAGCATCTTCCTTGTTGACAAAGAAGCCGATAGAAAGCATCTTTACGCCGTACTTCTCTACAGGGACGATGTATTCTTTGCCGTCAATCGGCTCCAGGTACGGGCGTGCTTCTTCCTCATCGAACATCTTAGGAAGGGAGGGGCCGAATATATCGGCATCGAGTAGTCCTACCTTATAGCCTTTGCCGGCAAGGGCTACGGCCAGATTAACCGATACGGTACTCTTTCCTACACCCCCTTTGCCGGAAGATATAGCGATAATGTTTTTTACCTGAGGCAACAGCTTTGCAGGCTGTGGGCGTGCTACCTGCTGCGATTTTACTTCTATGTTTCCTTTTATGTCGATATTCGGATCGGCATAGGTAAGGATAGCTGTTTCGGCAGCCTTTACGATGGATTTGATAAAGGGGTCGTTCGGCTTCTCAAAAAGCAGTGAGAAACTGACTTTCATTCCATCGATGTGAATATCGTCGGACACGAACCCCATTTCCACAATATCTTTCCCTGTACCGGGATAACGCACGTTTCGCAGCGCGTCAAGAATTAATTTAGGGTATATATTTGCCATAATGAGTATCATAACACCCCCCCTCCCAACCTCCTCCAAAAGGGGAGGGGAAGGGCTAAGCCGCGAAGATCACGGAGTGATGTATTTTATTATTAAATTACGAACATTCATTCTTTACTATTTAGAGCCAGTTTAAATTTTAGCGTAAATTTTTATTACAGGTTCAGGTCAATAGTTCTTAGCAATTTTTTTATGCTCTTTTTAGCGTCTATTTGGCTCCGCCGATTTTCAATTCCCTTTTGGGGGAGGTTGGGAGGGGGTGGCTTCTTCCAAAACTCCTGTAATCATCCTTTTCTATTTCTATGTCCGGTTCCATCCAGTTGTCCCTTTGCGGGCATTCAAATTTTATATACTTGATATTTAAACCACGGTTGAGCCATTGTTGTTCATAGAAGGTCTGTATTTTAAGTATATCATCTACCAAATCCGAATGATAAAGGTCATCGGTATGAAAGAGTACAGGTAGTGCATTCTCTTTTACCATCGCACTGGTATAGGTGTACATGAAGTTGCTGTCCGTTTTCAGGTGTATAATGCCCTTATCCGCTAATATATCACGATATAGCTTCATAAAACGGGTAGAAGTCATCCGCTTGTTCACCTTGTTCATCTGCGGGTCGGGGAAGGTTATCCATATCTCGGAGATTTCGCCCGTCGCAAAGAAATGGTTTATCAGTTCGATATGTGTACGCAGGAAAGCGACGTTTGTCATACCCGCTTCGAGCGATTGCTTCGCCCCTGTCCACATGCGAGCGCCTTTTATATCTATCCCTATAAAGTTCTTGTTTGGATAAAGCTTTGCCAGCCCTACCGTATATTCGCCTTTTCCACAGCCCAGTTCGAGTACTATTGGGTTGTCATTTTTGAAGAAAAGTTCGTTCCAGCGGCCTTTCATCCCGAACCCCTTTTCCTGCAATACGGCAAACGGGTATTGGAATACATGCGGGTATTCCTCCATGTTGGCAAATTTGGCGAGTTTATTCTTTCCCATAATTGTGGCCTCTCCAACCTCCCCAGGGGGAGGCTGCAAAGAGGGTATTGGTTAATAATAATTTACTTTTCGTTTTCATTTTTCATTTACTTTTAAGGCTTTGCCTTTTCTCCCCCTTGGGGGAGCCAGAGGGGGCTTTAGAACTGTTGCATATCGCACAATTTCCTGTAATATCCGTTCAGTTCGAACAGTTCGTCGTGGCGTCCGCGTTCCACGATTGCGCCTTCGTGCATCACACATATCTCGTCTGCGTTCTTGATAGTCGACAAGCGGTGAGCGATAACGAGCGTGGTACGGTTTTTCATCAGTTTCTCCAAAGCGTCCTGTACCAGCCGTTCCGATTCGGTGTCGAGAGCCGAAGTAGCCTCATCCAGAATTAATATCTGCGGGTTTTTCAGGATGGCGCGGGCTATGCTGATGCGTTGGCGCTGGCCTCCCGACAGCTTGCCGCCCCGGTCGCCGATGTTGGTGTTGTAACCATCTTCGGTGGCAATGATAAAATCGTGCGCGTTAGCTACTTTGGCGGCTTCTATTACCTGTTCCATCGTAGCGCCTTCCACGCCAAAGGCTATATTGTTGAAAAAAGTGTCGTTGAACAGTATCGCTTCCTGGTTTACATTGCCCATCAGAGAGCGCACATCCTGTACATCGCCATCCTTGATGTTGACATTGTCGATATAAATGCCGCCTTCGTTCACGTCATAAAAGCGTGGCAACAGGTCTGCCATCGTAGATTTACCCGAGCCCGACTGCCCTACAAGGGCTACGGTCTTTCCCTTAGGGATGGTCAGGTTGACGTCTTTGATAACCCAGTGGCTGGTTTCGTATTTGAACCTCACATCCCTGTAGCTGATAGATTCCGTGAATGGTACAGGTTTTGGGTTTGCAGGGTTCTTTATATTGTTTTCGGCAAGCAGTATCTTGTCGATACGTTCTACCGAAGCCATACCTTTCTGGATGGCATAGACAGACTTGGAAAGGTCTTTTGCCGGATTGATAATCAGGTAAAAGATAGTGAGGTAGTATATAAATTTGGATGCGTCCATCGAGCCCGAGCCGTCCAGTATGAGCGTACCTCCAAACCACAGCACACAAACCACGGCTATAGTACCCAGCAGTTCGCTCATAGGGTGCGCCATCTGTTGGCGGCGCGCTATGCGGTTCGACATGTTCCTGAAAATATTGTTGGACGAGTCGAAACGGGATTTCATCTTAGCCTCGGCATTGAATGCCTTCACTATGCGCAATCCGCTAAGAGTCTCTTCTATCTGCGATACCAGTCCGCCCCATTGGTTTTGGGCTTCTACCGATTTGCGTTTGAGGCTTTTGCCCACCTTGCCCATAATGTATCCGGCAACAGGTAGCAGTATGAACACGAATATGGTAAGCTCCCAGCTGATAAAGAGCATTGTACCCAGATAGACAAGGATCATGATCGGGTTTTTGGTTACCATATCCAGCGAGCTCATAACGGAGTTTTCCACTTCGTTTACATCGCCTGTCATACGGGCTATGATATCGCCTTTGCGCTCCCCTGAGAAAAAGCCGAGAGGCAGCGACAGTATTTTATCGTTTATCTGTTTGCGTATGTCACGTACAACGCCGGTGCGCACATCTACGATGAAGTAGGCGCTGAGGAATACGGCTCCGGTTTTCAGTATGGTCATGATGATGAGTACCGCTCCAAGCCCCAGCAATACAGCCCCCCCCGAATATACGCCCATCATTTCGGAAAGGTATGCATAGAAGTTGTTTTCCAACACCTTAAAGTCGATCATACTCCCGATACTTGATGTATCTACAGGCATATACTCATATACTTTTTCGTCTACCCTGAACAGGATGCGAAGGATGGGTACGATCAGCGCAAAGGAAAATACGTTGAGGATAGCACTGAGTACATTGAAGAAGAAATTCAGCCCAACCTGCCTTTTGTATGGCGGTACAAATCGTTTTATTAGTATTATAAAGTCTTTCATCAGAAAGTTTTTGGTAATAAATATTCCGGCTTTTGCCCGGCGAAAAACGGTCGCAAGTTAGCCATAATTCTTTATTTAAAGAATAACATCAGGGTATTTTAGGGAGGCGGCGGCATCATTTATAATATTTTTCACTATTGTATAGATTTATTTTATCGTATGCGCTAGTGAGAGATGCGGATGCCTGTGGGGGCAACCCTTGTGATTGCCTGAAGATATGACAAACGGGCAGGGACAAGCCCGGCCTCTATATGCAGTTAAGGGCAGAATCAGAAAATGATAATGCATTTGTTTTATTTTCTGTTATATTTGATGGTTATTATGCCAAAATGTCAAAAATGTGAAGAATTCGGGTGTTATCCCAAATAGTTTTCTAATTTTGTATCAATAAATGATGTGTGAATGGTTAACCCTGTAAATCTAACGTTCAATAGTTTTTATACAAAATACTATAACCGTTTCGTACGTTTTGCCAACAGCTATGTAAGGAATATGGATGCGGCAGAGGATTTTACGACCGAGGCCTTTATGGTCTATTGGGGCAACAAAGACAGCCTGGCTCCCGATTCCAATATCGAAGCATATATACTGACCGTTATTAAAAACAAATGCCTGAATTACCTGAAACAGGAAGAAAGGCGCAAAGTGATCGTTACCGATATAAGCGATTACGCGCAGTGGGAACTGGATTTGCGTATCAGCACACTCGAAGCCTGCGACCCCGACGAGGTGTTTTCCGAAGAGATACAACGGATAGTGAACGAGACTCTGGCAAAGCTGCCGAAGCAGACACTGGATATATTTGTACAAAGCCGTTATAAAGAAAAACCGCATAAGGAAATCGCCGAAATGTTCAATATTACGACCAAAGGGGTTGAATATCATATTTCGAAGGCTTTGAGCGTCTTACGTCTAAATCTGAAAGATTATCTGCCTGCATGGACAGCCCTTTTCTTCATCTTAAATAAATAGCTTCTTTGATTTTAATATTTGTTAACATTGTTTTGGCTAGGGATTCCTTCCTTTAGGTTGTTATACCTATATACGATAATAAAAAAGCTTTAAATACTTTAAATAAATAGATGGCAAATAACGAGAAGATTGGTTCGGAAATATTGTACAGGTTCTTTGATGGATTGACAACGGACAAAGAAAATCATGAAATCAGGGAATGGGTTGAAGCATCTCCTCAAAACAGGAAACATCTACACGAAGAAAGGAAGCTTTTCGATGCGCTGGTTTTACTCCACGACGGGTCTGATGAAATTTCATCAGCAGATACTGTGTCCGAAGCTCCTGCCAGAGGAAGGAAACGGATATTACAGGGCGCCTTTATGAGAGTAGCCGCAGTGGTGGCTATTTTGCTTATGAGCGGTCTGCTGTATATGCAGATAAAGAACGCGGGGGAAGATTACGGCATGCAGACTATCAATGTGCCTGCCGGGCAGTATGTGAACCTTTCGTTGCCCGATGGTACAAATATCTGGCTGAATGCCCGTACCAAAATCGAATATCCGGTCTCCTTCAACAAGAAGGAACGTATTGTCAAGCTTGACGGGCAAGCGTATTTCGAAGTGGCGCACGATGAAGATGTACCATTTATAGTGCAAACGGCGAAAGGAAATGTAAGAGTGCTGGGTACAAAGTTCGATGTAATGGCATACGCCAACGAAGACCGCTTTGAGACTACCCTGATGGACGGCAAGGTAAAGGTAGACCTGGCACCTGATGCAGGGCAGTCGCTCGTCCTCAGCCCCAATACAAAGTCGTACCTCAAAGACGGAAAACTGGAAGTAACCGGCATCGACGACTATGACATCTATCGCTGGAAGGAAGGGCTGATATGTTTCAATGACGCCTCTTTCGAAGATATAATGGGGAGCTTTGAAAAAACATACGGGCCTAAGATCATCGTGGAAAATACACGGGTCAATAAATATTCATATACCGGGAAGTTCCGCTTCGTAGATGGCATAGACTATGCGCTGCGGGTACTTCAGAAGGATATCAAGTTCACTTATGAACGGGATTTGGAAAATCACACAATCTATATTAAGTAGAATCTAAAAACCATAAAAGTACAGCCTATGAAAAATACGTAACACAGTCACAAAAAAAAGCGCCAAAAAATGCGGCAACATTTCTTGGCACTCGAAATCAATACAAGTTTTAGGTAAAAAAAGAGTATTAATCTCATTAACAAAACAAATCTATGAAAAATAATGATTTGAAGGATGTTTTTTGGAAAAAATATCCGGAATTTAAACAATTGATTAGGATCATGAGGGTTTTTATTTTATGTCTATTATGCAGCATACAGTTTATATTTGCTGAAAACTCTTTCTCTCAGAACGCAAGAGTGACAATGAACCTGAAGAATGTTCAATTAGCTAAAGTGCTGAGCGAAATTGAAAATCAAACCAATTATTTATTTATCTATAATAATCAGGTAGCGGTAAACCACACCACTTCCGTAAATGTAAAAAACACACCTACATCGGAAGTACTCGACCGTGTATTGAAAAATACGAATATCAGTTACAGTATGGAAGGTTCTCACATCATTCTTTCGGCAGGCGCCGGAGTCAAGGATGCGAATGCCGTTCAGCAGGACAGGCTGGTAACAGGTACTATCAAGGACAAGGCCGGTGAACCGCTTATCGGTGTAAGCGTTGCCGTCAAAGGTACTACTACCGGTACAATGACGGATGTAGACGGGAATTTCTCGCTGCGTGTACCCGAAGGGAAACAGATAGAGATAACATATATAGGGTATGTTGCCCAAACCATTAACCCTGCAAACCAGTCGTCATTCGACATCGTATTGCTCGAGAGCGATGTCAATCTGGACGAGGTAGTGGTTACAGCCTTAGGTATCAAGAGAGCGCAAAAGGCATTGAGCTACAATGTGCAGGAGATAAAAGGCGACGAACTGACAGGTGTAAAAGATGTGAACCTGATGAACTCGCTTTCGGGTAAAGTAGCCGGTGTGAACATCAACGCCTCTGCTGCCGGTATCGGTGGGGCTACCCGTGTGGTAATGCGTGGTACAAAATCGATAACAAAAGACAATAACGCGCTGTACGTGATAGATGGTGTGCCTATCTTCAATGCCAACAACGGAGGCCTGAGCCAGAATAATGAGTATGCCGACCAGCCGAGAGGAGAGGGGATTGCCGACCTCAACCCGGATGATATAGAAAGCATGTCGGTGCTGACAGGACCTGCCGCTGCCGCCCTTTACGGTTCGAACGCGGCTAACGGTGCCATCGTTATCACCACCAAAAAAGGCGCTACAGGCAAACCGAAAGTGACGATTTCTAACCAGACCACATTCTCGCGTCCGTTCGTGATGCCTGAGTTCCAGAACAAATACGGGAACAGGACAGGAGAATATAAGAGCTGGGGCGAAGCACAAAACAAATATGCGTACAACCCTTCCGACTTCTTCGAAACCGGAGCTACTACACAGACGTCGGCAACCTTGTCGGTGGGTACGGACAAGAACCAGACATACATGTCGTTAGGCGCTACAAACGCAAACGGTATACTTCCTGAAAATGATTACAGTAAATATAACGTTACACTGAGGAATACGACTAAATTTCTGAACGATAAGATGACGCTCGACTTTGGCTTTAGCTATATCAAGCAAAAAGACAAAAACATGATGGCTCAGGGGCAGTACTACAATCCGCTGGTGCCGGTGTATACATTCCCGAGGGGCGAGGATTTCAGCTCTGTAAAGAATTTTGAAGCCTATGACGAAGCACTGGGCTACAACACACAGCAATGGAAGTGGGGCGACCAGGGGCTTTCTATGCAAAACCCGTATTGGGTGCTTAACCGCAATAAGATGACCAACAAGCGCGACCGTTACATGATGAACGTAAACCTGCAGTACGATATACTCGACTGGCTGAATGTAATGGGACGAGCACGCCTCGATAATTCACATAACAATTTTGCGCAGAAGAACTATGCTTCTACATATCAGTTGTTTGCATCCGAAACAGGACGTTACAAGTCCACCAAGGAAGATTACAAACAGGTGTATGCCGATTTGTTGCTGAACATCAATAAGTACTTTGGCGACTACTCTCTGTCGGCCAATATAGGTACCAGCATATCCGATATGCGCTCCGACGAATCGGGCGTGGACGGAGCTGCACTGAAGATCCCAAACTTCTTCGCATTGACGAATATAGATAAAGACGCTCCTAAAACCAAGCTGATACAAAGCGGCTGGCACGAACAGACCCAATCGGTATTCGCCAACCTCGAACTGGGCTGGAAGAGCATGTTGTACCTCACACTGACAGGGCGTAACGACTGGGCTTCCGCTCTGGCCAATACAAGCAACAGTTCGTTCTTCTACCCGTCGGTAGGTCTGTCGGGAGTAATCTCCGAGATGGTAACGTTGCCTAGCTTCATTTCGTATATGAAAGTACGCGGTTCGTATTCATCGGTAGGTTCGGCCATTCCCCGCAACCTTTCTATCCCGACATACGAATACGACGAACAGGGTGGTTTCTGGAAAACCAATACATATATGCCGATAACAGACCTCAAACCTGAACGTACAGGTTCGTGGGAAGCCGGATTGAGCACCAAATTCTGGGGAAACAGGCTGAGCCTGGATTTCACATGGTACAAATCTAATACAAAGAACCAGACACTCGAAGTTCCCGTATCGGCATCTACAGGATATACATCGATGTATATACAGACAGGGGATGTACAGAATCAGGGGCTTGAAATCACTTTAGGCGCGGACAACAGATGGGGCAACTTTAGCTGGAACTCTACTTTCACAGCAAGTTACAACAAGAATACAATCAAGGAACTGGGTAAATATAAAGACCCCGTTACAGGCGAAATGGTCACGCTGGAATATGTTAGCCAGGGAGGAATCGGTTCATCCGAGTTCCGTCTGATGAAAGATGGTACAATGGGCGACCTTTGGGTAAAGAAAGCGATCAAATACAACGAAGACGGCTCTGTTGCCCTGAACGAAAAGGGAGAACCTATTCTGGACAATGTAATGGAAAAAGCAGGTTCTGTGCTTCCTAAATGGAACTTAGGTTTCAGGAACGATTTCAGATGGAAAGACTTCAACTTCGGATTCCTTATCTCGGCACGCTTAGGCGGCATCGTGATGTCTCCTACACAGGCTATACTCGATGGTTACGGCGTATCTGAGGCTACAGCCGACGCGCGCAACAGAGGCGGTGTCCTCATCGGCGGTACAACCATCGGCGCCGAACAGTATTATACAGCTACAGGGCAAACCGAAGGACTATTGTCAGACTATGTTTACAAAGCTACAAACGTTCGTTTGCAGGAAGTAAGCGTAGGTTACGACCTGCCAAGCAGATGGTTTAACGATGTGATGAAGGTAAATGTATCATTCGTAGGACGCAACTTGTGGATGATATACAATAAGGCTCCGTTCGATCCCGAAGCGACAGCTTCTACAGGAACGTATTTCCAGGGTATCGACTACTTTATGCAACCAAGCCTCCGCAATCTGGGATTCAGTGTGAAGGTACAGTTCTAACCACATTAAAAGCTAAAATTATGAACAACAATATATTTAGAAAGATAAAAACAGTATTGGCCTCAACCCTGCTATGCGCACTGTTTCTGGTATCATGTACCAACAACTTTGAAGACATGAACCGAAATCCCGGACAGCCTACCGACGATGAAATAATGGAAGGCCTTTATAAGCTGGGCGCGTTTTTCCCTCAAATGCTGAACTACGCGTACCCTGCACAGGAAAACGCGTACCAGATGGGGCAAAACCTCATCGGCGACCCTTATGGACGTTATCTGTCCATCGCGAATACATGGTCGTCCAACTTCTCTACTTTCAACGCACCTACAGGATGGATCAATTCCCCGTTCAACGATGCCTTCGAAAAAGTATACGGAGGATGGACTCAGGTAAAAGACCAGACAGGCGGCGAAGGCCCTCTGTATGCGTGGGCGCAGATTATCCGTGTAACGGCTATGCAGCGTATAACAGACCTGTACGGCCCTATACCCTACTCTAAGGTAGGGGCAAGCAGCCTGGGATCGCCATACGACAGCCAGGAAGATGTGTATAAGAATATGTTCTCGGACTTGGATATGGCTATCGACGAACTGACGACTTTCGTTGGCGAGAATCCTGATTATAACGCAATGGCTAAGTTCGACAAAGTATACAGCGGTAATTTTACCAAATGGATAAAATACGCCAACTCGCTGAAGCTGCGTATGGCTCTGCGTATCGTATATGCCGACCCTACACTGGCTAAACAGAAAGCGGAAGAAGCTGTAAGCCATCCTATCGGGGTCATTACAGACAATAACGATAATACCCAGAACGCATTCCCTCAAAATCCGATATGGACGATGAGTACATCGTGGGGCGACTCCCGCGCTTGTGCCGACATCATCGCTTATATGGACGGATACAACGACCCGCGTTTGCCTCAGTATTTCAGCAAGAGTCAGGTTGCCGGCGGCCCTGAATATCTGGGACTAAGGACAGGTATCTCTGTCCCCGGTAAAGACTGGGCTGACAGGTATTCGTCTACAACGTACACTCAGACAGCCCCTACCCTGTGGATGCCTGCGTCCGAAGTAGCGTTTCTCAAAGCTGAAGGTGCTCTCAGAGGCTGGAGTATGGGCGGCACGGCAAAAGACCTGTACGAAGAAGGTATTAATCTGTCATTCGCGCAATGGTCTGCCAGCGGAGCCGATGCATATATCGAAGACGACCATAGCAAGCCCGGCGACTACAACGACCCTGACGCCGAACTGGCTGCAAAGGCTATAAGTACCATCACTATCAAATGGGATGATGCAGACCCGTTCGAAACTAAACTGGAACGCCTGATAACTCAAAAATGGATAGCGATGTATCCGCTTGGCACAGAGGCATGGAGCGAACAACGCCGTACAGGTTATCCTCATTTCTTCCCGGTATTGGTTAACGCCGGCGATGATGTCAACCTGAAAACAAGGCTTGCTTTACGTATTCCGTTCCCACCGGATGAAGCGAACAATAACAAGCAGAATTACGACGAAGCGGTAAAACTGCTCGGCGGGACAGATAACTACAGTACAAAACTGTGGTGGGATAAGAATCCGAATAAAGGATGGTAATCCCTCAGCGGTTTATCAGAATATAATAAATGCCCTTAACTTTTTTGGAAATGAAAGTATAACGACCGTTCCAAAATGATTACAGGCAGCAAGGTTTTATCTTTGCTGCCTGTTTTTTATCAGTTGATACAGGATGGAGTGCAAAGTATACGGTATTTGATGAGCTTTTTCCGGTAGGGGAGAATGTATAGAACCTTTTTGTGTCGTTTATCCACGCTCCTTTCCGGAAATCAAAATATTCATTATAAACAATCCGGCGCGAATAGGGTTCCGTTATTTCCGAACTGGCAGAAAATATACCTGTTTTCCATTGCAAGGTAAGTCCTTCTTTCAGTTTACTGCCTGAGTAGCTGTATGACGTCTCCCTGATTTTATTCCACACGTCATCGGCTGAATATACATTTGTCATTTGCAATATGAGATTTTGAGCCTTTTTTCGTAGATTTACCACATAAGAGCGTCATAAGCTATGAATAAACTACTGATTACACTCGCTTTGCTACTATCTGTACTCTGCGCCTGCGCGCAACGGGGTACGATTTTCATTGTAGAGAAATACAAAAACGATACGCTGGGCTTTATCCCCTTGCTCACCAAGGGCGGAATAATAGATTCCATCACTCCGAATAAGGAATATGTAAGGTGGGAATTGAACAATACGTTTGGCAACCTGCAACGGTTTCCTAAGCCCGACAAACCTTTACCCGACACTTTTGTGTCAACGACGCTGGTCGCAAACAAAGGTTTCCAGCAGATATGCCCGCCCTCTGTGTGCACGGTGTATATGTCGGCACAGAAAGCAAACCACGCCACATTGCACATAGATGACGACAGCAGCCTGAATGAATTCCTCGGCAGGTACGACAATATATATAATGCCTGCCTGCGCCTCTACCTTTACACCGGCTATTACCTGGACGATACTGTATATAAGCCTGTAGAAAACGGATTCCTCATCAGGGGCAAAGAGCGTTATATGACAGATATGGTATCCCGCGACATGCCAACAAGGAATTTATTCTATACGCGAACCCACTTTGTAGGGTATGACGGTACGGTGGTAAATGTGAGCAATATCTATCATCCGGCAGTATACAGGGCGCCTCGTCCGGTGGATGTAACCATTAGCGCATGGATACAAAGCATAGAAATACCGTGCGACTCTACATTTGTGGAAATAAATGACTCCACACAGTTTACAGGCAAATACCTGCCCACATTCCCCGGCGGTATCAAAGAGTTCGAAAAAGATATGGAAAACAACTTACGGGTACCTCGCGCGTGCTGGGAAAACGGGATGGAGGGCACTACCGTAGCCGAATTTGTGATAGGCGAAGACGGGTTGAGCCACGATGTGAGAATAATACGCGGCATAGACCCGGCAATGGATAAAAATGTAAAGTGGGTGCTCGAAAAAGGATGTAACTACAGGCGTTATCCTGCCGAACGCAAAGGCAAGAGTGTACCCGCAGTGGTCAGAGTAGCCATTAAGAGCCTGTTTAAATTTTAGCGAAAATTTTTATTACAGGTTCAGGTCAATAGTTCTTAGCAATTTTTTTATGCTCTTTTTAGCGTATTTTCCCCTTTTTACTAGTAGGTTTAGCCCGCTAAACCTACTAGTAAAAATGAGAAAATCCATCTAAAAATAGCTATAAAAAAGATTTGCTATAAAATTTAAACAGACTCTAAAATTAAATTAATTTACTGGTAATTATTAGAGTTTATATTCAATGCGAATCAAGGGTTAAATGTGCTGTTTTTTGTCCCTTTAGGGACTGAATGTTGGTAGAATTTAACCAGTTAATTGCGTGCCGTCAGGTACGCAATATCTACAGAACAATTCACATTTTGTACCTGACGGCACAAAAAACGAATTTCATTCATGTTTCTACCAATATGATGTGCCTAACGGCACAATTAACCCTTGATTCGCATATTCAATAAAAGAGTAAGATGCATATTTTTAGGAGTTTTAGTTGCCCCGACTTTCAAGTCGTGGATAATAATACAGATAGAAAACGACTTTAGTCAAAACATTTTGGCTAAAGCCATTATCTGATTAGACTATTATCCTCCAGCTAAAGCAGGAGGCAATTAAATCACAGAGAATAAACCATATATAATCTTATTGAATATGCGAATCAAGGGTTGCTTTGGGTTGCAGTATACTATTATAAATCAATCTTCTGTTTTGCAGTCAGGGTTCTAAGTCCACGAAGTGGGCTAATATGGATAACTACGGGTAAAACCCGTGGAAAAAGTGGCTAGGGAGAGGCCGTCTCCGTAGGAGGCGAATGGCATTTGTTTTTACTATTTGC
This sequence comes from Dysgonomonas sp. 521, assembly GCF_010501055.1. Lineage (GTDB taxonomy): Bacteria > Bacteroidota > Bacteroidia > Bacteroidales > Dysgonomonadaceae > Dysgonomonas. The sequence goes on from NZ_QVMO01000086.1 coordinate 15,130, forward strand.
CTCCTACGGAGACATATTCTTCAGTCAGTTCCTGCCACGGGTTTTACCCGTGGTTATCCACCTTCAGTCCCTTCGGGACAATAAGTTACTGTGCTTTTTAACCCTTGATTCGCATATATAAGAGGCTTTTGGTTACACTGAGGTATATTTCCCCGGTGTACCTCAGTGTCATTTCGGAGAAACTCGGTGTGATAATTCTATTGGCATTCAATTATAAAACTTGTAGGTTAAGCGCCTAAAAAATAAGCGTTTCAGGCCATCGGATGGAAATATGACTTTTTATATGTTAAATAAAATAACAATTCGCTGATTGATTGAATTTTAAATAAATGAATATGAAATAAAAATATGACTTTTTTCTTCTTTTATACCCCGTTTTAAGCTTATTTTAAGGCCAAATAAGCTAAAACAACCATCTGTATAATAGGATGATAACAAATAAATTATATATATTTGAATAACTAAATGACGATACTTGCAGTGAACGACGTTATTAATCAGATTCCCGGTACTGTTTTTCTTGTTGGATGAGGATGGATATAGGAAAAAGCAAATACATATCCGACTACGACCATTACGAACTGGTGCTGAAAAAAGTAATATCTGTAAAAAGGCAGTTATGGATTGGCACAGCAGACATCAAAGACCTGTACTTCAAGCAGGGAAGCAGTAGTGTCCCATTTCTGAAAATACTTTCCGATCTGGTAAAGCGTGGTGTAGAAATACGCCTGATACATGCCAAAGAACCCGGCCCGAACTTCAGGGCTGACTTTGACAAATATCCACTGTTGGTACACGGACTCGAACGAGCTCTATGTCCGCGTGTACACTTTAAAATGATGATATTCGACCTTGAATCGGCATACATAGGCTCAGCCAACCTTACAGGCGCGGGTATCGGTATGAAGGGGAAGGATGCCCGAAACTTCGAAGCCGGAATACTTACTTCCGACCCTGTACTTCTCCAAGGCGCCATCTCTCAATTCGATGCCGTTTGGATCGGGCAATTTTGCGGCAAATGCAGGCGGAAGGAATTTTGTGGGGACAAAATAAGATAAAAATATTAGATATTATATTGAATAGAATGGTATTTGTTTGATTATTTGTGGATTACATACTGATAACTTTGTGTGGCTATGGTTAGCCTGCCCTTATATGCATAATATCTATACCGAAGGTGTGTCAGAAGTCAAATAAGGGTAATTTCCATTGCGGGATTTGCTCGCAATCCACTTATAATCAGACTGGTTTTGGGGTGGCGTGTTAGGTGCGGAATGACAGGCTTTTGCCCGCCCTTGCGGATGCTGTATTTATAATTGATTGTAAATGAGTAATATCTGGTTTATTCGATATAAACTCTATTCAACTAATATAAACAAACCGGCAGAGAATACAAAATGTAAAAGCCGGCACAAAACGATATAACAGGATAATATTTATTGCAAACATTCAAAATGCTGCACATGAGTACACTAAACTATTTATTACTTATAGCATTCCCGCTCTTCGCTGTTTTTTTTCTTTTTGCAGGATGGAAAAATATAAAAATACTGATAGATGACTGGGAGCATATAAAGTATAAGACAGTCCTTGGCAGGTTCTTTTACATAGCCGGATTTGTAAGCGGCGCGCTGCTCTTTACGGTTCTGGGTTTTACATTCTTATATTTTCTGTATATAACTACTTCCGAGCCGTATCTTTTTCTGGAGTAAGCGATCTTATATGCCCTTCTGCCCGGGCAGCCGGCACCCGTGCTTTCGGTATCCCTGCCCTTTTTTGATATTTTATGTTTTGTGAAAAGTCACATGTCTCCGTGTTTAAGTGGTTTGTAGCCAATGTGTTGTTTTGTTGTTTGCGGATAAAAAGTCATATCGGGTTAAAATACAAAATTTTGAATAAATCTTATAATTAGTCGCTCCTTAAAAAGCATATAATAAGTTATTTTCCAGTAAATTACACCTTTGATTGTTTGCTTAATATTGCAGAATTTCGTATCTTGAAGTCCTAAAAGCTTGCAAAAAATGATAGGAAAATCACCGGATCAAAGTCAGGGCGACTTGTTT
>NZ_QVMO01000087.1:0-20246 GCF_010501055.1 Dysgonomonas sp. 521
CTTTGCGCCACCCTGTTTTTGTGAAAATATTTTATACCCATCTATAAGTCAACGTGTTGTGATTTTGCACTTCTGAGGTTGTCAAAGTCAGGAGATAAGAAAGACGATCTCGAAGATATCTTCGGATCGTCTTTTTGTTTCTATTTGTTTCATGCTTTATGCAATATATTTATTGATAATTATTTTATCTTTGTGTAGCCCCGTTCTTGATACAATGTCAATAAAATCCTATATGGTAGAGAAAAACTAACATGAAATATCTTTTACTGGTTTTCTTATTATTAATAAGTGTTGTGGCCTTTTCGCAGAAGAAATATACTTTCAGTGGAAAAGTCTGCAATCAGGATAATAAGGTTCCTTTAGCAGGAGTTTCTGTCAGTACCGAAGAATATCCGCAGCAAGGTGCGTTCAGCGATGGCGATGGCACTTTCTCCCTGAGGCTTCCTGCCGGGGACTACAACCTCACCTTCAGGCTGATAGGCTATGACATAAAAGAGCTGAAGCTGAGACTGGATAAAGACCTCCGACAGGATATATTCATGGAAAAATCGGTGGTGGTTCTGGATGAAATAGAAGTCTCTGCCACAAAAAAAGACGGGAATGTAAAGAATGTGCAGTCGGGGGTGGCGAAACTGGAAATAGGGACAGTGAATAAAATCCCGGTCTTGCTGGGAGAAAGGGATATACTGAAAACCATACAGTTGCTTCCCGGCGTGCAGACCGCGGGAGAAGGCAATGTCGGGTTTTATGTACGCGGAGGCAGCAACGATCAGAACCTGATATTACTCGATAATGCTACGGTGTACAACCCCTCTCATCTTTTCGGCTTTTTCTCTACATTCAACTCCGATGCCGTGGATAATATGACACTCTACAAAGGCTCTATGCCTGCACGGTACGGAGGGCGGCTTTCGTCTACACTGGATGTGAATATGCGGGACGGCGACATAGAAAATTATCATCTGACAGGCGGTATAGGGCTGATTTCCTCACGTTTAACGCTCGAAGGGCCTATACAGAAAGAGAGGTCTTCTTTTATCGTATCGGCAAGGCGTACATACGCCGATGCCTTGGCTCACGCGATAGGCGTGGAACAGGTAAAAGGCTCAAAGCTCTACTTTTATGACCTGAACGCCAAACTGAGCTATGTGCTGTCGAAAAAAGACAAACTGACCCTGACGGCATATCACGGAAAAGATAAACTCGGGCTGAACGAAATAGCCATGATGGATTGGGGAAACACTATCGCCAGCCTGAAATGGAACCATATTTTCAATTCGAAAAAAGCCTCGGCGACTACATTGTCCTATACCGATTATAAATACAATGTAAGTGTAGACCTGACCACAGGGCTGAATATCATGTCCCGCATACGGGATCTTAACCTGAATCAGGAATTCAGCTTTTATCCGAATGACAAAAACGCGATCAGGCTTGGCTTCTCGTCAGTCTATCATCAGGTAGTGCCGGGCGACCTGGAAAGTGAAGACCCTTCGCGGCTGGACGTATCACCGTATACACACCGCTACTCGTGGGAAAATACCCTGTTCGCATCCAACAGTATGAAGGTGGGCGACAGGCTCGAAGTGAGCTACGGGCTTCGCTTATCCTCATTTGGCGTGATGGGTGGGGGTGATTATTATACATTCGATGCAGACGACCATTCTATAAAGGATACGATACCGACCGGGAACGGGCAGTTTTTCAAAACTTATTGGAATATAGAACCCCGCTTATCAGTAGCCTGTCAGCTGAGTAAAACTTCATCTGTGAAAGCTGCTTACAACCGTTCGGTACAGCACATGCACCTGCTGACGACTTCGAATTTGTCCAGCCCGGTTGACCGCTGGATTTCAAATACGGATTACATTAAACCGGAAATCGCGAATCAGGTTTCTATTGGGTATTTTCATAATTTCGACGATAATATGTTCGAATTCAGCGCCGAAGCATACTATAAGGATTTGCGTAACCAGATTGACTATAAGGATGGCGCAGATGTGAGGACAAAGGAAATTATAGAAACCGAACTATGCTTCGGGAAAGGCAGGTCGTATGGGATCGAACTGTTCCTGAAAAAGAAGTACGGGCGCTTCAACGGCTGGCTGGGTTACACACTGGCGCGTAGCGAGAAGAAGATAGATGAAATAAACAATGGCGACTGGTACGCCGCCAATCAGGACAGGACACACGATGTTTCGGCTGTAGGTATCTACGAGCTGAATAAGAAATGGACGTTGTCTGCTACATGGGTTTTTGCCACAGGCAGCCCCATGACCTTCCCCTCGGGCAAATATGTAGTAGACGGGCATGCCATTTATTATTACGGGGAAAGGAATAAGCACAGGGCGCCTTCGTACCACCGTCTCGACCTGGGCGCTATCTGTATGCTGAAGCAAACGAAGCGGTATTCTTCCGAACTGACCTTCGGCCTGTATAATGCTTACGGCAGGAAGAATCCGTATATGTTCGGTTTCAGGCAGAACAAGGAGGTGCGCAACCAGTCGGAATCGTATATGGTATACCTATTTAGTGTGATACCGTCTGTTTCATGGAATTTTAAATTCTGAAGGCTATGTAATTTTCAAGAAATCATTATTTTTATCAGTAACTTAGGTCGCCATAAAAAATCATATTATCTTTGTAGCCTCAAAACATAATTCTCAACAAATCTCAACAAAGGAGTTCCTTTTTATGACAGAGCCTTTAAAGCATGAATGCGGTATCGTTATGATACGCCTATTAAAACCGCTCGAATATTACCAAAAAAAGTATGGTACATGGCAGTACGGGTTGAACAAACTATACCTGCTGATGGAAAAACAGCACAACCGTGGACAAGAAGGCGCGGGATTGGCTGTAGTAAAACTGGATTCACCTCCCGGAAATGAATTTATATTCAGGGAAAGAGCAACAGGTTCGAGCGCCATTTCCGAAATCTTCTCCACCATTCATCAAAACTATGAGAAAGTACCGGAAGACAAGATGAATGACGCTGAATATGCCAGCAAATACCTGCCTTTCGCCGGAGAGTTATTTCTTGGGCACCTGCGTTACAGCACAACGGGCAAAAGCGGGATTTCTTATGTACATCCTTTTATGCGCCGTAACAACTGGCGTGCCCGTAACCTTGCCTTAGCCGGAAACTTCAATATGACAAACGTGGATGAACTATTTGCCGACCTACTGGCTCAGGGACAGCACCCACGCGATTATACCGACACATTTGTCCTGCTGGAATCACTCGGACATTATCTGGACAGGGAAGTACAGTATCAATTCGACAAATATGGCAAAGATACAGGTGTAAAAGGCGAGGAACTGAACGCCCTGATAGAAAAAAATCTCGATATTCATTTTATGCTGAGCAAAGCAAGTGAAAAATGGGACGGAGGTTTTACTATAGGCGGGCTTATCGGTTGCGGAGACGGGTTTGTATACAGAGACCCATCCGGTATCCGTCCAGCATTTTATTACAACGATGATGAAATCGTAGTAGCCGCGTCTGAACGCCCTGTTATACAAACAGCATTAGGACTTGACGTTGCAGACATAAAAGAACTCAATCCCGGACAAGCCATCATAGTGAAAAAAGACGGGAATGTCATGTTCTCCCAGATACAGGAGCCACGTAATGTCTCTCCATGCTCTTTCGAACGTATTTACTTTTCGCGCGGTTCCGATGCCGATATTTACAACGAGCGCAAAGAACTGGGAAAACTTCTCTTACCCCAAATATTGAAAGCCATCGATTCGGATATCCAACATACTGTGTTTTCATTCATACCGAATACAGCAGAGGTTGCTTTCTTCGGTATGATAGACGGCTTCAATAAATATATGAATGACGTCAAGCTCCGTAAGATAACAGAGAAAGGGCCTTCTATTACAGACGAAGAATTGAAAAAAATCCTGTCGATGCGGGTTCGTACAGAGAAAGTAGTTATCAAGGACATCAAGCTGCGTACCTTTATCGCTCAGGATAAGAGCAGGGACGACCTTGCTGCGCATGTATATGATGTGACTTACGATTCTATACACCCGGGCGAAGACAATCTTGTCGTAATTGATGACAGTATTGTACGTGGGACGACCCTGAAACAAAGTATAATTAAAATACTTGACCGCATACATCCTAAAAAAATAGTGATCGTTTCCTCATCGCCTCAGATACGCTATCCCGACTGCTATGGAATAGACATGTCGCGGATGAACGAATTCGCCGCTTTCAGGGCAGCCATCGAATTGCTGAAAGAAAGAGGAATGCAGTCAGTTATCGATGAAGTGTACCGCAAATCATTGGCACAAAAAGATAAGCCTAAAGAGGAAATAGTAAACTATGTGAAAGAAATATACGCGCCTTTTACAGATGAAGATATTTCCAAAAAGATGGCTGAAATGCTGACACCAAAGGGAACACAGGCTGAAATAGAGATTGTTTTCCAAAGTATTGAAAACCTGCATAAAGCGACCCCCGACCATAAAGGAGACTGGTACTTTTCCGGCAATTACCCGACCCCGGGAGGCAACAGGATGGTAAACTCTGCCTTCTTGAATTATGTAGAAGGAAAAGACAGGCGGTCGTATTAAGGCAGGAACAGATAGAATACACGAAAAGGCTGATAGCAATATCAGTCTTTTTTTATTTTCCATTTCTCATGTAACTATATCCTCTTTAAAATCGTCTTATGATAAAGAAAACAAACCATTAAACATATAATATATGAAAAGGACAAAACTATTTCTTCTTATTTTATTTGCAATAGGTATAAATACTGTTTATGCACAGGAATCCGTGACTATTTCAGGACGGGTTACGGACTTCAACGGCAACCCGATTGACAGTTGCTGGATCGGACTTGACTATACGGATTTTTCCGCCGCTTACGAAACGTATACGGATAAAGACGGCTATTACTCTTTAAATAACGTAAAAAAAGGGAAGTACATGTCATTTTTTGCACTCCGCATGAAAGAATATCCGCGAAGGGACGAAGTGCCGGATGAGGATAAACGCCTTGAATTTTGGGCATGGAATGTGATCGCCGACAGAGACCTCACTATAAATCCCCGCTATCATCGGCTGGAACTTTACGGAACAAATGCGTTCAGGGTAGAAGGTGGATACAGAGGACTGTTTATATATACCCGTCCGATGAGTACGGGAAGGTTGCTAGTATATTCCAAAGATTTACAATTAGATAAGGCCAAGTCTGAAAAAGAGATGGATATTTCGGTAAAACCTGAATTTTTCAGGGTAAAAGTGTTTATTGATGATAAGGAGGTTGCAGTTAATTCTGTACAGCAGGTGCAAGAGTATGTAGGTAAGGATAATCCCGGCATGGGAGGCTATATTATCCAGACTGAATTACCTAAAGAGAAACCGGATAAACCATATCTGATAATAAGGGTGGTGGCAGAAAATCTGGAATATAATGAGACAGGAGAGAACATATATTTCTATGAATTAAAGGATTATGAGAAGAATCCGAAGAATTGATAGGGAAAGTCTTTCATAATCAAGCTCATTAACGGTATACCTATTCTTTGTCATTGGTAGAGCAGCGAAGCATCTTTTTTCTCAAACAGGAACGGGATACTTTCCTTCGCTCAGGATGACAATCAACAGTCAGGAACGAAGCGCATGTAAAAAAAGGCGATAATTATTATTCATGTCAATAAGTAGCTGAAAATATGATTAATATAATAGTTCTTTTATTTTTTGCATAAAGGCTATCCTAGGCTAAATACTTTAGCCGTAGCTCTCTACTGCCGCGCCCTCCCGGGCTTGCCCTTCCTTTTGGCATTGCCCAAAAGGAAGCAAAAGGCTAGTGCTTCGTCCCTCGGCGACCCACCAACGGCTTGCCGGCTAAACGGGACGAAACTCGCCTTCGGCTCGGACAACATCCCGTTTCACGCCGTCTGCACNTCAGCCAGCGCCGTTAGCCAGCGTACGGGGTACCCACCCGGTGCAGGCGGCGTAGAATGAAGTGCGGGCGCTTTTAAGCATCGTCTGCCAATTATCGCAATGATGAGATTATCATCACTTCATTCAGCCGGCAAGCCGATGGTGGGTCGTACGGCGAAGCGGGGCGCAATGCTTTTTTGCTTACTTTTGGAGCTTCGGCCAAAAGTAAGGTAAGCAATCTGTGATTGCGCGCAGATAGAAAAATAAAAGAACTATTATATTAATCATATTTTCAACTACTGATTGGCATTATTACTAATCACTTACATTCTTACAAGCCGGATAATTTCATAACCATCCAACAATTTAATATCTTTGTTATACTAATTTGTAATGGTTACTCAAAGCTAATTATAGATAAAGAATAATGTGGATCAAATAGTCCGATAAACTGTTATTTGATTTCTATAAGTTTATCTATTATAAGGAGACCGTGAGTTGATAGTTGAGAATAAAAGGTAACACAGAAAAAACAATAAAAACTGTCACTTTTGTCACTTTTTTAGTTAACGAAAAAGAGTATTGTGTTTAAATTCAGGGTGTTATATAGGTGGGGTGTTAAATCAGCGGTGTTACTTTTTATTAGGGTTCGATTGTTTAAAATGCAGATTTTAGTCAACAAATGATTATGGAAGATAATAATATAATAGCAGCTATATCCACACCTGCGGGCATAGGGGGAATAGCCATCATACGCCTTTCGGGAAAAGGATGTATCGAACTGGCCGATTCTGTCTTTAAGTCGCCAAAGGGAGACAGGCTCGCCGATGCGAAAGCATATACTATCCATTTTGGATCAATTATAAAAGACGGGGCAGTGCTGGATGATGTATTGATCAGCGTCTTTAGATCGCCTCATTCCTTTACCGGGGAGGATATTGTGGAGATTTCCTGTCATGGTTCTGTCTATATCCAGCAAAACATATTGCAACTACTGATATTAAAAGGCGCGTCATTGGCACAACCGGGAGAATTTACGCAGCGTGCTTTTCTGAACGGAAAGATGGATTTGTCGCAAGCCGAATCTGTAGCCGATCTGATAGCTTCATCTTCGGCGGCCACACACCGCCTGGCAATGAACCAGATGCGTGGAGGCTTCAGTAGTAAATTGATCGAGTTGCGGACTGAGTTGTTAAACTTTACTTCTCTGATTGAACTGGAGCTTGATTTTTCCGAAGAGGATGTTGAATTCGCAAACAGAGATCACCTGAAAGAGGCGGCAACGCAGATAGAATCACATATAAAAAAGCTATCCGACTCGTTTAGCCTTGGCAATGCTGTAAAAACCGGGATTCCGGTGGCCATAATCGGCGAGACTAACGCAGGGAAATCAACTTTATTGAACCTGCTCCTGCATGAAGAGAAAGCGATAGTCTCTGATATTCATGGTACTACACGCGATGTTATAGAAGACACGATCAATATACAAGGCCTCACTTTCAGGCTGATTGATACGGCCGGAATACGTGACACATCCGATGAAATAGAAAGCATCGGCATAGAACGTACATTCATGAAAATAGAACAAGCCGATATCGTCCTGTGGATAGCTGATGCCGAGACTTCTAATGAGCATATTGAGGGACTGGCAACAAAGATATTACCTGCTGTTGGGGATAAGAAACTGATTCTGGTCTTTAATAAAGTTGATGTGATATCTGCTGAAAGGAAGGCGGATAAAGAGAAACTCCTCGTTGACGAGATACCTGATCGCATCTTTATTTCAGCTAAGTATGAGCAAGGGACAGGCATGCTGGAAGATTTATTAATAGAGGCCGCCAACATCCCTGAAATCAGTGAACAGGATGTTATTGTGACCAATGTCCGCCACTATGAAGCGCTACAAAAAGCACTAATAGCGATACAGCGCGTATCGGAAGGGTTGGATCTGAAAATATCGGGCGATTTCCTATCTCAGGATATCCGCGAATGTATGTATTATCTGGGAGAGATTACAGGGCAGATCTCTACTGATGAGGTGCTGGGGAATATATTTAGTAGATTTTGTATCGGGAAGTAGGCATAGAAATTAAAGGAAAATATTATCCCATCAAAAGAAAGTAACTATTTGATTATCTGTGTAATTTCAAATTTAATTATTCTTTTCCTTGTTGTTGTTTAGATAATTATTTCTATTTTTGTCCATCGAAAGTACACCTTTTGTTTCGTTTTTAGATTTGAGGTGTACTAGTTTACACCTGGCATAAATAGAAATGAATATGAAGATCACACTAAAGAAGAAAAAGCTAACGACTGGAAAGCTCTCCTTGTATATTGAGTATTATAAAGGGAAAATCGTAGATGCCGAAGGAAAGGTCAAGCATAATCGAGATTTCGAGTATCTAAAACTGTATCTACACGAGAATCCACAAAACCCAAAGGAAAAACAGGAAAATAAAGATACTCAAAAATTAGCAGAAGATATTCTGGCTATTCGTCAAGCTGAATATGTGCAAGGCAAGTATAGCATCCGAGATCACAATAAACCTAAAGAGTTATTCTTGGATTACTATGAAAAGAAAAAACAAGAACGCTATCAGTCAGATCAAAACTATGACAACTGGCATGCTGCACAAAAACACCTGCTTAAATACTGCCCAAAAAACTTAACCATAGAAGAAGTTACTCCAGACTTCATAAGAGGATTCAAAAGGTATTTAGATACAGAGGCAACTACAAGCGCAGGAATAGGATTAAGTCAAAACTCCAAATACACTTATTACAATAAGTTCAAGGCTTGTATAAATGCAGCTTTTGATGAAGGATACTTTTCTTCTAATCCATTAAGAGGAATCAAAGGTTTTGAAATGGGAGAAAGCCAAAGGGAATACTTGACTTTTAACGAATTACAATCGCTGTATAGAGCAGAATGTAAATACCCAATGCTAAAAACAGCTTTCCTATTTTCCTGCCTGACAGGATTGCGTTGGAGTGATGTCAATAAGCTAATCTGGGGCGAAATCAGAGAAGAAACGGATAATGAAGGTAAACCCTATTGCAAAATCATATTTCGACAGGAGAAAACAGACGGATTGGAGTATTTATATATATCCAATCAAGCACGTTCTTTGCTTGGGGAAAGGAAAAATGAAAGTGACAGAGTTTTCCGAGGGTTGAAGTATAGTTCTACTAATAATGCAGAAATCGTTAATTGGAGCAATCGAGCCGGCATAACTAAGCACATTACGTTTCATTGCTCGCGCCACACTTGCGCAGTCCTTATGCTTGAAAATGGAGCGGATCTATATACCGTTTCTAAGTTTTTAGGACATAGAGAATTGAGAACTACACAGATTTATGCCAAGATCGTTGATAGCAAGATGAAAGAAGCAGCTAATATTATTCCCGAATTAAAATTATAATAATATGAATCAGATACTTGCATACATTCAGATCGCAATTACAGTACTATTGTTATATCCAGTAGGACGATTATTCTTCAAATACTTGAAAATTTTCATTTGGTATATGTTTAATACTCCCATTACATGGTGGAATAAGGAAGTTGAAAAACCAAGATTGCTATTTTTTATTTTTGGAATATTTGCAGTAATTATTTCATGGAAGTTATTTCTTGAAGCTAATAGCATCTTCTTAATGATATTATCCTTATTGATTAATCTCATCGGAATATTGACTTTATTCTTTGTTTGGACAAGTAAATTTGAATTGCGATTTATACAAGAAATAAAAGAAAAATTATTAGGAAAGAAAATATACTCTCCTTACAGCAAAGGGTATGATTTACAATTAATTCTAAATAGATTAGATTTTATAAAATGTGATCTTCAAACTTTTCAAGATTTGCTATCTGGTAATAAGATTTCCCCAGAAAAAAAGATAGTCTGTCGCTTACCAAAAATAAGATTGATCCGTTTTGTTTTTATTGTATTTCATTTTAATCATCAGACAAATCCCAAAGTTATCAAAGAAGTAATTTCTCACTATTTTCTTAACGAAAAAGGGGAGCAATATTCTGTACAAGAAAAAGCCAGCGAAATATCAACGGTATTTGGAGAATGCATTAGAGAGGATGATATTTACAGTTCTTTTAAATCTGAAATAGATTCTGTATTTCAATGGTTTAGAAATCCAGAACCATAGTTCTGATTTAGTTTTGTATAATTCAGTTGCTGTTATTTAGTTTTTATTTTCCTTTGTTCCATCAATTGAAACAAAAGGCAAATGCATTTGCTCATTTATTAATTTCAAAATGTAATAGAAATGAGCACTATTGAACTTGACAATCGCTTAGAGCGTATTGAGAAGCTGTTGTTAGGCAGCAAAAAAGTCCTAACATTTGATGAAGCATGTGATTATACAGGAATATCACGAAGTTACATGTACAAATTAACTTCTTCTGCTAACATTCCGTTCAGCAAGCCCAATGGGAAAATTATCTTCTTTAGTCGAGAAAAGTTGGATAACTGGATGCTCGAAAATGAGCATAAAACAAATCGAGAGATAGAAGAAAGAGCTTCTCGCTATACAAGCAAAAAAGCATGGAGATGACCGCTTCCATGCTTCCTACCATTATTCACTAAAATGTACAATCTGTATATTTCATAGCAAATATACGCAAACTGTTTGATATATGAAAGAAGAAATCCCATATATAAGGGTTGCCGTATCCTATTACAAAATAGTTAAACGACCTCTCACCTCTGGCGATTCAACAATAATTCTTGTGCCTTGGAACAAAGAGACAATAATAGCTGATCATGGAAAAGATTATTTGGCTCAGATTCCGCAATATGATGGTTTTTGCTGTATTCCATCTCACTTGGAGTATCAGTTGAAGGTCGGGACGTTTTACAACCAATATCATGAATTGGAACATCATCCAAAACAAGGAGATTGCAGTACTATTTTATATTTTCTGCAACATATATTCCGAGAACAATATGAGTTAGGATTGGATTACATTAAAATCTTATACGAAAAACCACTACAGATCCTCCCGATCCTCTGCTTAGTCAGCACCGAAAGAGGTACTGGAAAAACAACCTTTCTGAATCTTTTAAAATTGATTTTTGACAAAAATATGACTCTGAATACGAATGATGATTTCCGATCACAGTTTAATTCCGACTGGTCTAACAAAATTATTATTGCAGTAGATGAAGTATTACTGGATAAACGAGAGGATTCCGAAAGAATTAAAAATCTCTCAACAGCACGACTTTTTAAATCCGAAGCTAAAGGCAAAGATCGACAAGAGATAGAGTTCTTTGGCAAATTTATACTTTGCTCTAATAACGAAACAAGTTTCATTCATATAGATAAGGAAGAGATCCGATATTGGGTCATTAAGGTATTCCCTTTTTCCAATACTCTAAATTGCTCTTCGGAACAATTTTTCGAAAAGTTCAGATTGGAAGTGCCTGCATTTCTTTATTTTTTGCTTAACAGATCCTTTCATACAAAAAATGACTCAAGAATGTGGTTTACCCCTAAACAGATTGAAACGGAAGCACTTATTAAGTTAAAGAGGAATTATAAATCTACGCTTGAAAAAGAAATGTTGGATATTTTGCAGACTATTTTTGAAGATCAAGGTCTGGAACAACTCTGTTTCCAAATAAATGATGTTATGTGCTCATTGAGTAATCTGAATAGAAAAGCATATTCATTGCACAAAATTCGGGATATTTTAGTCTCTTCATGGGGACTTTCTGCCACCAACTCTTCCTACGTGCGATACATCATTTTTGCAGATGGAACAATCTCTAAAAACCAACACAAAGGGCGGTATTATGAGCTGACGAAAAAACGGTTCGATGAAATTTACTGTTGATCTGTTGACTTTGTTGCATATCTATATAATAATCAACTAATTATAAGTCAACAGTAGAATCAACACTAGTCAACAGTTCAACAACCAGAAGAAAAACTACTGTTGCATTTCTCCAACTGTTGACATTACTGTTGACGGTAACTGTCTGATTGATAGAGTCTGCCAACAGATCAACAGTATCAACACTATTTTTGCTACCTCCAGAGAAAACACTCCAATTAAAAGAAAAAAAACGATGAATTTAGATCAAATAAAGACAATAAGTATACATGGGTATTTAGCGAAAAATGGATTCCATCCACAAAGAAAAAATGAAGTACGAGGTATTTATATTTCTCCAATACGCAAAGACAATAATGCAAGTTTTAGTGTAGATTTCCAGAAAAATTTATGGTATGATCATGGTATAGGAAAAGGTGGAAGTATAATAGATCTTGTATCAGAAATGGAAAATTGTAGTATTCCAGATGCGATAAAGAAACTAGAATCCGACTCTTTTTCTTTTCATCGGGAATCAGCAATTTGTAATGAAAAACAAGAGCGCCCCGAGCAATTATTCACAATTTTGAAGGTGAAGAAACTTGGAAATTTTGCATTAATTGACTACCTGAATGAACGCTGTATAGATATAGATATTGCAGAGAAACACTGTTGTGAGGTTTATTACTCTATCAACAATAAACGATATTTTGCAATAGGATTTGCGAACAATTCTCCAAACAGTTATGAACTGCGAAACAAATATTTCAAATCTTGCATTGGCAAAAAGGATTTTACTTACATAAACAATGGGGCAAAAAGAAGCGTTCTTTTTGAAGGATTTATGGACTATCTCTCATTTCTATCAATGCAAGAAGATCGCCATCTTTCTACTGATGCCATCATTCTAAATAGTACTGCAAATGCAAAGAGAGCTTTAGATCTTCTTTGTAAATACGATGAAATTCATTCATACTTGGATAACGATCAGACTGGGAGTGAATGTTCTCTTTTTGTTCAAAATCATTATCCAGATTCTTTTGTAGATTGTCGGAAGGAGTATTCAAGTTTCAAAGATTTAAATGAATTTTTATGTTGGAAAAACAATGAAGAAAAACTGGGCTATTTGCGATGAAAAAGACAATAAAAAACCCCTGTTTTTTTTGTAAGGCAAGATGTGTCTTTGTACGCACAAAAACCTCTTGCATTTTCAGTCGAAAATAAGATTGAAAAAGTTCGGAACTCACTTTTATGATTACAAACAATATCATGATGAAAAATAACAAAACAAGGCGATTGTATATACGACTTACAGAACAACAATTTGAAATTGTCAGAAAAAAGTCTAATGATGCAAACATGAGCATGACAAATTTCTTTCTTGATCTTTTGGGGATTGAAAAAGCGATATACCAACATAAGGAGTTAATTGATATCATCTATAAATTAGTATCTAACGATAAGCGGGTTGAGAATAACATTAACCAAGTAGCTAAACACCTGAATCAAAATTCGGAAAGGATTTCAGATCAAGTTATTCGTGATTATATTGATATGATCGAAAAATATATGAATAAAAGGGATAAAATCAAAAGAGTATTGGGGAGATTGATTAGTTTAATGGCAGATTATAGGTTGTAATATCATTTGCTCGTCGGGGCGGGTGTTCCCGCCCCGATGTTTGGCGATCCCCGAGAGACGAGTATTTGGGTTATTTTCCCCTTATGAATTCATGAATATTCTGCCCATCAGGCGAAAAGATAAAAGTAGCATCCAACTCTTGTCGAGTTGTTAGCTTAGGATTCTGAAAAGATAATTTGCATTTTACGCTTTTGGCAAGAATTTCATTTTTATCTTTATCCGTATAACGATCTAAGTAATCAGGTCGCCATGATTTGATTTCCTCTAAAGTTAATTTGGCGTTATCAAGCTTTTCTGTAGATTCAGCCAGAAGCATTTTGTGAACAAGATCACTTTTCTTCTTTTCGTGTTTATCTACAGATTGTTGCCAATGGTCAACGCTCTTTTGTGCGGATTCCAGTTTCTTCTCATATTCTTCCTGATACTGTTTTTCAAGAATGGCAATACTGTCAGAAACCAGAATGTCGGAAACCTCAGATTCAAAAAACCGAATTTTCAAATCTGTTCGGATTCCTGATTTTGAATCCGTTTCCAGATAATCAATAATGATTTTTTCTAAAACCGAGTTTTGTGAATGACATCCATTTAGTGCTAAAATGGAAATGACAAATAGCAAGATCTTTCTCATGTGATTTTTGTTTTATGTTGTTTGTAGCTGATTTGATAGATGTATAATATCCTCTGCAATGGATATTTGCTCTTTGTTGTAGTTGTCAAAATCGAATATTTTGATTTCTTCCTTTTGCACATCAATCGCATATCCCCTAATGAGAGATTCTAATTGCAGTAGGATTTGGAAATTATAGAATTGTTCTTTTAGTTGATTTACTCCAATATTCATAGGGGCTGATTCTCTCTTTCTGGCTAAATGGATGATCGTAAATAGCTGATAATAGCGATCTATGTTTCCATCATCTTTTACAGACCAGAGATCTAATAAATGATCGGGGATTGATTCTAATACGGCATCTGGATGCTGCCGAACAAAGTAGAATGTTTCTTGATAGGAAGGGTTGTCAAATTTCATCTTTCTGTTGGTTTATTGTACATCCACAAAGTACCAACAAAAAAATGGTACGGAACTCACCCATAACGTACTAGAGGTACTGGCATACCCGGAAAACGAAATAAGCAAGCCCGTACCAAAACGATACGAGCATTGCACATCCCATCTTGTTTTCCGTTGAAAAGTGCCAGTTTTCTAGTACAAGATTAGCTGTGAACGCTAAATTAATATGTCTTTGCGGAATAACCCGCATATTCTCTGAGAACAAAGATAGTGAGTTTAGGCTAAACAAGCTGATAATTCTCGATATAATTTAATATCTTTGCATTTTACGATAATAAATATGAGTAAAAGGACGATAAATAGATTAAAAGCCGTTCTAGCAGAAAGGCAGCTTACTGGCAAATGGTTGGCGGATCAGCTTGGGAAAAGTGTTACGACTGTTTCTCGTTGGTGTACAAATGAAACACAACCTTCTTTAGAAGCATTGGCAGAAATAGCTGATCTGTTAGAAATTGATATGAGAGATTTAATCGTTCCAAGTAGAACTCAAATATAACTGTATTTATGACAATAGAAGACCTACATAAAACCCTCGCTAAAGGAGAGGATCTTCGTACTGAATTTAAGGAAGCAAAGGAAAAAATCCCATCCACTTTCTATGATACGGTTGTCTCTTTTTTGAATCGTGAAGGAGGAACGATTATCTTAGGTGCAAATGACGAAGGTATTATTACGGGAATAGACAAGAATGCAGTTGAGCGAATAAAAAAAGATATAGTTACAGCTCTGAATAACAAAGACGTGATAAATCCACCTGTTAACTTTCCTATTTATCAATTGGAAGATAACGGTCTGATTCTGCTTTGTTTGAAGATTCCAGTTAGTTCTCAGATACATAATCACCGAGGAGTCATCTACGATAGAGAAAATGACAGCGATATCCGAATTGAGGATGATACTCGGATTTCGGAATTATACTTCCGTAAACGCAATCACTTTACAGAAAATGAGATATTCCCATATCTTAAGCTAGAAGATTTAGATGATGTATTGTTTGATAAAGCTAGGACTATTATTCGTTCTGCCAATTTTTCACATCCTTGGTTGACTATAAGCAATATGGATCTTTTGCGATCTTGTGGGTTTTATCGAAAAGACAATCGAACTGGTGAAGAAGGGTTAACTCTTGCTTCTGCTCTTGTTTTCGGAAAAGACATAACCATTCAGAATATTCTTCCTGCTTACAAATTCGATATTCTGGTAAGACAAAATAATCTGGATCGCTGGGACGACAAATTAACCATGCGAACTAATCTGATTGATACCTATTTGCAGTCGATGGATTTTATTCGAAATCGGTCTAATTTACCCGACAAATTCTATTTAGAAGGCGATCAGCGAAAGGATTTACGAGAATTGATATTCCGCGAAATAATTGCCAATGCCATTGTTCACAGGGAGTATACAAGCGCATATCCAACAACAATGGTTATACGGCATAATCGCGTAGAGATAACCAATCCAAATAAACCGATATTCAGAGGGTTACTTTCTGTTGATTCTTTCAATCCTTATGCTAAAAATCCAAATATCCGTAAATTCTTCTCTGAGTTTAGCTGGGTAGATGAAATTGGGTCTGGTGTGAGAAACGTCAATAAGTATCTAAATATATACTCTTCAGGGGCGAAACCTCTTTTCATAGAAGACGATCAGTTCAAAACGATAATTCCTCTTGTCGGCAATATATTAGGAGAAGAAAGAGCAAGCGTATTCATTGAGTTAGTCGGGTTAGATAAGTCCAAACTCAATTCAGAAACAATAGAAGCTATTGAAGCCTTAGATTTAGCTCCTGACCACACAGAGATAAGCGATATAAACGATCTTTTCTTTGCTGAAGGAAATGGTTTGGGGTGGAGTTGGAATAGAAAAGGGGTGGAGTTGAAGAGTCTTAGAATTAAGGTAAACAGCCTATTGAAAAGCAATCCCTCTTTTGAGGGGTGGAGTTGGAGTGAAAAAGGGGTGGAGTTGTTTGATAAGAGGACAATACACTTATTTAAGATTCTATTACTCTGTTTAACTCCAAAAAATATTGAAGAGATACAAGAACTTGTTGAGTTCAATTCCAGAAATAAGTTAAGAGAGATGTATATTAATCCTTTGCGAGAAGCTGGGCTATTGGAATATACAATAAAGGATAAGCCCAATTCTTCTAACCAAAAGTATGTTACGACAGAAAAAGGAAGAAGGTTTTTGTGTTGGTATGAGATATAATATTTCAATGTTATTAATTAGTAAAAAGGAACAATACACATAAGTAATAAATCAGAGCTATGGATATCAACAAAAAAATAGAAATACTAAATAAGTTTGAAATCAAACAACTTTCTGTCATTACAGAAGAAATATTTTCAAAAAAAGGCGTGAGCAATATTGAACGAGTTGAAACTTCTGTTTTAACAGGGTATATCAATTCGATAATAGGCAGTGATAAAAAAATACTAATTCTCATCTATAATGAGAGATTGAGTGGCATTCAAAGAGATGGTATATACCAGATTGTAAACAAAATAATCAACAGCCAAACGACATATAATCCCTCTGAAATATATCTTTTATCCACATCAACAGTTTCACAAAATGTCGATAATGAAATAAAAGAATCAGTATCTCAGATTCATATAATAGGAAGAGATAATTTTATAGAACTAATAGACCAAACAAATCCCGATGTATGGAAAAAAGGTGATCCAGAATTAATAAATTATGAAAAATACATTATTCAAAAGAAACAAAAAATAGGTATAGACTTAGAAGCTGTCCCATTCTTTAACTCAAAATATCAGAAATTATTAAATATATATATTGAACCAACTTTATATCACTATTATGAAGAGCCAAGAACTAAAACATTAGCAAGGAGAAGATGTACAATCTCAAATTGCATTGAAGAAAAAAAACCTCTAGTTGTCTCGGGTGGAGCAGGAACTGGAAAATCTACCTTATTAAAAAAAATAGGAGAAATGCTATTTTCTGAAGAGTGTAGTTCTGGAAATAGAAGGAGGCTTCCCGTTTTTATCTCAATTTCAGACATATTGGATTCGAATTATGCCCCTATTCAAGAACTAATAGTCAACGAGCTTTCAAAACATTTAAGCTACACAGATATAGACACTCTTATTCTTGATTATGACATTGTTATAATAATAGACAGTTTAGATGAACTAAATAAAGAAAACCAAAAGCAAATCATAAACCAACTCATTGAATTATATAGCATGCATAAAACCCAGTTTATAATTGCATCTAGAGATCGGGAAGAATTGCTAACAGACATAAACAATAAGGATATTCAAAAATATTCTATTCAAAATTTCAACTTGACTCAAATCCAGAAATTCATAGCATCTTTTTTCCTTGGAGAAAAGGCTAAGACTGATAGCTTGTTAGATGCACTAAAAGAGAATCGAATATTAGATCGTCTACCTCTCAACCCATTGACTTTATCATTAATTTCGATATTGTACGAAGAAAATAATTTTGAAGTTCCTGCAACGATCTCGGATATTTACAACAATTTTAACTCATTAATTTTAGGCAGATTTTCAGTCTCAAGTAGAGCTGAATTTATTGACATTTCGTTTAAAGAAAGGGTTCTCTCTATTTACGCTCTATTATTGCTTGAAAAAGAAGAGCATCGCCCTCTCTTATTAGATGAATTTTACTCTTTCTTTGAGGACTACTACAAAGATAAAACAATACCAATACCAAAAGAAAAAATACGAAAAGTATTAAAATTCATCATAAATCATACTGGTGTTTTGGCTATAAACGAGAATAATAGAGTTCAATTTACTCATGATTCATATATGGAATATTATGCATCATTAGAAATATTTAAACATCAAAGAGAAAAAGACGACCTATTGATAAGCAATTTTTTTGATTCAAATTGGCAGAATACGGCTATCTTTTTTGCAGGGATGTCTAAAGATATGCCTATCTTTCTGGAAAAAGTGATTGCTAAAGTACAATCTGCAAAAATTTTACCAGAACTGTATTCTAGTGTATATGGAAGTGGATATATTTTACAGGCTCTTTATCAAACTGATAATATAATTAGAAAACGACTCATCATAGAAGCTTTAGACAATAACATAAAAGCATATGAAAATATCAGAAGGTTAGCTGAAGATGACATGATTTTATTTAAAAATTACAGTATACCTATATTATCTACAATGAGTTTAATGTTCTTCTTCGAATCATTTAATTCAATTACTCTAAAAAGTCCTTTACAGCTAGCATTTGATGATGTGTACAATAAATACAATGAGACTAATAGCACAACAGATGGATATAGGTTACTTAATTTAGCTTTTACGTTAGATTCAAAACGGCTATTGTCTCCTGAGTTTATAGAGAAAGTCATCAATAAAAAAGAAATAATGAATAATCCTGAATTGTATGCTATATTAGATGCCACTTTTACTGTATGGGGTTCTCAATATAATATACTAAAAAAAGATGTGAAGAAGCAGTATTATGACAAAGTGAAAAATCCCTTAAAAATTCTACTAGAGTCTCCAGCCAAAAAACTGAAATTTTCCAATGTGAATTTGATCGGAATTGAAAGAAAGGTAAAACTAATTGTAGAAGGTCCTACTGATATAGATCTCCTTCAATATGCTTATTCAGTTTTAACAGGAGGAGAGCTTCCCTATTGGGATATAAAAATTGCAGGAGGAAATCAAGATCGAGGTGGTGCTGCCGAAGTTGCAAAATGTTTAAACTCCGCCAACCCAATTCTTGACAATGACCAATTTCTAATTGGAATATTTGATCACGATGCCAAAGGGATGCAGGAATATAATTCATTAAAAAACAATTTATACGAGGAGAAAAGTTTGCAAAAAATAAAAAAGCATAAGAACAAAAATATCTTTGGCGTTTTAATCCCGATCCCGGGAGATATGCCTAATTATTATATTAAAGAACAGGCATATAACGTTTTTGAAATCGAACACTATTTTGGCGATGAATATCTAAAAGCCAAAGAAATGGTAGAAGAATGTAGCATAAGAGATGTTTATTCAATAAAAGATAAGAAGAAAAAAGAATTTTCCTCCCAAATAAAGAAAGAATCAGATCCTGAATTATTCAAATATTTTAGAGATTTATTTGAGATAATTGATAGTATAACAAATTCTCGAGTTCACTATGTAACAAATTAGAATAAGATGTCTCAAAATTGCGCATATTGGAGTTTCTCTTGTCCCACCGTTTATTTTTAGGAGAAATAACAGACGAAATTACCACGTATATCAACAATGGTATTTCCTCTTCTGATTACAAAAACATATAGTACACCTATAATACATCCAGATATTTGTAATTTATTGAAATACAGTGTGTATTTACATAATGTATCGGAAAGTAGATGTAGAAATTAAAGGAAAATATCATCCTATAAAAAGAAGGTAATTATTTGATTATCTGTGCAATTTCAAATTTAATTATTCTTTTCCTTGTTGTTTAGATAGCATCCGAGATCATAATAAACCTAAAGAGCTATTCTTGGATTACTATGAAAAGAAAAAACAAGAACGCTATGAATCGGAGCAAAACTATGACAACTGGCATGCTGCACAAAAACACCTACTTAAATACTGCCCGAAAAACTTAACTATAGAAGAAGTTACGCCAGACTTCATAAGAGGATTCAAAAAGTATTTAGATATGGAAGCAACCACAAGCGCAGGAATAGGATTAAGTCAAAACTCCAAATACACTTATTACAATAAGTTCAAGGCTTGTATAAATGCAGCTTTTGATGAAGGATACTTTTCTTCTAA
>NZ_QVMO01000087.1:20346-21061 GCF_010501055.1 Dysgonomonas sp. 521
GGAATAGGATTAAGTCAAAACTCCAAATACACTTATTACAATAAGTTCAAGGCTTGTATAAATGCAGCTTTTGATGAAGGATACTTTTCTTCTAACCCACTAAGAGGAATCAAAGGTTTTGAAATGGGAGAAAGCCAAAGGGAATACTTGACTTTTAACGAATTACAATCGCTGTATAGAGCAGAATGTAAATATCCAATGCTAAAAACGGCTTTCCTATTTTCCTGCCTAACAGGGTTACGTTGGAGTGATGTCAATAAGCTAATCTGGGGCGAAATCCGAGAAGAAACGGATAATGAAGGTAAACCCTATTGCAAAATCATATTTCGGCAGGAGAAAACGGCCGATCTCCTTTCACACCGCTAGACACATAACTTTTTCTTTCCATCTAAAAACTAACAACTTACAAAAATACATCCACCCACAGGTAACGATTTAGAAATGAGCGAACCACTTTCTTTCACCACTTCTTGCACAAATTACAAAGAACGACTTTCGATAACAAAGCCAGTGAAAAATATTACATATTAACTCCAGCTATACATCGATTATATCAATAAGTAGAATCTTCCTTCCATTTTCTTAAAAAACCTCAAAAAATCTATTGAATCCTACCTTTCCTGCATATTCCGGCGATACCCACCCAGTGATTCCGGTGATACCCACCCACTCACTGTGCAAATTAGTCTGACAAAATTACCGTTTTTTTCTTAAG
>NZ_QVMO01000088.1 GCF_010501055.1 Dysgonomonas sp. 521
AACAAATCACCCGAATAATCATATCATTATGTTAGAACTCCCCGAAGTAACTACCCTCAGCAGACAAGCGAACGATACCCTGAAAGGAAAAACAATCACGCAGGTTTTCAACGCCACTAAGCCGCATAAATTTACCTTCTACAACAGCAATCCGTTGGAATACGGTAAACTCTTGACTGGCAAAACCATATTGTCTTCGCAAGGCTATGGTATGTTTGTCGATTTTCTCTTGTCGGACCAGGTAATGATGAATATCGGCGATGGTGTAAATGTCCGCTACTATGAGCCAGGCAGTAAAATACCCGCCAACTATCAACTGTTACTGACGTTTAATGATGAGTCGTTTCTTGTCTTCAGCGTTGCCATGTATGGTTTTATCAATGCTTATCCCGAAGGTATTATCGACAATAAATACTACAACCTGAGCAAAGAAAGCATCTCTCCGTTGAGCGATGAATACACCCCGATGCAGTTCGAGAAGCTTTTCTCAGAAGCCAAGAAAACACTTTCAGCCAAAGCGCTCCTTGCCACTGAGCAACGCATCCCCGGTGTCGGCAACGGTGTAACGCAAGACATACTCTTCAATGCCCGCATCAACCCAAAACAAAAGGTCTTAGCATTGTCCGATTCCCAGAAAGAAACTCTGTTCAATTCCCTGAAAGACACCTTACAGGAAATGACTTTCGAGGGAGGACGAGATACACAGACAGATCTTTATGGCAATAATGGCAATTACCAAACCATCCTATCGGCTAAGACATGGAAGAACGGTTGCCCCTGTTGTGGCAATATAATCGTAAAAGAGGCCTACTTAGGCGGATCTGTGTACTACTGTCCCGAATGTCAAAAGATAGATTAAACAGATAAAGCATTAAAGTAGTATCTTTGCGTGCCACTTTAAGTACTTATGCCTAAAAACGCTATCGAACCCAAATCGAAGATGTGGAACCTGTGGCATGGCTGTCATAAGCTAAGCGCAGGTTGCCGGCATTGCTACGTTTACCGGGGCGATGCCAAACGGGGTATTGATAGTAATATCGTTACCAAAACCAAGAACTTCGACCTACCCATACAAAAGAAGCGGAATGGTGAATACAAAATCCCATCCGGTTCGTTGGTCTATACCTGTTTCACTTCCGATTTCTTTGTAGAAGATGCCGATGAGTGGCGCGCGGAGGCATGGGAGATGATACGCCTGCGTAGTGATTTGCGGTTTATGATGATTACCAAACGCATCGACCGCTTACAAGTATCCCTGCCCGATGATTGGAGTGATGGATACGAGAACGTAACAATCTGCTGTACTGTTGAGAATCAAGACCGTGCCAACTACCGCCTACCCATCTATAAAGAGGCTCCGATAAAACACAAAATCATTATTTGCGAACCGCTGTTAGAGCGTATAGACCTCACGCCATACGATATCGGTTCGTGGGCGGAACAGGTGGTTGTTGGAGGAGAATCCGGCTACAATGCCCGCCCCTGCAATTTCGATTGGATAATGGAGTTACATCATTTATGCGTAGAACAAAACCTTTCTTTCTGGTTCAAGCAAACCGGCGCTAAGTTTATCAAGGATGGGAAATTGTACAACATCAATCGTCGGCTGCAACATGCGCAGGCTCGCAAAGCAGGAATCAATCTATAGTCAACCTACTAATTACATAATTTATCTGTAACTTTGCAGCGTATGTCAACAGATAAGACAAAGGATTTTCTATATAAGTTACTTACAGACCCTCATTTCAGGATTTGGAGGCATACACTCTTAATCGTCACATTCACTTTTGTTGCCATAGGCCAGTCTCTGATTGTATTTGGCGAACACATATCAGACATCAGCAACAATACCCTTTATTGGTTTGGAGCGCTCAACGTTATCGGGTTGGGCGGTTTGGTCTATTTTAATCTGATAGTTCTTACTCGCCGTACACTGTTAAAACGCAAGTATGCAGAATATCTTCTTTGCCTGTTTGCAGCCATTTCTCTCTATCTGTTTATCAAA
This sequence comes from Dysgonomonas sp. 521, assembly GCF_010501055.1. Classification (GTDB taxonomy): domain Bacteria; phylum Bacteroidota; class Bacteroidia; order Bacteroidales; family Dysgonomonadaceae; genus Dysgonomonas. The sequence goes on from NZ_QVMO01000088.1 coordinate 2,006, forward strand.
GGAGCAATAGAATTACAGATACTCAATGATATAGGCGTAGATAGAAAGTTCAACGGTGTGATGCTGTTGGATGGACTTTCGAACTTAATGATCTACGCAATTTGTATTGCCGGCGGATCGATTTCGGTACTCTTTGGGCAATGGACGAGTGATACCGAACGGATAACCAACCTACAAAACAGGCAGTTGAAAAGTAGCGTTGAGAAACTGAAAAATCGAATCAATCCTAAGTTTTTATCGAATACACTCGATTATGTGATAGCAAAAATAAAGACCAATGCAGAGGAAGTGCCCGACATACTACTTCGATTGAGTAAAATATTGAGGTATGGTTTGTACGACTGCATGCGGGAAAAGGTTTTATTGAAATCGGACATTGAACATATAAACAGCTATTTGTCGCTGAATCAGCTTAGCTCTAAAAATAAGTACACGTATTCTATTATCATTACAGGCGACACGGGCATTTTTATTGCGCCTTTCCTCTTTATGCCTATCGTTCAACGGATTCTCGAACAGCAGCCTACCGATGTTCTGTTGAAGTTTGATATTACCGATACAAACATTGCTTTTGAATGTAAGGTGCAGGGAACCGATCTAGCCGACTGTGAATTGTCAGAAGAGGAACGGCGGTTAGAGATGTTTTACGAAAAAGAGAGCATCAGAGAAAAGGGATTTGTTAAATACAGTTTGGAAAGATGCTGAAGAAGATAAATGCCATATTGCCCGATTTCCTGTTGATGCCAAAGTATAGACTTCTCAGGCATGTGATCTTGCAAATTGTAATACTGACCACAACTATCAATATATTTTGGGACGAGCCCGATCAGATTTTACAAGGCAGGTTATTACCTTGGATTATTTACAGTTTGCAGGTAAGCTTTATCATCTACCTGAATATGTATTTGCTGGTTCCACGATTGCTGATAAGGGGTAAAACCATCTACTACTTGTTGGCGCTCTTCTTTATTGTCTTCGGGTTTAATATGCTTTTCTCGGTTGGCGCTTTGCAAGATATATCTTCCGACAATCAGTTTGCTGTAGTATTGTTGGAATCGGTTTCCGCTTTTATCGCCTTCTTTGTCTTTTATATCGGAATGACCGCCATACAACTATTTAAGTACCACGTCCAAAACAACCGGAAAATAGGCGAACTGGAAAACGCGACAACAGCCATCGAACTAGCTAACTTACAGAACCAGATTAATCCGCATTTTTTATTCAACACCCTTAACAACGCTAATATTCTGGCAGATGATGCCGAGAAATCGACCTACATACTTCAGACACTCAACGACCTGTTGCGTTATCAAACTCAGGGGGAAGCTAAAGGCGAGGTCAAACTGTCTGATGACATAGCCTTTCTGAACGATTACCTGAGCCTTGAAAAGACACGTCGCGACAGGTTCGATTATACAATCAGCACCGAAGGCGATTGCAATGTAAATATCCCTCCGCTGTTATTTATCCCTTTTATAGAGAATGCCATAAAGCATAATCCCGAAAGCGATTCGTTCATCCATATCTCTTTCCTAAGACAAGGGGAAAAGCTTCGCTTCAAGTGCGAAAACCCCAAAGCCAAGCTGGCACGGGAAAAGAAAGAGGGTGGAATCGGACTGAAGAACATCAGAAAGAGGTTGGACTTGCTGTTTGGAAAAAATTACAAGCTAAACCTGCGAGACGAAAAAGAAATATACACTGTAACACTGGAATTTAAGATATGAAATGCATTATAGTTGATGACGAGCCCATTGCCCGTCAGGGAATCAAAAAACTGGTAGATAGTATAAGCCTGTTGGAACTGCTAGGTACTTTTGAAAATGCGCAAACCGCAGGCGAATTTATGAAAGAGAATGTGGTTGATTTGATTTTCTTGGATATAAAGATGCCCGGTATTAATGGAATCGACTTCGCCCGGAGCATTCACAAAAATACGCTGATAATCTTCACAACTGCCTATTCCGAGTATGCACTCGACAGCTACGAGGTAGATGCAGTTGATTATCTTGTAAAACCAATTGATGCAGCCAAGTTTCGCAAGGCTGTGGAAAAAGCAGTTGCCTACCACTCCCTATTGCTGGATGAAGACAAGAAAAGCGTTGAAAACGTTGAGGACGAATGCATCTTTGTAAAGTCCGACAGGCGGTTCTTCAAAGTAAACCTGAAAGACATTCTCTTCATAGAAGGGCTGAAAGACTATGTTATTATCCAACTCGACGGCGGACGCATCATTACCCGCATGAATATAAAGAACATACACGACCTGCTCCCAAAAGACATATTCTTGCGAATAAATCGTTCCTACATCGTCAACCATAAACACATCGACTCTTTCGACAACAACGATGTCTTTATCAAAACCCACGAAATAGCCATCGGAAATTCATACCGTGATGCTTTCTTCGAGGAATTTATGAAGAATAAGACATTGGGGTAGGTGTTTTTAGAATAATAACCCTCTCTATCAGACTGCCTGTTTTTGACATTCCTATCCGAAACAGGCATTTTTCTTTTCTCTACAAACCAACCTCCTTCGTCTACAAACGAGGCACATCCGTTTCAAATAAAAAATCAGCCATACAAAGCACTGTATTTTCGCAGTATAATTATAAAATATACAGTGAAAATGGAAACAACAGTATCACATTCAGAAACAGTAGGCAGATATAAAAAGCCTGCTTTGTTCTTTATTCTATCTACCCTTATCCCGTGGGTGTTTTGGTTTGCAGCAGGGAAGATAAGTTGGATAGAGCCTTATCAGGATAAATTTCTTCAAACAGCAAGCATACTGGCTTGTATCGGGTTGTTGGCCCCTTTGGGTGTGGTATATTGGATGACCCGCAAAAACAGAATCTTAAGAAAAGACATCTCAAAGCGCTTCTTCAATTTCAGAGATATAAAGCCTGTTTATGCTCTCGCAACTTGCCTGATTATGCCTATCAGTATCATGCTGGCAATGGGTATTTCTCTACCTTTTGGCTATAGCTCCGAACAATTTATCATTACTGGCAACTTCACTTTTTCATCGGGCATTTTTCCCGTATGGTTTCTGCTGATACTTGCTCCTGTTATTGAAGAATTGGCTTGGCATTCTTACGGAACAGACAGTTTGCGAAGCAAATTTAATTTGTTCAACACATCGCTTATATTCGGTGCTGTTTGGGGAGTTTGGCACATGCCGCTTTCAACGATAAGGGATTACTACCAGAGTAATCTCGTACTTGAAGGTTGGATATATGGCTTGAACTTCCTGATAAGTATTATTCCATTCGTCATTTTAATGAATTGGTTGTACTACAAAACGGGACGTAATATTATTGTTGCTATTGTCTTTCATATCACAGCCGGATTTTTCAATGAATTATTTGCTCCGCACCCTGACAGTAAAATCATTCAGACAGTGTTGCTATGCGTTTTAGCTACAGTTGTGGTGCTAAAGGATAAGAAGTTCTTCTTCGATAAAACGATAAATAATTAACATACATATTTCACTAAACAATTTATAAATCAAGGTTATGAAGAAAATGATTATTATAGCGATTTTCGCTATTGGTTCAATGTTCACAGTAACAGTAAATGCACAAACGAGTACTTCATTCGGGGTAAAACTCAACGGTAATCTCTCTAACGTAGAAGTATCTAACCTGCAAAATGGAAGCGATTCTTTCAAACCCGGAGCTTCGCTCGGCGGTTTCGCAAAAATTGAGTTCGGAGAACATTTTGCCCTGCAACCAGAACTATTGTTCAGTTATACGGAACGAAAAATAACCACAGCAGGTGAAAAAACGAGGTTCAAATACGCTTCGGTCGAGATTCCGGTGTATGCAATGGGGCAGTTCAACATTGGTCGAGGCAAACTGTTTGCCGGTATCGGGCCGAATATCGGTTATGGATTCAGCATAGATTCCAAAACAGAAAAATTGCCTGATTAGGAAGAAGGTGTAAATAAATTGGAATTGAGCCATTGGTATATGGGGGGTGGTGTTCTGGTGGGTTATGAGTTTCACAACGGCATATCCATTAATGCTGGATACAAATTAGGATATGATTTAAGTTCCAAAAACAAAGTATCGGGAGCAGATACACAAACGATAAGCTTGGGTGTAGGTTATCGCTTTTAACCATCCCTCGCATTTGCCATATTAAGCCTTTGGATAACCTCCGGAGGCTTTTTTAGTTAGAATGTCTCTAACCCTTCGTCTACAAACTATACATTTCTGTCGCAGAAAGAATGCGGTTCGTATCATAAAATCCAAATGCCTGTCTTTGGAAAGTACTTTTGAACCGGAATCAACAATCAATTAAAACATATTACGATGAACAAGCAGGAAGTAGTAGCAAAAGTGTCGCAGCTATCAGGAGTAGAATATTCTGATTGCTACAAAGTGATCGAAGCGTTAGAATTGGTTTTGAGTGAAGAACTGGAAGCCTCGAACGGAATAAGAAAGGCATTCGGTAAAGTACATAAACTCATGGACTTTTTAAAGAAATAAAAATCAGTAACAACTCTATAAAATACATCAATCATGAAACAATTATCTATCTTCCTATGGCTACTCATTAGCATTTTGTTTTCAGTCAGCGCATCGGCGCAAGACAATAAACCCGTACAAACGATTCGTGGAACGGTCATCGACCATGCTTCGGGCAGTCCACTTCCTTATGTCTCGGTCGGATTGTTGGACTTGCCCAGCATTGGCACAACTACCAACGATGAAGGGAAATTCGAAATAAAGAACGTATCTGTCGGTCGCCATGACTTACAGGCTACATTTGTAGGCTATGAACCTGCCGTTTTTCGTGAAATCATGCTGACTTCGGCAAAGGAAATCTATCTGGAAATCCAACTGAAAGAAAGCGTTCTGCAATTAGACGAAATAGTTATCCGTCCCCGCATCAATAAAGAAGAACCCTTAAACAGTATGGCCCTCTCGGGCGCACGTATGCTTAGCGTGGAAGAAGCCAGTCGTTTCGCAGGAGGCATGGACGATCCTGCTCGTTTGGTCAGTTCGTTTGCCGGAGTAACATCTGCCGTAGGAAGCAATGGCATATCGGTACATGGAAACGCGCCGAGCCTGCTCCAATGGCGATTGGAAGATGTAGAGATACCCAATCCGAACCACTTTGCGGATGTATCTTCTTTGGGTGGAGGTATGTTGTCCTCATTAAGTAACAATGTATTGGGAAATTCCGATTTCTACACCAGTGCATTCCCTGCCGAATTTAACAATGCCGTTTCCGGTGTGTTCGATATGAAGATGAGGAACGGCAATAGTCAGAAGTTTCAACACACCCTGCAAGCCGGAGTGCTTGGATTGGATGTCGCTTCGGAAGGGCCTCTTAGCCGTAAGCACAACGCTTCGTATTTGTTCAACTATCGCTATTCAACTACTGGACTGATGAACAAAGTAAGCCCTGCTGGAGACTTGGAGCAGGAAATGGACTATCAGGATTTGAACTTCAGACTAAACTTCCCCACTAAAAAGGCGGGTGTTTTCTCGGTATGGGGAACGGCATTGATCGACAAAATCAAGCCCGAAATTAAGACACCCGAAGAATGGGATTACATGGATGATGCGAAAGATTCGCGTATGAAGCAGACTTCTGCCGCAGCCGGACTTAGCCATCGTTATTTCTTAAATAATGGCGGACTACTCAAAACCACGCTTGCCACTACTTATTCGAAAACCGATGCGTGGGAAAGCATCTATGACAACAATATGAACTCCTCGCCCTTTCTTGATTTCAAAAGTCAATATACAAACCTCGTCCTGACCTCTTCTTTCAACAAGAAATACAGCACGAAGCATACCAATAAAACTGGAATCACATTTACAAACATGAATTATGATATGGACTTCGACCTGGCTCCTTTCTACACCGAGTCATTGGAGCGCATCTCAGAAGGAAAAGGCAATACCAATCTGATTTCAGCTTATACCTCTTCGCTATTCAATATCAGCGACCGTCTTTCTGCTACTTTAGGCTTGAATGGACAACTCCTCACATTGAACAACAGTTGGACGATAGAGCCTCGTGCCTCAATCAAGTGGCAGACTTCACATAAAAGTTCTCTTGGATTGGCTTACGGACTACACAGCCGCATGGAGAAAATGGACGTCTATTTTGTAAAAACGCAGGCAACAGGGAATGAATTGGTCAACAAAGACCTCGACTTCACCAAAACTCATCATGTTTCGTTGTCTTACAATTACAGAATATCCGATGATATGAACCTGCGGGTAGAGCCTTACTTCCAATACCTGTATGATGTGCCTGTGATAGCGGACAGTTCTTACTCCGTGCTTAACCGCAGCACGTTCTATGTGGAAGACGCGCTGGTAAACAAAGGAAATGGACGCAACTACGGGGTAGACATTACGTTCGAGAAATACATGACCAAAGGCTTGTATTATATGGTAACGGCTTCCGTGTTTAACTCGGAGTATTGCGGCGGCGATGGTGTTTGGCACGATACGAAATTCAACCGCAACTATGTCATCAATGGATTGATTGGTAAAGAATGGATGATGGGTCGCAACAAGCAGGATGTGTTAAGCATCAACCTGAAGCTGACGATGCAGGGTGGCGACCGTTATTCGCCCATAGATGAAGCGGCAACCTTAGCTCATCCCGATAAAGAAACACAGTACGACGAAACAAGGGCTTATTCCAAACAGTTATCGCCCATGTTTCTTGCTAACTATACCCTCAGTTATCGCATGAACCGAAGTAAAGTGTCGCACGAGTTCGCCGTAAAAGGCATGAACGCTACAGGATACAAGGAATATTTCGGGCATGAATATAATCTGAAAACGAGCGTGATAGAACCGAGACGCTTGAAGAACGCAATCTTTAATGTGACCTACAGACTTGATTTTTAATACATTTTTATCATCGAATGATTAATAAGCAGGATATGCTCAAATCGAAATTGTATAATTTTCTGATTGCTCCAAAATACAGGATATGGAGGCATATCCTGTTTGTTTTGGCATTTGCATTAATTTCATTCAGACAGACATCTTATATTTTTCGGGATAAGATAGATATAGTTCAGGATTATATACCGCTTCTCAGCTTGATAACCCTGACGGTGTATTTAGTGTCGTTATATGCAAATATCTATTTTTTCGTACCCTGCTATTTGTTAAATAAAAAGTACAAACGATACCTGCTGAGTGTCTTCGCTATCATATTTATTCAAATAGCATACTTACTTATCATGGAATATGTTGTACGGAACGAGTTGGGATTACCTCATAAAATTCCGGCGTATAACCTATTTACCTTTATCCAATGCATACCCAGTTCTACCATAAATATGATGTGCATACTGGGGACATCAGCCACAGTTCTGTTCAAAAGGCAGGCAATGGAAAATGAACGGATAACCAGAATAGAACAGGAAAATATCAAATCAGAATTAGACCGGTTGAAGGAGCAACTCTCGCCCGACTTCCTTTCTAAGATACTCAACAAGACTTCGGTATTGGTTACGACCGATCCGAGGAAAGCTTCCGATATGCTAATGAGGCTCAGCGGGCTATTGCGCTATCAACTCTATGACTGCAACCGCGACCGGGTATTGTTAAGTGCTGAAGTGAACTTTATCAGAAGCTATCTGGAATTGGAAAAGATGTACAACAGCCGCTTTGAATATGAGTTTACCGTTGACAAGAAGCTCAAAGACATCTTTATCCCTCCGATGCTCTTTATCCCGTTTATCCAGCATGCCATCATGCGAATAGAAAACTCGGATGAATTCATTTCCATGCATGTAAGTTTTACGCCCGAAAAGAACACTCTGTTATTTATCTGCCGAACTTCAAATAAGGTATTGATATCGGAAGTTGAACTTTATGCGATAAAAAAAAGATTAGACCTGATTTATCCCGACGAGGGCTATTTCCTGTCCGTAGTCCATAACGAGGCAAGGCTTCAACTTAAAGATATAATTGTATGATGACGAATCAATCGAATGAAAAAACGATATTGCATTATCTGAATGATAAGAAATATCATATTCACAGGCATGTGTTATTGCAACTATTTGCATTGATTTACGCTTCGGATGTTTTTTGCGCTGTCCCTGGAAAACTAAGTTTCTCCATAGGTGCCTTTTGGGCATTCATTGGAATGTACCTTATTTTTTGCCTGACGGTTTATCCCAATGCATATATTTTGGTTCCACGTTATCTGGCAAAAGGGAAAATAGTTAAATACATAGCATCGGCTGTGGTTCTTATTATTATAAGCTTGTTTGTTATGGCTGTGATTTTAGCCCTGTTTGAGAAGCCAAATACCGGGGTTCTGAAAATTGTCCCGTCGCGCAATATACTTCAAATCATGATGATTATGCTGCCGTCCGGATTAACCATTGGATTGCAAATTATTGCCGTAGCAGCATTTATGTCGTTCAAAAAATGGCTGGAAGATAATAAGCGGGCAGATGAACTGAAAGCCGTCACACTGACTACGGAGCTTATGTTTCTGAAAAGCCAGATCAACCCGCATTTCCTCTTTAATATGCTGAACAATGCTAATATTCTGACGGAAGATGATCCTGATCAGGCTTCACTGATATTGGTAAAATTAGACGATCTTCTGCACTATCAGATGAACGACAGTACGCGCGATAAGGTTTATCTGAGTGCCGATATATCCTTCCTTCGCGACTTTCTTGATTTGGAAAAGACCCGCCGGGATGATTTTAAATACACGATATCGAAAGAGGGAAATACAAGCAATGTACAGATAGCCCCTTTGCTGTTTATCCCCTTTGTCGAGAATGCGGTAAAGCATAATTTCGACAGTAGAGGCGACTCATTCGTGCATCTATCATTCACGGCAAGAGATGGCAGATTGGTATTTACCTGTGAGAACTCTATTCCACAGGAAGAAATACCCCGAAAAGTTGGTGGTTTAGGTCTGGCAAACATCCGCCGCCGTTTGGATTTATTATACAAAGACAATTACACATTGGAACAAACAAAAACCGATACTGTTTACTCCGTCATATTAGAATTAATGTTATGAAATGTATTATTGTAGATGACGAGCCTATTGCTCGCAAAGGAATAAAGAAGTTGATCGAGCAAATTCCGCAACTGGAACTGCTGGATAGTCTCAACAGTGCAAATGCGGCATCCACCTACATGGAATCAAACCAGGTCGATTTGATATTCCTTGATATTCAGATGCCGGGAATAAACGGAATCGAGTTTGCCCGGAGCATACCCAAACATACGCTGATTATTTTCACAACGGCTTATTCAGAGTATGCACTTGATAGCTATGAAGTCGATGCTGTCGATTATCTGGTAAAACCGATTGATCCGGCTAAGTTCCGTAAGGCGGTAGATAAAGCGATCATCTACCACTCTCTGCTACTGGATGAAGATAAAAAGAGTGTGGAGGATGTAGAAGACGAATGTATCTTTGTAAAGTCAGACAGGCGGTTCTTCAAAGTAAACCTGAAAGACATCCTCTTCATCGAAGGATTAAAAGACTACGTCATCATCCAACTGGACGGGCAACGTATTATTACCCGTATGAATGTAAAGAACATTCACGATCTTCTCCCCAAAAATACATTTCTGCGGATAAATCGTTCCTATATCGTAAACAAAAACTGCATAGATTCTTTCGACAACAACGATGTATTCATCAAGAAACATGAAATCGCCATCGGTAATTCGTATCGGGATGCTTTCTTTGAGAAATTTCTGAAAGGGAAGTCGGTGTGAGAAAATATTCTTCTAAATAGTATTTCTTAAATGATCTCGTAGCTTTGCCGCGAGGTCATTTTTCTATTAGATTAATCTTCTTTCTTCTCCTAAATATGCACTACAATCCTTTCTATACAAACGAGCTGTTTCTGTCTACAAATTAGTCTTATCTGTCTCAAATAAAAACCAGACTTTTCAAAACTATATATCTTCGTAGTGTATTAATCGAAGTTATAAAACATATTGTATATGCACCAGTTTACTTCCAATCTGAAAAGAGAAATAGATACCAATATTGAGCAAATAGAATGCTCGGAAATCAGTATGATTACAAAGTCTTTTGAGGTTTCATGTATGCTTACCGAAGCAGTCAATCAGTTAAAATCATTTATTTTATCATACAGTTTTAAGGACGATGAAGAAGAAATATTCTTTTTCAAAGAAACAAAACCCAGACTTTGTTCTCGTTTGATATACTATCGAAAAGTCTATAACATTGAGATAAACCGTCCGGCTGGAGTTGAAAAACAACGGGAGTACCTAAGCGAAATGCTAAATGATATAAACAGGTACAATCATAAACGTCTCGATTTTATACGCTATTACCGTTCTGGCTCATCAAATTTGGATTCACTCTATTTCCTACGTGGTCAGACAAATGCAGAACAATATCTGGAAACATTTCGCCATGAATTTGACCCTAATTTTTCCACCAACTGTGATTTTAAGGTTGCTAAAATATTAGCAAATGATATGCTTTCCGCTTATTTAATGGACGAAATAGAACTACTTACAGACAATGGGATTAAGATTTTTACCAACGGTTTTCCTGCCACCAAAATAACATGGATGGGAAGTAAAGCGGAATTACAGGAACAAATCTTCTCATGGGACAGTGCAGGAATATTCGGAAAAGTGCCACAAACACAACTATTTGATTACATACAAAACGTATTCAACATCCAATTAGACCGTAATCTCTCACGAAGTTTCGATGACCTGAAAATACGGAATACTCCTACGCCATTTCTTGATAAATTAAAAGCTGCTTTATTACGGCGTATGGGTAGAAAATAACCAATACCGATGTCGGTATTTTTAGTGAAACACCCGATTTTGATACTAATTTAGGTCAAAATCGGGTATTTTGGCGTATAATCCACATTATACCGACCTTTTCTAACTTTTCCCTCTCTGCCTTTTGACGAAAAATATATTTTTAATTCACTGTAAATAAATGGATTGAAAAATATTTTCAAGAAAAGTCAGACCGACCTCGTTAGCGACTATTGAGAAACATCCGAACTTTGCATCGAATCAATAAGTTACCATTATGGAAGTGATAACAATAGACAGCAGAGCTTATCAGTCACTAATTGATAAGATAGAACGAATTGCCGAATACGTTGTAAAGAAAGAAGATGGCAGTGGAAATTCTGACAGAGAAATTTGGTTAGACAGTCACGAGTTAGCCAACCTGTTAAAAATTAGTACAAAGACACTTCAGCGACTTCGCAAAGACAAACTGATAAGTTACACTATCTTACGTGGTAGATGTCTTTACAAACTGTCCGAAATAGAAAGAGGCCTTAACGAACGTTTAATCTCCTGCGATCCTCAAACATTGGATGAGTTCCGTAAAAATTATCTGTTGGAAAATGGCTTTAAGTAAAGAGAATATCCTGCATTCGACAGATAAAGGATTGGCTGTTTTTCGCCACTACATTGTAGTTCCTTTTCAACTTGGAAAGAACTTTCTGAATCCGTTGTACAATGACAAACATGCATCCTGTAATATCTACTATGATCGCAAAAGCGATTGTTACCGACTGAAAGATTTTGGTAACGATGATTATTCAGGAGATTGCTTTACTTTTGTTGGTAAACTGGTTGGGATCGACTGCAAATCGCCAAAAGGTTTTATCCAAATCATGGAGAAAATAAACAACGATTTACACTTAGGGCTTTCAGAATCAACAAAACCGGCTGTTCCTCCAAAGCGGATAAATAATTCTGTTGAGAATCCAATAGCAAAGAAGTCCAGACCCTATACCATTCAACAACGTAGTTTTACAAGTTCAGAACTCGATTGGTGGGGACGGTACGGAATAGAGGAAAGAACGTTGAAGCACTTCAATGTCGTTTCACTAAAGCGTTTTGATAGTGTCAGTAAAGACGAGAAGTCTTTCTATTTTCTTTCAACTGGGGAAGAACCAATATTCGGATATTTAGGTAAACAACATATCAAAATCTATCGTCCTAAATCGGAAATAAGGTTTCTTCAAGCGGGAAATATTCCTGAAGGATATTGTTTCGGGTTAGAACAATTGCCTGCAAAAGGAGATTTACTATTTATTACTGGTGGCGAAAAAGATGTATTGACTCTTAGTTCACATGGTTTCAACGCAATTTCTTTTAATTCCGAAACTTCTAATATTCCACAAAACACAATTCAAAAGCTATCATATCGCTTCAAACATATTATTCTGTTGTTCGATGTTGATAAAACAGGTTTGAGTAGTTCTGAAAAACAAGCCCAACAATTATCTCCTTATGGCGTGAAACGATTGCTCCTACCCCTCGCCGGAACAAAAGAAGAGAAAGATGTTTCCGATTATTTCAAGTTGGGCTATACCACAGACGATTTTATGAAACTGTTCATTGACTATTTAGATACTCTTTATAACGAAACCATGTCTGCATTGAAATCATGTGAGGTCGATTTTAACAATCCTCCACCTATCGCTAAAATGGTTATTTCAGTAAATGATGTACCATTGGGTACGCAAGGGAATTTGCTTTGTATTACTGGTGGCGAAGGAACCGGAAAAAGCAATTATGTTGCAACCCTGATAGCCGGATCAATCCGAAGTCAAGGAGAATGTATTGATTCTTTAGGTTTGACCATTGAAGAAAATCATAAGGGAAAGGCGGTTTTGTTTTACGATACCGAACAGTCTGAAGTACAACTTTATAAAAATATCAACAATCTGCTTCGTCGAGCAAAACAGGAGCAGATGCCAGATAACTTTCATGCCTACTGTCTAACGGGAATTTCCCGAAAAGAACGCTTACAGGCAATTATTCAAAGTATGGATAAATACCATTATCAATACAAGGGTATTCAATTAGTCGTGATTGATGGTATTGCCGACCTGATTAAGTGTGCCAATGACGAAGCAGAAAGTATTGCCGTTATTGAGGAATTATACCGCTTGGCAGGGATATACAACACTTGTATTGTGACGGTATTACATTTCATCCCAAACGGATTGAAACTTCGTGGACATTTGGGAAGTGAGCTTCAGCGGAAAGCTGCCGCCATTCTTTCCATTGAACACGACAATGAACCCTCTGTATCAGTTGTAAAAGCATTAAAAGTACGTGACGGAAGTCCTTTAGATGTTCCGCTTATGCTTTTTTCGTGGGATAAAGAAAAAGGAATGCACGTTTACATGGGTGAAAAATCGACCGAAGCGAAGGAAAAACGAAAAGAAAATGATCTGGCTTCGGTGGCTAAGGAGATTTTTTCTCGTAAGCGATTTCTTACTTACGCGGAACTGTGTGAATTAATCCAGATGTCACTTGATGTAAAAGAACGGACGGCAAAAAATTATATCAAATTTATGCGAGAGAAAGAAATAATCATAAAAGACCCGTCCAATCAGAATTATTTCATGATAGGGCACATCATCTAAAACCCAACAGCCATGTATATAGACAAAAATAATTTTGAAGCGTGGATGGAACGAATCATGGATCGCTTCGACAAACAAGATAAAACACTTGACAAAATGAGTAAACATCGCAATATGTTAGACGGAGAACTCCTGCTTGATAATCAGGATTTATGTATGCTGCTTAATGTCAGCAAACGGACTTTACAACGATATCGTGCTACGGGCGAATTGCCTTTTCAAACGCTATATCACAAAACTTACTATAAGGAAAGTGATGTTCATGCTTTTATCAGAACAAACTTTAATAAGAAAAGGGGTAATAACAACAAAAATAAAAACCCGTGAGGACGATACTTATTTTCAATCTTTTATGTTCATAGTTGAAGTTTTTATGATTAGAAAAAGCCCATACCGTCGTGATGACAGGCATGGGCTTTAATTTTTACAACTTAATTCCTCTTGAAACATCTTTCTTTTCCACTTTCGGCGGACTACCGCCTACCGAAGCAATAACAAGCCTATCGCCCATGATTTCTTTCACTCTTTGCAAAGTGTTCGGTAATGGAGTGTCCTGGACAAATGAAGTTTCAGGCTTCCCTTGTAATTGACTTTGATTGTTTACCGAAACAGTGTTGTCCTGCACGCTCTCCTGCCCCTCGCTTTCTTCGATTGGTTTAAGCGAGAGTTGGATTTCTCGGTCTAAATTAATCAAATCATCTTTCAGGGCTTTCAGTTCCGGTTCCTTTCGCCAAGTTCCTTCGACTACTTCTTTAAGAACGGGAATATCCTTTTGCAATTTCTCGTTGTCTGCCTGATATCTCTCCAAAAGTTTCGGCATAGTATCGAGAGCATTCAGGAAATTTTGTGCTGCCGTCTTCGGATCGATCGCCATTACCCCATGATTGTAGTTGTAGAGAATGTCGCCTTCGCCTTTGATAAAGAAGCGGTTTTGTATTACATCAAAACCGTCTTTAGCTGTGGTTTCGGACTTTACCATTAAATCAAAACCGTAAAGCGTACCGATTTTCTCATGCGCCCCATGTGTACAGGCTTTGTCGGCTATTTCATTTAGTTTTGTGCCGACTTCTTTCGGGTTACTGCCCAGTAATCCGTCCAACTGAACAGGATTCAGGCGGGTTACTCCGTCAGGTTGGTACTGCACACGGGAATTGAACGCTTCAATATCCCTAGAGATACGGCTAATAAATCCGTTATTCTTCTCCACGTTGGAAACAATATCTTCCAACTTGTAGCGAGAAGAAGATTTTCCACGCATAAACGCCTGCCGTTCAGATTCCAAAGAAGCGATTTTCTTTTCCAACCGTGCCTTTTCCAACAATTCGGTATTGCCGGACAGAATAGCCACATATTCAGAAAAATTCATACCGCCTTTTTCGTCCATGCTACCCTCGTCGATGGTACGGCTGCCCAGTGAATTGTTCTTCAACTGGCGAATGAAAAGCTGCTTATTGTGGAGCAAGCCGAATTTATAAGCATCCAGTGATTTTTCAACGGCATAAATAAGTACATCGACCTTATTATCGGCATATAGCTTGGCTATATCGTTCCCTTTGCGAATGCCCCGACCGTCACGCTGTTCAAGGTCTGACGGTCGCCAAGGCGCATCTAAATGATGAATGGCAACACATCGTTTCTGTGCGTTTACTCCGGTTCCCAACATTTCAGTAGAGCCAAACAAGACACGGATTTTACCCTCATTCATATCCTTAATCATGGTTTTACGAGCCTTATCCGTTTTGGCTTCCTGAATAAAGCGTATTTCGTGAGCGGGGATTCCGTAGTCATCCACCAGTTTACGCTTTATCTCGGAGCATGGGTTCCATTCTCCGGGTTTGTAAGTGCCCAAATCAGAGAAAATAAATTGGGTTGCCTTGTGTTGGTCGAACTTTGTGTAGTAATCCGATACCATTTTAGCAACGTGCGAAGCCTTATTATCCACATGGTCGCCGTACTTAACGGGATCAATCAGCCGCATATCGAGCGACATTTTTCGGGCGTAATCCGTGGCGATCAACATTTTGGCTTTTTCCTCTTTTTCGGATAGCGGGGCACGTCCCAATATTTCGCCTTTACCTGTTTTGGCGAACTCGACTAACTTCTGAATAAATTCCTGTTGGTCGGGCGTAGGCGGAATATTGTGTAGGATTTCGTTTTTAACGGGTCGGTCGATACCAATATCTTCAGCAGAACGATAGTCCGTAATTTCGGCATAAAAAGCGGCTAATTCGGGTACTTTGATGAAATACCGGAAGCGTTCTTTCTGCACAATCTCGTTTGTTACCGAAAATTCATAGTCTATCGACTTCTTGGCGAAGATTGCCGCCCACGCATCAAATGTATTAATGCCTTGGCGTTCCAGTTCGTTTGGCCGGAGATACTTGAAAAGCAAGTATAACTCTGTCAAACTATTGGAAATGGTTGTACCCGAAAGGAAAGTAGCCCCCAAATCCTTGCCCGTCTTGTCCTGAATGGTACGCAGGGCGAAAAGCATATTCAAGGCACGTTGGGAGCCTTCGGCATTACCCAGACCTGCAACCCTGTCGTGCCGAGTGGTAAAGGTCAGGTTCTTGAAGCGGTGGCTCTCATCAACGTACAAATGGTCGATACCCATTAAACGGAAATCTACCGTATCATCTTTTCGATTTTCAATCTGATAGGCGATATTACTCAACTTGGCTTCAAGATTAAGCTGCCGTTTGACTAAGCCTTTCTCCATAGCACGGGATATTTCCTTACCCTGTGCCCGTAATACTTCCAGATTTTCTTCCACCGAATCGAGTTCCGCCTGTAATATCCGTTGCTGTATTTCGGGCGACTGAGGTATCATACCGAATTGTTCGTGTGTTAAAATGATTGCATCCCAGTTATTGTTTTTCATTTCGTTGAAGATCTTCGCCCGTTTTGCAGGGGTAAAATCTTCTTTGCCCGGATACAGCACTTTGGCATTGGGGTAAGCCGTACAGAAAGTTTGGGCTATCTCATGCACATTGGCTTTAAGAGCCATAATGAGCGGTTTGTTTACCAATCCCAAACGTTTTTTCTCGTAGGCGCTTACACACATAATGAGGGTTTTTCCACCACCCACCTCATGGTCGATTATGCCCCCGCCATTGAGTTTATCCATCCAAATCGCATCCTTCTGACTTTTGTACAAATCGGGAATACCCAAGCCTTTCAAATCAAGTCCCGGAAACTCTTGCTGGCTTCCGTCATACTCCGGACGGACGAAACAATTAAACGTGCGGTTGTATTTATCCGCCAGTCGGTCTTTGAACTCCTGCGATTGTTCATTCAGCCATTCTACAAAGCCGTTCCGTATCTCGTCAATCTTGGAGTTGGCGAGTTGGATTGATTCGGAATCACGCACTTTAACCTCTTTGATTTCCCCGTCAATCATCTTATTGACTTTCTTCGTAATATCGGGAGAAGTGTTGTGTAGGGCGTGTTTCATCAGGGCGATACCGTCGAAAGTCCGGTTCGTTGATTTAACAGCGTACTGATCCCATATCTTGATATTTTTGCTGTCGGCTTTCAGGGTGTACTCATCACGGCTTTGTGCGTAATGTACCGATACGTTTGTATCGAACAAATGCGAAGCATACTTGCTGTAAATACCAGACGGAATCCACCGCTCTCCAAAGTTAAAATCCAAATCCTCGAACGGTATCGGGCGGGGTATTGCTTCTTTGAGAGCCTTTAAGGATTCTTTTGCCGTTTCGTGGTTGGAGTGGTTTTCTATATACCGCTCAACATGTTCCGCTTTGGAAATAACATTGCCACTTATGAATTTGTCTTTAATTTCATAAGCCCCTATCATCGGATTGAAAAATACCTGCCCTTTCAGTTCCTCCAGTATTTCCTCCGAAGTACCGCCTGTAAGCCCTGCCATATATTCAAGGTTTACCGTTGCATACTTATTAAGCGAAGCGGTCAGGGCTTCCCGTGCATTATCCGCATGGGTAATCTCATTCGGATTGAAAGCAACCGGTTGTTGGAAAATATCGGCTTTAACTGCTTTGCCATTCACATAGCGTTCAAGGGAGAGAATTTCTGTTCCTCCGGCATCCATTTTAATAAGGCTTAGATTTTTCGCATCGTTTATATTTCCGAAACGACGGGTAAAATCATCGTAAAGCCTGTTCAACATTTCACGTAAGGCGGGATTGGCTTCCAACCTTGTTGCTTCGTTATTATACAGGTGGTGGTAAGTATCCCGTATTTCAATATAAAGGGATGCTTTCGCCTGCTGTGTTCCTGTGAGCTGAAGCGGATGGAACATCGGCTGAAATCCTTCTAAATCGCGCAAATAACCTATACGATTATTTTCGTCAGTTACGAGAGAGCCTTCACGATAATGGGACGGTATATCTTCTGCATTATAGTAGGGAATCGGCTTCATGCGTTCCTGCTGTTCCCGTTCGGCTTCTTCTTTCAGCCGTTCCAGTTGTTCCTCCCGACGGGCATCAAATACGGGATAGGCTGCCGCAGTTTCCTCTTGTAGCTTTTCCCGTTCCTGTGCAGCGTTATGCGCCATTTCTTCCCGCCAATCCATAAACGGAAGTTCTTTAACTTCCTCTTTTTTCACCTTATTGCTTTTACGACGTTTAGGACGTTTGACCTGACTGCGTTCCTCTTGGGTAAAACCAAAAAGGTCATAGAGCGTAATTAATGGTTGCTCTGTAACAGACTTCGGTTTCGCCTCCGGAGTCGGCTCTTTCTTAATGGCAGGATCGTCCATATCGAAAAGCGTACCCGAATAATTTTGTTGTTGTTTGGGTGGTTTGGGGTTGCTTTCAATCACAGGTTTTATCGTTTCGGATTGATTATTGTCGGGAAACCAGTCGTCTTCAATAGCTTGCCAAAATGGATCGAGTTCTTCCGTTTGCCAAAGGGGATTGAGGTCATTGGTATTTGATTCAAGTTTGGGTCTAACTTCTACGGTGGTTGCTACCTGTTGTTCCGGCGAGTTCTGTGCATGGGTTTGGTAACGCTGTAAATCCAAATGTTGGGAAAAATCCTCTTTCAACATTTGCCGCAGGTCTTTGGCAATACCGTCCACTCCGCCCTCATGCGTAAAGACAATCGCAGGTTTACCGTATGGATCGGTATCAATCTTAGAACTGGTTTGCACAACCCTATCGAAATCACGGAACAGGTTGTTAATGGAAATACCGTTCGACAATTTGCGGGATTCGATAAAATCCTGCTGACGTTGGCTTGGAACTATGTTTTTATTGTTCCGTTGCAGGATAATAAGGTCGCTACCGACTTCTGTTCCGGCATGGTCGGAAAAGAGATTGTTCGGTAAACGGATAGCTGAAACCACATCGCAGGTGTTCATCAGGTATTCCCGTATTGGCTTGTTCTGTTCCGAATTGAGTACGCCCTGACTGGTTATAAAGGCGATTATCCCGCCCTCTCTGGCCGACATAACACTTTTTACAAAAAAATAGTTGTGTATTGCCTGTGTCGATTGTTTGACCGCAGGTATCTCATGGTTGGATAGTAGCGGATCGAATACCGAAACATCGCCGAACGGTATATTGGACGCTATCACATCGAAATGCTGTGAGTAGCGTCCTTCCATTTTTTCGTAGCCCTCAATCCTTACCTTATCATCGGGATAAAGGTGTGAGAGGATTTTACCTGTCAGCAGGTCTTTTTCAAATCCGGTCACTTTGGCTTCAGGAGCGGTTTCTTTGAAAGAAGAAATAAAAGCACCTGTTCCGGCACTGGGTTCTAAAAAGCGTGTCGGCGTTATGCCGCTATCTTTTAGGGCATCTGCCAACACATCAATGACAGGCTTTGGTGTATAAAATGCGGTCAGGATAGAACTTTTCAGAGAACTGACATAGCGTTTGTAAACTTCCGGAGTGAGAGAACTTTCACGGAGTACCTCGTGAAGTTCCTGCACCAACGGAAAAAGCTCGACTTCGGATTTAGACCACCGCTGAATATCTTCGGGTTTGTCGGCAGGGTTAAGAATTGCTTTTATTCCTCCGAAACCTGAATATTGAGCGAGCATATCCAGTTCTTCGGGAGTTGCCTTTCGTTGTTCCTTATCGAGCCTTAACGCTAACTTAATTGCATCAATATTCTGACGCAAATGAGTTCGCTTATTGTAACTCATTTTCGAGCAGTATCAGGATTGTGCCGACAAGCTCCGTATAGAGCGACTGGTACTCGGTTGTCTCGGCATAATCATCGTTCAGGTTGTATTTGGCAAATACCGCCTGACATTCGGGTAATAAATCTTTCGCCTTTGTTTGGGCTTCGCCCGGAGATACTTCGTCGAAGAACTCGTTCCAAAGGATTTCAACGATTACATTATAAGGAGAAAAGTGTAAACCTTTGAATAGAGCTTCGTTTGCGATTTCGGCAGCCTGAATATGGTCTAAACCGCTTTTAATGGCTTCACTATATGCTTCGGCTGCCATATCTCCACGTCCTGCAATAAAGGAAAGGTCATTTGTTTTGTCTGGGTGGGCATCACGCAGAAAGGATAGTAGATTGAGCCGGAAATACGACATTTCCGCAGGCTCTAAATTTGAATTGTATTTCATACTGATTACTGATTTTGTTCTGCATCACTATTAATGCAGAATAAAAATATCTGTAATCAGTGAGTGAAAAGGTGGATTTGAAGCAGGTGGAAGCATGTGGCTTCGATTTGGATATATGTGGCGTTCATGGTAGTGATTTTGAAATATATAGAATTTATGCGTTCGGGCTCTTAAATATTTGCTAAATTTGCGGGCTATTGTTTTGTGCAATACGTAATTTGCTGACTTGTTTTGTATTAAGAACTTCATTAGTTATTGAGAAAGGTTTTATTAGAAATAAACAACAATTTGTATGAATATTGACATAAAAAATACTGATGATTATATCGACAAGGAAACATATCCAAATTGTGATATAAACTGTATTCATATTCAAATAAAAAATTTGAATAAAACTGTTCATGAAATGAGTTCTGAAATAGCTGATACCAGTTGGATAAACAATCTGGGAGAGTTGGATAAACTTATTTTTAATGCTACTGCAGAAAGAACAATAAACAAAGTTGTAAATGAAATTCTGTCTAAAGTTTCTAATGGCCTGAATGATGAAATTGGGGAGTATTTAGTTTCCTATTCAGCTCAGAATGTCCTTGTCAGTCACTACAACCACACAAAAATACCATTAGCTGAACTTTTAAAAGAAAAAGTATCAGGAAATCCCGGATTTGATTTTCACACAATTAGCGAGAAAAGGTTTTTGATTTTTGGAGAAGCAAAATTTAGTTTGAGTGATACTCCCAGAGCTATTGCTTTAGATCAGATTGGAAATTTCATTGACTTAAAAAAGGATTATGCAGAGCTAAACTCATTAAAAACATTTATAGACGAGGAAACTCATTCTAATATAGTTGCAGGAAGAAAAGGGTATGCAGCCGCATTCTCTTTTAATGCAAAAAATATTGATACTATATTTAAAAATGCATTAGAAAGCGAAATAATAGAAGAGATTGCCAAACACAATGAATTATTTCTAATAGCAATTGAAGTATGTTAGACAAAGAACTATTTGAACAAGATGATTATTCGGAGTTGTTTTCGAAGATATTATTTGATTTCCACCTAAATGGACCAGTTGACTCTAACCACTTAGAAACTCTATCTTTATTAAAACTGAACCATCCTGAATATTTTTCAAAATATGAGTCTCGATTATTATACTTTATGGGGCTATTCTATAAGACTGAATCTCCTTCGTCATTCCTTGAATTAATTTATGATATCTATTCAAAATCAATAGAAGAAAGTACAGGCAGAACCTTTACTCCTGTTCAAGCTGATGCATATAATTCAATTATAAAATATGATAAATTTTCTTTCTCAGCTCCCACAAGTACTGGAAAGTCCTTTTTATTTCAAGAAATTATAAAGGATATAAACGGGGATGTTATTGTCGTTGTTCCGTCAAGAGCATTACTTTCTGAATATGTTATTAAAATAAAAAAGGTTACTCCTAAAGATATTTTAGTGTTGCCTTTTATAGAATTTGTGAACACGAAAAGAACTCATAAGAGAATTTTCGTCATTACCCCCGAAAGGGGAGATGAATTGTTTAAAAACATCAATAAACTAAACATTGAACTTTTTCTTTTTGATGAAGCGCAGTTAACAGAGGAAGGCATTAGAGGCATGAAATTTGATTCTTTCGTTAGAAGAGTAGAAAAAAAATTACCTGACGCAAAGAAAGTGTTTACCCATCCTTTTGTAAAAAATCCAGAAGCTCAGTTAATTAAGCACGACCTATTGACAGATAGTAGTTCAGAGTCTTACAGACAGAATAATGTTGGAAAAATATTTTTAGAACATAAAAAATCAATATTCAAATACTTCTCACCATATCAAGACAATAGCAACGGGAAGATTAAATATGATGGAGATATTGTTGAGCACATTCTTTCTAATGGAGGAACTTGTCTAATTTACGTCTCTAAAGGAAAAATTTATGATTCCTCATTTATTGAGACATATTCAAAATATCTACAGCTATGCCCTGATATTACAGACAAAAGGGCATTAGAATACATCAGTGAATTAGAAGACTATTTCGGAACAAGTAGAGACAAGCAGTCTTTAGTAATTTACTTGATGAAAAAAGGTGTTGTTATTCATCATGGGTCAATGCCACTAAAGGCAAGATTAATTATAGAAAAATTTGTGAATGAAAGCTATGCAAAGTTGTGTTTTTCGACTTCAACATTAATACAAGGGATAAATATGCCCTTTGACTTAGTGTGGATTAACAATTTTCATTTCACTGGAAACGAGAACAAAAAGAATTTAGATTTAAAAAATCTTATAGGACGAGCAGGGAGGACTACTTCCACCAAAAATGTATTTGATTACGGATTTGTTGTTGTGGAGTCTTTGAATAAAGGATCTTTCATTTCCAGAATAAACTCAGAATCGTCTATTTCAGAAACATCACTTTTAGACGAGACCAATGATTCTTTTGATGAAGATTTCATTGATATTATAGATGCTATTAGAAATGACACTTTTGATGTAGAATTAAATCTAACCAATACACAAATTGAAAGATTAAAATCAGATGACATTGAGAAAGAAGTTAAGTATATATTAGATAACTTGATGAATAACAACAAACCATTAACAGGTAATGAGTATTATTCGATAAGTGATAGTGTAAGAAAAAATATTAAATCATCATTTCAAAATATTTATAAAACGCATTTAAGAAGGAATGACTTAACAAGTGGAGAAAAAAGCGTATTAAGTGCTTCTATACCTGTTCTGTTATGGCAAATACAAGGAAAATCTTTTGCTGAAATAGTTTCTCTCAGACATGCTTTTCTGTCAGAAAAAGATATAAGACGAAAGTTGAGACGAAAGTTGAGAAACGGAGATATAACAGATAAAGAATATCACATACAACTTGAATCGACCAAAATTAGATTTTCTTGCATAGCCGAATCTTTGCCTAACAGAAAGTTTACGAAACCAGTCCCTCTTTTTGAAAGGAATCTGAGTGTAAAGGATATTGACTTTGATTTAATCATCTATGACACTTACGATTACATAGATAAAGTTATTTCACTTTCTTTGAAAGACCCTTTATCTGCAGCTTTCTTACTATACTACAACAAACATAAAGATTTAAGGGCATTATATCTAAGCAACTACATAACATATGGAACAAATAATCAAACTGAGATATGGTTACTGAAATATGGATTTACGTTTGATGAAATAGAATGGATACTACCCTTTGTTGAAAATATCAACGAGCAAGAAATCATCTTTAAAGAATCAGTCGTTGATATTCTTGATGATGAATACAAAAAAGAAATAATAGAAAGATATATTTGATAGTTAGAGTATTTGAACTAACTAAAAAAGGCACTGAGGATCCCTCCCCAGTGCCACCACTAAAAAAATTCAATAGCACCTGATTTAACAATTTCTCATCAAACCTGTGGCGTATGAACTTTCTTAGTGGCAAATGTACGATTAAGCGAGGACAGTACAAAATTCATTTTGGATTGTCGAGCGTGAGTACATTATGAAAAGATAGCACTTTATTTGCGTTTCTTATTGAAGCCCTTCTTTGGAGGGAACTCAAAAATTGTTTTATACTCCGCATCAAAAGCTACCGCAGCATCAAAAGGCTTATTCTCTTTGCTTTTGAAGCCTTTGATAACTCCTGTTTTACCTTTAGTAAGTAGATCTTTCAGTTGTCCGTCGGTCAGGTCTTTGCCTGATTTGTTCCGAAACACAGTCAATCCGCAATCTTCGTTCTGACACTTGGCAACCTTCTGAAAGAAAACAACCTGACCGTTTTTGCATTTAGGACATGGGTAACTCTCACGCTGATTGCCACCTTCGATTTTACTTTCCAGTAATTCAGTCGTTATTTGTGTTGCATATACTTCAATTCCTTTGTGGAACGTATCAGCATCCATTTTCCCTTCTGCTATCTTATTCAAAGCGTTTTCCCATTCGCCTGTCATGCTGATATCGACAATCTTTTTATCACGGACAGCCAGATAAACGACCAATCCTTTATTAGTGGGAACGAGCGATTTCTTCTCGCGTACAATATATTCACGAGAGAATAATGTTTCGATAATACTGGCACGGGTAGCAGGAGTTCCGATACCTGATTCTTTGATTGCTTCCCGTTCTTCCTCGTTGGTAAGGTCTTTACCGCAGGTTTCCATAGAAGAAAGCAGACTGCTTTCTGTGTGTAACGGGCGGGGCTTGGTTTGTTTCTCCAATAAGTCCGTTCCGTTAATAGAAAGGACATCGCCATTGGATAAAGACGGAAGTGCCGGAGCATCATCTTCGCCTTTTTCATCATCAGGTGCGTTCAATACGGCACGCCTGCATAATCCGGAGCATCCCCACCCAGTAATCCGGTTCTAAATCCATTAGAAATCGGTTCTAAAAATCTGCCATTCCGGCAGATATCCACCCAAA
>NZ_QVMO01000089.1 GCF_010501055.1 Dysgonomonas sp. 521
AAACTCATGGCTCAAAGAAGTAAACAGGCATAAAATGCAAGTATGCTACCATCCGGGAATTATTCTTTTTATCAAGAGAATCACCAATATTTGGTCTACCTTTCTTTGAAGCAAGACTCAACAGCAAGTATATTAACATTAGTTGAACTGGTGCTACACTGCCATGAGTTTTTTTCAAAGAA
This sequence comes from Dysgonomonas sp. 521, assembly GCF_010501055.1. GTDB lineage: Bacteria > Bacteroidota > Bacteroidia > Bacteroidales > Dysgonomonadaceae > Dysgonomonas. Next base: position 183 of record NZ_QVMO01000089.1, read on the forward strand.
AAGATTTTTATCGTCATTATCGTTTGGTTTATTGGTAAATAATGAGCACTCAACATGACAACCAACGGTCACAGGAGCGGAGCGTATGTAAATAGATATGGAAAAATACTTATGACACACCCTCCTACAATGAAGAATGTTGTGTTTTACACATTTGATTTACGATATCAATTCATCAAAACATAAAGAAATTGTCTTATTATAGAGTGTTCTTTGATATAATTAGAGATAGAAAGTAACAGATAAAAAGAATAAAAAAGATGTCACTTTTGTCACTTTTTATATATAATCATTTATCGTTGAATGATTTGTGTTTTTGCATATCAGTTGCCTTTACAGGTTATTCGTCACTTTCATTCAATAATATTCCTTTTTCTTATCTTTGTAGAAAACATTTAGATTATGATACTTATACATAGAGCAACAATCATCAACGAAGGAATATCCTTCGTGGGTTCTATACTGATAGAAAGAGATGTTATATCTGAAATATACAGGACGGAAGAAGTACCTGAAGCCATCCTGAATAAAGCCACCATAGTAGACGCAAAAGATTTGTGGCTGTTACCCGGGGTAATTGACGATCAGGTGCATTTTCGTGAACCGGGACTGACCCACAAGGGCGATATTGCCAGCGAGAGCCGTGCCGCCATAGCAGGAGGGGTTACTTCCTTTATGGAGATGCCCAATACAAATCCACAGACCACCACGATAGAATTGCTTGAGCAAAAGTTTGAACTGGGCGCGGAGAAGTCTTATGCGAACTATTCGTTCTATATGGGCGCAACGAATGATAATATTACCGAACTGAAAAAAGTTAACCGGAAAGAAGTTTGTGGAGTAAAAGTATTTATGGGTTCATCCACAGGCAATATGCTGGTAGATGACAAAAAGGTATTGCAGGCTATCTTTGCCGAGGTGGATATGCTGATAGCTACCCACTGTGAAAAAGAGGAGATAATAAGGGGAAATATCGCTAAGTATAAGGCTGAGTTTGGGGAGGATATTCCGATCCAGTACCATCCGTTTATCCGTAGCGCCGAAGCATGTTATCGCTCTTCAGCCGAGGCAGTCGAACTGGCGGACAAATACCAGACCCGTCTACACATTCTACATCTTTCCACAGAAAAGGAAATAAGCCTCTTCGATATAAAGCCTCTTGCCGAAAAGAAGATAACAGGGGAGGTATGCGTGCACCACTTATGGTTCTGCGATGAGGATTATTCCAAATACGGAACGCGTATAAAATGGAATCCTTCGGTAAAGACAAGGCAGGATAGGGGTGCTTTGATGCAAGGCCTGCTAAAAGGAAAACTGGATGTTATCGCAACAGACCATGCGCCACATTTGCTGGAAGAAAAGCAGGGAGGTGCCCTGAAGGCTGCATCGGGAGGGCCATTGGTACAACATTCGTTGCAGATGATGCTAGAGCAGGTAAAACGGGGTAAGATAACCAAAGAGCAGGTTGTAAATAAAATGTGCCATGCTCCTGCGGTAATGTTTCAGGTTCATAAGCGTGGTTTTATCCGTAAAGGCTACTTTGCCGATTTGGTGCTGGTAAATCCGAACAGACCTTACACGATAACAAAGGAAAATATCCTCTATAAATGTAAATGGGCTCCACTGGAAGGCGAAACGATGTCTGCATCTATAGAGAAAACCTTCCTGAATGGAAAGATAGCCTTTGAAAATGGCATAGTGAATGAAATTAGAGGCGAGAGGCTTCGGTTTGACCGGTAGTGGCTTTTTTTAGCTGGATTGACATAGGGGGGATAGTGCCTATTTGTGCTATTTTCATTTATAACCGGATATTGTTCATTAATTTTTTTGTATAAAAGCTATCTTGGTTTAAAACTTTTATCATTAGCTCCTTGCTGCCGCGCCTTCCCGGGCTTATCCTTCCTTTTGGCCTTGCCCAAAAGTAAGGCAAGCAATCTGTGATTGCGCGCAGATAAAGATAAGAAAAGAACGTTTTTAAGTAGCGAGGGCAGGATTAAGATTTATGTTCTGCCGAGTCACGACAAACAACGTTCACAGGAGCGAAGCGTATGTAAAACGACTAATTAAATTGCTGATACACATTGAATAATGGAAAAGTTCGAACTTGATATATTAGGGTGTGGTTCTGCTACACCCACTACTTTACATAATCCTTCTTCTCAGGTACTGAATGTGCGTGACAAGCTTTTTATGATAGACTGCGGGGAGGGAACTCAATTGCAGTTCAGGCGGAATAAGCTCCGCTTTGGCAGGCTCAACCATATCTTTATATCGCATCTGCATGGCGATCATTGCTTCGGGCTGATAGGGCTTATATCTACCCTGGCGCTGTTGGGGCGTACAGGCGACCTGACTATCTATTCGGTGGCCGGACTGGAAACAGTGCTGCGTCCCGAAATCGATTTCTTTTGTAAGGATAATCCTTTTAAGGTTAAGATAGAGACTTTCGACCCGAAGAAAAGCGAAGTGATTTATGACGACCGTTCCGTATCGGTAAAAACTATTCCGCTGAAGCACCGTGTGCCATGTGCCGGGTTCATCTTTCATGAGAAGCAGAAAGAACCGCATCTGATTGCCGATATGATAAAGTTTTATAACATCCCTTTAAAAGAACTGGCTAAAATAAAGCAGGGCGCTGACTTTGTAACGGATGAGGGCAAGGTTGTCCCGTATACGCATCTGACTACACCTGCCGAACCGGCACGTTCTTACGCCTACTGTTCCGACACGGCATATAGCGAAAAGGTAGTCCCTGTTATCGAGGGAGCCGACCTGTTGTATCATGAAGCTACTTTTGCCGATTCGGATGCGGCGCGGGCTAAAGAGACCGGACACTCTACCGCACGGCAGGCGGCGCAGATTGCGAAGTTAGCGAATGTTAAAAAACTAATGTTGGGTCATTTCTCCGCGCGTTACCCTGATAATCAGGTTTTGCTGGATGAAGCAAGGGAAATCTTCCCCGAAACAATTTTGGCTAACGAAGGTCTCCGTGAAAAATTGTAAAATACTTTAATTTTTTTTCTAATTTTATCTTTTTATAATCTTTAATGCCTATATTTGTGACAATTAGGAATGTGGATAATGGTAAAATACAGAAAGATATTATTCATTTTGCTGTTTGCAGGTGTCTCTTTATCAGTTAGTTCAGCTAACGCGGAGTTTCCTTCAAACATATTTCCTATTGCCAGCGGACAACAAGATAAAACAATGTATTTAGAGGTTATGATAAACGGTACCTCTAAGATAATAATGGAAAATGTTCCCACTACCGGATACCTTGAAGTGTATAGTATCTTGGGCGTAAGGGTTACAAGCGTAAACTTAAAAACCTGTGTAGGAGGGTGCTACCTCGACCTGCCAAAAGGTTTATATATACTCAAAGCCGGTAAGGTGGCCCAGAAAGTAATCGTGAGATAAACAAACCTATATATTTATTTAGTTTGGCAGTGGGATTCTTTCCTGCTGCTTTTTCTTTATTCAAAGGACAGGTAAGGGCTCAGTTTCCTTATATCCGCTTCGGTAAATTCATCCAGTAAGGATAACCTGTTTATGGATTCTATATTGCCTTTGCGCTCACGTATATCTGCTATAACCTTAGCCTGTTTGTAGTTGATATACGGATGCCTGTTCAGTTCTTCAAAGGGCGCATGGTTTACCTTTAGCCTCTTTACCTTAGGTGTTATTGTAAGGTATGGCGTGATGTTATTATACAACTCATCATCTATACCCCATACCTCTTTCAATTGGCTTAGGCTGTAAAAGCCCCCGACCAGGTTGCGGTATTTGACGATGCGGTTTGCATATCCGCTCCCTATTCCGGGTATCTTTTTCAGGTCTGACGTGTCGGAACTGTTGATTTCCACAGTTTCCCCGAATTTCAGCTTTTCCTGAGGGATATATTTAGGATAGCGTGCCTTGTTTATCTCATCCTTGTATATATAGCCTGATTCAACGAAAACTTTGGAAGTATCCCTGTCCTTCAGATTTGCGGCGAAGTTTCGGAATTTTTCGTCTTCTTCAGTATTTGTGAGTTGCCGGTTTGTTCCTGTTTTTTGAGACGTAAGGATGCATATTCCCCCTGCTACGACTATTAGTATAAGCAATAAGATGATAGCGACTCTATCGCCTTTTTGTATATACAAATAATCTTTCCACTTCATGTACTCTTAGTTGCTAAGGCTGGCTATTAAGGAATTGATATTCGATGTAAACAGCTTAACGGCTATGGCCATAACAATGACGCCAAAAAACTTCCTCAATACATATACCCCGCCTATACCCAGTAGCTTCTCTACCACATTGAGGTACCTGAGTACGAGGAATACGATTATCATATTGAGGAATAACGCTATAATGATATTTGATACGTCATATTCGGCACGCATCGACAGCAATACCGTAAATGTTCCGGGACCGGCTATCAAAGGGAATACGATAGGGACAAGCGTTTTCGATCCTCCGGGAGCGTCATTCTTGAAAATCTCCACACCGAATATCATCTCTATCGATATGATGAAGATAACCAGCGCCCCGGCTACAGCGAATGAAGACACATCCACATTGAACATGTTCAATACCCATTTGCCGACAAACAGAAAGGCTGTCATAATGATAAACGAATAGATTGCCGCCTGTAAAGGATTTACATCGCGTCCTTCTCCTTTGAAACTAAGGAATATAGGAATAGAGCCCGATACGTCGATCAAAACGAACAGAACTACGAACGCACTGAGTATTTGTGTCAAATTTATACCTAATTCCATAATATTTACTTTTTTTAAGGTTTAACAAAGATACGTAAATTTGGTTCAATATTACATTGATCTCTGCTATAAAATAACCTGTGTTATTTGCAGCTGAGTGCTTTTGTTAAAAAGTGACAAAGGTGACACTTTTTTCATTGTTTTTCTCTGTTACCTTTTCTTCTCATTATAACCTGTAACTGCTACTAATAGATAATTCTATTCTTTTTTTATCACCGTGGGACAGGGCTTTGCCCTGTCCGTTTATCTAAACGGTTGCGATATTATTTACGGACAGGGTAGGACTGCGGACAGGGTAGAACCCTGTCCCTACGGGTGGATGAATCGTAGGGGCGACCTGCCGGTCGCCCGAAATGAACAATGAAAACTGTATTAACGGGCGACCGGCAGGTCGCCCCTACCAGTTCCCGCAGGCAGAACCAACGGCCTGCGGGATAATTTTATATGCGGATTGTAAATACTCATAGTAGGAACTTCGGGATTGTAAACCGCTAAGGACGGAGGTGGTTTGCCGTACCTTTGCAATATTTCTATAGACAAAACCGGATGAATGTATATGAAAAAAACCGCAGGTAGTCGGTTCTACCTGCGGGATTATTGGTTATTGTTGGGACTATCCAAAAAGTATTATCCCTTATCTTTTGTCATTTTGAACAGAGTGACTTACAGATCAGTGTTGGCTGGAAGATTTTTTCATTAAACAATATTTTGTATATTCTATATAAACTCGATTCGTTATTTATGACTTTTAAATCGTAACAATTGATTGAAATGTAATTGTTTAGAATCTTCCGGCCACTCCTGGTTTGTAACCCCAGAGAATGGTTGTTTAGTTAGCTACACATCTAATATAAAGCGCCGAAGGCTTTTGACCTTGTTCCGCCCATGCGGAAGCGCCATCTGACGGATGATTATAAAATCTTAGAATATAGGGTGATGCCCATATAACTGTAGTAATGTTGGATGAATGATATCGTGCTTCTTCTCCCTGAAAGTCTATTATATTTTCATTTTTATCGAAAAATCCTGTGGCTGGTAAAAACAAATTTTTACCAATTAATGCTCCACCTGCACCAGACAACCATGTTACCTTATTATTAGAGCTAATCTCGTCGAAAAGACCGCCTTCAAGATTTCCATTCCACAAATTAATTAATTGCTGTACAGATGGAACTTTCCAGCCTGTAGGACAAGGATCATCGGTGCCTCTTGGGGGATTTACATCCATAGTACCATTGCCCCAAGCTGTGTTAGAAGATACTCCACTATCAGAAATCCAGCCGGCAGTACTTCTTCCCCACTGGTAGTAAGATCCATACAGGCTAGTACTTGGCGTGAGCGGGTTAAGACTTTTGTTCGTAACCCCTAAGTTGAAGCACTGGAACTGCAACCATGCCGGGTCACCATTGGTTGAAGGTACTGTCCGGGTTGAACTAATATAAGCTCCACAGCCGACATGTACACGTACATATAACTGTCGGCCAAGCACTGTTACTGGAATATCGAACGCCTTACCTGCAATAGTGGGTTTGCCCGAAACATTTATAGCTAATTCTCCAGCGCCATTAGCCAGTTTGCCGGTTGCCGAAGAAACGGTTACCGTAACACCATTTGCAGTGGTAGTAATTGTGCTGAAGTTTTGCCCGCTTCCTCCTGTATAGCGGAATACTCCGGCTGACATTGAACTATGGTTTACTGTTGTACCACGGTCTTTATTATCAGTAGTACCCTGTATAAAGGCACCATCTACATTTAGTGTAGTTGTACCTGGATTTACATTGTAAACAGGAGAGAATGCCGGAACGGATGATACTGTAAGGGCTAAAGTTTTGCTTCCGTCCGTACAGCCGGCATCTGTAGTTACTGTTATCGAATAAGCATTGGCAACAGTTGGCGTACCTGAAACTAGGACTGTATTGGTGCCGTTACCCGATGCCGTTACCCCTGTTGGCAGACCTGTTATGGTAATGTTTGCTCCGCCTGTGCCTGTGGTGAAGGTTACCCCGGTTATGGCACTGCCCAGATTGATAGACTGGGTTAGGCTACCACCTGATGTGGATATGGCCTTTCCGGCACATGGGTCGGTTACTGTAAGGGCTAAAGTTTTGCTTCCGTCCGTACAGCCGGCATCTGTAGTTACTGTTATCGAATAAGCATTGGCAACAGTTGGCGTACCTGAAACTAGGACTGTATTGGTGCCGTTACCCGATGCCGTTACCCCTGTTGGCAGACCTGTTATGGTAATGTTTGCTCCGCCTGTGCCTGTGGTGAAGGTTACCCCGGTTATGGCACTGCCCAGATTGATAGACTGGGTTAGGCTACCACCTGATGTGGATATGGCCTTTCCTGCGCAAGCATCGGTTACTGTAAGGGCTAAAGTTTTGCTTCCGTCCGTACAGCCGGCATCTGTAGTTGCTGTTATCGAATAAGCATTGGCTACAGTTGGCGTACCTGAAACTAGGACTGCATTGGTGCCGTTACCCGATGCCGTTACCCCTGTTGGCAGACCAGTAACAGTAATGTTTGCTCCGCCTGTGCCTGTGGTGAAGGTTACCCCGGTTATGGCACTGCCCAGATTGATAGACTGGGTTAGGTTACCACCTGATGTGGATATGGCCTTTCCTGCGCAAGCATCGGTTACAGTCACACTTGTTGCTGTACTGGTTATTGCCGGGCTGGTACAACTGTTTGATACAGTCACCGTATAGCTACCCGCATCGGCTGATGTACAGGAGGCCTTGTTGTATGTAGCTCCTGTTGCACCCGGGATAGGGGTTCCGTCTTTGTTCCATTGATAGGATGCAGATGTTGCTCCTGCAGGCGCGACATTGGCTGTCAGGTTTATAGTACTGCCTGTGGTATAGGTTGTTGTTCCACCAATGGTTACATCAGTGATAGGTACACATATTGGCGAGGCATCAGCACATATACTGATCCACTTTGCCCCGTTCCATGTTTCCACACAGTCGTTGCTAATATTGTAGATAGTCAGCCCTTTAGCTTTACCTGTAGTTTCACTGCCAAAGGAAGCTTGCACAGCATCACGCTGGGCTGTAGTCAGGCGTGGAAGACGAAGGCCTCCATTACTACTGCCCCCGTCAGCTTTAACTCCATCGGTATAAGCAGTCACTATTTCCAGCAGTGAAAAATCCTGAGGGGAGGTACTCCCCCCTACGGTTACCTGCGCCCCCATATGAGGGCTCAGAAGCCAGCAGGCTGCAATAACGGCTATCAGCCGCCAAAAGCCTCTGACTGTACTTTTGTTTTGTGTTTTGGTTTTCATAAAAGTAATTTTTAAGCCACCCCCTCCCGGCCTCCCCCAAATGGGGAGGAGACTGGAGAGATGGAAAGATGAATAATACACCTCACCCCAACCCTCTCCACAGGAGAGGGGGAAGCAGAGGCTCTGTTTATTATATTTAAATTTGATTTGTATTGACCGCCTCGCGCTACCTCCCCTATCGGGGGAGGCAGGAAGGGGTATATTACGGGGAGGCTCCGCCTACTACTTTCGCAAGCGGCGGGCAGAATAAGTGAAGACAAATAAGACAACATTGTTGAAGACAACAAGACGGTAATATCGCCTCCCCGGCTGTTATGCTTTTTTATTATATTTTTATTCGTAAAGAGATTACTCTTCCATGTTTTATCCTTATCAGATTGTAGCTGTAGGTGCATTTGTTTTTTTGCTGTTTAGTTCGTTCATTTCCTGCTTGTTATCAGGAAAATACTATTGTCTTATTTTGTCTGTCTCTACTATAGTGACAGACAGAAAATAGGGGTTTCTGAATGTATTAAGTATCAGTTGGATATGAGGCTTATAAATAAGGGTGGATAATTGTCAAACAATTTGTTAAACATCTATAAGTCAGGATGTTTGACCATTTTAGGGGAGCTGATAATATTTTCAGTGAAGGCTGACAATGAGTCAAAAAGGCGTGAATAAGCAATAAATATACGTGAATTGATAATCGTTAAGAGGGTAGGATTCCTTATATTTGCAGTCATCAATAAAAGAAGCCTGCCTGTCACTATAGTAGTGACAGGCAGGCTTCTTTCTTCTTTCTTCTTTCAAGAACAAAAGTAGGTAAAAATATAGTTATGGCAAGCAGTTCGTTTATTTTAAATACTTATCCGCATTATTAAGTAAAAAGATATGAACGAGCGAAGAATAAAAAATCGATACGCCACTACGTATCCTTCATATATGCAAATGCCTATCTAAAAGATTTAGACAGGCATTAGAGTTTGTATTGAACAAAGCATTATATATTATCACTACTGTCCGCTAAAAAACAGAGCGAACTTTTAAAAAATAAAAAATCCGCTCTTCTGCTTATCTTTGTAGTAGCAACAAAACAAAATTAAGCTCATGAGCAAAAGTAGGGATTTTATCGGACAGCCGATATTGAATCAGCTGTTAATTTTCATACAGGGTGTAAATATCAGCAAGATTGCGAAAAAACATGATGGTGAATACTATGTCAAGAAGTTTGACACGCGTAAACATTTGATCGTTATGCTTTTCGGTATTATAGAGGGCTATCATTCCATTCGCGAGCTTGTTATCGGCATGTTGAGTAACGCCCATAAGTTGTCTCATTTGGGATTGGATTACATGGTTCGTCGCAGTACACTTTCCGATGCCAACGCACGACGCAAAAGTGCTATATTCGGAGATATTTATATGGAAGTGTATCGTAAACATTCAACAAGTTTATCGGACAGCCGTTTGACAGGGATTGACGTAAAACGGCTTTACGCAATGGATTCGACCACCATAAGCCTGTTCAAAGATATCTTGAAAGGTTGCGGGCGCCTGTCCAAGGAAGGGAAAAAGAAAGGCGGGATAAAGGCGCACACCATCATAGACCTGAGTTATAACATGCCTTGCCTGGTAAGATATACGCAAGCCGTACGCCATGATCACGTTTTACTTTCGGAAGTGCATTTGGAGAAAGGCTCTTTTATAACTTTCGACAAGGGTTATGTTGACTATGCTCAATACGAACGTTTTACCAGAGAAGGCGTATTTTATGTAACCCGGCTAAAGGATAATGCCCGATACGATGCCGGCGAAGAATTCGATATCCCCGAAAGCTCGGACAGCGGTGTGCTCAAAGACGAAGAGATAATACTACATTACGGAGAAAACGGGAAACTTGTACATCCAAGTCGCAGAATTGCTTATTGGGATGCGCAAAACGGGCAGTTATTCGAGTTTATAACCAACAACTTGAAGTTGCCTGCCGAAAAAGTAGCCTTGATTTATAAAAAACGTTGGCAAATAGAGCTGCTCTTTAAGCAATTGAAACAGAATTTCCCGTTAAAATACTTCTTGGGAGACAATCAGAACGCCATTGAAATACAAATTTGGATATCCATGCTAGCCAATCTGTTGATTGCACTTGTCAGGAGCAAAGTTAAACGTCCATGGGCTTTTTCAAACATGGTGTCCGTAATCCGTCAACAGCTGATGAGTTATATCAACATTTACAGCTTTTTGGAAGACCCCGAAGGTAGTTGGAGATGCATAATCAACAAACAAAAAATGAAATATCAAAATTCTCTATTCCCTGAAATACAGGGGGCTTACTTTTGATTATGCGAAAAACAAACACTGATATACAAGAGGATATGTCTAAAATAGGCAAGCTTTCTGCTTTTAGCGGACAACAATGATTAACTTTATGGATATAACCCAATAAAATATTTCCCTTAACTATTTACAATTTCCTCAGTAATTCTATATTTAATTATATGGACTGTACCATAGTGTACTTAAAAATAATAAGAGTATAAATTTTTTAATTAATGAAATATGAAAGAAAAAGTAAGAAACCAACAGCTACAATTGTACTTGACAAATTAGTATTTAGCTGCATTTCGACAGTAGAAGATAATTTTGATTATGTGGTAACTCACAATTCAGAGTATTATTATTGTGATGATTTCCAATTTGGAAATACCAAGTTGAAACGAACAATAGACCCCTCAAATAGATACAAGCATTCATATCAAGTATATCATAAGAAATACTTGATAGGCATAATAAACTTTGCCTTACACTATGGTAGTATTTATACGGGCAAATTGAAATTTTTAGTTAACAATGAGGTATTTTATAATGATACCTTAAAATATATCCCCTCAATACTTAATGACTTAAACCTGTCAATAAACAACTTCAAAGAAATAGATATAGCCATGGATAGCTATAAGGTTGACTTTGAAAAAACAATCAGGCAAAATCTGAAAAACAAAGATAATACTGTAAAATTGATAGGCTCTATCAGATACGACAGAAAGAAGATTATAGATGAAATTACTTATTGGCATAAAGGCTCGTTAGATAACCAATTTGAGATAAGGACGATTTTAATAAAAAAGAAGAAGAAAGACACATCTGAACTATGTTGTTATGATAAAGGCAAGGATATCTCAAATATTTCAGGAAAGGAATATATATTAAAGTTCCATAAAGAGAAAAACCCAAAATGTAAAAATATATACAGGGCTGAAATAAGATTTAAGTATGAAGAGATAAGAAGGTATTGCCAGAAAGTCAAAAGACCTATTACATTTGAAGATATTTTAAACGCTCAATTTTTGGTTGATTTCTATTTTGAGTATCTCGACAGATTAATAACAATATCCAAAGGGACAAGTAAGAAAAAGACAAAAATACAGCTAATAGAGAAACCTCATATTGTACCCTCAGAGGGTATATTACAACCTACCCTCCCAGATACAATATTACTACCCCAACAGTCAGAAAATGAAATCAATAATATGAAAAACAATATTATAAATGAATATATTAATCAATATAAAGAGATAAAATATAAACATGAAATATTTATAAATAAGATAAATAATAATATCAATAATAATATCAATAATAATATCAATAATAATATCAATAATAATATCAATAATAATATCAATAATAATATCAATAATAATATCAATAATAATATCAATAAGTATTTAAACTACAATAATCCATGAGAACAAGTAGAAAGTTATCAGAAGAACATAAAAAGAAAATTAGTGAATCATTAAAGGGCAACAAAAATCCTAATTTTGGAAAGCCCCTTTCCCCTACCCATCGCCAAAAAATCAGTAAAAGCCTTATCGAATTTTGGGCAAAATTGGAGTGATTGACACCTGCGTTACTCGTAATTTTCGTAAACTCGCCTATTTACATGGAAAATCAGGCGTGAGGATTATCCTGTTATCCTGTACGACAAAAATAATCATCAAAAGATGATTATCATATATTTGTGATAATTTTGTGTGAAAATAAAAATGTATCAATATAATCTATAAATAGACTTATTGATACATTCTTATTTGTGTGAACTTAACCTAAAAGGTTACATTGATTATTTAATTCGAGTGAATTCGTATTCCAATCCATTATTAATGACAAGTTTCGTATCGCTAATTGAAACAATTATAAAGTCTTCGCTGAAAAAGAATACACCATCATCTTTAAAATTAAGTATCTGATATTCGTGTGATTCAAATTTTTCTATTCGAACAGACCACGTACTTTTATAACTGTCATATATTGGTTTATTGGCAAAACCATAATAAGTTTTATTCTCATCATAATAAACAGTCTTATCTGATGAGAATTCTAAAATATCATCTTTAAGTGGAGAAAATAACTCATCATTTATAATAGGTTCGTCTGAAATTTTAACAGGCTGCCATTTACCAATGAGAATATTTTCAATATTTGAATTTTCTTCTTCGTCATCATCAGAACAAGACGAGAAAGTAAAACCTGATATTAATAATAACACTAAATAAATTGAATATTTGAAGTTGGTCTTTTTCATAATTCTATATATTAATTAAGTTTGTGATTATAATTTATAACCTATTGTAAGCATAGGAACTGCTTGTGAACCAGAAGAAGACATGGCACTATATTTAAGTTGAAACCCAGCATCAAATTTCTCATTGATTGAATAGCGACCACCAAGACCAAGATTTGCGCCAAATTTAGTATCATTGTCGCCTAAGGCACTATCTCCTTCTCCACCAAAGCCATCCCATACAGATAATGCAAAGCCAACAATAGGAAATACTTTGACTTTGTCGCCAATCCTATACAAACGATGATAGTCAAAATTGATTTCTCGAACTTTGATATCATCTTTGGGAAGGAAGACATTGATAGATGGCGAAAATTCATGTTTCTTTCCTGTGAGATTGAAAGTTAAACCAAAACCTGCAGTTTTAATCTTAGAACCATACAGAATATTAGCTTGTAAAGAGTTTTTAGTATCCTGTGCATAGATACTACCACATACAAATACCATTAACAATGGTATAAACAAATTTTTCATAATTATGAAGTTTGTGTTCACCAATTCCCCAAACGAACAGTTTAAAATAAAGAAAGGGACATGGAAATTGTAAAACTATTCACCCCTGACGCCTGGTAACGTATGCAGCAATAGTCTACAATCCCATATCCCCTATACTGTCATATAGAGAAATGGAACATTTGGACTATCCATGCTGCATTCTTAACTTACCAGGTTCAGGAATGATGGATTAAATGTCTCTTATAATATCAATAAATTGGGACTGAATAACACCTTATTCACGAACCCAGTACAAAAGTATATATATTTTACTTATATCAACTATTTTGATTTAGATTTTGTAATTAATATGCTCTTCCTTATTCTGCATTTCTTATTCTCATAGATGGGATTGGTTACCTCATCGAAGTTATAGTTATATAAACTTGATGCCTGTATGCCAATCTCTGATTTTTCAAAATGCTCAAATATAGCTGAGATACTGCCAAAGTAATAATCACTTTGGGTAATATCATCTACACCAAAGAAATGTACATGATATATCGTTATTGGCTTCTTCTCTTTCTTTATATCCATCTTTAATATAGGGTTTATTGGACTTGTAAAGTCTAAAATTACATATTAATATTTGATATATCTTTTATTTCAACCATTTTTAACTAAAATAGCAATCAAAAATATTTGATATATCACATATAACAACTATATTTGTGTTGTAATAATAAGTGGGGACGCTTTTATCCTGTTCTCCCTGAAATCTGGTAAATCTCAAATGCAGTAACAGGATAATGCTCCCTACTTTCTTTAATGAAAATCAAGATGAAACGAGTAGCCATATACGCAAGAGTAAGTTCTACAAATGGGACACAAGATTACCAACGTCAAATAAACGATTTAACAGCCTTTGCAAGCCAAAATAACTATGAGATTGCAAAAGTGTTCGCAGAGCAGGTTAGTGGTGCTAAAAAGAACTCAGAGCGTCCTGCGTTAATGGAATTAATTGAGTTTGTTAATACCAATAATATAGATAAAGTCTTAGTGACAGAGCTTAGTCGTCTGGGTCGTGATACATTACAAGTCTTGCAAGCTATCGAATTGTTCAACCAAAGCAAAATATCTGTATTCATACAGAACTATAACATTGAAACTTTATTACCAGATGGTAATATAAATCCCATGTCCCAATTTCTTATAACAATACTTGCAGAAGTCGCACGCATGGAACGCAAGACCATTCGTGAACGTGTTGAAAGTGGATATAAGAACCATTTAGCAAATGGAGGCAACGTAGGGCGTAAAGTTGGTTACAGAAAGGATAATGAAGCAATGAAAAACCAATATGCAGAAGATATTAAACTACTTAGAAAAGGATATAGCCTAAGAAACATACAAAAGATAACAGGAACGTCAGTTAATACTTTGCGTAAAGTGAAAGCTATTGTCTAACAGATAGGGGGTATCCCCTACCTACCCCCTACCAAGGTATCCATCTGACTAATAAATGAAAAAGACCTACCCCCAAAAATCGAGTACATTATCTTGCGCGTGTGCTCTCTCAAAAAAATTCCAGAAAAAATTTGCCCCAGAATTTGGGAATCAAAAATAAAAAAGGTATAATTGCAAATATTAGTTAAAACACAAACATAGATAGTAGTCACCCAGTAGCTTACTGATATATGTTAGTTGGTATTTTTTACTTAAAAAATAATACCAATAGCATTGCTATTGTGGAAAAAATAAAGGTGTAAAATCTTTATGAATGTTTAATGAAGAACAAATTAGAAAATATGAAGAAATTTTCAAAAAGAATAATATAGAATTTACAGATGAAAAAGAATTGAAGTCTGTATTAAACCAAATGTATATGTATGCTCAAATTACTTATGAGCAATTTAGAATGAATAAAAAAGAGAAATAAGAACACGTAAAACAAGTTATGATGAAAAAAAGTAAAATAAAAACACAAAGAACTAAAATAGAAGAAGGCTTATTTGCCTACACGTATGCACGAGTATCAACAAAGAAACAGTTTGATAATAATTGCAGCATAGAAACGCAGATGAATTATATTATTGATTATGCAACAAGAAATAACGTTGAGATAGTACATTCTTATGGATTGACTTTCGAATCGGCTAAAACTGATGACAGAAAAGAGTTTAACAAAATGATTGCTGATGCCAGAAGAAATAGTAAGATTAATACAATATTAGTCTTTGACTTGGATAGATTTTCAAGAAGTGGGGGTGGTGCTATTGTATTAAAAGATGAATTATTGGAAGAAGGCATATATTTACACTCTGTTACACAGCCAATAGATACCTCAACTGATTCAGGTGTATTGATGCAGGATATACACTTTATCATGGGAAAGTATGATAATATGCAACGTAGAAAGAAATGTCTTACAGGGATAAAGAATAAGTTAGAAAAAGGTATCTGTACGTTTAAGCCACCAATTGGTTACACGAAAGTAAAAGAGACTACCAATGGTAAAGAAACTACCAAAATTACCATTAATAAAGAAGGTGAATCTATTAGAAAGGCTTTTGAATGGAAAGCCTATGACAATTTAGCAAATAGTGAAATCCTGTTCAAGCTAAGAAGCGAGGAAGGATTAAATCTAACCAAACAAGAATTGTCTAAGATTTTTAGAAACCCATTTTATAAAGGGTATATCAAACATAAGATGTTAGGGGACGAGTTGGTAAAAGCTACCAACTTCAAACCTCTTGTTTCTGATGAATTATTTGATTTGGCAAATGGTATAGTTACAGCAAAGAAATACGCTTATAAACACGAACGTATAAATGATAACTACCCATTAAAAAGACACATATTTTGCGCCCATTGTGGGGAAGCATTAACAGCATATACAGCCAAAGGTCGCTTCATATATTATAAGTGCAATACTATTGGTTGTCGTAAGAATTATGCAGGCGAAATGCTCCATAATCAATATTCTAATATGTTGCGTTCATACAGTATTCCAAATGAGTTTAAGCCTACTCTCACATCTATGATGAAGGATTTGTTTAACGAATGGAATAAGATTGCTATAAACCAACAGAAACAGTTTAAAACGAGAATTACAGAGATTGAGAATAAAGTACAAACAGCCAAAGTTAAGTATGGGTGTGGAGAAATAGAGAAAGATATATATGATGCTGTACGCAATGAATTTGAACCACAGTTGAATGATTTGAAGCAAAAACTTGAAATTGCTGAAATAAATTTATCGAACTACGAGCCATATGTAGATTATGCACTGCAAATGTCTTGTAAATTAGGTGGTTTATGGAATGATTTTGATATTGTAAAGAAAGAAAAATTGCAGAATTTAGTATTTCCTGAGGGTGTTTTCTATAACCAAGAAATCAAAGGTTATCGAACTCCAAAGCCCAATTCATTCTTTCATTTAATCAACACAGAAATAGCAACTTACAAAAACGAAAAAAGCGACAAAAAGAAGAAATCTTCAATTTGTCGCTCTCAGTGCGCATGAAGGGACTCGAACCCCCACGACCGTAGGCCACTGCCACCTGAAGACAGCGCGGCTACCATTACGCCACATGCGCATCTTTTTTCGAGCGAAAAACGGGGCTCGAACCCGCGACCCCGACCTTGGGAAGGTCGTGCTCTACCAACTGAGCTACTTTCGCAATTGGCTGTGTAAAATTAGTATATTTTCTGCACATAGTCCAAAAAAATACGCATATAATTTATCCAAATATCAATCTTTTTCCGTGTGAGTATATATCCTGCTATCGGGCAGCCTTTTATGTTTGACAGCATCTTAACAATTTCTTTAAATATTTGCTGTTTATACCATAATTATTTTTCATTATCTTTAGCTGAACTTGAATCTGAATGGTCTGGTAATAACTCTACTGTCATGTTATGAGCACATTAAACGGAACAATAAAACCAAAAACGAAGCAAGATGATCTGGTCTTGCAGAAATTAAGGAAGAAAATTATCATAGAAGTAATCAGGAGGCGCACAGCCAGTCCGGATAAAGTATATGAATTGACCGAAATAGAGGAATGCGAGCTGATTTGCATGTATATCATGGGCAAAACCTCTGTTGACATTCATAAGATAGTAGAGTACATCAAGAGAAACTACCATACACAATGATAGTACAGGTTTATATACGAACCTTTTCTTAGTAACTGTTTAAATTTTATTCGTTCAAATTTTTAGAGATGTTTTAGAGATGCTTTTTTCTTTCTTGAAACGATAATAGCGGGCTATTTACATACGCTTCGCTCCTGTGACCGTTGGTTGAGTTGATAGAAAGGAAAAAACAGCCGAAAACAGACTAAAAATGAACGAAGAGAAAGGTATAATAAAATATTCGTATAAAATTTAAACAGTTACTTACTTTATATCCAGAAAGTTCCTTAATATCTTTTCGCCTACACTTCCACTCTTTTCGGGGTGGAACTGGGTCGCATAAAAATTATCCTTGTGCATGGCGGCACTGAACGGCAGCGTATAGTCTGTTGTAGCCGCGGTATGCTCGCCCATAGCCACATAATAGCTATGTACGAAATAGACAAACTCATTCTCCAGTGTATCGTCAAATATGGCGCTCTTTACATCAGTAATCGTATTCCAACCCATGTGAGGTACTTTATCTTCATGCCGTTGAGGGAGAAAGCGTTTTACCTGCGCGTCGAATATGTTCAGGCAGTCAGCGTCTCCTTCCTCAGAATGTGAGCACATTAGCTGCATACCAAGGCAAATGCCCAGAACGGGTTGCTTCAATGCAGGAATGAGTGTATCCAATCCTGTTTGTTTCAGGTAATGCATTGTCGAACTGGCCTCGCCTACTCCGGGAAAAATGACTTTGTCGGCTTTTTGTATCAGCTCTTTATCTCCTGTGACTGTAGCCTCCACGCCCAGGCGTTTGAAAGCATGGTCGACTGAGAATATATTTCCTGCGTTATATTTTATAATTACTACATCCATCGTTTAAATCCAATTATAAGGGTATCTTTCGTACAACTTCGGGCTAATCCTGTTCATTTCCGATTTGAATGCCTTTTCCACCTTCATCAGGTCATAAGAGGTATTATCATCCAGAAAATCTTCTAATGAGCGGAGCAAAAAGCTCATACGGAAAAAATCATTAAATGTTATTTCCAGGTCGGTAAATTCGGCACCGGTATATTCTCCCTGATCGTGATCGAAAAAGAGGACAGAATGGGATTTTTTGTTGATAAACCATTCGTCTCCTATACCCGAATGCCCTATTTTCCATACCCTACAGGCAGTATCGGGATAATTTTTTAATATATAATTGTTCGCGTTCAACGATTCCTTATATCCCAATATCCTGATATCCGGCGTTATTTCACAGCCTTTGTAGGCCGATATGTAGTAAAGGTAATCTTTATCATCTATCGATATTTTGCTAATATCGGATAAGGTATTCTCTCTCTTTTCACAAGTATTCAAGAGATTCTCTATTTCTTTTGTTTTAAACATGACCGGGTAATAGATAAGAGTTATAACTTACTCTTGTTGTCCTACTTACAAATAACAAACCAGCCAATGGCTTTACTTAGCCAGTAACGAATCTATCAGTGTAACCATTTCGTTAAACTCCTCCATTTTGAAGAGCCGTGTCAGCATAACTATTTTCCCATCTTTGCCGATGATAACATTGCGTGTGATACCAGCCTCCTTTTCGGCAAAGGTGGTAAATATATCGCCCTTAAGATCGAGCCCGATAGGGTAAGTAACGCCTGTCGCTTTGGCAAATTTCAGGATGGTCTCCGCCGGTTCCTCCCTGTCGATGCCATACAGCGCAAAGTCAGGATTGTCTTTATGCTTCTGCCATATCTCCTTTTCTATATGCGGCATTTCTTTGCGGCATACACCGCACCAGCTTGCCGTAAACTGTAGCATGACCACTTTTCCTCTCAGCGAAGACAGCCTCACTGTTTCTCCGGATGGAAGGTTCATTTCGAAGTCGGGAGCCATGTCGCCGACTTTTACCTTGTACTGGTAGTCGTTCTTCTCCTGTGAGAATATATTTATCGAAATAAATAAAGCGATTATGAAAATAAGTGATTTTTTCATGCTTCTTGTTCTCTTAATTCCCTGTTTAATAAAAATCTCCTGAACCAAAACGAAAAAGGAAGGGAGGCCAAAGCTCCCAGCATATCCGCCCAAAAATCGTACCAGTCGCCACTTCTTTCAGGGTAATATTTTTCCTGAATAATTTCAATCAACCCACCGTAAATAATAGGGACAAATACGGCAAAGACAATGAGCCTAAGTATTATAATCTTCCCTCTCTTATCGTAGATATAATTGAATGAAGCTACTACTGCCAACCCGAAATACATCAAAAAATGCACTATCTTATCTGTAGGCATAAAAAATTCGAACCCGACTTCGGGTATGTCATTAGATGGAATAAGACAGCACAAATAAAAAATGATGATAGCGATAACCAGTGGCGGCCATGTGTACCTGAATATTTTCTTTAACATAGGATTCCGCAATATTACATAAGTAACGGATAAAAATCTATAATTTATTGCTGAGGCATAAATGCTTCACATTGTTTCACTTACAATAGTAATTAATAGGCCTGCGACCTTAGCCGTCAAAGGTATAGAAAATATCTCTATATTTTGTATTCCTTTTTGTGGATTGTTAAAAATATTTTCACGTTTTTTGTATCCGTCTTTTTTACGGGTTACCCGTCTGGTCGTATACCTTCATTTCGCAATTCTTACAGTCGAAAGACAGCCTTAACCTTGTATTATTATACATCAGATAAAACGGTTCTTTATAAGGATGTTTTTCGTTCCCTTCCACCGGGCACCAGCCCAGCGACTGTTTGATACAGTGGCGGGTAAACATCAGCGGAACGTCATCCTGCGCCTGCTTCTCGAAAGCCGGTTGGCTCACCATAGACTGGTGCTGTACATAGAATTGCCGGCTCTTGTCATTCATCACATTGCCCAGATATGTAATGTACTTTACCGGAAAGGCATGAGCCGTTTGCTTATGCGGAACAATATCCTGACGGTAATTTATTTTCCGCACCGATAACAATTTGTCCGTAAGCTGCCTCCTCCATTCCGAAAGTATGGACGCGGGGATGAACCAACTGTCGTTGAAACTGATATTGACATCCTCTATCCTGAATATCGTGTTTCCTGTTTTGCTCAGGTTATTCCGTATATTTTCGGTCTGGTCTTTTTGCGCGGGCTGCTTTTCCTGTTCAAAATTCAGGATGGCATAATTGTCATCCTCATCGGTAATCTGTAGAGAGAAGCCGAAGGGTATTTCGTTCACTTCTATCTTGGCGCTTATCTTCCGCTCTGCCGATTTTTTAGACAGTAGCTTTTCAAACTCATGGTCGTAATTACGGTAGACAAATGTTCCTTTTTTAAGTTCCGGAACGCTGGCAGGGTAAATAAAGTCGCCTTCTACACGGTTTACATTGATGCCTTCCAGCTCTTTATGGTTGTTGAAGAAGCAAAGCCCGTCTCCGTTATGCAGCTTCTTCGTGCTGTTTATTTTTATGTATTTGGTCGTGATCTCCGAGATTTTCCCGATAGGTTCGCCTACCGACTTGGGAGAATCCAGCGACCATATATTCTTTGTACGGCCGTGCAGGAAGTATTTGGTAAATCCCCTGTTAAAACTTTTCTCAAGATTCGGCTCAAACGTATAATCCGGACGGCCTGACGATGCCTGCAAATATTCAGGATGTTTTTTGAAAATCTCGTCCAGTTTCCGGCGATAATAGGCCACTACATTCTTCACATAGGAAACATCTTTGAGCCGCCCTTCTATTTTCAGGGAGGTGACTCCGGCTTCGAGCAACTCTTCCATATTGTCGGAAAGATTCAGGTCTTTCATAGAAAGGAAATGCTTTTTAGCCATAATTTCTTCACCCTCTGCATCTGTCAGGGTATAAGGCAGGCGGCAGTACTGGGCACATGCGCCCTTGTTGGCGCTACGTCCCGAAAGAGCCTGGCTCAGATAACATTGCCCGCTGTAACACACGCACAGCGCGCCATGAACGAACACCTCAAGCGGTGTATCTACCTGTGCTGCTATATCGTGTATCTCGTCTATTGTCAGTTCGCGGGGAAGCACTATTTGCTTAAAGCCTGCCTGTTCCAGAAACGTCACTTTTTCCACATTCCTGTTATCCATTTGCGTGCTGGCGTGCAGGGCGACAGGAGGGAGGTTGAGCATCGTTATTCCCATATCCTGTATTATCAGCGCGTCTATTTTCGCCTCATTGTACAACTGCCATATTAAGGCCTCCGTTTCTTTCAGTTCCTTATCATTCAGTATGGTATTCAGGGCTACATATACCTTTGCGTTGTACAGGTGCGCATATTCAGCCAGTTGTTTTATATCTCCGAATGTATTTCCGGCGGCAGCACGCGCACTGAATTTTGGAGCGCCGATATATACGGCATCCGCGCCATGATTGATAGCTTCGATACCGCACTCCAGATTTTTAGCAGGGGCTAGTAATTCTATTTTTCTATTTTTCAACAAGTGATATTCTCCTTTAAATTTTTAACTGAAAAGTGACAAAAGTGACAGTTTTTTGTTTGTTCTTGAGTGTTACTTTTTGACTCTTCATCTTTTTATTATTCGGGCAGGAAGCGCTTGCCCCTACATATAGATAAATTTATCGGCCATTCAGTAACTGTTTAAATTTTCTTCGTTCAAATTTTTAGAGCTGTTTTCGGCTGTTTTTTTCTTCCTCGAAACGATAATAGCGGGCTATTTACATACGCTTCGCTCCTGTGACCGTTGGTTGAGTTGAGAGAAAGGAAAAAACAGCCGAAAACAGACTAAAAATGAACGAAGAAAAAGGTATAATAAAATATTCGTATAAAATTTAAACAGTTACTCAGTCGAGATTCATATTTTAGTTTAAATACTCCTTGTTCAGATACTCCCCGGTAGTTACTACCGTAGCAAAAGAACCATTCAAAGCAGCCAAAAAAGCATTCTGTACATCTTCAGCATCAGTCTTTTTATCTTTTATTTGCAAGTCTAAAGTTGCGCAGGCATCGCCAATCAGGAGATTTATAAACTTAAAGTCATTAGCAACACGTACAGTGGTATCGATACATATATGAGTCATCATTCCACAAATAATAAGCTCGCGGATTTCTAAAGATTGAAGGTATTCTAAAAGTCCGGTTTCCCTGAAACTATTCGGCCAGTGCTTTATTATTACTTTTTCTCCTTCGAGGGGTTTTACGTTTTTGTGAATGTCTATCCCTGCCGATTCCGGCAAAAAGGAAGTAGCTCCTTCTCTATTATTTATGTGTTGGATATGTATTACGGGAATCCCTTCTCTACGGCAGTTTTCCAGTACCAGCTTTGCATTCTCACTTGCTGCCTCCGCACCGGCAAGGGTTTTTCTGCCTCCGGCAAAGTATTCGTTTTGGATATCTATTATAAGAAGCGCTTTTTTCATTATTCATTTAATTGTGTAATGTCTCCCAGGTCTTTGATTTTTGTTTTGTCATAAGGCGTTTCCTGATAAACGAAATAATTCAGCCAGTTGTTAAACAGCAAGTTTCCGTGTCCCGACCAGCGTACTATAGGCGGATTAGACGGATTATCGTTTTTGTAATAGTTCTGGGGAATTTTTATAGGCAGCCCCTTTTCGGTATCCCTTACATATTCCGTATTCAGCGTATTTGACGCGTATTCGGAATGCCCTGTCAGGTAGAATTCCCTGCCTCCGCGCGACATCACGATACCTACACCCGAATCATCGGATTCGGACAGTATTTTCAGCCCGTCGTGTTTCAGTATTTCATCGCGTGTGACCGTTGTATGGCGGCTGTGGGGAATATAAAACTCATCATCGAATCCTCTGAATAGGGGGAACTTCTTATCGTGGGCGATATGCTTGAATACACCGAACATTTTTTCGGGTAGTATTTGTTTTTTTACACCGTAAAAGTGATACATGGCAGCCTGAGCCGCCCAGCAAATATACAATGTTGAAGTAACATGGGTACGCGCCCAGTCGAATATGGCTGAAATCTCAGGCCAGTATGTTACTTCTTCAAAATCATATAGCTCTACAGGTGCGCCGGTTATTATTAGTCCATCGTAATAATCATCCTTTACTTCGCTGAAACTCTTATAAAACATCAGTAAGTGTTCTTCCGGTGTATTTTTCGAAACATGGGTTTCCAGTTTCAGGAATTCTACCTCCACCTGCAACGGGTTGTTAGACAGCAGCCTGATAAGGTCTGTCTCCGTCATTATTTTTATCGGCATCAGGTTGAGTATAAGCACTCTCAGGGGACGGATGTCCTGCTCGTGTGCTCTTAACTCATTCATTACAAAGATATTCTCTTTTTTTAGAATTTCTATAGCCGGAAGATTGTTCGGAATATTTACTGGCATATCGTAGTCTATTAATTCGGGTACAAAGTTATAAAAATAACAAAAGAGAGAGAGTTTCAAAAGTAAAAAAACATTTTTGTCATTGCAGGCTTGCCCCGGTTATGGTCGGAAGATTTCAAATAATTGTATTTTAGTCAATTGCCACGCCTTTAAAGGCGGGTTTGGAAGTAACCTCCGGAAAGCCTTTAGTCAATATCAACAAAAAAGGTGCTATCAGACGATAACACCTTCCTGTTTTATGTTTGGGATAAATTATTAATGTGAATCAGTATTCCGTTTTGTTTAAATTATGTGTTCAATTATCCTGCGCGCAATCACAGATTGCTTGCCTTACTTTTGGCCAAAGCTCCAAAAGTAAGCAAAAAAGCATTGCGCCCCGCTTCGCCGTACGACCCACCATCGGTTTGCCGGCTGAATGAAGTGATGAAAGATTCATCATTGCAATAATTGGCAGACGATGCTTAAAAGCGCCCGCACTTCATTCTACGCCGCCTGCACCGGGTGGGTACCCCGTACGCTTGCTAACGGCGCTGGCTGACGCCTGATTTGCAGGGTCTATCCTCTGTCTTGACGTTGCGTCGCGACTCCGTGCATCTGTTCCGCAGGCGGGG
>NZ_QVMO01000008.1:0-99412 GCF_010501055.1 Dysgonomonas sp. 521
CCTCAGTTAATGTCACTTTGTATCGTATTGCCATAGTTGCTTTTGTGGCAAATATACGATATTTGTCAGACATTATCAAATTGACATGACACTAGTATCTTTAATGCACTGTCGGGGAAGAGAGGGGTAACCTGCTCGGCATGAGTCAGTATATTGTTGTAGTGAGTATTTTTGTTGCAAGAAAAGGACAGGAGTAAAATGCAGATAAGTAAAGGAATGTGTTTCATAGCAATGTGTTTGTTGCAAATATAAAAAATAAGTGTGTATTAGCATTAAGAGCCTGTTTAAATTTTATAGCAAATCTTTTCTCTGAGTACCCTGTCTGTAAGGGTAACATAGCAAGCTCTTCGAAAGTATATGAAATATTTTTTGTCATGTACTGTGCAATTTTTAGTTAAAATAAGACAAGGGTTCTCAGGTATTCCTATCTTTACAGTTTCTCATATCTAAAAAAGCAATGACACAGGAATTTAATCGCATCTGGAATAGATTTTTGAAATTCGATTGGAGATTCGGATTGGCTCTCCTTATTATTGTTTGTACCATCAGGTTTATAATAGTACTGGAGGCGAATGTTACAGGGAGCTATTCTGTCGTTTCTTATGTAATGATTTTTTCGGCTCTTACCCCTTTCATTTTCTTGTCGAAGAAGGGGAGGAGGCAAATAGGGATGACGAAGCCGGATAGTTATATGTGGTTGCTTTATTCCTTGTTTATCGGGTTCATCATAGCGTCATTGTTATTCCTGTTAGGTTATTTCCTGTACTCCACCAGCTATAGCAACTGGTATGTCTACATCGGTAATTCCTATAATATACCTGTGGGGATTGCCGGGAAGGATAAGTTGGTCTATTTTCTGATAATGGCGATAAGCGGGATGATTTTTAGTCCTATAGGGGAGGAATTGTTTTTCAGGGGTATTGTACACGGAAGTTTTTCGAAGTCTTTTGGCGATAAAAAAGCGTCTGTTATCGACAGTCTGGCTTTTGCCGTAACGCACCTCTCCCATTTTGGAATTGTATATATATCAGGCGTCTGGAAGTTCCTGCCTGTTCCGGCTCTGTTGTGGGTTGCCGGAATGTTTGTCCTTAGCCTTTTCTTCTTCCTCTGCCGGAAAAAAAGCGGCTCTATACTGGGTGCAGTATTATCCCATGCCGGATTCAATTTCGGAATGATCTTCTGGATTTTTTACGGATTAAATTAGAAAATAATTATCTTATATAAAAGGTCTTTGACATAGAGCCTGTTTAAATTTTAGCGAAAATTTTTATTACAGGTTCAGGTCAATAGTTCTTAGCAATTTTTTTTATGCTCTTTTTAGCGTCTTTTTGGCTCCGCCGATTTTCAATTCCCTTTTTACTCTTGGTTTAGCCCGCTAAACCTGCTGGCAAAAATGATAAAATCCATCTAAAAATAGCTATAAAAAAGATTTGCTATAAAATTTAAACAGACTCTAAGCCGTGCTTTTATCCCGTAAGGAAAAAGTAACATCGTAGAACATTCAAAATAGTGTCACCTTTGTCACTTTTTGTATGTAAATATCTGTAAATTAGGTGTCAATGCTTTTATGTATCCCAATTATTAATTATTCACTGTCAATTATTAATTGAAAGGCTTACCTTTGCGTTATATTATTTGAGATTATGCGCATAGATATAATAAGTGTGTTGCCGGAAATGTTTACCGGGCTACTCGATTGTTCCATACTGAAGAGGGCACAGGATAAGAAGCTGGTTGAATTTGCCGTCCATAACCTGCGGGATTATACTACCAATAAACATCGCAGGGTGGATGATTACCCTTTTGGCGGAGAAGCGGGGATGGTTATTCAGATAGAACCTGTAGATAATGTTATTGCTGCTTTAAAACTACAAAGGGAGTATGATGAAGTAATATATACATCGCCCGATGGCGAGGTCTTCAATCAGCAGATAGCCAACCAGATGTCTTCGTATGAAAATATAATAATCCTGTGCGGCCACTATAAGGGGATTGATTACAGGATACGCGAACACCTTATCACGCGCGAAATATCCATAGGCGATTATGTACTCACAGGAGGAGAACTGGCGGCAGCCGTTATGGCGGATGCCATTGTGCGGCTTCTGCCCGGAGCGATAGGGGATGAACAATCGGCCTTATCCGATTCTTTTCAGGATAACCTGTTGGCACCACCCGTCTATACCCGTCCGGCTAAGTATAAGGGCTGGCAGGTTCCCGATATCTTACTGTCGGGACATCAGGCTAAGATAGATGAATGGAAACTTCAGCAGGCCATAGAGCGTACTCAGCGACTACGTCCCGACCTGTTCGAAAAGAAAGATTAGAATACAACCCTTACCATTACGCGTTCAGTGCCCGGCATCCATTTAGGGCCGTTTTGTATCAGGCGGATAGCCTCGTTGTCGCATGTTCCGCAGAGGCTTTGCCTTACTTCAAACAGGTATGGCTTGCCCTGCTCATCCACAGAGAACTCTACGGCGACCATTCCTTCCCTGTCTTTGCAGGAGTCATCGGTAGGACGGCGCATCGAGTATTTCAGGTACAGGTTGTATTTCTCATATCCGCCCATGGGTTCTGGCTTGCCTTGTTTCATGCTGAGCGAGGAGATGCCGGCTTCATCCTTGAAGTTTTCGGGGGCGTAGACTTCCACGAGGGCTTCATCCTGCTGTTCGGCTAATACGGTAAGTTCCCTTTCGCTGACAGCTATCGCCTTCTGGTCTATCCTGAATTTGCTGATGTTCGGCTTATGTATCTTTGCCACTTCAGTATTATGCATGGCTATTACAGCGATGTTTTCCGTATAATACTCTTCGGGTACATATATATTGATAATGGAGTTTACTCCCTTATCCTGAGCTTGCAGGTCGTTGGATTTGTGATACCCTATGACCATATATCCGCCTACCGCGAAAATGACAACCGCGCACGCGGCCACACTTTGCCAGATGGAGTGCTGCTTTTTCCTGACGGCTTTCGTCTTGGTTACAAGGCGTCTCTGTATATTGTTTATCCGTGCTATATGGTCGTCGTCAATGCTGTCGAATCCCTCTATCGCTTCATACATAAACGGATCTTTCATCGAATCTTTTTCTATCCGATGAGCATCAGAGCCCTTTCTTTGTCCTTTTATGTAATCTAAAAAATTCATTCTTTCAGGTTTTTCTCAATACAAATTTTTAAATTCCGTTTTCCGTTTTGTATATAACTCTTCACGCTTTTCAGATGAAAACCGGTCTCGTCTACTATTTCTGCATAAGACTTGTCTTCATAGAAGAACTTTTCCACAGATATACGCTGAGGCTCGGGAAGTTTCTCGAGGCACTTGTTCAGCGCATTCTCCTTTTCTTCATCCACATCCTCACTTAATAGATCCAAAACGCTATCGGATTCCATAAATTGGGAGTCGAAATTTACTATAATTTCCCTTTTATTTTCTTTAAGGATGTGAAAGCAATGATTTTTAACAACACTATAAAGCCAGTTCTTGAAAACCTTAATTTCATAACCATGTATTTTCTGCGAAAGGTTTTCGAAGATGTCTATAACGGCGTCCTGCGACTCTTCGGGGTTTTGCAGGTACTTCAGGCATAACCCGTATATAAGGGGAATATACCGTTCGTAAAGCTGTTGAAAGTATTCAGCTTCACCCGTTTCTTTAAAGAGCGACAAGAGTTCCTCGTCGCCATACTCTTTTTTCTTATGCAGGCTAAAAAAACGCAAGACCAATGAATTTTACACAAAACTACAAGAATTTGGTTAAACTCCAAATAAAACCGATATTTAACTGTTTTGTCATAAATCTGCGATTTGGTTAAAAAATGTAATATAAAATTGTTTGACTAGTCTATTTTATGTATTTTTGTATCGAAAATAATAACGAGTTTAATTTTTTAACTAGCACCCATTATGAAAGAAAAAATTGGAACAAACGCAGGTATTATTTGGACTTATCTTGATGCAGAAGGTAATAAATCTTTAAAGGAAATCAAGAAAGCATGTAAATTAACAGAAAAAGACATGTATGCAGCCCTTGGTTGGTTAGCAAGAGAAGGTAAGATAGCCTTCAACGAACTAAAAGACGACTTGCAGGTCGTTTTACTGTAAAAAGCCCAAAAAAGACTAACAAGGAAGAGGTATTTATCATATAGAATAAGTACCTCTTTTTGTTTGAGTGTCTGTTTAAATTTTATAGCAAATCTTTTTTTAAAGAATTAAGCAGGTTAATAATTTTGTTAATTCGTTGCTATTATTTATTTTTGTGTAACATTTTAGCCGTTTTATGACAAAAAATGATGAAAAGCTTCTTGCTGAATTCGAAATTAGAATGAGGCAATTGATGTATCTCTGTGATATGCTTAAAGAAGAAAATGCACAGATAAGGCAGCAGCTTGCACAAAAGAATGCTGTGATTGAGGCTTTGTCATCAGAAATAGATGGGCTGAGAACAAAATATGATAATTTGAAATTTGCCAAATCTTTCTCATCGGGCAATGAAGAAGAAAGGGACAAGGCAAAGAAACAGTTGTCAAAATTAGTGCGGGATGTAGATAAATGTATCACCATGCTGAAAGCTTAAAAAATAAATATGACGTTATGGATGAACATTTAATTATTAATCTACGGGTGGCTGACATGAGATATCCTCTTCGGGTCAAACGCGAAGCAGAAGAGGCCTATCGCAGGGCTGCAGAAGAAATAGATTATAAGTTAGTACAATATAAAAATTATTTTACGGGAACTTCCGATCGTTCGTTGCGTGATATAGATTATATGGCAATGACATCGATACAGGCCGTGGTGGAGAAAGTTGAACACCAGATGCGTGCAGAATCTTTTGAGGTTAAAATCAAAAGTTTGACGGAAGAACTGGATGCTTATTTGAAAGATAAGGTAAAGTAAAATTTTAAATTGAAAAATATCTAGAGCACTAATTTCAAATGTGGGTTATCCCATGTTTGGATTAGTGTTTTTTAGTTTATTAATATTAGTTTTTATCAAAGAAAAATAGAATATGGATATATTATTGTATGTAATTGCCTTTCTTGTCGGAGCTGTTCTGACGTGGGTAATTTTGAATTTTATGGCGAATTCGAAATTCAAGCGTCAGGTAAAAGAAGCTGAACAGGAAGCAGAGGTAATAAAGAAAAATAAGTTGCTTGAAGTAAAAGAGCAGGCTTTGCAAATGAAGTCTGAATTTGAAAAGCAGGTAAATAGCAGGAACTCGAAGTTGCAGGCTGCTGAAAGTAAGATAAAGCAACGTGAGTTAGGGCTAAATCAGAAGCAGGAAGAACTTCAACGTAAGAGAAATGAAGTAGATGCCATTAAGATGAATCTTGATGCGCAACTAGAAGTTGTGGAGAAGAAAAAGCAGGATTTAGATAAACTGCATAAGCAGGAAGTAGAAAGGCTGGAGGCCCTTTCGGGCTTATCTGCCGAAGAAGTGAAGGAGAAGTTGGTGGAAGCCCTGAAAGACGAAGCACAGACACATGCCCAATCCTATATCAATGAGATAATGGAAGAAGCCAAGATGACTGCTAACAAAGAGGCTAAGAAAATTGTAGTACAATCGATACAGCGTGTAGCTACCGAGACAGCCATAGAGAATGCGATAACCGTATTCCATATAGAATCGGACGAGATAAAAGGACGCATTATCGGACGCGAAGGCCGTAATATCCGTGCATTGGAAGCTGCTACGGGAATTGAAATCGTGGTAGACGATACGCCGGAAGCAATCGTGCTCTCAGGCTTTGACCCTGTGAGGCGTGAGGTTGCCCGTTTAGCATTGCATCAGCTTGTTGCTGACGGACGTATCCATCCGGCGCGTATAGAGGAAGTCGTAGCTAAAGTGAAGAAGCAGATAGAGGAAGAGATCATTGAAACCGGAAAGCGTACGACTATAGATTTGGGCATACATGGCCTGCATCCCGAACTGATACGTTTGGTAGGGAAAATGAAATACCGTTCTTCTTATGGGCAGAACCTGTTGCAGCATGCCCGTGAGACTGCAAACCTTTGCGCGATTATGGCTGCCGAACTAGGGCTGAATGTGAAGAAGGCCAAAAGAGCAGGTCTGTTGCACGATATAGGTAAGGTGCCTGACGATGAGCCGGAATTGCCACATGCTTTATTAGGTATGAAGCTTGCCGAAAAATATAAGGAGAAACCGGATGTATGTAATGCAATCGGGGCTCACCACGACGAAGTGGAGATGGCAAGCTTGTTAGCGCCGATTGTGCAGGTTTGTGACGCTATTTCGGGGGCACGTCCGGGAGCGCGCCGCGAAATCGTGGAGGCTTATATTAAGCGACTAAACGACTTGGAACAACTGGCATTGTCATATCCTGGTGTATTAAAAACATACGCGATACAGGCAGGCCGCGAACTGAGGGTTATTGTAGGTGCCGATAAGATCGACGATATTGAAACGGAAAAGCTTTCGGCAGATATAGCCAAAAAGATTCAGGACGAAATGACCTATCCGGGTCAGGTGAAAATCACAGTTATCCGCGAGACAAGAGCAGTAAGTTACGCAAAATAATACTGCGTCAAATATAGAAACTGTTTAAATTTTATTCGTTCAAATTTTTAGAGATGTTTTAGAGATGCTTTTTTTCTTCCACGAAACGATAATAGCGGGCTATTTGAGTTGAGTGAAAGGAAAAAACAACCTAAAACAACCTAAAAATGAACGAAGAAAAAGGTATAATAAAATATTCGTATAAAATTTAAACAGTTACTAAACAAAGGGAGCTTTCACAAGCTCCCTTTATTGTTTGTATGAAGTAGTGAATTCCGTGTCTTATAAAATAAGACTTCCGGAGTTTTTTATAAAGAAGTGATATAAACAGGTTGCTATATCCTCATTTGATTTCCTTATATAATTAGTCGCTACAGACAGCCTGAAATCACACTTTTATGTGAAAATTCTTTTAAATATATCATTGCGAAACAAATAGCTTTCTTATAGTTTTGAGGATAAAAGTTATTTTGTTTACTTTTGCAACCAAAGTATAGAAATAATAAAACAAAGATTATGGCATACAAAATAGCTGTTTTTGATGCAAAACCGTACGATAGGGCTACTTTTGACAAAGTAAATGAAAAATATGGTTTCGAATTAATATATCACAAAGAACATCTTGATATAAATAATGTTATTCTGGCCAATGGCGCCGATGCCGTTTGTATTTTTGTTAACGCGCTGGTTGACGCGGAAGTAGTGTCGAAGTTGAAATCTTATGGCGTGAATTTGATAGCGCTTCGCTGTGCCGGTTTCAACAATGTAGATATTGCGGCGGCGGCCAAGCAAGGTGTTCGGGTAGTGCGTGTGCCTGATTATTCTCCTCATGCCATTGCCGAACATACATTAGCGTTGATGCTATGCCTGAACCGTAAAGTACACCGCGCCTTTTTGCGTACCCGCGACGGTAATTTTTCACTTGTCGGGTTCGAAGGATTCGATATGTATCAGAAGACCGTGGGCGTAATAGGTACAGGTAAGATAGGTAAAGTAGCTATCGGTTTGTTTAAAGGTTTGGGGATGAACGTCCTGGCTTACGACCTGTATCCTGATACTGCTTTTGCCGAATCGGCGAATATAAAGTATGTAACGTTGGATGAATTGTATGCTAATTCGGATATAATCACGCTACATTGCCCTTTGACAAAGGAAACAGAATACCTTATCTGTGACGAATCCATCAGTAAGATGAAAGATGGGGTTATGATTGTAAATACAGGCCGCGGAAAATTGATTCATACGAAGCACCTGATAGAAGGCCTTCTCAGCAGGAAAGTCGGCTATGCCGGACTGGATGTATATGAAGAAGAAGGCGCGTACTTCTATGAAGACCATTCGGATGCGGTGATGACGGATGATGTACTTGCCCGTCTGCTCTCATTCAATAATGTTATCGTGACCTCACATCAGGCATTTTTTACACAGGAGGCCATGGGAAATATAGCAGGTACAACCTTGGATAGCATTTCGGACTTCTTTGCCGGAAAAGAGTTGAAGAATGAAGTGATATACAAGGCATAATTCATATAAGAAACAGAATGAAGAGGATCCTGAGTTTTTTTCTTTTTTTACTTATCGCCTGTTGCACGGTTTACTCTGTCAACTCCAAGTTTGTAGTAGTGATAGATGCCGGCCACGGAGGAAAGGATACAGGAGCTACCCGTGGCATATATAAAGAAAAGAATATAAACCTGAGTGTAGCTTTGGCCTTAGGGCAGCTTATCGAGAAGAACTATAAAGACGTAAAAGTTGTATATACCCGCAAGACGGATGTTTTTATCGATCTGGATAGGCGGGCGGATATAGCGAATATGGCAAAGGCTAATTTATTTATATCCATACATACAAACTCTACCGCGGCAAAAAGAACGGCCGTGTCGGGTGCCGACACATATATATTGGGGTTAGCCCGTAGCGAGGAGAATCTGGAAGTAGCCAAACGCGAGAACTCGGTTATTTTGCTTGAAGATAATTATACAACCAAATATGAAGGCTTCGACCCTAATTCGCCGGAGTCGTCTATTATATTTGAGTTTATGACCAATAAGTTTATGGAACAAAGCCTGCACTTCGCGTCTTTTGTTCAGGCAGACTTCCAGAGTGTGGCAAACCGAGCCGACAGAGGTGTACGTCAGGCAGGCTTCCTTGTATTGAGAAAGACCAGCGCGCCAAGTGTACTTATCGAATTAGGTTTTATAAACAATCAATCTGAAGCCAGTTTCCTTTCATCAAAAGCCGGTCAGCAGTCTATGGCCTCGGCCATTTATTCGGGCTTTAAGAAGTATAAGCGTGATTTTGACAAGAAACAAGGCAAATTAGTTGTAGAGCCAAAAGATAAAGATGAATTCTCTTACGATACATCAGATAATAAGAAGCCGGATGTGAAAGAAGCTGTTGCAGCAACAGTAGAAGTGCCCGTAGTCCCTGCAAAGGCGGTGAAGTCGGAAAGTAAGACGGATAAAAGTAATCCGGAATCAAATAGTAAGAGCACAGGCAATCAGATTGAATACCGGGTGCAGTTCCTTATTTCGCCTAAAAAACTGCCTGCTAATTCATCTGCATTCAAAGGACTGTCGCCAGTTACATATTATAAAGAAGGTAATTCATACAAATATACTTACGGCTCGGCTACCGATATGAACGAAATTGTGAAAATACAGAGACAGGTAAGGGCAAAATTTAAAGATGCATTCATCCTTAAATTTAAAAACGGAGAACGGGTTAAATAATTAAAGCATATTTAAAAAAACACTAACATAGAGTAGAGAAAATTATGGGTAAGATATCAAAAGAAATGAAGATAGGCATGGCCTTTATAATTGCAATATTCTTATTGTATTATGGAATTAGTTTCCTTAAGGGAATAAACATATTCAGACCATCCAATTCATACATGGTTGTTTTCGACAATGTGGAAGGCCTCACTCAGGCTACACCGGTTACATTAAACGGATACCAGATAGGTTTGGTATCGTCTATGAGCCTGGATACAAAACATGGAAATAAGGTTATCACTTATCTCGATATGAATAAAGGGATAAAAATTCCGAAAGGAAGTAAAATGATCCTTGATGTTTCGATGCTTGGCTCGGCGACTATAATGATGGAAACAAGTAACAGCGCGGAAGTAATATCTCCTTCAGATACGATAGTGGGCATACGCAATAAGGGTATGATAGACGCGGCAGGTAATATTATGCCGAGCGTGCAACAGCTGATCCCTAAAATAGACTCTATACTATCAGGCCTGAATGCTGTGATCAATAGTCCGGCTATGGCTCAGTCGCTATCTGATGTGAACCAGATTACAGGCGATCTGGCTAAGACAACCAAACAGCTGAATACGATGATGGCAGCCTTAAATAAAGATGTCCCTACAATTACCGGAAATCTCAGCCAGGTTTCTACAGACCTGACGGGGGTATCGAAGCAGTTTAACCAGATAGACATGGTCTCTACCTACAAATCTGTGGACGCGACTGTGAAAAGCTTAGAGAATTTATCTGCCCAGATGAACTCTAAGGATGGTTCTTTGGGGCTTTTATTGAACGATCGTCAGCTATATGACAGTATTGTGAACACGATGAGTAATGCGTCATTGTTGCTCAAAGATGTGAAAGATAATCCGTCCCGTTATATTAATGTAAAGGTCTTCTAAAAAGGCTTATTTAGAATTGTTCTAAATAAGAAAAAATGTTCATTTTTTTTAAAAGTGTAACACTAATACTTTTGGGGAGAAATATTGAGAATGTTAAAAAGAATTTGCGTTACAGAGTGCCTTTGTAAGACGTTGATTCTTATGGCTTTTGTGGCCGGCATAGGGGCTGATTTATAGAAAAGCCTCTAACTGGTTGAGTTTAAATCAGATATTTCTTTATCAAGAAAACCAAATTTAACCTCACTTTTTTTTCTTGAAAATAATGTGGAAATTTACATTCGGAAATAATTAATAAATATTCATTTTTTTATTCACAGTAAAAGTAAATGGAACTAGAATCAACCCGGAAATTATGGACTAATTGTTTGAGGATCTTTCAGGACAACGTCACTGAGGCCGCTTTCAAGACATGGTTTCTGCCGATTGTACCACTTTCTTATGAAAATAAAGTGTTTACAATACAAGTTCCAAGTCAGTTCTTTTATGAATATTTAGAAGATAAATTTGTAGATCTACTCAAAGCTACCCTGTACCGGGAGATAGGAAGCGACACTATATTACAGTACCGTATCCTTATGGAGAATACGACAAATACAGTGGTCGACTATCGTGGCGATGCCAGATCTACAACCGATAAAGTTATTAGCAAGAACGTAAATAAGGTTCCCAATCCGTTTCAGAAAGTTGTCGCTGATGATTTTGATTCGCAACTGAATAATAAATATACATTCGACAACTTCTTTGAAGGCGAAAGTAATAAACTGACCCGTACTGCCGGCGACGCTATAACGAAGAATCCCGGAAAGACAGCATTTAACCCTTTGTTTGTACATGGAACATCCGGAGTAGGTAAAACTCACCTGTGCCATGCCATAGGCAACAGGATAAAGGAGCTGTATCCTGATAAACGTGTATTGTATGTTTCGGCTCACTTGTTCAAAGTGCAGTATGCTGACGCGGGGCGCTATAATACGACAAATGACTTTATCAATTTTTATCAGGGGATAGACGTCTTGATTATTGACGATATTCACGAACTGGCTGGAATAGAGAAAACTCAAAACACATTATTTCATATATTCAATCATTTGCATCAGAATAACAAGCAGTTGATATTGACATCCGATAAGGCTCCTTCCGAGTTGCAGGGTGTTGAAGAACGTTTGTTGACGCGTTTCAGATGGGGACTGACTACGAAAGTCGATCATCCTGATAAAGCTCTTAGACTGAAGATCCTTCAAAATAAGATATTGCATGACGGATTGTCTATTCCTGAAGATGTGGTGGACTATATCGCCGAAAATGTTACCGATAATGCTCGCGACCTAGAAGGTATCATTGTTTCCATAATGGCTCACTCTTTGGTTTACAACAAAGAGATAGACTTACCTCTGGCCAGACGGGTTATCGGACAGGCGATAAAGAAGATAGAAGCGAAAAAAATAACTGTAAATGCAATAGAGACAGTCGTTTGTGATTTTTACAACATCAAGACCGAACTGATTCATACAGCATCCAGAAAGCGCCAGATCGTTCAGGCAAGGCAAGTGACGATGTATCTGTCGAAGAGCTATACGGAAATGTCTTTGGCTCAGATCGGATCCCTGATAGGGAAGAAGAACCACGCTACAGTTCTCCATGCCTGCAAAATAGTAAAAGAGCAGATGGAGGTTGATAAAACATTCAGGGAAGAAATAGCTGAAATAGAAAAAAAATTGAAAGGTTGAAAGTGATTTCAACCTTTTCTATTATATCTTCTTCAACACCAGCCTTCGTTTGATAGCCGAATTTATTTCATTGTAAAATGCCTTAATATCTTTATACTGCGCTTTGTCGTATCTCCCCGAATATATATCGATATTCTGTGTATATATGATTGTATTTCCCTCTGTGCTGCACTGGGTTTCAAATATTCCGTATGGCGTTTTTACAGATATGTCTTTAGGCGCGGATTCTACAGTATATGATTCCGGTATATGGAATGTGATAGTGTCCGATTCGGAATATCCGTTGTTTATCACAATGTCCTGTTTCCGGCTTGCTGCCGTGAAGATATTATAATTGCCTTTTCTGAGCGGGCAGGCAGAAGCGAACAGGCGTGTTCCGGTTTTATTCGTAAATTCGCTAGCTTCGAAATTCGCGGATAAAGAGCAGGAAGGTAGTTCCGACCTGTTTTCCGAGACTTCAATCTGTGAAACCTGCACTTTAGGCATATTTATATTTTCGTTGATATAACGCATTTCCTTCTCCCTGTCTTTGGATGTCATTCTGTAGAAATTATCTCCATAATGATGAAGATGTTCTACAAAGCATATTTTACCTTTAGCGCTCCCATCTTCCGATATATTGATATCCAGTTTTGATTCTTTTTTATTCAGTTGATCACTGTAAGTTGGCAATCGATAGAGTTCCCCTCCTTTTTCGTTGATAATTATGGTGTTGTGGCCTGCAATATTATCATGTATATATCCGAATGGAATTTTAGAATTTGTACATTCGAGCCAGACACTATCATTTTGCAGTGGTACAAGTAGTATTACATGATCTAGTTGATTGAAATTCGGAAAATCAGGTAACACATCCTTTGTCCTGGTCCCTATTACACAATAATTGGACGGTATATCTATTTCTTTAAGCATAGCCATCATTATGTTGGTAAGCCCTTTGCAATCACCAAATTTACTTCTGACCACCGTGGCGGCATCGATAGGTTGAAAACCGCCAATACCTAATTGGATACTAACATACCGATAGTTATTTTGCAGGTATTGGTACAATATATTTACCTTTTCCTTGTCGCTTTTGGCATCTTTTGTCAACTCTTTTATTGTATTTATGTATTCAGCGGGGAGTACGTCACGTCCTTTAAGTAGGCTTGATATCCATATTCCGTAACTTTTCCAGTCGGAAAGATTACCACACGAAGAGTCGTAACAGAAATCGGTAGGCATGAATAAAACTCTGGGCATAAGTTCAAGAAACGCCGGCTCAAGAGGTTCGCGGTCTATTGCTTTTAATCCTTCTGTAGATACCGAATATATGTGCTTGTTTCCTATAGTATTGTCACTGACTACACAGTCGAAGTTAGAATTATAACGCAAATTCATCCCTTCTGGCAATTCCAGTTTGTAATCAGCTTTTTCTACGGATACCATTCTGCTTGATACAGGGAAAAAAGGCGGATAATAGAGAATGCCGTTTTTCCATTTCTCCTGATAAGTATATTCTACAATATATGGAAATGTGGGTTGTTTGCATTCATAATAGATAGTATAACTATCGGTACTCAAATGTTCAGATATGGAAGACGTAGTTAAATCCTTCTTTCCTATCTTTTTTACTATAGTACCCGAAGAATTTCTGACTATCCCTGAAAAGTCTTTAAGTTCTTTAAACTTATCATATACTTCGTAGAAATTGCCATTTCCTTCCCCCTGTTTATTAAGAATGGTAATTACTTTGGTTACAGTGAATGTAGCATTGTTCAGGTCTGCCTGGCTAAACACCGCCGAATAATCGTTAACAATGGCACAGGCGTTCTCCCGCAGGCTGTCGACCCTCTGTTCTGTAGACAGAGCGGAGGCGGAAGCCAAAGTTGAGATAGATAAAAGTATGCAACTCCAAAATAATCGCGTATTCATATTGGTGTCAGTTAAATTTCACTAATCTTTTTCAAAACTATCTGTTCGGAGTTTTTAGCGACAATCTTGGCATAGAAGTCCCGTAAATGCTCATATTCGTCAGGCAGGAATATGAGTTTCTTGAGTTGAAATTGATAATGCAGCTTTATCTGATTCCCGTTTTGGGCAAACCTGTATGTCAGTATAATATCATTGTCGTTCAATACAAGTTTTGCTGCCTGAGGCAGTTCATCCACGGCATACCCTTCGGGGATAGTAATATCCGAAATCTGTAAGTAATTAATCAAATAGTCGAATTCTACCGGATAAACGCGCTTTTCTTCTTTGAATGGATTCTCTGCTATATGTTTGTTAAGCATTGGATTTATATATAAAAAATCGTCTCCGAGGCTCATGTCCGAGGTCTGTGTATATTCTATTTTCAGCGGTGCATTGGTATCGTCTGTCCCCGAAATAGAAAAGCTGTCTATTTCGCAATTTGTTTGTCTTGCCAGTGTTGTTATGAAATCGTCTTTATCCTTGTGTCCATAATATATTTCTTTCATATCCAGGGCGGCGCTTCCTCTTCTGTTATCTGTTACCTTTCCGGTATACTTTGAGTTTTCAAAACTGAATTTTCCCGCTTTCAATACCGAACCGCCCGATATTGTCGAAAGGTCTACCCATCTGCAGCCGTTTTGCTTTATTATACGCGCCCTCTGAACCATACATTTTTCAGGTAGCAGGTTCCAGTCTCCGTATTTAGCAGAAGCATCGGTAAAGTACATCATTGTATCTATCCTGACACCTGTGATAGTATAATTGAAAGCGGTAATGCTTGGGTGCGATATTGGCAATCGCCCATTTCCTCTTGTGCTAAGGATGACGGGGAATGCATCGAAACCTCCCGCCTGGAGCGCGTTGACAAGTAAAAAGTTTACATCGGCGCTGCTCCCCATTCCGTTTTTGAGCGCGTCTTTGAGGTTTCCGGGGCTGGCAGCCCTCCTGTCATTCCATTTTACCCGGTATTTCACCATGTTCTGTATTTCTTTCGCTCTTTCTATTGTTGTTTCGCCTTTTGCTATTTCTTCTTTGAATAGGTCAGCCTTTTTCATATTGCTTCCGAAGGAACTGGAAAGTATGTCGTTGTCTATATTTTCCCATGAGTTCGACATGTTTTGAGTCATACTGTACGGCATCTGTACCGATTTCAATTCAAAAGATATTTTGGAGATAAAATCGTTAACGGTCCATAGATATGCCTCTTTTTTCAGAGCGGGGATATCACGTCCTTCACTTTTTATAAGCTCTGCCGTACATCTAATGTTTTCCGATTGGAGACGTCCGTTGCTGTCTTTGTACCGTATATTAAACATTTCATTAGCCGGTTCCCTTTCGGTCTTTAACTTTACATATCCTTGAAAATTAAAGTTGTAATTAAAATACTCGGGTAGCTTCGCTTCAAAATATGTGTATGCGACAGGTATAGATTCCTGGAAACTGAAATCCCTTAAATCGTAATAAAAATCAGAAACCAGCGTATATTTATATTCCACTACCGAGCCTACCTTTGTTGCCGGCATGGTAAATTTCTTTACTTTTATCTTGTTGTCTATATCCTCGTCCGTAATAAACTCCTTCGAAAGTTTAGTTTTTACCACTTCCCCGTTTTCGAGGTTGTATGTCGTTCCCGAAAGGCCGTTTATCTGTTCTTTGGCTGTTCGGCTCTGTTCTTTGTATACGATCTGCTGGTTGCACCAGTCCAAACCTTCGGTCTTTAGTATTTTCATTTTGACCTGTATCGAATATTCGAATTGAAACCCGTACAAGTCATTGTAAACAAACCTGATATCCCCTTTTTTTAATAATATTACAGCAGAAGCTGTGGTGTCAAGGGGGTATACGGTCATTTTTAGTTCATCCATCGTTGCATTTCCATACTTCGATTGAGCGTAATTTCTCTGCGAAACGAAAGACAGGCATAGTATAATAGCCAGCAGGATAGGTGTTTTCATAATCGTATGATAGTTTGTGGGTAAACAGTAACCTATGTAAATTTATGTAAATGTATGAAAAGGAATGCTAATTAATGTAAATTTTTTATATGTCTTATAACATTTATTTCGTATGTGGAAAATATCCAAAATCTATCTCTTCTTATGATGGCCTTGTCGTTTTCTTTGTATTTCCCTCTTTATAGAATATGTTAACACTTATTGTTTAGTATATAAAAATATATTTAATGTGTAAATTGTTTATAATGAGCAGATTATCTTTCATGTAATAGCTCCTAAGTATTGTAATCTCCGTAGGTCGGTGACCTAATGTCCTCAATTTAAGGATTATGGTGTCAAAAATTAGGGCTGAAAGCCTTTATTATTTCAGCCCAAGGCAACGCTTCGCTTGCCATTGGGTTGAAATAATAAAGGCTTTCAGCCTTAATTAGATGGTATTAGGTCACCGACCTACGGTTATGAAAATAGGGTTTTTCAAGCCAGTATCATTTTTTTGTCATATACTAAACACTTATTGGGTGAAACTCAGAAACTGTTTAAATTTTATTCGTTCAAATTTTTAGAGATGTTTTAGAGATGTTTTTTTTCTTTCTTGAAACGATAATAGCGGGCTATTTGGCTCCGCCGATTTAACAATTGAGTTGAGAGAAAGGAAAAAACAGCCGAAAACAGACTAAAAATGAACGAAGGAAAAGGTATAATAAAATATTCGTATAAAATTTAAACAGTTTCT
The DNA here is from genome assembly GCF_010501055.1 of Dysgonomonas sp. 521. Classification (GTDB taxonomy): domain Bacteria; phylum Bacteroidota; class Bacteroidia; order Bacteroidales; family Dysgonomonadaceae; genus Dysgonomonas. The sequence goes on from NZ_QVMO01000008.1 coordinate 16,553, forward strand.
CATAAAAGAGGAATGATTTTCCAATTTTCGCAACGCTTATTTCCAATTTTCATTTGTTAATTTATTCTTAATTCATGTTTGATGGTACCCCGTATTTTTAGCAAGTTATCAGATTGTAAAGTTCACATGACAAAATGCTCTATTTTGGCTTCTGATGCTAATTTTTATTAAGTTATCGATAAAATATATGAGTCATTTTGTTCTTTTTTGAGAAATAAAACAAGTATCTTTGTGGTCTGTAAAATAAAGTGTGTTAAAAACAAGGATATGAACTCAAATTTATATGATTTTATACCTATTCTGATGCAAGTCGCCTTTTCGGTGGTTTTTGTATTCGCTACGGTATTTGCATCAAAGATGTTAGGGCCAAGTAGAAAAAATGCACGTAAAGATGCTAATTTCGAATGTGGCCTCGATCCGATAGGCAACGCTCGTTCGCCTTTTTCTATCAAATATTTTTTAGTTGCTATTCTGTTCGTCCTTTTCGATATCGAGATTGTCTTTATGTATCCCTGGGCTGTAAACTTCAAAGCCATAGGTTGGGAAGGCCTGTTGAAAATGGGCGGCTTCATAGCAATGTTACTTGTGGGTTACCTCTATATTGTAAAGCGTAAAGCTTTGGAATGGGAGAAATAATAAAAGGTCAACGACCTTAATATACACAAAAGTTATGAGTAAATCAAATATAAATGTAGTGCCGGCTCCTGATGGATATACAGGGCACGGATTCTTCGCTACAAAATTCGATTACGCCATAGGATTGGCACGCGCCAACTCCCTCTGGCCTCTGCCATTTGCCACATCATGCTGCGGCATCGAGTTTATGGCTACTATGGCTGCAACTTACGACATGGGGCGCTTTGGTGCCGAACGTAACAGTTTCTCGCCACGTCAGGCAGATATGCTCTTGGTAATGGGCACTATCTCTAAGAAGATGGCTCCTATACTCCGCCATGTCTATGAACAGATGGCTGAACCTAAATGGGTGATTGCCGTGGGTGCCTGTGCTTCGTCGGGAGGTATTTTCGATACTTACTCCGTATTGCAAGGTATCGACAAGGTTATCCCTGTAGATGTATATGTTCCCGGTTGCCCTCCCCGTCCCGAACAAATTCTGGATGGCGTGATGCAGTTGCAGGAATTGGTTAAACATGAATCTATTCATCGCAGAGGCTCGGAGAGGTATCAGGAGCTTCTTGAATCATATAAATTTGAATAATGGCTCTCGAAACTACAATTATTGAAAGTAAACTAACTGAAAGATTCGGAGCGGAAGTGATGAATTTCAGGATGGAACGCGATATCTTCACCCTTGAAGCTACACCTGCAGCAATAAAGGAAGTAATCCGTTTCATGAAAGAAGATGAGACTTTACGGTTTAATTTCTTGACAGACCTGTGCGGGGTACATTATCCTGATAATGATAAGAGTGCTCAGTTTGCGGTGGTTTATTTGCTTCACAACTGGATAGATAACGTGCGCGTGCGTGTAAAGACATTCCAGAACGGAGATAAGCCGGAAGTGGACACCTTAGTGGAAGTTTTTGCAGCTGCCAATTGGATGGAACGTGAGACGTATGACTTTTATGGAGTGATATTCAAAGGGCATCCTAACCTGAAACGTATATTGAATGATGAGGGTATGGTTTCGTTCCCGATGCGTAAAGATCATCCGCTCGAGGATGCCGGACGTACCGATAAGGACGACCGTTTCTTTGGCCGTACTCCCAATAATTATGAACCAACTAAATAATAGCAAAGTCAGGAAATGTCAGATCAACTAATAAATCCGGAACATCGCTTTGCGAAAATTGTAAGAGAACAAACCTTTGAAGATGGCAGGGAGTTGTCGGTACTGAACTTCGGGCCTACCCACCCCTCTACTCATGGTGTGTTTCAAAATATCCTGCTGATGGATGGCGAACGTATTTTAGACGCTGAAACCACTATCGGATACATTCATCGTGCCTTTGAAAAAATTGCCGAACACAGGACGTTTTATCAGATAACTACACTGACAGACCGTCTTAATTACTGTTCTGCTCCACTGAATAATATGGCATGGTGGATGACTGTGGAAAAATCTCTTGGTGTAGAAGTTCCAAAACGTGCGCAGTATATGCGTGTCATTGTGATGGAGCTTGCACGTATCACCGATCACCTGATCTGTAACTCAATACTTGGGGTCGACCTGGGTGCTTATACACCTTTCCTGTATGTAATGCAATACAGGGAGTTGGCATACGAAATCTACGAAGAAATCTGTGGGGCACGCATGACAACCAATATGGGGCGTATAGGCGGGTTCGAAAGAGACTGGAGTGAGGCCGCATGGCGTAAGCTGGATCAGTTTATCGAAGGATTCCCTAAAGCGTGGGACCAGTTGGAAAAACTGTTCGTGCGCAACCGTATCTTTATGGACCGTATTGTCGGGGTAGGAGCCATATCTGCCGAAAAGGCGATTAATTATGGATTCACAGGGCCTAACCTGCGTGCTACCGGAGTAGACTACGATGTACGTATCGCAAGCCCGTACAGTTCATACGAAGATTTTGATTTTGTTGTACCTGTAGGTTCTGCCGGTGATACGTATGATCGCTGGTGTGTACGTGCAGCCGAAATAAAAGAGAGCTTGAAGATTATACGTCAGGCTCGCGACAATATGCCTGATGGCAGTTTTCATGCCGATGTACCCGATTATTACCTTCCTCCTAAAGAAGAAGTATACACCAAGATGGAACAACTGATCCAGCACTTCAAAATAGTGATGGGTGAAGTGCCTGTTCCTATTGCGGAAGTATATCATTCTGTAGAAGGTGCAAATGGCGAGTTGGGGATATACCTGATAACGGACGGCTCGCGTGCACCGTTCAGGGTGCATTTCCGCCGGCCATGTTTTGTGTATTATCAGGCATTCCCTGAGATGATAAAAGGCGGGATGTTTTCGGATGCAGTAGCTACACTTTCGAGTATTAATGTTATTGCCGGAGAATTGGACGCGTAGCCCTCTAATCCCCCGAAGGTGGGACTTAGAACAAAGTAACGAAAAGAGAATGAAATATAAATTATTAACTAATATCCTCTTTGCAACCTCCTCTTGGCGAGGTTAAGAGAGCTAAATACCCTCTCGGTAAGTCCCCCTTGGGGGATTTAGGGGGCTCGAAATATGAAACAAATAATAAATATGTCGGAAAGCCTGATGGCACGGATCAACGAACTGCTGAGCCATTATCCTGCCGATAAAAAGAAATCCGCATTGCTGCCGGTTCTTCATGCAGTACAGGATGCTCATGACAACTGGCTGAGCCTTGAACTGATGGATAAGGTTGCCGAAATATTAGAGATAACACCTATCGAAGTGTATGAGGTGGTAACATTCTATACCATGTTCAATCAGAAACCGGTAGCAAAATATATGTTCGAGTTTTGCCGTACAGCATGTTGTGGACTGCGTGGAGGCGAAGACCTGATGGATTATACCTGCCGGAAACTGGGCGTAAAACCCGGGGAAATAACGCCTGACGGACTGTTCAGCGTAGTCGGTGTAGAGTGTCTGGGAGCTTGTGGCTACGGGCCTATGCTTCAGTTGGGAGATAACTATCATGAAAATCTTACCAAAGAAAAAATAGACACGCTGATAGAAGATTGTAAACTAGGAAAAGTAAACCTATATTAATTGCGATGGCTAGAAAAGTATTATTTGAGAAATTAGATATTCCGGGAATACAGGAATACGAGGTTTATCGCAAGAATGGCGGGTACGCGTCTGTGGAGAAAGCACTGAAAACCATGACACCTGATGAGGTGGTGGAAGAGGTGAAGACTTCCGGTATGCGTGGCCGTGGGGGAGCGGGTTTCCCTATGGGGCTCAAATGGAGTTTTATTGATAAAAAATCAGGAAAACCCCGTCACTTGGTTGTAAATGCCGATGAGTCGGAGCCGGGCACGTTCAAAGACCGTTTCCTGATGCACCATATCCCGCATCTACTGATAGAAGGAGCTATTGTTTCCAGCTATGCACTGGAAGCCAATCTGTCCTATATCTATATCCGTGGCGAATACATGTGGATATTCAAGATATTGGAGAAAGCGATAAAAGAAGCCTATGCCAATGGTTGGCTGGGTAAAAACATACTGGGTACAGGTTACAATCTCGACCTGTATGTACACTGTGGTGCAGGTGCATACGTGTGCGGAGAAGAAACCGCCCTGATAGAATCACTGGAAGGTAAACGCGGTAATCCACGCATCAAGCCGCCATTTCCTGCCGTGAGCGGGCTGTGGGGAGAACCTACTGTGGTAAACAATGTAGAATCCATTTCTACCGTTTCCTGGATTGTAAATAATGGTGGAGCAGAATATGCAAAGATCGGTGTCGGTAAGTCTACAGGGACTAAGCTGATGTCGGCCTCCGGCCATATTAAGAATCCGGGAGTATACGAAATTGAACTGGGACTGACAGTTGACGAATTCTTTAATTCGGACGAATACTGTGGCGGAATGATGGATGACCGTCCTCTCAAAGCATGTATTCCGGGTGGATGTTCCGTGCCTATTTTACCGCCTCAATATTTATTTAAAACAGCAAATGGCGATGACCGCCTGATTACATATGAATCGCTGGCTGACGGAGGTTTTGTCACCGGTTCGTCATTAGGGTCAGGAGGTTTTATAGTATACAACGATACAGCTTGTATTGTGCGCAATACATGGAACTTTTCACGTTTCTTTCATCACGAAAGTTGCGGACAATGCTCTCCTTGCCGCGAAGGTACAGGCTGGATGGACAAAATCCTTCATCGTATAGAAACAGGAGAGGGCAGGGAAGAAGATATCGACCTGCTGTGGAGCATTCAGAGTAAAATTGAAGGGAATACAATATGCCCTCTGGGAGATGCGGCATCGTGGCCTGTAGCAGCTGCTATACGCCATTTCCGCGAAGAGTTTGAATATCATGTACGTTTCCCTGAAAAGGTAAAAGACAGGAATCACTTTGTGAACGAGCCAATGGAAAAAGTAAGGCACTTATTGGCCCCCTAAATCCCCCGGAGAGGGACTTTAAAGGAGACCAATAATTTTTTGAAAATGATGAATATGACTAAGAACAGTATAAACAACTATAATATTAGCCCCTCATTAGGAGGGGTTGGGGAGGCCTTATGAAAATTACAATAGATGGACATACTATAGAGGTTGAACCCGGAACCACCGTGTTGCAGGCAGCACGTATGATTGGCGGGCCCAGCGTACCTCCTACCATGTGCTATTACTCCAAGTTGGAGGACTGTGGAGGGAAATGCCGTTGCTGCTTGGTTGAGATAAGCAAAGGTAGTGAAAGAGACCCTCGTCCGATGCCAAAACTTCAACCATCATGCGTAACAGCTGTTCAGGAGGGCATGGAAGTAAAAAGTGCTACGTCTGAAAGAGCTCTGGAAGCAAGGAAGGCTGTTACAGAGTTTCTGCTGATCAATCACCCTTTAGACTGTCCTGTGTGTGACCAGGCCGGAGAGTGTGACTTGCAGAATCTGGCGTATGGAAACGAAAATTTTAAGTCCCGTTTTATAGAACAGAAAAGAACATTCGAACCTGAGAATATAGGACCTTACATTCAGTTGCATATGAACAGGTGCATACTCTGTTACCGTTGTGTGAAACTGGCTGACCAGCTTACTCCCGAACGTGTGCATGGTGTAGTAGGCAGAGGTGACCATGCTCAGATTTCGACTTATATCGAACGGGCAATTGACAATGATTTTTCGGGTAATGTGATTGATGTTTGCCCGGTAGGAGCACTTACCGATAAGACATTCCGTTTCAAATCCCGTGTATGGTTCAACAAGCCATTCAACGCGCACCGTCATTGTACAAAATGTTCGGGTAAGGTGACATTGTGGATGTTCGGCGATACAATTCAGCGTGTAACTGCACGCAAAGACCAATGGCACGAAGTGGAGGAATTTATCTGCAACGAATGTCGTTTCGAACATAAAAATGTAGAAGATTGGACTATAGAAGGCCCACGCAAATTTGAGAAACCGTCTGTAATCAATGTTAATAATTATACAGAACCTATCCATAAGGTTAAGATAAATACCGATGATCTTGTACTGGAAGGCCGTGAGCAAGACCACAAAAAAATAAGTATGGCAGCATCCCCTTATGATGCAGAAGAGCTTGAAGCAATAAAGAAAACAAAAGAATAGACGCCCCTCCCAGCCTCCCCCGAGGGGAGGTTTTAAGCCCCTCCTTTGGAGGAGTTGGGGAAGCTTAACTATAAAAACATGGAATTAGCATTTATTTTAGAGAAATTAATCCTTATTGTTCTTGTATTTGCAGTCACAATGCTTTTTGCATTGTATGCTACGTATGCGGAACGTAAAGTAGCCGGTTTTTTGCAAGACCGGTTAGGCCCTAACCGTGCAGGTATCTTTGGGCTGTTACAACCTATCTGCGATGGAGCGAAGCTTTTTTCTAAAGAGGAGTTTATGCCGAATACGCCAAACAAAATCCTTTTCGTTGTTGGGCCGGCTGTAGCCATGATTGTCTCTCTGCTGGGAGTCGCATTGATTCCTTGGGGAGCAAAGTTTGAGATCCCTGGTTACGGAGATTTCTTGCCTTATATAGGAGATGTAAATGTTGCAATTATTTATATCGTGGCTATCCTGTCTACAAGCGTATATGGCATTGTGATCGGTGGATGGGCGTCCAACAATAAATATTCCCTGATGGGAAGTATCCGTGCAGGTGCTCAGATGATTTCTTACGAAATAGCGATGGGGCTTTCGCTTATAGCATTGATTATGATGACCGGCTCACTTAGTTTGGTAGATATTACACAACAACAAAGCGGCTGGCATGGAATGCAATGGAATGTGATTTATCAGCCATTGACGTTTATTATATTCCTTGTATGCTCGTTTGCAGAATGCAACCGTACACCGTTCGACCTCGCCGAGTGCGAATCTGAGCTGGTAAACGGTCACCATGTAGAATATTCTTCATTAGGAATGGGATTCTTTATGTTCTCCGAGTATGCGAGTATGTTCTTCTCATCTGCATTCATCTCTGTTCTTTTCTTCGGAGGATACAACTATCCGGGGATAGACTGGGTAACAGAAAACTGGGGTATCAATATAGCTAGTGGATTAGGCGTTTTGTCACTTCTTGCCAAAACATCATTCTTTATCTTCTTCTATATGTGGGTACGTTGGACAATTCCAAGATTCAGATACGACCAGCTGATGAAACTGGGATGGAAAATGCTGTTCCCGCTGGCGATAGTTAACATATTCCTTGTGGGGATTTGTATCCTGATTTTTAAATAAGCACCTCCCCCTGCCCCTCCCAAAGGAGGGGAGACAGGATGTGACGCAAAACGAATAAACAAGTTTACTTGTATACAATATGAATAGTAATATTAATAATATAAGAGAAACTGAGAGCCCCTCTGTTGGAGGGGTTGGGGAGGTGGTGATATCAAAAATATCATTATCAGGAAAGAAAACAGAGGTTGTCGATAAAACAATGACATTCTCTGAAAGGATCTATCTGCCTGCTGTGGTAAAAGGGCTTATAATTACAATTAAGCACTTTTTTAAGAAAAAAGCTACGATCCAGTATCCTGAACAACAACGCGAATTTAGTCCTGTATACCGGGGACAACATGTGTTGATGCGTGACGACCAGGGGCGGGAACGTTGTACTGCCTGTGGATTATGTGCATTGGCATGTCCGGCAGAAGCTATAACAATGGTAGCGGCAGAACGTAAAAAAGGGGAAGAACATCTTTATCGGGAAGAGAAATATGCCGCGGTATATGAGATAAATATGCTACGCTGTATATTTTGCGGATTGTGTGAAGATGCTTGCCCGAAGGAAGCTATTTTCCTGACAAAATCAAAACTGCTGGTAAAACCTAATCTCGAACGCGAAGCTTTTATCTATGGAAAAGACAAGCTGGTGATTTCGGTAGAAGATGCGAAAGCGGGGAAGTATTAGCCCCCTAAATCCCCCGGAGGGGGACTTCTATAAGAAGGATAAATAAAATACAGATGGCTTTGCCATAGTCTCCCCTTGGGGAGGTTGGAGGGGCCTAAATTTAAAATATATGATATCTATAATTTTTTACATTCTGGCAGCCATAACACTCGGCACGGGGATTTTGACGGTACTTTCCAAAAATCCGATACATAGTGCAGTGTATATGATTATCTGTTTCTTCTCCATATCGGGGCATTTCCTTTTGTTGAATGCTTTGTTTCTGGCAGTAATAAATATAGTAGTTTATGCCGGAGCCATTATGGTACTGCTACTCTTTACCTTAATGCTTATGAATCTGGGAGATCAAAGTGAGCCAAAGAAAAAGGTAATAAGCCGTGTTGCAGCCACTATATCAGGATGTCTGATGGGTGTTGTTCTGTTGGCTGCATTGCTGAAATCTACTCCAGTAATTGAAAATTATAAAACCGAAGGGTTCGATTATCAGTCGGTTAGTATTATCGGGCAGGTATTGCTCGATGAATATCTGGTGCCATTCGAGTTTGCATCTATATTGTTGATTACGGCTATGATTGGTGCAGTACTGATATCTAAAAAAGATAAAAAAGCTTAAGCTATGCTGAATAATATATTAGAACAAGTAGGAATTGACAATTACATCTACCTCTGCATATTGCTGTTTAGTGTGGGTGCGATTGGATTATTGTATCGTCGCAGTACGATAGTCATGTTGATGTCGGTAGAACTGATGCTGGCTGCAGCCAATATGTTACTGGCCGTTTTCTCTGTGTATCATCAGGATACCAGCGGACAGGTGTTTGTGATTTTCTCGTTGGCGGTAGCTGCTGCCGAGGTCGCTGTAGGGCTTGCTATTCTGGTAGCTATCTACAGGAATATAGGCACTATAGATATTGATGAATTGAAAAACTTAAAAGGATAATTTTGGATGGAAACAATACTCGTATTAATACTCTTGCTTAGTCCGTTTATCGGTTTTTCGATCAATCTGCTGGTTGGTAAAAAATTAACGGGGCGCACACTACCCGGGATTATTGCTACTACTGCAGTAATAATTAGCTTTGCAATTTCACTTTATTTCTTCATACGTAACCTGTCTACGGGAGAAGTTATACATGTAAACCTGTATGAGTGGATTGCTTTAGGTGGATTCTCTACCAATCTGGCCTTCACACTCGACCAGTTGTCACTTATCTGGTTACTCTTTGTGACAGGTATCGGTGCATTGATCCACATCTATTCGATGGGATATATGCACGATGATGAAAACGTAGACCGTTACTTTTCCTATCTTAATCTGTTTATCTTCTTTATGGCAGTACTCGTTGCCGGAAGCAATCTTTTGGTAATGTTTATCGGATGGGAAGGTGTAGGATTATGTTCTTACCTGTTGATCGGTTTCTGGTCGAAAGACCACAAGAATAACGATGCAGCTAAGAAAGCCTTTATTATGAACCGTATCGGCGACCTGGGCTTCCTTATCGGCATCTTCACATTAGGATATTTATTCAAGACTGTTGATTACGCTTCGTTAAGAGATGTGGTTACCAGTCCCGACCCGCTGCTGGGTGTTGCTACCTTGGCACTGTTTATCGGTGCAACAGGTAAAAGTGCGCAGATACCATTATACACATGGTTGCCCGACGCTATGGCAGGGCCAACTCCGGTTTCGGCACTGATACATGCCGCAACAATGGTTACTGCGGGTATATTTATGGTAACCCGGTTAAATTTCATATTCGACCTTACACCTGATATTCAGACGTTGATTGCTATAATAGGTGCCATCACTGCTCTGTTTGCCGCTACAATAGCTTTAACCCAAACGGATATAAAGAAAGTACTGGCATACTCCACCGTATCGCAGCTGGGTCTGATGTTCCTTGCCTTAGGCTTGGGTGCATATCATGTGGCTGTGTTCCACGTTATCACGCATGCTTTCTTCAAGGCTTGCCTGTTCTTGGGTTCGGGTTCGGTTATCCATGCGATGGGTGGCGAGCAAGACATGCGCAAAATGGGTGGTCTGAAAAATAAGATGAAGACTACCTATTACACATTCCTGATCTCTACGCTGTCTATTGCGGGTATTCCACCACTGGCAGGTTTCTTCTCCAAAGATGAAATCATGCTGACAGCTTTTGAGCATAATAAGGCATTGTGGGTGATTGGTGCTTTAGCTTCCCTGCTTACAGCATTCTACATGTTCCGCCTGCTGTATCTAACATTCTTTGGCGAATTCAGAGGTACAGAAGAACAGAAACATCATTTGCATGAGTCGCCAGGTAGTATGACTATGCCGCTTGTCATATTGGCGTTCCTTGCATTCTTCGGAGGTGCAATCAGTATCCCATTTGGCAACCTCAGTTGGCTGAACGGATACCTTGAGCCGATACTTCCGGGTATTGCAGGCCATCATCCCGAAACAGCGCAAATGGTAACTACGATGGTTATTTCTACAGCGATAGCTGTTATCGGTATCATACTGGCTTATTTCAAATATATCAAAAAATCGGAAGTCCCTGCCGAGGATAGTAAGATTACCGGATTTGCTAAAGTGCTTTACAATAAATATTATGTAGATGAAATATATGATGCTTTATTTGTAAAACCGCTTTATGTATTGGCCGGCTTCTTCGAAAATGTAGTTGAAAAACTTCTAAAGAATATATTAAAAAGCTTTGGAGGCTTGGTTGAAATGCTATCAATCCCTGCCAGAAGATTACAGAATGGAAGTCTCGGCTTTTACTTATTCTTCTTTGTATTAGGATTCAGTGCACTAATTATCTGTTTATTTCTTGTATAAAAATTTTTAAAGAAACATGAATATCGCTATTATATTAATCATATTATTAGTAGGTGCAATTCTTACTTATTTATCAGGAAATAGATTTGCCTCTAAAGTAGCCATGCTGTTCGGTGTTGCCGGAGCTATTTTTTCGGTGGCTCTGTGCCTCAAATACGGCGCGGCGGGAGCAAGCTACAGTATCGACTGGATTACCAACCCTAATATTTCATTTTCGTTAAAGGCCGATGGTTTGTCGATAGCAATGATATTGTTGACAACTGTTTTATTGCCGATTATAATATTGGGAACACAATCGAGGGAGTTTAAGAACGAAAAGCTGTTGTACAGCCTGGTCGTATTTATGGCTTTTGCCATGACAGGCGCTTTCCTGAGCAGCAATGCCCTGTTGTATTATGTATTCTGGGAAATGTCGTTAATCCCTATCTATTTCATCATCGTGCTTTGGGGTAACGGCGAAATAGCCAAGAGGCGCAAAGCCGCTATGACATTCTTCCTGTTCACATTTGCCGGGTCGTTATTTATGCTCGCCGCTATTATATATTTATATACCAAAACAGGAAGTTTCCAGCTCGAAGCGTTTTATAACGCGAACCTGACCCAGATGGAACAGATCTGGATATTCCTCGCGTTCTTCCTTGCCTATGCTATTAAGATTCCTGTTTTCCCATTCCATACATGGCAGGCGAATGTGTACCAGAAAGCTCCGGCAATCGGTACGATGCTTTTGGCCGGTATCATGTCTAAGATGGGGGCATATAGTGTGATTCGCTGGCAGTTGCCTATAACGCCGTACGCTTCGCACGAATTCAGGACGGTTATACTGATACTTTGTATCATCGGTGTGGTATATGGGGCTATTATGGCGCTTCGTCAGGACGACCTGAAACGTTTCCTTGCCTACGCGTCTTTGTCGCATGTGGGATTTGTGGCGGCAGGAGCTTACGCCCTTACTTACGATGGGTTGCAGGGAGCAGTAGTGCTTATCCTTGCTCATGGTTTTGGTATAGTAGCCATGTTTTACTCGGCAGACGTTATTCAGACCCGCACACATACATTGACTATAAGCCAGTTGGGTGGTATAAAGGAACACGCGCCTAAATTTTCGGTTGCATTCTTCCTCAGCATCCTTTCTTCTATTGGCATACCCTTGACGTTCAACTTTATCGGGGAATTTACGATTATGTTCGGGCTTTATCAGGTAAACCTCTGGTATGCCCTGACGATAGGAACTTCACTATTCCTCGGCGCCCTGTTCATGTTGAGGATGTATCAGCGTGTAATGCTGGGCGAGCCTTATAAAAAGCCGTTCAGGGATTTATCCAAAACAGAAGTGACTGTCTTTGCCCTGCTTGTGGGAATCCTTATTTTCTTCGGGGTATATGTAAAGCCTGTGACAGACCTGGTTTCTACCAGCCTGACAGAAATAGTGATGTATATTAACAGATAATTCGAGGATTTAAAAATTTGAAGATTCAAATATTCGGAAAATCTTTAATCTTTAAATTTTTAAACATTAAATTAAAAAATATATAATGAGTACATTGATAGCCATCTCAGCATTAGGTATAATATGCCTCATATTGGAGATATTCAATTTAAGAAAGATCCTTATACCTGTTACGCTTGTCGGGCTGATAGCTGCATTGGGATTGACTGCTACGGAATTTTACTTAGGACAATCTTTCCTTGGTGCCGATAAGTATAATATGGTGGTATCCACAGGGTTTTCGCAGGGATTCTCAGTCCTGTTTATTATCCTTGCGGTTCTTATTATCGCTATGAGCCCTAAATTCTATCAGGAGAAAATAACGAAGATAGCAGACTATGTCGCCCTGAAAGTATTCTTACTGGCAGGAGCTGTGGCTATGGTTTCTTTCGGCAATTTTGCCATGTTCTTTATCGGGCTTGAGGTGTTATCCATTGCCGGATATGTATTGGCTGCCAGCGACCCGAAGAACCTGAGAAGCAATGAGGCCGGTATGAAGTATTTCATCATGGGGGCCTTTGCTTCCAGTTTTATACTATTCGGTATCGCATTAGTATATGGTACTGTAGGGTCTTTTGATATAGCTACAGTTACAATAGCTTCCACTGCACAGGCAGGTTCTTTACCTGTTTGGTTTAGCCTTGGGTTTGTAATGATAACAGTAGGTATGATGTTCAAGGCATCAATCGTACCGTTCCATTTCTGGGCGCCGGATGTATACGAAGGTTCGCCAACGTTGGTAACAGCACTGATGAGTACATTGGTAAAAGTGGCCGCGATAGGAGCCTTATTTAAAGTAGTGGCTATATTAGCCGCCGCCATTACGCCTGCATACCAGATTGGACTGATAGTGTTGTCTATACTGACTATGACTGTGGGTAACGTCACAGCCATGAGGCAGAAGAATATAAAGCGTATGATGGCCTATTCGGGTATTTCACATGCCGGATTTATGATGATGACATTGCTGGCGCTAGGTACGTCAGCAAATACGGTGCTGTATTATGCTGCCGCGTACAGCTTTGCTGGCATAGCCGCATTTGCCGTTATTATGGGCGTTTGCAGAGGCAAGGATAACGAAGATATGTCGAACTTCTTCGGCCTTGTGAAACGTCAGCCTGTAATGACTGCAATATTGACTTGCGCGCTGTTGTCGTTAAGCGGTATTCCGATTTTTGCGGGCTTCTTTGCCAAGTTCTTCGTATTTGGACAGATGTTGCAGACCGATCATCTGATACTTGTTATATTCGGTATTATAAACTCTGTTATAGCGGTGTTCTACTATCTGGGAGTAGCCAATGTAATGATTACAAAAGAGCCTGAAACAACAGAACGGCTGCATGTTCCTTTCGAATATAAAGCGGTAGCCGTCATCGCTATCTGCCTGAATTTATTACTGGGAGTTTTCCCTTCTGTAATAATGGGGTTAAGTCTGTAATAATCGAAATTGATAATATATAGAAAGAGGGTGTCTCAAAAGTAAAACATCTCTATCAAATTATTACTCTCTTTGTCATTGCCTCGCCTTCGCTTCGGCGAACGTTGTTTCTGAGTGCAACGAAGAATCTCGACCCACCAGATACGAGATGTTTCACTCCGTTCAACATGACAAAAAGATATGAAAAAATACTTTTGAGACACCCTCTTTTTGCTTGTCTATTATTCCACTTCAAAATCGAAGTAAAGTACATCTGTCCAATTATCAATTCCCAGTTCGATTATTTTCTGCTGTTTCAGGTAATTTATATCCTTCTCAAGGGAAGGGATACCTACCTTTTTTGAAAACAACTTTTTTATCCATGACGCGTTTTTGGCTTCTTCCAACATTTCCTCGCGTACCTTAATTTCATTATTGAGTTCCTCTACTACGTTGATAAATTCGTTTATATCGGCTTCTACATCCAGTATCGCTTCCAGAAGGTCGTCATTCTGTTCTTCCAGAGGCGTATCCTCCATTTCATAAATCTCTCCGCATTCCAGAAAGAAGTACTTTTGCTTACGGTCTTCCCTGTCAAGGAATTCTTTTGTCTGTTTTATGATTTCCTGCAATTCCTCCTTGTCGTACAGATTTAGGTCATATACCCGCTGCAAAAACTCATACAACTTATTCTTGCCAGCTTCGTAGTCGCCGGTAAGTGCTATCGGATGCTCGTAATTCCATATAAGTGAATGGCTTTTACGGGTGTTTACCGAGAGCAATATCTTGTATGATATAGGAATGTCGTAATTCCATTCGGATATTGATAAGACCTTGTCTTGTTCAGTCCTCTTTTGTTGCGTAACGTCAAAATCTATTGAATACAAGTAACTTCGATTTGCCATGTTTGTGTATTGATTATCAGGTTTAACTATAATTTTTTTAACGAACCCTTATCCGTTGTGAAAATATGAAAAATTTGTCTTATATAGAAGAGTTCTTTGAAATTATTATGAAGAAGACTCCTATAAGAAGGAGAAAAGTGTGAAAAAAGAGTCACTTTTGCTAAGTACATGACAAAAAATAATATTCAATACATAAAGCATTGATAGTTAGTAAATTGTCTAAAAATAAAATATATGCTGTCCTGTCTTTCAGACAGTAATTCCTAAGCATTGCAATTTCCACAAACCGATGCCCCAATGTCATTAAGTTAAGGCTGAAAGCCTTTATTATTTCAGCCCAATGGCAAGCGAAGCGTCGCCTTGGGTAAAGAGCATTTAACAGAAACTGCGCGCTGAAAGTGCAGGTCAAATTTAAAGAACAAGGCCAAATCATTTACCTGCGCTTTCAGCGCGCACGCTCTATATTTGGACATTCTGCCCCAAGGCGTTGCCTTGGGCTGAAATAAGACGGGCTTTCAGCCCTAGCTTTTGATACCATAATCCTTAAGTTGATGACATTGATACGATAACCTCCGGTTATGAATTGAATTGAAAATCAGCGGAGCTAAAATCGGCGGAGCCAAAATCAGTTTTTTTAAGTCAGTTTCAATGTTTTTTGTCATGTACTATGCACTTTTGTCACTTTTTTTAAGAACCTACATGCAGAGTCGATTAGATTTAGCCTGCTAAAACCGCAAGCAAAAATGTAAAATTCCATCTAAAAATAGCTATGAAAAAGATATAATAAGGCGAATCAAGGGTTAAAAAGCACAGTAACTTATTGTCCCGAAGGGACTGAAGGTGGATAACCACTGGTAAAACCCGTGGCAGGGACTGGCTGGAAAACATGTCTCCGTAGGAGGCAAACAGCAAAAACAAATGCCATTCGCCTCCTACGGAGACGGCCTCTCCCTATCCGCTTTTTCCACGGGTTTTACCCGTAGTTATCCATATTAGCCCACTTCGAGGACTTAGAACCCTGACTGCAAAACAAAAGATTGATTTATAATAGTATACTTTAACCCAAAGCAACCCTTGATTCACATTAATAAAATATTCGTATAAAATTTAAACAGTTTCCAATTGTTTACCTATGGACTTTGTTTCAATATTAGACTTAAAATATTTATTTATTCCAAAAAAACTTTATACCTTTGCGCCGTTCTTTTGGTATATAAATACAATACGTGGGAAAGTTTAGCTTATACAATATCCCTTTAAGAAGTTTATCGGAAGGGAAACATGAGTTCGGGTACGACTTGGACAATAAGTATTTTGCCCTTATAGATGACGGTACGGCCGACATAAAAAAGGGGGATTTGAAAGTGGCTTTATCATTGAAAAAGACAAGTGTTACTTTCGAACTTAATTTTGAAACAAAAGGTACAGTACATGTCCCTTGCGACAGATGCCTCGACGACATCGGCATGGAGGTAGATACGAAGAATAAACTTATCGTCAAATTCGGTAAAGAATATTCCGAAGAAAGTGACGAAATAGTTATCATACCGGAAGATGACGGGGAAATTAACATTGCATGGTTCCTGTACGAGTTTATAGTACTCAGTCTTCCTACAAAACGTGTACATCCGGCAGGCACATGCAATAAAGCGATGTCTTCCAAGTTAAATAAACATAGGGCCAAGAGTTCTGACGATGATTCTGATGATGAATTAGACGATGATGCAGACCTGGAAGATGATTCATCATTCTCCGATCCCCGTTGGGATAGCCTGAAAGATGTTTCGGTAGACGAAGATTAAATAAATGCAAATAGAAAATTTGGTTTTTCTAATCAGAATAAATAAAAATAACTAAATAAAACAAGAAAATGGCACATCCGAAACGAAGACAGTCAAAGTCTAGAACAGCTAAAAGAAGAACTCACGATAAAGCAGTAGCTCCAACATTAGCCGTATGCTCTAACTGCGGTTCATGGCATGTATTTCATACAGTATGCCCTGAGTGCGGATATTACAGAGGCAAATTGGCAATTGAAAAAGGAGTTGAAGTTTAAGTTCTTAAGCCAAAACTTTTAAGCCCTACCACTAAATAGGGCATTTTTTTTACTATTACTCACAAAACCAGGATAAAGATAATGATTCGAGCTGCAATTACTGGCATCGGTGCATATATTCCGGAAGCTATACTGACAAACGAAGACCTGTCTAAAATAGTAGATACTAGCGACGAATGGATTATGACTCGTGTAGGCATCAAAGAGCGACATGTATTGGCTAAGGAGAAAGGCACGTCGGATATGGGGGCGGAAGCCGTAAAGCTGGTGCTGGAAAAAACAAACACCAAGCCTGAAGACGTAGAAGTAATTATTTTTGCGACAACAACTCCCGATTATATATTTCCGTCTACAGCCGCGATGACTGCGGAAAAATGCGGTATAAAAAATGCGTTGGGATTTGACATACAAGCTGCATGTTCCGGCTTTATTTATGCTCTGGAAGTAGGTTCCAATTTTATCAAATCAGGGAAATACAAGAAAGTTATAGTAGCCGCAGGAGATAAAATGACCTCCATTACCAACTATAAAGACCGCACTACCTGCCCTCTGTTCGGAGACGCCGCCGGTGCTGTTATGCTGGAGCCTACCGAAGAAGAAGTAGGTGTGATGGATTCGATACTACATATTGATGGGGCATTTACGGCTCATCTGCACATGTATGGCGGTGGTTCTATTCATCCGGCTTCGCATGAAACTGTAGACAAAGATATGCACTATGTATATCAGGAAGGACAAGTTGTATTCAAACACGCTGTATCGAAAATGGCGGATGTTTCCGTTGAAATAATGGAGCGTAACCACCTGAATAATGAAACTGTAGACTGGCTGGTGCCTCATCAGGCAAATATACGCATCATAGAGGCTGTGGGCAACCGTATGGGGCTTTCTCCCGATAAGGTGATGGTCAACATACAGAAATACGGAAATACAAGCGCTGGAACAATTCCGGTTTGCCTGTATGAATGGGAATCGCAACTAAAGAAAGGCGATAACCTTATCCTTACTGCGTTTGGTGGTGGATTTACATGGGGAGCGGTATATCTCAAGTGGGCATATTAAGCACCTGAATTATACATTATATAACGAGAAAAAGGATAACTCATCAGTGGGTTATCCTTTTTTCTCGTATGTATTGAGGACTGTTTCGAAAGCCAATAAAGGGTTATTGTCATTGCAGACTTGATCCGCATCCCCTCACAATAAATGTTTTGGACGATTCCCCGTATCAAGCACGGGACGACAGGCTTTTAGGGGCAGCACCCTGTAATATCAACCCGGTCTCTGTACCTCCTGTATCTCTTCCATCCCTTTCAGTATAGCCTGCTCGTTCATAGGCAGCAGCCCGTGATGCCTTTCGGGCAGGGACTTCTTTAAGCCCAACATTACATTTTCCAGCTGCACCATTGGTGAAACCTTTAACAATCCGCCTAATACAATCATATTGAAGGCTTTTGTATTCTTCATCAATGCCGCTGTGTCTACCGCCTCTATTTTGTACACATAGATATCTTTGCGTGTAGGCGGATGCTGAAAT
Organism: Dysgonomonas sp. 521; assembly: GCF_010501055.1. GTDB lineage: Bacteria > Bacteroidota > Bacteroidia > Bacteroidales > Dysgonomonadaceae > Dysgonomonas. Next base: position 34,775 of record NZ_QVMO01000008.1, read on the forward strand.
CCGCTGGGGTCATAAATCAATATTCCTCCCGGCTTCACTGACGACTCAAACTTATCTAAAGAAGGCTGGTTCAGTATAATGGCAATATCATATTCGTTTACTATGGGCGAACTGATAGGATTATCGCTCAGGATAACGGTCACGTTTGCCGTACCACCACGTTGTTCCGGCCCGTAGGACGGGAACCATGATACTTCCTTGTTTTCCATCAATCCTGAATAAGCAAGTATTTTGCCCATCGACAACACTCCTTGTCCTCCAAAACCTGCTATTATAATTTCCTGTGTCATGCTTATCGGTTTAAGGTCGCTGACCTATATTATTACTTTTATATGTATAAAACCTCACTGTTACTTAAAGGTTCTTCAAATCGCCTAACGGATATGCAGGGAACATATTTTCCACCATCCACTCGTTTGCAGCCTCCGGTGTCATTTTCCAACCTGCATTACATGTAGATACAATCTCAACGATGGATGTACCTTTATTTTCCATCGAATTTTCGAATGCTTTGCGTATCATACGTTTCGCCTTCTTTACCGATGCCGCTGTATGTACGCTCTGGCGTGTAGCCAGGCATACACCCTCCAGCTGAGCCAGCAAATCAAGAATCTTCAACGGATAACCGTTTTCATTTATATCCCTCCCGTTAGGTGTGGTAGACGTTTTCATGTGATTTAGCGTTGTCGGAGCCATCTGCCCTCCGGTCATACCATATATGCCGTTATTGATAAAGATGATCGCTATATTTTCGCCTCTGTTGGCGGCATGTATAGTCTCGCCCGTACCAATGGCGGCTAGGTCTCCGTCGCCCTGATAGGTAAACACCATCTTATCGGGGTTGAGGCGCTTCACAGCCGTAGCCAGTGCAGGCGCGCGTCCGTGTGCTGCTTCCTGCCAGTCTATGTCCAGATAGCTGTATGCAAACACGGCACAGCCTACGGGTGCTATACCCACTGTATTTTCACGCAATCCCATCTCATCGATAACCTCGGCTATCACCTTATGAACCACACCATGTGAACACCCCGGGCAATAGTGCATATCCGTATCGTTCATCAACGCGGGCTTGGCATATACCAAGTTAGCCGGATCTATAATATTTGTATCCATAATGTTTTAAACTTTAAAGGTCACAGACCTATTAATTAACTTTCAATCAATCAACTGTCTTTCAACAATCGAATTTGTTCTGTAAAGCATCCACCACTTCGCTAGGGGTAGGAACGATGCCGCCCAAACGTCCGTAATGCTCTACCTTTACTTTCCCGTTCACAGCCAAACGAACGTCTTCCACCATTTGTCCGGCGTTCATTTCCACTGTAAGCATTCCTTTTACCTTGGTCGAATATTTATCTATCTCCTTCGATGGGAAAGGCCATAAGGTAATCGGCCTTATCAGACCTACCTTTATGCCTTGCGCCCGTGCCAGTTCCATAGCTTTCTGGCAGATACGCGCGGCCGAGCCGAACGCTACAAGGATGTAATCGGCGTCTTCGCAATTAACTTCCTGATGCATACAGAGCTCGCTTTGTATCTTCTTGTATTTTGCCTGAAAACGGAGGTTGTTTATCTCCATTTTGTAAGGATCGAGTTCGAGCGATGTGATTATATTCGGCTTTCTGTCGGCGGGCTTACCTAATGTCGCCCAAGGACATTGCTCCCGTATTTCTTTTTCGGTTCTTCTGCGTTTAAACGCGGGCAGTTTTACCTTTTCCATCATCTGTCCTATGACACCATCGGTAAGTATCATCGCTGGAGTCTGGTATTTGAATGCGAGGTCGAAGCCCAAAGCTACGAAATCGACCATTTCCTGTACCGATGCGGGTGCAAGGGTTATCAGGTTATAGTCGCCATGTCCCCCTCCCTTTACAGTCTGGAAGTAATCGGCCTGTGATGGTTGTATTGTTCCCAGTCCCGGTCCGCCGCGCATCACGTTTACCATCAGGCAAGGCAGCTCTGCTCCGGCAAGATAAGAAACACCTTCGAGCATAAGGCTCATACCCGGGCTCGAAGAAGAGGTCATAACGGCTTTTCCACATCCGGCTCCGCCATATACCATATTTATAGATGCAATTTCACTCTCAGCCTGAAGGACAACCATACCGGTAGTCTTCCACGGCGCTTCGACCATCAATGTTTCCATTATCTCCGACTGTGGAGTAATCGGATAGCCGAAGTAGCCGTCTGCTCCATACCTTATCGCAGCATGGGCAATGGCTTCATTGCCTTTCATTAAAACTATTTCTTCTGACATAAGCTTTTTATTCAGGTCGCAGGACCTATTTTATTACTTTTAAGCAGTACAGCCACCTTGTGTCATAGCAGGATTGCTGTATTACTTACTGTTGATTAATTAAAAAAACGAACCTATCAGGCAAAATGCCATAATGATCCGTTACCGTTTATTCAAATTTTTTCTTGTAGATGGTAAGACATCCGTCAGGGCATACATATCCGCAGTTTGCACAACCTATACAAGAGTCGGGGTTTTTCATGTAAACATAGTGGTAGCCTCTGTTATTTACATTCCGCGGCTGTAATTCCAAAACGTCGCAAGGGCATGAAACTACGCAGAGGTTACAGCCTTTGCAGCGCTCTTCGTTTACGACTACTGTTCCTTTTATTTTGGCCATTTCTTTATATATAAGTTTAAAGTCTAAAGTGCAAGGTTTAGAGTTTACAACTCATAATCCATCACTTACAACTCATAATTATTTTTATTCCACACACAAAGGTATAGGTTATTCTTATTATATTTCCCTTTTTAAACAATAAAGATGTTAAAAAAAAAGATGTCTTTAAACATACGAATCTGACATTTTGATACATGTATCAACGCTTAGAGTTTACGCCCGAAACGCTAGTACATTATTTAATAAGTTTACCTGTATTAATATTGACTATTTGTATTAAATCCGCCGGATTTAATTGTATTTGCAAACCTCGTTTTCCGGCACTAATATAGATATAATTGAAGTTTTGGCACGAACTATCGATATAAGTGGCGAACTGTTTTTTCATACCGATGGGCGAGCAGGCGCCTCTGATATAGCCTGTGATTCCGAGTAAGTCTTTCATGGGAATCATATCGCAATTTTTGTTTCCTGATATTTTTGCGGCAACCTTCAAGTCCAACTCCTCAGCTCCGGGTATGATGCACACAAAATAGCCCGACTTATCCCCCTTCAGTACCAGTGTTTTGAATACCTGCTCCACAGGTTCGTTCAACTGTTCCGCTACATGGACGGCACTAAGGTCTGATTCGTCAACTTGATACGTGATAAGTTTATATTCGATTTTTTCTTTATCCAAAAGCCGGACAGCGTTTGTTTTGTCAATTTTCATTATAACTTACTTTTTCGCTAATAAAGTAATAGATAGAATTTGATGAAGTGTTTCGAATCATAACTTCTTTCTGTTGTTATAACAACAAAACAATAAAGAGTTCAGTGACCTTAAAAACAATTATTTCTGACAGAAGTTTATGGAATTAACCATTTATAGCTATCTATTAACTAAGTAACTGTTTAAATTTTATACGAATATTTTATTATACCTTTTTCTTCGTTCATTTTTAGTCTGTTTTCGGCTGTTTTTTCCTTTCTCTCAACTCAAATAGCCCACTATTATCGTTTCGAGGAAGAAAATAACATCTCTAAAACATCTCTAAAAATTTGAACGAATAAAATTTAAACAGTTACTAAAACGTGAAATTAAAAAATAATATTATGAAACATGCAAAGAATATCCAATTAATTACCATGCTTATCCTGATAGGCTTTATATCATGTGGTAACAATACCAAGATGGCAACAATGGACGAGGCATACGCACTCTCATCTATCCCTGTAGAAGAAGAAAAGAGTTATGCATCTGCCAGCGACGAAAACTCCGTACTCAGATTTGTACCGCCGCAAATTGTACCATCGCCAATGCCGAACTTTATAGCGACCAAAGCCGCTTCTGCACAATACGATGATGGTATTCACAAATTTATACGTACCGCCAAGATGAAATTCAAGGTAAAGGATATACCGCAGGCTGCTCAAAGAATAGAGGATATTACAATAAGTAATAAAGGCTTCATTATAAATTCCACTATTAGTAACGATCCGCGTACCAGTACTGTAAATATCTCGAAAGATTCGGCTTATCTGATCTGCTACAACGACCTGTCTGCAAGCCTCGAATTGCGTGTGCCACACCAGATACTGGATTCTACGCTGAGACAGATAGCCCCGCTGGCAGTCGTAATAGACTACCGTACGGTAGAAGCACGGGATGTAACCTTCGACCTGATGTGGGACAAGATGAAGCAGCAGCGCCTGGCAAAGAAACAGCAACGGATGTCGCAGGCTATTGGCACCCGAAGCGGAAAGCTAAATGACGCGATGGATGCCGAAGACGCATTGAACAACGCGTTGGAGCAGGCTGACGAAGCCCTTCTGACCGAATATAAGACAAACGACCGGATAGCCTACAGCACTATCTACATTAACCTCTATCAGGACAGAACCGAATACAAAGAGAAAGTAGCGCGCGATACAGAGAATATTAAACACTATGAACCGGGATTCGGCTCAAAAATAATAGACGCCTTAAGCGACGGATGGGATGTAATATGCGCTATATTCCTTGCTCTCATTACAATATGGCCGATTCTGATATTACTCACCGGAGCTGTCATCGTATTCCTGAGATTCAGGAAACACAGGGGAAATGCTAAGATTGAAGAAAAGCACTGATCTTATCGAACGTAAACCTGAATTGCTCATCTACTTCATCAGCGATCTTGGTAAGTGCAGGGAACGGGTCTTCATGTATATATTTATACGGATAATCCAATATTTCGATGTTGATCGGAATATCCCTGCGTGAACCTTGTAATGTATTGACTACTTCGTAAGGCGGAACCACCTCATCTTTCGCCAGCGTAATAGCGTAGAACTGATGGCTCATTTTCCTGAGTGTTTCTTCTCTGCTGGAGGTCAATATCTTATAGTTGAGCATACTCCTGAAATTGTTTCCTTCGGGGTGTGTATGCATATAATGGCGAAGTACCTCATCGCGCTTCATATGGCTTTCGAGATGCTCTACTACATACGAGTAAAGGCTCACATTGGCTTCGCTATCGAGTATAAACTTAGAAACCGGAGACAGGCGGTTAAACACGGCTCCACCGCAGAACGTCGCATATTTCGAATTCGTGAAAAAGCCATCCTTGTTACTCATCATCAGTATTTCTCCCAGAAATGTACCGATGGAATAAGAAAAGAAATCGATGGAGGCATCTTTGTCTATTGCCGGATGCAGTCCTTCTTTAAAATGTTCTACAAAGTCGATTACATCGTAATAGGTTTGCAGTCCCGACCACAAAAAGCGTTGCGGCTTATTATGCAACCGCGTACTGATAGCCACATTGGACAGGCTGGAACAAATCACGGCGGGATGGCGTACCTTACGCTGCTCGCTTACCCTGTACATTTCGCGTGTACTACTCCATACTGCCGGAGCACGGTTCATGTGGAAAGCGATTGGGAACATGACAATCGATTTGCCCGTTTTGTCTACTATATATTTTGCCCAAGGCAGGTACTTATACCATGTCTTCTCATTAAAGCCATGAAACAAGAAGATGATACCTTTGGACTTGACCTCTTTTTTAGGCATAATCATGTGGTACCTGAACTTGATATTCTCTTGTATCTCCGAGTCTTTCTTATTCAGCATTTGCTGAATAACATCAGGCTCGTAGTCCTGCGGTTCACTCGGAATGAATTCATAATCATCATTATTCCCCAACCCGCCGGGAAGAATAAAGCGGTAATTGGATTCGAACGTAAAATTGCGCATTACAAGATTTTGGTCTATTTCAATCTCATTATCCGTGTAATTTTCAATCTTTTTGAGATGTTCAAATAAGTCTATGTACTTCATGAGTTATAAATTAAGAATTATGAGTTATGACACCCCTCCCGACCTCCCCCAAAGGGAGGAGTGGACAAAGCCCGGTAAAAGTGTATTTTAGTTAAAAATAATGAGCCATGAGTTATGAATTATTCACTGCTTACTGCTTACTGCTGCTAACTGATTAATAACTGATGTCCTATCCTGCAAAACAGGCATTTGCGTTGTTCACAGTATTCGCGTTTGAGCTGTATCATCGCCTGTGAGTCGGCAGCATTATTCAATGGCATCTTCAGTTTTGAGAAACGTTTTGTGATACTGTTAAGCTCGGGCTTCAGCATCTCAAGATATTTTAATGCACGTTCGCAAAGTACTTCGTTATCGATATTCTTTCCATATATGAATAATATAGGAGCCACTGTGTTAATCAATATAATATCCAGTGACGAATCTCCCAGATATTTCGATTTACGCTCAGACGTTACCCCAAAAGCATAATGTGTCTGCCAATATTCGGAAGCATTGACATGGAACATCAACCGGATGCGCCCGGCATCGTCACACGCTGTGATCTTAGAGAATAATCCATGTGAACTGTGCAACAATGCAGCCAGTTGAGCGATTCTGATCTGGGGAAAAGCCGTAGGCCGCGTTCTCATACTTCTGAATATATATGAATCTAACGGTTTCAATTCATATTTATTTTTCAGGAAGTCATATTCTTTCTTCAACAAGGAGTGGTAATCATCTTCAACTTTCACATTATCGAGCATTCCTGCCTGGCCAAACAGGAGCGCTTCTATCTGTATCAGGTTATCGCCCTGCTTTTGTATACATTTCAGTGGCAGGCTCAGCGCCAGACGTTCGAAGGAGTCGGAGTTCAACCCGAAGCCGAAGTTTCGCGAAAGAAGGACATAAAAAACATCCTCCCACGAATTATTAAAACGCTCGAGCAAGCTTTGTATGTGGTTGGCTTTCCGTTCCATCCGTTCTATCAGTAGCGTATTCATCCACGAATTAAGGTGGATAGAAGGCATTGAACCAATATAGTTACAGCAAGGAATATCAGTATTGGAATGTATCAGGAAGTCATAGTTCTCCCTTATATGTGGCGGGCAGGGCATTTCACACTGTGTGACAGGTTGCCCCGATTCGTTAAACACCTCACAATTTACCCGTTCCGCTATATGGAGTATCACGGAGTTATAACTCTTATCGGTATGATGGTTGTGTCTTTTCCATTCGTCCGAACTGGTATGAATCTCGATATTCCCCGCCCAGACTTTATCTCCTATCTTGATTTTGGCATTAAAGAAATCGGGACCTGAATTTGTATTCGGCAACCCCACATCAATAACTTCGATTGGCTGCCCGTCAACGGTTTTCAGGTCTTTTTGAAAAAGGCGAAATTTCCAGATGTAGTGTAATATGTCTTCCATGTTCAGTTAGCAGTTAAACACCTCATCCCTCCGCCTTCTCTAAAGGAGAAGAAGCCGCAGGCCGCGACAAGGAAACAGGTACAATATTCATAGTTCAATTTATTAACATTCAAAACTCTCACAGGGCTTTGCCCACACCTCCCTTTTGGGGAGGTCGGGAGGGACGTTACAGTCCCGTAATACCCATTCTTTTCATCAGGAAGCTGGCGTTCATATTCTGGGCAATGCCTTCCCGTATCTTGTAAGTGAATGACAGGTGGTCGTCTTTGATATCAGCTTCGAAACGATAGTTCTTTATAGCGTCGGGAAATTCCTTTTCCAGATTACCCAATACAAGGTCGTGTGTAGCTATTATACCGTTCCCATCAAGAGAAACCAGCTGCTTCATCAGGGCAATAGAGCCTTTTTGCTTATCTTCGGAGTTAGTGCCTTTCAGTATTTCGTCCAGTATGATGAATAGTTGTTCTCCCGATTGCAGGCGGTCGATAATCATTTTCAGGCGTTTCAGCTCTGCAAAGAAGTAAGATTCGTTATCTGCCAATGAATCGGATGTACGTAGGTTTGTCACTAATTTATACGGATAAAACTTTAATGAAGCGGCACATACCGGAGCTCCCGCGCAGGCAAGCATCAGGTTTATACCTACAGTGCGCAGGTACGTGCTTTTGCCTGCCATATTAGCGCCTGTAACCACCAGGAAGAAGGGATGCCTGCCGATAGTGACATCGTTACGCACGCAGACCTTACGGTTCAACATCGGATGCCCAAGCTCCTTGCCTTCCAATATATATGTATCGGATACCTCCGGATAGATATAGTCAGGATGATTGTAAGCATAGACAGCTAAGGAAACAAGGCTGTCGAACTTAGCCAGAACTTTCAGCCAGCTGATGATATTCCCTTTATGCTGCATTATCCACTTTTCTATCTTTATGGAATAGATCACATTCCAAAAAAAAGCAGGGTTGAGAATGAGTAAACCCAATATATTTGAAGACTGGTCGAGATTATTACTATACGACCTCAGATGATGAATAGCCAGTGAAGCGCGCTCCCCATCCCTGATTTTACTTTGCAATGCAACGAGCATCGGAGATTTAAACTCTTCCGACTCTATGATTTCAAAGATACTTGAATATGTTTGCAGCGTTTCTATCTTTTTCTCAAAAAGATTCATCTTCGAGCGGATATCCTTCAGCGGCACAAGGCTTATCGCAAAAAACAACGTCCAGCACAGCCCCAGCACAGAAACAGGTACCAGCCCCAAAGCAGACAATATGCCGGATATGATAAACGCAGCCGGAGCGATATAGATAAAATACCGCCAGAAGCTTTTCGACAGTAACTTCGTCTGCATAAACTGCTGGGAGAAATAATGGATATTGAGGTCTTCGGTTTCGCTCATTTGCCCCACAGCCCTGAAATGATTCAGCAAGCGCGGATTGCCCGACAGTTCTTTTATCGCCTCCTGTTGTGCCACTATATCTTCCTTTTTCTCAAATGGCTCCAAGAGCGTATCTGCTAGCCTGTTTTTGCCGAAAGACGTCACTGTGCGGTTTACCGACTGAAAGAAAGAATGGTTGCCAAACAGGTCTAAATCGACACTGTAGCTATGATTGGCATCCGCTTTTTCGGGTGCTCCGTCAAAAGCAGAGAAATCGTATTCGATCCCCTTTAGCTCATTCTCCGCGTTCTGTATCAGCAGTTCGCAATATCTCCGTTTCAGGAAAAGCCTGTTATGATATTTCATCAGGAAAAGAAAAAGAATTACCGAAGCAATGATTACTCCCGCAACAATCAGGCTATGCCCCCACACAATCCAGCACAGCGCGATGCAGCCCAGTACTATTGCAAGGCGCAGTGTACCGATCTGGAATATTGCCGTTTTCAATTTCGACAATTTAGTATTTTCTTTCGTTATAAGGCTTTTGTACGATTCTCTGACTTCGTCCATATTTTAATTAAAAGATTTTTTAGTACATGACAAAAAATAATATTCAATATGAAAATTGTTGATAATAAACAGATTGCCTGAAAGGCAATATTTTCATAACCGTATGTAAGCGTAGCGCAACATGCGGACGAAAAGGCAAAAAGCTACTTGCCTGAAAGGCAAGACAATGTGTTGTCCTGTCTTTCAGACAGTAGTTTCTGTATGTTGCAATCTCCGCAGGTCGATGACCTACGGTTATGAAAATCAGGCTTTTCAAGCCAGTGTCAATATTTTTTGTCATGTACTTATAAAAGATTTAATAATTCTAAGGCTCTAAATAATCAAGGCTTCCGGGACTTCTGTCTACTCCTCCCTTTTGGGGAGGTCGGGAGTGGTGTATAATTCATGTAATACATCCAGCGATTTCAATGCCGGAAAATCATACAGATGTAAACGATAATATTCTAATATCCTGTTTATTATATTTATCCTGTCCTGCCGGCTGAATACAAAATGATGCATATTTTCATAAGAGATACGGGCAAGCATGGATAACGCCTTGCTGTCGTATCTGTTCAGGAAATGCTTATGCAGCGGCTGCAAGGCGACAAACTCCCCGTTTATCATATCAAACAGGCTATTCTCCTTGTACTCTTCCAGATTGGGGTAGAAGCCCATAAAATGGCTGAGTTTAAGCATAAATACCAGATGGTAATTTGCGATGCTGTTATCTGTCATTTCCAGTATCCGTACCGACTGTTCAAGGAAACCAAACAGCAAGCGGCTGTCGTCGGCATCCCTCAAAACCCTCGTCAGAAATTCCGAAAGGAAAAATGCCATAGATGTTTTGCCCATATCCCCAGCGATATCGTACAGGTAAAAGTCTGAACGGGCTTCACGTATCCGCTGTATATCCCTGTTTACCTGATGCTCCACTTCCATATCGAGCATAGCCAACGGGGAAAAGAGCGACTTGGGAGCTTTAGAGTTCTTCCCTTTTGCCTTGGATACCATATAAGTTACCCTGCCGAACGATTCGGTAAATATCTGGGCAAGCACATACTTGTCATTATAGTTTATGGTATTTAAGACCAGTCCTCTTGTTTTATAAAGCACTTTCGTAATTTTTTATTTAACAAAAATACAAAATTATATCGGAGGAGGATTTTTATTGAGATAAAGATGTGAGTAAACAGGCTCTTAATAATGCGAATCAAGGGTCAAATGTGCTATTTTTTGTCCCTTTAGGGACTGAATGTTGGTAGAAAGAAGCTTTAACCGGTTAATTGCGTGCCGTCAGGTACGCAATATCTACAGAACAATTCACATTTTGTACCTGACGGCACAAAAAACGAATTTCATTCATGTTTCTACCAATATGATGTGCCTAACGGCACATTTAACCCTTGATTCGCATTAATAATTCGTTCCTTTAGCTATAAACCGAATAATACAGTATGCGATATAAATAAACACCAGGTACATTACCAATTCCGCATGATGCAGGTATATAATAGCAAATGTCGCTATCAGAACGCATGCGGTAAGGGAAAGCCCCTGCCACGAACGGGTCATTATATCAAGCTTCTGTCCCCATACTTTTGGGCGGAATACCCAGTTGACCGGAGCAACAAAGGCATTTAAGAGCAGTATCGAATAAGACATATATTCGTATTTCACATCATTGACGATGCAGATAATAGCTACTATGCCTATCATGGCGCCATAGTATAGCTTTCCGTAATTTGTGGTTGCGCTGGTCGGCATATCGGTTGCCATAAAGATGGTGCCCAGCAATAGTCCTCCCAGAGAGAATTGTATCTTGTAATCCGTCAGATTGGAGAACACTAAGAGTAATATCGTAAATGCAGCCAGCAGGGCAAAAGGTATATGCCACGATATCCTGCGCCTGATAATCAGGAACAAGCCTCCGAGTACCAGAAAGAAGATGGAATATTCTCCGATGGCTCCCGATGCTTTGTAAAACAGATGGTTGATAAATTCATTGCTGAATATATCTATTTCGCTTATGTTCACAGCCGTTTTGTCGTACCAGATAGTACGTGAAGCCATCACAGCGGGAAAGAATACAGTCATAAATTCACGGCCTACCAGAGCCGGATTGAACATATTACGTCCCAGTCCGCCCCAAAGGAGTTTACCGAACAGCACAGCCATACTTCCCCCGAACGCGGCCACATAAAGCGGGGTGAAGGGGGCGATAGTAAAGGATAGCAGGATGCCTGAGATAATGGCTGAGCCATCGGCAATGGAATCCGTATTCCTGAAAAAGATAGCGGAGAAGATGAACTCCGTAACCAGCGCGCTGCCCACGGCTACCAGTACCACCATGACCGGAACGAATCCGAAGGCCAGGTATGACATCACAATGCAGGGCAGTAATGCCAGTATGACGTCTGACATAACTTCACTGGTACTGTTATCTTTTCTTATAAAAGGCGCGAATGTAGTTTTATTGGATTGCATTAGCTAATTCTTTAAGTTTGAGTTTTCCTTCCTTTATACTTTCTATGAGTGGTACGTTGCTCGGGCAGATATATTCACAGGCAGCACATTCGATACAACTGCTGATGCTGTATTTTTCAAGGTTGAAATACTTGCCTTTCCTGTAGTTTTCTTCAAACTTCATCGGCATCAGGTGCATGGGGCATACATCTACACAATATCCGCACGAAATGCAGTTACTGCGTTTTACTGCCTCTTTCTTTAAAAACAGTATTCCGGATGAGCCTTTTGTTATTGGCACCGAAGGGTCGTTCACGGCTTTTCCCATCATCGGGCCACCCAGTACGATCCTGATGTTGCCGGAATCCAGTCCGAGCGATTTAGTGATATGTTCGACAGGCGTACCTATTTTTACCTCATAGTTCCCGTAATGCGCCGCTTCTTCGCCCGATATGGTAATAATGCGGCTAATGAGCGGCCTGCCGTTCTTTACGGCTTCGTATATGGCATGTACCGTTCCTACATTGCTGACTATTATCCCGGCTTCACGCGGGCGTTGGAATCTGCCTAACTCTTTGCCTGTTACGGATTTTATAAGCTGTAATTCGCCTCCCTGAGGATATTCGTTAGGAAGAATGGCTACACGTACATTCCGATATTCAGCTTGCTGTAGGTATGGGGCAAAGGCTTTTTGCAACTCTTTATTCTGTTCTTCTATCGAGATAACGATGCTATCGGCATTCAGTATCCGGTTGATAAAGCCTATTCCCTCAAACAACTCCTGAGTCCGTTCAGCCATTACTGCATAGTCGGAAGTTAGGTATGGCTCACATTCCGTACCGTTTACGATGAAGATGTCTATTTTATGCCCGTCGAGGGTATATTTTACCGCGGTGGGGAACTGAGCGCCTCCTTCTCCTACAATACCGTTTGTCCGTATGATATTTAATAGTTGCTCAGGGCTGAGGTCATCGGTATTAAAATAAAGGAGCTTCTCTGTTGTTTCCTGAAAATCGTTCTGGATAACAATGCATGGGGTCGATGTCCCGTCCGGAAACTCAATGTCCTTTATTTCGAGTACCTGACCCGAAACCGGAGCATGTACATTTGACGAAAGACCTTTCTCCGAAACCGCGATTTGCTGGTATTTCATGACTTTGTCCCCGGCTTTTACCCCGGGTACAGGCGTTTCGCCCAGATACTGCGATATGGGAATGTATAGGAAAGGAGCATCTTCGATTGTCCGGATGCTTTTCTTTTTGGTCTTTCCTTTCATGGAGAATATATGCATCATAAGATATAATGAGTTAGAGCCCCTCCAACTTCCCCGGAAGGAAGGCTTGAGTCCCCCTTGGGGGATTTAGGGGGCTGCTATTATTTTATTATTATTGTCTATCATAAATCCTTTTATGTTAAAGTCTTTCGACAATAGTTCCGTCTTTCTAAGAAATCCTTCAGGCGATTCATTGAATAAGGCCGTGGAAACGATATCGCCAATCATGCAGTTATCGCTGATTATTCCGACTTGCTTATTTCCGGAAGGAAAACCGCTTATGGGATTTAGTATATGTCCGTATTCTTTTCCGTCAATGCTCACAAAGGTTTTGGCTTGGGATGACGTGGAGTAGGTTTCATTTGCTATATTCAGCCTGAACAGAAGTTCTTCACTCTGCGGATGCCTTACCATAACTTGCCACGAAGGGTGCGATTCGTTGTTAATAGCCCTGATCGTACTGCCTCCCGCATTTATGATAGCGTCCGTTATTCCTATTTCTGCCATTTTATCGGCTAGCCTGTCCACAGCGTAGGCTTTAATAAACGAACCTGTAATGATTTCCTGCCCTTTCCCTATTTTTACCTGATTGCCTTTTATCTCTATCTTTTTGTAATCGATGAGCTTTTGTGCTTCCACTATTTCCTCTACAGACGGTATCCGTTTCTGTTCATCTTTATAGAAACCCCATAGCCTGATGAGCGGCATAACGGTTATATCGTATGTTCCGTCAAAGATATCCGATATGCGGATTACCTGTTTCAGTATGTTGATAGTCTCATCATCTACCTCTACAAAGCTGCCACTGTTCCTGTTGATTTTGTCGATGTATGAGTCTGGCTGATAGGAGTTGTGCTTTTTGTCAACATCTGCCAGTACCGCAAATAGCTCATCGAATATGCTGTCTTCGTAAAAGGCAGATAGCTTGATCTTTATATGCGCGTGGAATAAGAAACGCGTCTGGGCTTTGTACAGTAAGTCCATCTGGCTGATTATTCGGTTCCTGAAGATTCTTCCGGAGTCGCTTTTTCTATCACTGTTTGCTTTGGCTCCTCTACTTTTGCCGGCTCTTCTGGAGCTTTACTCTCTGTTTTCTTTTCGGCTACAGGGGTTGTCGGCGGAGTCTTTGCAGGAGTGGCAGCCGGAGTTTTAGGCTTGGTTTGTTGAACCTCTTTTTGCTTGTTTGCAACTTTAGGGGTTGTAGGTTCCTTCTTGGTTTCCGGCGCTGTGGATGCTTCTGCTTTTTCAACAGGGACTGCCTCTGCCTGAGGGGTAACGATGGATTGTTCAGCTTCTTTATTCTTTTTTTCTTCTTCGGCTTTTTCTTCTATATTGGCAGCATTTACCCTATAGCCCCATATAATTAACACTATACCGAATAAAAAAAGGCCTGCTTTCTTTAATATCTTTATAATATTCTTCATATCTTTAAGTGATTATAAACATTATGAACTACATACAAATGTAAAATATAAGTCTCATCTAATAAAAAAGATTAACTATTTATAGCATTTATCATATAAGAACTGAAACTTAGAAAAAAATTGTACTTTTGTGACGCTTAAAATTATTTATCCATTTATGAAAAAAATTGCAATTCTATCAATCTTCCTCATTTGTTTCTTTTCCGAAACGTTTGCCCTTACACAACCTAAAGATGAACCAAACAAGCTGGTTTTGTCGTGTTTTTTACTGAAAGATGCCAAAATAGGGCATTTGACATCCGATATAAGTAATTTTATATTCCGTCGTAAAAACGGCTATCTCTGGCCTGTAACAAAAATACTTTTCTCGAAAGACAAAGAAAAAGGTGTGTTGAAAATGGATATCACAGCCATCGATAACGAGTGGCACAAACTTGTAGAACCCGGAGAAAAAACCTATGGTTATTTTGTGATGAGTAACCGTATTTTTATTATGTCGACAAAAGAAGGAGATGATTTTGATTTTTCAGAATATTTCTATTCAGAACCGGAGGAAGACAGTCAGCGCACTTTTGGCTGTTCCGAATCGAAAAAAGTAATAAAAAATCCAAGGTGGGTCTATGAAATAGATTCAGACTCTACATTCCCTAAGCAGTTACAAGCTGTAAATATAGAGGCTTTAGGCCGCTAATACAACTGTCGGTCATATTTCCTATTCATCTGTCTCACAGAGGCAGATGAATATTTTATTTTTCTTCAACCTATATTGTTTAACCTTGATGCCCATGAAATCCACATTCAATTTCTTCATTCTCCTTTTCTTTTCTATAGCCCAGTTTCTACATGCTCAGGTAAACCCACCTAAACCGTATGGTGTAGTTCCGACCGAAGATCAGGTTAGCTGGCAACAAATGGAATACTATATGTTTGTCCATTTCGGGCCTAATACATTTACCGATGTAGAATGGGGAGACGGAAAGGAAGACCCGAAGGTATTTAACCCTACGGATTTGGATTGCCGCCAGTGGGCAGCTACAGCCAAAGCCGCGGGGATGAAAGGAATTATCATTACGGCGAAGCATCATGACGGATTTTGCCTGTGGCCAAGCAACTACAGTACCCATACGGTAAGAGAGAGTTTATGGAAAGATGGTAAGGGCGATTTGCTCAGGGAGTTGTCCGATGCCTGCCGTGAGTATGGACTGAAATTTGGCGTATATCTTTCTCCTTGGGATCAGAATCATCCGGCTTACGGAACCAATCCCAGTATGTCCATATTTATTCCGGAGTTGCAGTATAATCAGATATTTGCGCATACGCTCGAGGAAGTGCTATCCAATTACGGCGAGGTTTTCGAACAGTGGTTCGATGGCGCTAACGGTGGAGAAAAGGATGGGAAAAAGCAGGTTTACGACTGGGAACTGTTTCACAGTGTAGTGTACCGTAATCAGCCTCATGCTATCATATTCAGTGATGTAGGCCCTGGTTGCCGCTGGATGGGTAACGAGCAGGGTGTGGCAGGTGAGACAAACTGGTCAACTCTAAATATAAAAGGCTTTGAACCGGGACATGGCGCTCCGCCTGTAGAGGTCTTAAACACCGGGGTACAAGG
This sequence comes from Dysgonomonas sp. 521, assembly GCF_010501055.1. GTDB lineage: Bacteria > Bacteroidota > Bacteroidia > Bacteroidales > Dysgonomonadaceae > Dysgonomonas. The sequence goes on from NZ_QVMO01000008.1 coordinate 50,832, forward strand.
CGGGGAAGCATGGGTTCCCGCGGAGACAGATGTCTCTATCCGTCCGGGATGGTTTTACAGCCCTTCTACCGATGATAAAGTAAAATCGGTAGATAAATTGATGGATATATATTACACCTCTGTGGGTAGGAATTCAAATCTGCTGCTGAATGTGCCTCCTGACAGGAGGGGACGTATTCATAAAAACGATTCAATCCGGTTAATGGAATTCCGTGATGCGGTAAGTGATTCTTTTAAAGAGGATTTGATAGCAGGCGCTGAAATCAAGGCGAGTAATACAAGGGGAAACTCTGTTGACTTTTCTGTCCTGAATTTATCAGATGACGATTACAATACGTATTGGGCAACGGACGACAGTGAATAAAATCCCTCTATAGAAATAGACTTTAATGAGATAAAGAAATTTAACAGGCTGCTGTTGCAAGAATATATCCCTTTGGGACAGCGCGTTTCTTCCTTCCGTGTAAAATACTGGAACAATAAGGAAGGCGACTGGACTGAGTTTGCACAGGCTACAACGATAGGTTATAAACGGATATTGCGCTTTCCGTGGATTGCAACCCGCAAGATAAAGATAGAGTTCGACGCGTTGGCTTGCCCTCTTATCAGTAAGGTCAGTATCTATAATGCCCCCGAACAATTTTCCGTATCGGAAAACGTGAGTGCAGGAAATAAAACGGTACGATCTACTTCAAAATGGAAATTGACAGTACCGGAAGCAGACCTGTCAAAAATAACAGATGGAGACAACAATACATATCTGGAGATAAACAAAATATACCTTTAATGATAGATATGGGAGAAACCGTATCCGTGAAAGGCTTCTCTTATATGCCCCTAAATAAAGTGCAATCGTCAAATATATTGAGATATAACTTATGCGAATCAAGGGTTAAATGTGCTATTTTTTGTCCCTTTAGGGACTGGATGTTGGTAGAAAGAAGCTTTAACCGGTTAATTGCGTGCCGTCAGGTACGCAATATCTACAGAACAATTCACATTTTGTACCTGACGGCACAAAAAAACGAATTTCATTCATGTTTCTACCAATATGATGTGCCTAACGGCACATTTAACCCTTGATTCGCATAACTTCTATGTAAGTACTGATGGCAAAGATTGGACACAGGTAAAAAAGAACGCGATCTTTAAGAGTCTGTTTAAATTTTATAGCAAATCTTTTTTATAGCTATTTTTAGATGGATTTTATCATTTTTACTCTTGGTTTAGCGGGCTAAACCAAGAGTAAAAAGGGGAAAAGACGCTAAGAAAGAGCATAAAAAAGTTGCTAAGAATGAATTACAAGAGCCTATAATAAAAATTTTCGGTAAAATTTAAACAGGCTCTAATAATATCGCGAATAATCCCGTACGGCAGGATATTACCTTGTTTGATAATAATACGGTAAAAATACGTTATATAAAAATGGAAGCCGTGGAGATCGCGGATTCAAGTGATACCTATTTTATTACCGGAATACAGGTGTTTTAATTATCTTTACACTCTGAAAAAAGAACTGGAAAATGAAAAAAATAATAGTTGCTTTTCTTATTTGTTTTGTTCTGGCTTATACAGCTTGTAGTGGCGATGGAGAAAATAATGTAATAAGATATTCAAAGACTGATATTGCCGATTTTAAAATCTATATAGGTTCTTCGCAGGGAGGTAAGGAATACGTGTTCCCGTTAGACCAAAATGGTTCGGCTGACAGTGCGAAGAGTGTCGCGCTTAGTGGATATATGAGCAGTGCTTATAATGCAAACCTGTATAATGATTTCAAGGCGGAATTTAACGATGGTATGCTTACCTATACAGATTCTACCGGGTATACAAAGATTGTATCTACCTACGAATTTAAGGGAGATTCACTGTTTATATTCAAAACGGGAGGAGTTCCCCGCTTTGTTGCCGTAGGAAGTATGGATAGCCTGTACCGGACACGGTATATCTCCCGTTACTGGGATTCGCAGAGGGAAAAAGATACTGTGCGTGTTCATACCGATGTTCAGACTTTGGACAAAGTCCTTCAATATGCCGGATATTCCGGATTGCAGGATATGAAGGACATCTCGGACACAGTGATGTGGTGTAACGTGAAATATGTTTTCAATAAATAAATTTATATAATCTTCTCAAAATATGGGCTTGCATTCTTATAGCAAGCCCTTTTATGTAAATACGTTTTCAATAAAAATACGTACCTTTGCACAAAATTACAGTGTAGTATACAATTATGGGAAATTTAGTAGCTATAGTCGGACGCCCTAATGTAGGCAAGTCGACCTTATTCAATCGATTGACTGAAAGTCGTCAGGCTATAGTCGATGAGACATCGGGAACAACGCGTGACCGCCAATACGGGAAAGTAGAGTGGGGAGGACAGGAATTCTCGCTTGTAGATACCGGCGGATGGGTTGTCAATTCGGATGATGTTTTCGAAAGTGAAATAAACAAACAGGTATCCATCGCGATAGAAGAGGCCGATGTCATTCTATTTATGGTAGATGTGATGAATGGCCTTACAGATCTGGATTCGGCAGTAGGTAATATGCTTCGCCGTTCCAAAAAGCCGATCATACTGGTGTCGAACAAGGCTGATAACTTTAGCCTGCATCATCAGTCGGCGGAGTTTTACGCGCTGGGGCTGGGCGACCCTGTCAATATATCGGCAATAAACGGAGGCGGTACAGGTGATCTGCTCGACCTGATTATCACAAAATTCTCTAAAAAAGGAGAGGATGAGGTGCTGGAAGAAATACCGCGTATCGCTATTGTCGGTCGCCCCAATGCCGGAAAATCGTCTATGGTAAACGCGCTGATGGACGAGGAACGCAACATTGTGACCAATATAGCAGGCACAACACGCGATTCGATATATACCCGTTTCAATAAGTTCAATATGGATTTCTACCTTGTGGATACGGCAGGTATACGCAAGAAGGGAAAAGTGACGGAAGATCTGGAATATTATTCCGTAATCCGCTCTATCAAGGCTATCGAAAATTCGGATGTATGTGTGCTGATGCTTGACGCCACACAAGGTATCGAAAGCCAGGACCTGAATATATTTTCTCTTATCCAGAAAAACCGGAAAGGGCTTGTCGTATGCGTGAATAAATGGGATTTGGTAGAGAATAAAGAGCAGATCGTTATCAAAACATTCGAGAATGCTATCCGCCAACGTCTGGCGCCTTTTACCGATTTCCCGATAATCTTTGCTTCCGCGCTTACAAAGCAACGCATATTGAAGGTGCTGGAAACAGCTAAAGAAGTGTATGGACGGAGAAAGACAAAAATACCTACACATAAGCTAAATGAGGTATTATTGCCGATTATAGAACATACGCCGCCGCCTGCAAACAAAGGGAAATATATTAAAATTAAATATATCACTCAGTTGCCGAACACACAAGTTCCTTCGTTTGTGTTTTTCTGTAATCTGCCTCAGTGGGTTAAAGACCCTTACAAACGTTTTCTGGAAAACCGCATCCGTGACAACTGGGATTTGTCGGGCACTCCGATTAATATTATAATAAGGGAGAAATAGTCTGTCTCAACATAAAATAAAAGGATTCCAAATATTTGGAATCCTTTTCGGTTTAAAATTCCTATAATATTGAGGACGATAAACAGAATAAACCCAATATTTTAGTATTTTTGTAGGTTCGGATAAGAACATTATAAATTATGACTCAACCAAATATCAATATAAAGAATAAAAGAGCCAGTTTCGATTACGAATTTATCGAGACATATACTGCCGGGATTGTCCTTACCGGGACGGAAATAAAATCCATTCGACTGGGCAAAGCCAGTCTGGTAGACACATTCTGTATGTTTGAGAAAAACGAACTATGGGTACGCAATATGTATATTGCCGAGTATTTTTATGGTTCGTACAACAATCATGCTGCACGCCGCGACCGCAAGCTCTTACTGAACAAAAAGGAACTGAAGAAGATACAACGTCTGGTAAAGGAGACCGGATATACAATCGTTCCCACACGTATTTTCATGAACGAGCGTGGATTAGCTAAAGTCAACATTGCTGTAGCCCGTGGTAAGAAGCAGTACGATAAACGCCAGTCGCTACGCGAAAAAGACGACAAACGTGCGATGGATCGTGCGATGAAGAATTAGTTCTATCAAAACACACACAATAAAGATTTCACATTCGACAGGGAATATACAGGCTCTTGTCTTTAAAAACCCAGAGAGAATTTCCAATACAGAAACAGGTAGTAGATGCAAAAAATACAAGATATATTAAAACAACGAATCCTTGTCCTCGATGGGGCAATGGGTAGTCTTATACAACAATATAAACTAACCGAAGAAGGATTCCGGGGCGAACGGTTCAGGGATGTAACCATTTTGCAAAAAGGAAATAACGAATTGCTTAACCTAACCCGCCCGGATGTAATAGAAGAAATTCACCGCAAATATCTGGATGCAGGCGCGGATATTATCGAAACCAATACATTCAATGGGACTGCCATATCGATGGAAGATTATGGTATAGCCCATCTGGTAAAAGAGGTAAACCGTGAAGCAGCCCGTATCGCAAAAAAGGCGGCTGAGGAATTTACAAAGCAAAACCCCGACAAGCCTCGCTTTGTGGCTGGTTCTGTAGGGCCTACAAACAAAACGGCATCCATGAGCCCGAAGGTGGAAAATCCCATCTACCGTGCCGTCACTTTCGATGATTTACATGCTGCGTATAAGGAGCAGATAGAAGGACTAGCCGATGGCGGAGTCGATCTGTTGCTGATCGAAACTATCTTCGATACGCTGAATGCAAAAGCGGCTCTTTTTGCTGCCGATGAGGTGCGCAAAGAAAGGAATATAGATCTGCCGATAATGATATCGGTAACATTGTCCGATAAAGCCGGGCGCACACTGTCGGGACAGACAATCGGCGGCTTTCTGGCATCTATAAGCCATATCGATTATCTTTCTGTAGGGCTGAACTGCTCTTTCGGCGCATCAGAGATGAAGCCGTTCCTGAAAGAAATAGCACGGACAGCTCCGGGCCTTATTTCCGCTCATCCGAATGCAGGTCTGCCAAACCAGTTTGGAGAATACGACCAGACACCTGAGATAATGGCAAGTCAGATTAAGGAGTTTGTAGACGAAGGCTTGGTGAATATAGTAGGCGGCTGCTGTGGTACTACACCTGCCCACATAGCTAAATATGCTGATTTGGTGAAAGGCGCTATGCCTCACAGGTCTACCGGAAAACCAAAATATATGTGGCTTTCGGGCTTGGAACTGTTGGAAGCTAAACCCGAAATCAACTTTATCAATATAGGGGAACGCCTGAATGTGGCGGGCTCCCGCAAATTCCTCCGTCTGATTAAAGAGGAAAACTATGAAGAAGCCCTGACCATTGCACACAAGCAGGTGGAAGACGGGGCGCAGGTACTGGATGTGAATATGGACGAAGGCCTGCTGGATGGAGTAAAGGAAATGACTACTTTTCTCAACCTGATGGCATCCGACCCCGATGTATCGCGCGTACCGGTAATGATAGACTCATCCAAATGGGAAGTGCTCGAAGCCGGGTTGAAATGCGTACAAGGCAAGCCTATCGTGAACTCTATATCCCTGAAAGGCGGAGAGGAGGAATTTCTGCGTCAGGCACGGCTTATCCGCCAATATGGCGCGGCTGTCATTGTCATGGCTTTTGACGAAACAGGACAGGCTGATACTTTCCAACGCCGGATCGAAATATGCGAAAGGGCATATAAAATCCTTGTGAATGATGGATTTAATCCTCTGGATATAATCTTCGACCCTAATATATTGGCTATTGCCACAGGCATTGAAGAACACCGCAACTACGCTGTAGACTTTCTGGAAACCATTACATGGATAAAAGAAAACCTGCCGCATGCCAAAATAAGCGGAGGGGTAAGTAATCTGTCTTTCTCTTTCCGCGGCAACGACTACGTGCGCGAGGCGATGCATGCCGTATTCCTGTATTATGCCATTCAGCGTGGTATGGATATGGGGATTGTCAATCCGGGACAATCTGTAGTGTACGATGATATCCCTTTGGAATTGAGGAACCTTGTAGAAGATGTAATCTTCAACCGCAGGCCGGAAGCTACGGACGAACTGATAGAATATGCCGAAAGGATTAAAAATGAAAAATCGGGACAGACTGAAGAAAAAGTAGAAGAATGGCGTTCATACCCCTTGGATGAACGTATTCAGTATGCCCTGATTAAAGGTATAAGCGACTATCTGGAAGAAGACTTGGCAGAAGCGCTCAAAGTGTATCCGAAGGCTGTAGATATTATCGACAAGCCGCTGATGGATGGTATGAACAAGGTTGGCGACCTGTTTGGTTCGGGCAAAATGTTCCTGCCGCAGGTGGTAAAAACAGCCCGCACGATGAAACGTGCCGTAGCTATCCTGCAACCTACATTAGAAGCTCAGAAAGCATCCTCGGCAGGAAGCAATAAAGCCGGAAAACTTGTGATAGCCACCGTAAAAGGCGATGTGCATGATATTGGCAAAAACATTGTATCCATTATCCTTGCCTGCAACAACTATGAGGTTATCGACCTCGGGGTAATGACTCCACCGGAGGTGATTATTCAGAAAGTGAAAGAAGAACAACCGGATATCCTCTGCCTGAGCGGACTGATTACGCCATCTCTGGAAGAAATGAGCATTGTGGCACATGAGATGGAAAAGGCAGGATTTACCATCCCATTGATGATTGGCGGCGCTACTACATCGAAGCTGCACACTGCTATAAAGATAGACCCGAAATATAATAACGGATCGGTAATATATGTAAAAGATGCCTCGCAAGCGCCTGCTGCAGTCGGAAAATTAATTAATCCGAATACAAAAGCCGGTTATATAAACGAGGTAAAACAGGAATATTCGCAGCTGAGGGATAATGCAGGGGATAAAAAAGCAGACCTGTTGCCTTTATCGGAAGTATTGGATAAGGGTATGAAAATAGACTGGTCAGATTATACATCTCCCGAACCAAAAGTGAAAGGTCGTCAAACCTTGAAGCATATTCCGGTGGATGAAATAGTTCCGTATATCGACTGGAAATTCTTTTTCCACTCATGGAACCTGTCCGCCCGCTACGCTACTGCGCAGAGTATAGATGATTGTGCTGCCTGCCGTACTACATGGCTCAACTCGTTCGCAGAACAGGAGCGAGAAAAAGCTGCTGAAGGCATGCAACTATACAGGGACGCTAAAGCCCTGTTAGACCAGCTTGTGTTCGACAAAGCAGATTATATCAATGCCGTATTTGGCGTTTTCGAAGCATATAGCGAGAATGAAAGCCTGTATATCAATGGTCTCCGTTTCCCAATGCTCCGTCAGCAAAAAAAGAATGACAAAGGAGAATATCTGTCACTTTGCGACTTTGTGGCGCCTAAGTCCTTCGGTAAAAAAGACTATGTAGGAGGTTTCACCGTAACGGCCGGAGTAGGAGCTAACGAACTGATGAGCGAATACGAACGTCAGGGCGATGAATATAAAGTGCTACTGTTGAAATCTGTATTAGACCGTCTGGCTGAGGCCACAACAGAATGGCTACATGCCCGGATAAGGAAAGAATATTGGGGCTTTGCTCCGGACGAAAATATTTCAGTTAATGATATGTTTACTCTGAAATATCAGGGTATCCGTCCGGCTGTGGGTTATCCGTCTATTCCCGACCAGTCGATAAACTTCTTACTGAATCATGATTTATTACAATCAAATGAGATTGGTGTAGAACTTACCGAAAACGGGGTAATGATACCGAATGCTTCGGTAAGCGGTATTATCATATCACATCCTAAATCCAAATATTTCAATATCGGAAATATTCTGGACGACCAGTTGGAGAGCTATGTTGGAAGACGTGGTGAGGATGCGGAGTTGATTCGTAAATTTTTAGTAGCAAATTTGGTATAGATTGAGTAATGATAATATTGCAACATATCAACTGTAGGGGCGTATTGCATACGCCCACAAACAAACCGAACAAAGCGGGCGTATGCAATACGCCCCTACATAAAACATAAACAGATAAAATATACTTTATTTATGCAAAATAATTTTTCAATTAAATCTATCTTAAACAAGAGATCTGCACTGATGATTCTTGTTGTTTCCCTTGTTTACTGTATGATTTATATACTGAACTATATTTATCCTCTGTTTCTCGATGACTGGACTTACAATTTTGTTTTTATGGAAAACGAAAGAGTCAGTTCTCTTTCCGATATACTTGTATCACAGTATAATCATTATTTTACGTGGGGAGGGCGTACAGTGGTTCATATTATCTGTCAGGCGTTACTGTTGCTTGACTTCTTTTGGATCTGCGTGTTGAATGCTGCGGCTTATGTGGCGCTGCTGTATGTGATGTATTCAATTGCCAATAAAAATAATAAAGTAAATCCTTTTGTGTTTTTCTTATGCCATGTATGCGTGTGGTTTTTGCAGTTGGCATTTTGCCAGACTGTCCTGTGGAAAACCGGTAGTGCGAATTATTTATGGGGGATGCTCATTGTCTTATTGTTTATGTATCCGTATTACATATATTTCCGCAATAGGGAATATTCGAATGGTGTATTGAAAGTGATTTTGTTTTTTATTATCGGTATCATTGCCGGATGGACAAATGAGAATATTGGCCTTGCCCTGATTTTCTATATTTTAGCCTGCCTTTTCTTATACCGTAGAGAAAAAATGAAACTGCCCGGATGGGCCATATCCGGACTGATTGGAGCCATTCTGGGATGTGGCGCGATGTTATTGGCTCCCGGTAACTATGAGAGGCTTGCCTCGGTAGAACAAATGGTAGCTGAACAGGGGGGGACAATGTTGGGTACATATCTATTTAATCTGAAAAATTTACTGAAGTACTCCGCGCTGACTGTTTTACCTCTTTTGATGGCATATATCGCCGGGCTAATTATCTATAAGCGTCAGAAGCAGGATAACAAGGAAAGGGATATGGTTATCAAATCTTCCCTGTTATTTCTTGCTACAGCATTTATTGCGCTTTTTGCCCTTATGGCATCTCCAGCGTCCGAAAAACGGGCTATGTTTGGGATTATCGTACTGTTTATTATTCCCGCACTCCAGATATACGCGAATCTGGACTTTAGCATAAAACCTTTGAAGGTATTGAATATCATAATGCTGACTGTTCTTCTCTTATATTATGCTGTAGATTATACATGGAAATATCAGACAATACACATTGCATCGACCGCATGGAAAGAGAGGGAACCAATAATTGAGGATTATAAGAACAGGGGCGTGGATACAGTCACATTTACCAACAGATTCCAGATTCATGTAAAATATGGTCTTCAGGATTTGAGTGACGACCCTGAGAATTTGGTTAATGTGGTATGTTCCCGCTATTATGGTTTCAAATGGATGAAAGCAGTAGATAGTGATAGCGAAAAGTGAATAAAACAGATTTGAATTTATCTATTATATAGTAAAGAGTAGAAATGCTGATAGGAAGAAAAAGTAACAGATTAGGATAAATTAAAAATAGCTGATCGTTGTCACTTTTGTCACTTTTTAGTTAAAATTATTTTTATGAAGGATATTCAGGTTTCTCCGTACAAAACAGTAAAGTTGTCGCACCGTATATACTTTTTCAGGTCAAGGGGCGATTTATATGCCAGTTGTTCCAGAAATGGTATTGTAACATTAATGGACGCCGACTTTAATATAAAGAACGTAATCGACTGCTCGGAAGTCTTGAAGAAGAAGGAAGACAGCATAGAAGTCTTTACTCTCCACGGATTTGAGGACGTCTTTTGTATAGGTGGGGAATATGAGTTCAGGGTATACGATTTTTCAGGTAAAATCGTCTGTTCTATCAGCGAGAAGGTTGAAGCGGCTTATGCCTCAGAGAGCAATAATGTAGCATGGACGGCTAAATATGTGGATAATGAACATAAAAAGATATGCCTTGTTGTGGATAATATAGAAACGGACAGTATTATTCTGGAAGATGAATTATTCAAGAGCGCTGTTGAGTTTTCCGCTTTGCCCCAACCAGATATGGTGTGTATGATGTTTCTCGCCGGACAGGATGGTATGATGACATACTTCTTAACTAATAATGATGGTAAAATAATATGTAGGCGAAAGGAAGATTTGGAAGATATCGCAGGGATGGGTTTCTCTGATGATAATTCTAAGTTTCTCTCTGTGTCTGCTTATAATTTAGACCGTATTAGTTGTTACTCTTATCCGTCTTTGGAGCTGCTGAGGGAATATGAATTGGATGAGGAACAGATAGAAGATGAAGAGTGCCAGCTAGGTTATGGCAGTTTCTTTATCGATAATAGATATGCTGTTGCAGAAATAGGCGAAAACCTTTACTATATACTCGATACGGATAAAATGGAGGTGGAAGCGAGCCTTATTGTAGAAGGGCATGAACCGAAACCGGTTCCTTATTATTGGCCTACTCTGAAAAATGATGAGGGGGAGACCACCAATTTATCTTATTTCCATAAGACAAAGGATTATCTGATATCGCCATTTAAAGCCGTTCCTACCGATGTGGATGATAACTCGTTAATGGTATTGAGAATAAGTGATATAAATGAACAGATAAAGAAGATATTATTATAATATGGAGTTTTTTGATCTTTTATCCTATACTTTCTTTCAGAATGCACTGCTGGGTAGCTTATTTGCGAGCATCGCTTGTGGGATAATAGGCTCATACGTGGTCATCCGCCGGTTAGTATTTATCAGCGGGGGAATTACGCATGCCTCGTTAGGAGGGATAGGAATGGGTTTTTATTTTGGCTGGAATCCTATTTTTGCCGCTATGGTCTTTTCTATCCTTTCGGCTTTTGGTATCGAGTGGCTTTCGTCACGACAAGGGGTAAGGGAAGACTCCGCTATCGGTTCATTCTGGTCGCTGGGTATGGCTGTAGGCATTATCTTTATTTATCTGAAGCCCGGTTTTGCCCCAAATCTGTCCGATTATCTCTTTGGTAATATACTGACTATCACTAGACCCGACATAACCTATCTGGCTGTCTTATCATTAGTCCTTATCGTGGTTTTCCTGCTTTTTGGGCGTCAGATACTTTTTGCAGCTTTCGATCCCGATTTTGCGAAGACACGCAATCTTCCTGTCAATCTGATTAAGTATGCTATGATGATGGGGATAGCCATTACTATCGTATTATCTATCCGTTTAGTAGGTATTGTCTTATTGATGTCGATACTTACCGTTCCTCAAATGACCGCTAATCTGTTTACATCTAACTTTACCAAGATGGTGTTGCTTTCTATCCTTATCGGATTTTTAGGATGTGTGGTAGGATTGTTCCTGTCTGCAGTATTGGATGTGCCTTCCGGGGTATTTATCATCTTTACGCAGATAGTCGTATTCCTTATTGCGAGGTGGATAGTAAAGATGAGGCAGAAGAGGAAAATGAGTTATAACACCCCTCCCGACCACCCCTAAAGGGAGGAGTGGGCAAAGCCCAGGAAAAGTACATTTTAGTTACGGGTTATAAGTTGTTGATTATTAATCGCTAACTGTTAACTATTAACTGCTAACTGATTTATCAGCCTTTTCCTATTATATCTTTGAACGATATGTTCTTTACACTGGATTTACGGAAAAGCAGGGCGCTTATACAAATACCTATGGCTAAGGTAAATAATAAAGACATTGTCAGCATCAGGTTGTGTGACATTTCGATTAGTATATGCGGATTCTGTTCTACCGTAGGAAGGTCGGTCACTTTGATTCCGGCAAGCATCGTTTTATAGGCAAACATACCCGGTATCATCGTTATACATGCAGGCATGGTAAATACTACAGGCGGACTGTCTACCTTATGAGCCGCGAAGATACCAACCAGCCCTATCAATACCGATCCGGCTAATGTGGCTGTTATCAGACCGGAATCGAGCTGTACTAAGATGAAGCGGATACAATGCCCCATTCCTCCAAGTAGTCCGGCAACCCATAACAGGCGTTTAGGCGAACCGAATAATATCGCCCAGCAAAACCCGACTATAAAGGCAATGCCAAAATCGCGAAGTATATTTAGTAGAGTCAATTCTTCCATTCTCGTTACTCTTTAAAAGTTACTGATGCCCATTAACGTGATGCATAAAGTCATTCCGGCGGCTATACATAATAAGATGAAGCCTCCGAATAATGCCCTGTTGATAGCTGATGACAGGTAGCCTTCGATAAGGTCTATCACGCAATTTATAAGAGGTACTCCCGGTATGAGATATAATACGCCCGTAGCCATCGCGGCTTCGGGGTGTGAGCCGATTCCGTACAGTCTGCCAAAGCCTGTAATAAGGGTTGTAATAAAAGCAGCTATGGAAATACATATCATCGGGTTGAAATTCTTCCTGGCAAGGCCTACACGTACCATGTAGCCGATAAATGCGGCGAAGAATGCGACAACAGCATTCATCGTATCGCCAAAAGAGAAGAGGCATAATCCGGCACATGAGAATCCGACCGCGATTGCAACATATATATCTTTATAATTTGGCTTTGACTTTATGATATTGAATTCCTTTTCAACCTCGGTAATAGATAGCTTTTCTTCCTGTACCTTCCACGAGAGGTGAGATACTTCTGTCAATACAGCCAGATGAACGTTATGCGCAGGCGAATTCTTGAAGCGTGTCACAGAATTGGTAGGGTCGTTGAGATCCTTTACCGTAACCAGTAATCCTTTGAATGTAGGGCTCATGTTTATATCGAACTCCCATGTTGACGCCAGCCGCCCCAGATTACTGTTCAGCCGCCCGCAATGTGCTCCGGATGCAAGCAGATATGTTCCTATATCTAAAATCAGGTCAGCGAAGCGCAGGGCCGGTATTTTTGCATTTTCTGTTGTTTCTTTATACTCTAGCATCTCTATTTAAATTCTGTTGCAAAGATATTAAAAGAATATCCAATGTAATAAAGTTCAGGGTTATGATTGTGGATGCCTTACTGATAAATAATATTTATGCTAATCAAGGGTTAAATGTGCCGTTAGGCACATCATATTGGTAGAAACATGAATGAAATTCGTTTTTTTGTGCCGTCAGGTACAAAATGTGAATTGTTCTGTAGATATTGCGTACCTGACGGCACGCAATTAACCGGTTAAAGCTTCTTTCTACCAACATTCAGTCCCTAAAGGGACAAAAAATAGCACATTTAACCCTTGATTCGCACTATTTATTGTTTTATATAGATGTATCGTATGCAGATACTTAAAGCAATGGGGGAAATAAAAAGGGTTACCAATCTGGCAACCCTTTTTATTATTTATCTAAAAAACGATTAATATTCGCGTCTTCTGAAACCACCGTTTCCACCTCTGTTGTTGTCGAAGTTTCTACGTGGACGGTCTCCACCTTCTGTACGAGGACGAGCTTCTGATACGGAGATAGTTCTTCCGTCATATTCAGCTCCATTTAGTTCTTCAATAGCTTTTTGTCCGGCTGCATTGTCTTCAAGTTCAACAAAACCATAACCTTTTGAACGGCCAGTAGCTCTGTCCATAATAACTTTTGCTGAGGAAATTTCACCATATTCGCTGAATAAGTCCTTCAAATCATTGTCGTTGATGCTGTAGCTCAACCCTGCAATAAAAATGTTCATTGTAAAAAAATAAAAATTTAATAATTAAATACTTTGCAGAAGAAGTAAATAATAAAGAAAGCTAAAAGAAACTAAACAAGAAAGGTTACCAAGAAGGGAAAATGACTTGAGAAGAAAAATTTAAACTATACTGTTAAGAACTCTAATGCTCAGCAAATGTAAAAATAAAAATCAGTTATTTAGTATTTTAACTGGTTATTTTTTTGTTACATACCATATTTTAAGCTTTTATGGCTAAAAGCCAATGAAAATAAGCATTATGGATTCAGCTTTTTATAATTGCTGATTACTTTCATCACTGTTTCCTTATCGCTTCCGATTTGCCGCTTTAACGTATCGATATCCGAAAACTTCTCATCAGGCCGTACAAAGTCGAGAAATTCGGTAGTCAGGCTTTTATTATACAAGTCCCCGTCAAAGTTGAAGAGGTTTACTTCCACACTTATATTATCTCCATTATGGAGAGTGGGGCGTTTTCCTATATACAGCATACCTTCATACTTTTTATCATCCACATGTACATATACAGCATATACGCCAAACGCGGGAATAACCTTGTATGTCTCCCATACCTGTATGTTTGCCGTAGGGAAACCTATAGTTCTTCCTACCTTGAATCCTTCGACAATCTTTCCCGATATGGTATAGTTATATGACAACAGTTTGGCGGCTTTGCGGACATAGCCTTCGCCCAACAGCCTGCGTATGCGGGACGAGCTCACATGGTCGAAACCGGGATAAACCTTAGCTTCGATCACGTCCATGCCTATCTCTTTACCATATCTGTGGTAGTCGCTAAAACCGTCTTCACGGTTATGTCCGAAACGGTGGTCGTATCCGATAACCAATGTGTTAACCGAAAACTTGTCTTTTAATATATCCTGCATAAACCTGCGTGCGGACAGTTCGGATATTTCCACCGTGAAATCGAGGCTTACACAATAATCTACTCCGGTAGAGGCCAGCCGTTCTATCTTTTCATCATAGCCACATAGCAATGCCGGCTGATAGTCTTTCTGTAAAACCTTTCTGGGGTGCACAGGGAATGTAATGACAGCAGATGGTAATCCCCGTTTTGCCGCTTCTTCCTTTACCTGGTCTATCAGGTAACGATGCCCGATGTGGACACCATCGAAAAAACCGATAGTAGCTACTAAGGGCAGATGTTCTAACTTATGTTCCCTGTCAATTAATTGCATAATATTGTAATTTCAAGATTTTATGTTTCAAGATTGAAACTCTTTACTTAAAACTTTTATCGTTTTACGCCGTTGGCCATTAGCTAATTTGCATATTACAAAAGCCCTCTGTCAGTAAACACTTTTCTCAGGTCTTCTGTTTGATCGACCAGATAAGATTCAAAGCCAAATTCGTTCGCTATATCTATATTAGCCTTTCCATCGTCAAGGAAAAGTGTCTGGGAAGGAACCATGCCCGAATCGGCTATGATAAAGTCGAATATTTCTTTGTCGGGTTTGGCGTATCCGATTTCGAACGACAGGTAGCATTTGTCGAAAAAGGCCTGTATGGGTAATCCTTCGGGAGAAAAATCACTACTTGACGCCCATTTAAATACGGATGGGTTTGTATTGCTTATCAGGTATACATTATATTTTTTGCGGAGTTCTTTCAGCAATTCCAATTTGTATGGAGGTATATCGGCGAGAAAACCAAGCCAGCCATTGTCTATGGCTTCGGCAGGGATATTTTCATCGCCCGAGAGCCTGCGGAATTCTTTATAGAAATTTTCGGGGCTGATCTTACCTTCTTCATATTCAAGGAAAATGCCTTTCTGACGGAATTCACCGAGATAATCCTCTATATTGGGGAATCCGATTGCCGTGAAGCGGTCCAAAGCTTCTTGTTTGTTGAGGGTGATAATAACTCCCCCCATGTCGAAAAGAATGTTTTTTATTTTTTGAGACATAACACTTTTATTATATCTGCGAAGTTACTCAATTATTTTTATATGGCTAAGGTATGTTTTAAAAATCCGCTGAGCCGGAATCCGTGCGCACCAAAAAGAAACAGGCACCTACAATTATTTGTAAGTGCCTGATATTTTGCTCTTCCTCTTGGACTTGAACCAAGGACCCTCTGATTAACAGTCAGATGCTCTAACCGACTGAGCTAAGGAAGAATGTACTTTCGAGTGAAATTGGAACTTAATCTGCTCTTCCTCTTGGACTTGAACCAAGGACCCTCTGATTAACAGTCAGATGCTCTAACCGACTGAGCTAAGGAAGAGTATTATTTCTCTCAAAAGTGACGCAAAAATAGGCCTTATTTCTGAATTATGCAATATCTTTGTAAAAAAAATAAATTAAAGAATGGGAAAAGTATTGGGAATGGGTAACGCCCTTGTGGATGTTTTAGCTATAATCGAAGATGATAAGATGCTCGAACTGCTTGAACTTCCGAAAGGTAGCATGCAATTGATAGATGAGGATAAATTTAAAACCTTGTCGAAAGAATTTGAGAAATTAAATAAAAGCATTGTATCGGGCGGCTCAGCTTCGAATACTATTATAGGTTTAACGCGTCTGGGCATCGATGCCGGGTTTATCGGGCGTATTGGAAAAGACTCCTTCGGTGAATATTTCAAAAACGACCTGAAAAAATATAATGTAAGATCGCACCTCACGGAAGTAAATGAGGTATCCGGCGTTGCATCAGCCTTTATCTCCAAAGACGGGGAACGTACTTTTGGTACATTCCTGGGAGCGGCGGCATTGCTGAAAGCAGAAGAACTACTAAAGGAGGATTTCAGGGGTTATAAGTACTTCTATATTGAAGGCTACCTGGTACAGAGCCATGCATTGATACGCAAGGCTATCGAGTTGGCTAAAGAAGCGGGAGCAAAGGTTATGCTCGACCTTGCCAGCTACAATGTAGTGGAAGAAAACCGTGAATTCCTACTCGAAATAATCCCTCAGTATGCAAGTATTGTTTTTGCCAACGAAGAAGAAGCGAAGGCTTTGTTGGATTTAGATGCGGAAGAAGCCGTATCGGTATTGGCTAAGCAAGTAGAGATAGCTATAGTGAAGGTAGGCGAAAAAGGCTCGTGGATACAACAAGGGGATGAAAAGATATTTGTGCCGGCTTATAAGGTACAATGTGTTGACACTACAGGAGCAGGCGACTTGTATGCTGCAGGATTTATCTATGGGTTGATACACAACTGTTCGTTGTCTGTCAGCGGGCAGATAGGTACTTTGCTCGCAGCCCATGTCATACAGCGGCTAGGGGCTAAAGTAGACGACAGTAAGTGGGATGAGATTGAGGCCGAAATAAAGGATATAAAGCGGAAGTAACAGTTTCGCCGACAATATAAAGGGCTGTATAAAAGTAATAGCACCACGGATAGTGGATGTTACTTTTATACAGCCTCTTTTTTTATAAATTTATGTATTAGTCTGTATGTAATCCCAATCCGGATTACCGTTTGCCCCAGCCAGCCAGTTAAAAGCGTAATGCCGTTCCATAACAATGCCCGAATCCAGTCCGCCCGGCATTTCCTGCTGTTTTACACGGGCATCTACACACGCCCAGTCGTAGCGCAGGATAAGGTCTGCCTGATCCAATATATCTTTGTCAGCACGGGGGGAAGCCTGCTGCATAAGGTCGTCAGCCGAGATGCCTTTCCAGAATATGGAGGCTATGGCAGGAACATCACATATCTGCGAAGGGTACGATAGCTCCTCTATTAACCCTAACGACCATAACAGAGGAACCAAGGCTTCGTAACGCCATACAAACTGCACACATTGATGTTCCGTTACGTTTTCATCGGCGAGATAAGCTTGTTCGTCAGGAGAAAAGAATTGCTTCACCCCATATAGTTCATCCACCTTGTCTACATAGAATAGAGCCTTTTCGCGGTCTCTGTTTTCGGACAACATCACTTCCGAATATACCGCTAATGCGAATAATGCGATCGCCCTTTCCAGTATTTCTGCGGGCTTTTTTATTTTTGCCTCACTTTCGGTTACGGCCACCATCAAATGTTCGATATAGGGTATATCCTGTTCTTTGAGCGTGTTTATGCTTCTTTGCTTACGTTCTGTATCAGCCTCCGTGTCTTTCGGCCTGTCAGCATCGAGAAGGTCTGAATTTGCTATCGGAATAAAAGAATCTAGTTGCGATTCGCCCTTGATGGAAAATACCAGTTCTCCTTTACCATTATATATATGCATATTCGGATAAAGCAGGAATCCGTTCAGTTTCGCGGCCAGATCGTAGAAGCATCCAAGTATAAAGTTTGTCCTCTCGTTGTTATCATCCACTTCGAGAATAATACCCATTACGCAGTTAAATACCTGTATCTGCCTTACTACATTCTTTTTTAATTCGCCATTGGCAGTTTCTACTTGCGAGAAGTAGTTGGCCATCCCCTGAATATGACTTTCTATAAAGCCGGGGTTACCTTTCGTGTCCGAGAGATTGAGTTCTATTTTGCTATCGTCTTGTAGTATCAGGGTCGTCTTGTACCCATCTGCAATGATGTTGTTGGTTACATTGCTGAAACTATCTTTCAGCATTTCTGTAATGCGGGAAGAATCTCCGATTACGGTGTAGAATGTTAAGTTTACTTTTTCCATATTTATGTTTCTATCTATAGATTCAGGCAGGCTAAGTTAAGTATAATTCCGGCTGGATAAAATACAAATAAACAAAAATAGCCTGATTTGTTAAAAATCAGGCTATCCATTATAGAGGGATATATCCGTTATTTCAATAGTTCTGCTATTTTGGCTTTAGCTTCGTCAGCGTCAATACCTCTAGCCAGAATCTTACCATCTTTGTCTAACAACATCAGATGAGGAATGGAAGAAATGCCGTAGATGGCAGCGCCTTCGCTATCCCAGAATTTAAGGTCTGATATTTGCGGCCATGTGATGTTCAGTATTTTGATACCGTTTACCCAGTCTGCATTTGTTTTATCAAGGGAGATACCTACAATTTCCAGCCCTTTGTCCTTATATTCTTTATATAGTTCTACTAGTTTTGGCATTTCCTCGCGGCATGGAGGGCACCACGAAGCCCAGAAGTCAACCAATACATACTTGTCTTTTCCTGCATAATCAGCCAGGGCTGCGTCTTTGTCTTCAGGTGTTTTACCTTTTATGTCGATAAATACTTTGCCTGTCGATGTAGCGTTAAGAGCCTGTGCCACAGCTTCTATCTTCTGTATCCTGGCTATTGATTTGTACTCCGGTTTGATAGACGGAACCAGTTCTTTAAGTTGTTCTGCCGAGAAACGATAGTAATTCTTTGTCAGGAAGTACGTACCCATCTGGCTTTGTATGTTTCCTTTGATAAAGTCAAAAGTTTCTTTAGTCAGCTGGTTGTTCTTATTCTTATATTGTTTTTTCAGGTCTGCCTGCAATGCTACATTCGCTGTATCTTGTTTCGATTTCTGCGCTATGGCTTTTATTTCAGCGTTTATTACATTTGTCTTGCCGGCAAAAGCCTGGTAAGCATTGTTAGAAGGGGTACCTTTTACTGTAGAAATACTGTCAAGGCTTACTTCGATATGTCCCGGCTCTACCACTACTGGTATAGGTTTGCTCATATAGTCAGGGGCATCGTCTAACGAAATAAAGTGCAGGATAGCACCTTCTTTAGACAAACCTTTGAATACAAATTCGCCGTCTACCACATTTACGGTGTCGATGGCAACTAAGTCTTTCCAGTTTTCATCTAATGTTTTCAGATATACCTGTTGTCCGTTGTATGTGCCATCAGGTAATTTACCATTGATAGTAAAAGCGTCTTTTTCTCCGCAGGAAGTAGCAAGTACCGCTACTGCCATTAGGAATAAAATAATTTTCTTCATTTTCGGTAAAAATATAGTAGTTAATATATTAAATTATAAATTGCATTTAAAGTAAAGTACACTTTAAAAGTTAAAACAAATATGAACCCCTATTGTTTATCGTGAGAAAATTATTTCAAGATTTCGGCTATTTTATCATCCAACTCTTTTCCTCTGAGGTTTTTGGCTATTACCGTACCATTTGCGTCAACCAGCACAGTATGAGGAATAGACTGTACCCCATACAACTGGGATGCCATAGTGGTTACATCAGCCAACTGTACCCAACTCATCTTATAAGTTTGTACTGCGCCAAGCCACTTGTTTTTATCATCATCAACTGATACACCGATGATTTCCAGTCCTTTTGGCTTATACTGGGCATAAGTCTTTGTCAGGTTTGGCATCTCGGCTATACACGGTTGGCACCATGATGCCCAGAAGTCGATCAATACAAGTTTGTTTTTGCCTACATATTCCGATAAAGAAACAGGAGCGCCTTCCTTATTCATTAACTGAGCGTCGCTATATGGGTTTCCTATTTCAGGCTTTACCCTGTCCAGTTCTTTAAGTAACGCCTGTATTTCGTTTCTGTTGCGGAAAGTACTGTCGCTTGAGTTAATCAGCTCTTTTAGCTGATCTTTGGTGAACGATTTAGCTGAAGAATAGAATAGGAACTCTCCGGCTTTATTTGTAATATTTTCCTTCGAAAAGTTGAAGGTCGCTGTCTGCAACTGGTTTTGCAGGCTGTCTACCTGCACTCTCAGGGCCGGATTGTTAGCGTCTTGCGGAGTAATGCCGGAGATTAAGCTTGTGAGTTTGTTCATCACGGCGTGTATATTGTTGAATTCATCATTTTTGGCAGTTCCACCAAGAGTGATGTTCGTTTTGTCGAAAGTTATATTTATATTTCCCGGTTCCAGTATCAGTGTACCCACAGGTGTCCCCTGTTCGGCATCTTCCAGCTTACCTACCGATATGAATCCCATGATAGGCTCATCAGTAGTACCTTTCAGCATGAATTTACCATCTTTTACGGCAACGGAGTCTATGACGGTCATTGTTTCAGAATCCAGACTATCTATTTTTTGAAGAAATACTGTTTTGCCATCGAATGAGTTATCCGAGAATTTCCCATCTATCGTATAGGAATTACCATTGCAGGATGCTAGTAAAATAGCAAGAGCAAATAAAACTAATAATGTGATTTTTTTCATTAAAAAAGAGTATTAAATAAATATCATGCAAAGATAAATAAATAGTTCATACCCTGCTGAATTATCGAAAGTATCTTAGAGTCTGTTTAAATTTTATTCGTTCAAATTTTTAGCTTGTTTCCGGCTAATTTTTTATTTCACTCAGCTCAGGTAGCCCGCTAAAGCAATAGAAAAAGATGCTTGAAAGAGCCAAACAGAGGCTGGCAAAGAAATACAAATAACTCATTTAGCCTTTTTTCGATATAATCCAAACAGTTTCTAATAAATTAAACAGATAATCTTTTTTATTTCGCTTTGAATATTACAATAATAAGACTATTTTTGCACCACTAAAAAAGTGGAGCTAGTGATTAGCTTTTCGCATTTCGATTGAAATTTGTAACAATAACTAAATAAACTCGTTAAGATGAACGTATCTCTGACAAATGTAGATAGCGTTAATGCAATTCTGCAAATTACTGTAGCTAAAGCAGACTATCAGGAAAAGCTTGATAACGCGCTGAAAACATTCCGTAAGAAAGCAAATATCCCCGGATTCCGTCCCGGAACTGTACCTATGGGTATGGTGAAGAAAATGTATGGTAAATCTGTATTGGCAGAAGAAATAAACAAAATAGTAGGAGAAAATCTATATAACTATATTCAGGAAAATAATTTAAACGTATTGGGCGAGCCGCTTCCTAACCAAGAAAAGCAACAGCCAATCGATTTTTCTGTTGAGGGAGATTATGATTTCTTTTTCGATCTGGCACTAGCCCCGGAAATTAAATTGTCATTGACCAAAAAAGATAAAGTGCCGTATTACGCTATCGCCGTAGATGAAGAAATGGTGGATAAGCAAATAGCTTCTTACACAGCCAACTATGGCAAATATGAGAAGGTAGAAGAAGACGCTAAAGAAACAGACCTTATCAGGGGTACAATCTCAGAACTTGAAGATGGTAAAGTAAAAGAGGGAGGAATCTTTGTCGAAGCCGGTATTCTAATGCCATCGTATATGAAAGATGAGGCAGAGCAGGCTAAATTTGTAGGCTCTAAGGCTGGCGATGTAATCGTATTCAATCCGGGTAAAGCCTATGACGGTAACGAGACAGAAATAGCGTCTATGCTCCATATCGATAAAAACGCAGTTGAAGCCATTGCTCCTGAGTTTCAGTTTGCGATAACAGAAGTTACACGCTATCAGGAAGCCGCGTTAGATCAGGAATTATTCGATAAAATATTTGGCGCGGGTACAGTAACCACAGAAGCAGACTTCAAAGCAAAAGTAAAAGAAACTATTGCCGACCAGTTTGCACCGGATAGCGATTATAAATTCCTGCTTGATGCAAAAGAATTACTGGAAAAGAAAACCGGAGACTTGCAGTTTCCCGACGCTTTCCTTAAAAGATGGCTGGTAGCTTCGGGTGAAGAACGCACAGCAGAATCGGTAGAAGAGGATTATCCGAAAATTCTGGCTGACCTGAAATTCCATTTGATAAAAGAACAACTGGCAAAAGACTACGAGATCAAGATAGATAACGATGATATGAAAACCATTGCCATGCAGGCGGCAAGAGCACAGTTTGCACAATATGGCATGATGAACCTCCCTGACGAGATGGTTGAAAACTACGCAAATGACATGTTGAAGAACAAGGACAATGCGCGTAACCTGTTCGACCGTGCGATGGAAAACAAAATCATCGACACTCTGAAAACAAAACTGGGAGTGGAAGAAAAAACTATATCTTTGGATGAATTCCGTAAATTCTTCGAAAAAGAAGAAGGCGCGGATGCAGAAAAAGAAGCGTAAATAAAAATATATCAAATGAATACGGGTAGAAAAAATAAAAATCTTTCTACCCGTTTCTTTTATATAAATATTATTTCGCCTATTCAGTTTTTTATTTATAACTTTGTTTGGCAAAAGAGGCTTATTCATTAGCCTCTTTTTTATGCCTGTACAAGTGGCATGATAATTGCTTTTATGATAATGGAAACATTATTGAATTAAAAAAAAAGGAATGTTATGAACAACGAATTTAAAAAATATGCAACTAAGCATCTAGGCTTAAACGGATTGGCGCTGGATAAATATGTAGATATAACCAGCAGCTATATATCCCCTACCATTATCGAAGAGCGCCAGTTGAACGTGGCTCAAATGGATGTTTTCTCCCGTCTTATGATGGACAGGATTATCTTCTTGGGAACCCAGATTGACGATTATACAGCCAATGTAATTCAGGCGCAATTGCTGTATCTCGATTCTGCCGATTCGGGAAAAGATATATCCATATATATAAACTCTCCCGGCGGGTCGGTATATGCCGGTTATGGTATTTACGATACCATGCAGTTTATAAACAGTAATGTATCTACCATCTGTACAGGTATAGCGGCGTCTATGGCAGCCGTATTGCTTGTGGCAGGAGAGAAAGGAAAACGCTTTGCCCTTAAACACTCGCGCGTGATGATTCATCAGCCGCTGGGAGGAGCTCAGGGACAAGCATCCGATATAGAAATCACAGCCCGTGAAATCGGAAAAGTAAAAAAAGAACTTTACACGATTATATCCGACCATTCGGGGCAGCCTTTTGACAAAGTGGCACAAGACTCAGACCGTGATTACTGGATGACTTCCGCCGAAGCAAAAGAATATGGTATGGTGGATGATGTATTGATGAAGAATAAATAAATGAGGTTTTAAGATTTCAGGTTTCAAAATCTCAAGATTGCTTTGTTTTAATCTTGAAACATGAAACCTGGGATATTGAAATTCCGAAATAATATATATGGCGAAAAAAGATACCAACAGCTATTGCAGTTTTTGCGGACGGAGTGATAAGGAAGTAAATATGCTTATCTCCGGTATGTCGGCTGATATTTGCGATAGTTGTGCCGAACAGGCATATCAGATAGTAAAAGAAAGTCTCGAAGCGAAGAGCAAATCTTCGCTCGGGATTGATAAAACACAGTTACCCGATCCTAAGACAATAAAAGAATACCTTGACGGATATATTATAGGTCAGGATAACGCAAAACGTTATCTGGCTGTGGCCGTATATAACCATTACAAACGCATACTGCAAGGCAAGGATGATGATATAGAGATAGAAAAATCAAACATCATTCTGGTAGGGCCTACCGGTACAGGCAAAACGCTGTTAGCCCGTACGATAGCCAAGCTGCTGCATGTGCCTTTCGCCATTGTTGATGCAACCGTATTGACAGAAGCCGGCTATGTGGGAGAGGATATAGAAAGCATATTGACCCGCCTGTTGCAGGCTTCGGATTATGACGTGGCAGCAGCAGAGAGAGGTATTGTATTTATAGATGAAATAGATAAGATTGCCCGCAAGAGCGATAATCCTTCTATAACCCGCGACGTAAGCGGAGAAGGGGTACAGCAGGGCTTGCTGAAACTGCTCGAAGGCTCCATTGTCAATGTGCCGCCTCAGGGAGGGCGTAAGCACCCCGACCAGAAAATGATAGCCGTGGATACGAAAAACATCCTGTTTGTATGCGGTGGCGCGTTTGATGGCATCGAACGTAAGATAGCCCAACGGCTGAACACGATGGTCGTAGGTTATGCCTCTTCTAAAAGTAATGCCAGGGTAGACAGGGAAAACCTCTTACAATATGTAGCCCCTCAGGATTTGAAGTCTTATGGATTGATACCTGAGATAATAGGCCGCCTGCCGATACTGACCTATCTGGATGCTCTGGACAGAAGTGCTTTGCGCAGGATCCTGGCCGAACCGAAAAACTCGATAATCAAACAATATGTCAAACTGTTCAAAATGGATGGGGTAACCCTTACCTTTGACGAGGATGTATATGAATATATAGTAGATAAAGCAATAGAATATAAGCTGGGAGCAAGAGGATTAAGATCCATCGTAGAAACTATAATGATGGATGCCATGTTCAATATTCCTTCAACCAAACAAGCCGAACTCCACATCACCAAAGAGTATGCCGTAGAGCAACTGGAGAGTTCGCAAATGATAAAACTAAAAAATTCACAATAAAGTTTGTTTTTTTGACAAAAAATAGCCTATTTTATATTGGAGAATTAAACTAGGGGATTTATCTTCGTAATAATTAATAGCCTATTTTTATATGCCAAAGAAAGAAGATATACTGACGAGTGCTTTGAAGAAGCATTTTGGCTTTGACAACTTCAAGGGTAACCAGAAAGCGATTATACAAAACCTGCTGGATGGGAGAGACTCATTTGTGTTGATGCCGACAGGTGGAGGAAAGTCACTTTGCTATCAGCTTCCGGCACTGTTGATGGAAGGGACGGCTGTTATTATTTCACCGCTCATTGCCCTGATGAAAAATCAGGTGGATGCCATGCGTAATTTTAGCGAAGATGACGGTGTGGCACATTTCATAAATTCGTCGCTAAACAAAGCCGCGATAGAACAGGTAAAGAGTGATATACTGTCGGGCAAGACAAAATTGCTGTATGTCGCTCCCGAATCCCTGACAAAAGAGGAAAATATTGAATTCCTGCGCCAGATAAAGATTTCGTTTTATGCAATAGACGAAGCACACTGTATCTCGGAATGGGGGCACGACTTCCGCCCTGAATACAGGCGTATACGCCCTATTGTAGGCGAAATAGGTAAACATCCTATCATCGCCCTTACGGCAACCGCAACGCCCAAAGTGCAGATGGATATACAGAAAAACCTGGGAATGGTAGAAGCCGATGTCTTCAAGGCGTCATTCAACCGCGAGAACCTGTATTATGAAGTTCGAGCAAAGACGAATAACGTAGACAGGGATATTATAAAATACATCAAATCTCAGGGAACAAAATCCGGTATTATATATTGTCTGAGCCGGAAAAAAGTAGAAGAGTTTGCCGAAATATTGCAGACTAACAATATAAATGCGTTGCCATACCATGCCGGGCTGGATGCCGGTACACGCTCCACGAATCAGGACGCCTTCCTGATGGAGCAGGTAAATGTAATAGTGGCAACTATTGCATTTGGTATGGGGATAGACAAGCCTGACGTACGATATGTGATTCACTACGATATGCCAAAAAGTCTCGAAGGATATTATCAGGAGACAGGGCGTGCCGGCCGCGATGGCGGAGAAGGGAAATGCATCGCGTTTTACTCCTTCAAGGACTTACAGAAACTGGAAAAATTTATGCAGGGTAAACCTGTAGCCGAACAAGAGATAGGTAAGCAGCTCCTTTTGGAGACAGCAGCATACGCCGAGACTGCATTGTGCAGGAAAAAGGTGCTACTCCATTATTTTGGAGAAGAATATAAAAATAGAAATTGTGGGAATTGTGACAATTGTGTAAATCCTAAAAAACAAGTGGAAGCTAAAGATTTATTATTGACGGCTATAGAAGCTGTAATTGCATTAAAAGAAAAATTTAAAACAGATTATGTTATCAATATTCTGAGAGGTAAAGAGACTTCCGAAATTGAAACATACGGGCATCAGGATCTGGATGTATTCGGTTCTGGCGACGATTCCGATGAGGAAACTTGGAATGCTGTTATCCGGCAGGCTTTAATTGCCGGCTATTTTGATAAAGATATTGAGAATTACGGCTTACTGAAAGTTACCAAAAAAGGAAAAGACTTCCTGAAGAAGCCGTCATCATTTAAAATCACGACAGCAGATGAAGAAGATCTGGACGATGATGATAATATAGATGATGTAGTAGTAAAAGGTGGCGGTGGCGGTTCGGCTGTCGATCCTGTCCTGTTCTCTATCATGAAGGATCTACGTAAGAAGATGGCTAAGAATAATAATGTTCCGCCTTATGTAATTTTCCAGGACCCGTCGTTAGAAGCTATGGCTACCATTTATCCCATCACAATGGAGGAATTGCAAAATATTCCGGGTGTAGGAGCTGGTAAAGCTAAGCGGTATGGTACCGAATTCCTTGAAATAATAAAGAAACACGTTGAAGAAAACGAAATAGAAAGACCTGAAGATTTACGGGTAAGGACTGTAGCCAACAAGTCTAAACTGAAAGTAGCCATCGTACAGGCCATCGACCGTAAAGTAGCGTTGGACGACCTGGCAGAATCGAAAGGCATTGATTTTACCGAATTGCTGAACGAAGTAGAAGCAATTGTGTATTCAGGTACGAAGATCAATATAGACTA
The DNA here is from genome assembly GCF_010501055.1 of Dysgonomonas sp. 521. Taxonomy (GTDB): domain Bacteria; phylum Bacteroidota; class Bacteroidia; order Bacteroidales; family Dysgonomonadaceae; genus Dysgonomonas. The sequence goes on from NZ_QVMO01000008.1 coordinate 77,652, forward strand.
TTTCCTTCGCGAAGTAATTGACGAAGACCATTTGGATGATATTTTCCAATATTTTCAGGAAGCTGAATCGGATGACCTCGAAGAAGCCATTAAAGAACTTGGAGAATATTCAGAGGACGAAATTCGTTTGGTGCGGATCAAGTTCATCTCCGATATGGCAAACTAGAGAATGAAGAAAAAAGCTATATTTCCGGGGACATTCGATCCCTTTACCATAGGACATTATTCATTAGTAAAACGATCTCTCGAATTAGTGGATGAGATCGTTATTGCTATTGGGATAAATGATGCCAAGAAGAGTTATTTCCCCCTCGAGAAACGGATTGAGATGATAGAGTCTTTATACAGGGACGATAACCGTGTTTCTGTAAAGGCCTACGACAAACTTACGGTAGACTACGCCAAAGAAGTGGATGCTGCTTTCATTGTCAGGGGGATACGTTCGGTCAACGACTTTGAATATGAAAAGACAATAGCCGATATGAACCGGAATATAGCGGGTATAGAAACTTTTATATTATTCACAGAACCGGAACTTACACATATCAGTTCTACCATCGTCCGTGAATTATTACGTTTCGGACACGATGTCAGCCAGTTTATACCCAAAGGCATGAGCCTCGATCTTTAATGAGTAAGGATGATTTTAAGGTTTCGAATATTCTGAATCTTGAAATCATGGAATTTTGAAATCTTGAAATATAAATTATGAAAAGAGTTATTATATCAACTCTGTGTTTTTTTATGCTTGCCGCTACCGCCTCCGCCCAATTTAAGATGAGTGAGGGTTCGAAGAAGGTTGCGACAGCTATCGCTATCATAGAAAACATGTATGTGGATAATGTGGACGATGCCAAATTGGCAGAAGATGCCGTAAAATCCCTTTTGGAAAAACTCGACCCCCATTCTACATATATCAGTGCCGATGAAGTAAGAGATATGAATGAACCCTTGGAGGGTAACTTTGACGGTATAGGTATATCCTTCAATCTGTTGACAGATACATTGTATGTCATTGAGGCGTTACCCGGAGGCCCTTCCGAAAAAGTAGGGCTTAGAGCCGGAGATAAGATCCTGTATGTGAATGATACGCTCATTGCCGGAGTAAAGAAATCGACAAGAGATATTACATCTCGTCTTAAAGGCCCTAAGGGAACCGCGGTAAATATAAAGGTGCAGCGTCGAGGAATACCTGATTTGCTGAACTTTAAGATCGTCCGCGATAAAATTCCTATTTATAGTATCGATGCCAGTTATATGGTGGATAAGAGTACCGGATATATCCGTATCATACGCTTTGGAGCGACAACGACCGATGAGTTTAGGAAAGCGTTGCATAAACTGAAAACGCAGGGGATGGCTAACCTGATACTCGACCTGGAATATAACGGAGGAGGATATATGACTCCCGCTATTGATATTTCGGACGACTTCCTCGACAGCGGGAAGCTCATTGTATATACCGAAGGGCTCCGTCAGCCGAGGAGGGATGAAGTCTCCACATCGAAAGGTTCATTTGAGAAAGGCCGCCTCGTAATCCTTATAAACGAAGGTTCGGCTTCGGCCAGTGAAATACTTTCGGGCGCCGTACAGGACTGGGACAGAGGGGTTATTGTCGGACGCCGTAGCTTTGGTAAAGGGCTTGTTCAACGGCAGATACCCTTGTCGGACGAGTCGATGATGAGGCTTACCGTAGCGCGTTATTATACGCCGACCGGACGTTCTATACAAAAGCCATATACAAAAGGGGATTTGACTTCCTACAATCTGGATGTAATAGAACGGTATAATAAGGGCGAGATGATGCATGCCGATAGCATTCACTTCCCTGACTCATTGAAATATACGACATTGCTCAATCATCGTACCGTATATGGTGGCGGCGGCATCATGCCGGACTATTTTGTTCCTGCCGATACGACCTTTGCCTCGGAGTATTACAAGAAAGTATGGAATAAGGATGTAACCTTGCGTATAGCTTATAATGAGGTTGACAACCATCGGGAAGATATCCTGAAAGAATACCCTACATCGGATGATTTCTACAAGAAATTTGCTGTTTCGGACCAGATAATGGATAAGCTGATAGCGGCAGCTAAAGATGAGAAAATCGAATTTGACGAAAAAGGCTATGAAAAGTCGAAAGAAACCCTCAAGCGCCAGATAAAAGCGTACATCGGACGTGATGTCTATGATACCGAAGCGATGGTAAAGGTGTTTAACGAAGACAGTGAGATCTTTAAAAAAGCGTATGAGATAATCAAGGACGAAAAGTTGTACAATGGCCTGCTGAAAAACAAGTAGCTTTTGGTACAAAAAATATAGAAAGAACTGCATTCGCAATCGGGTGCAGTTCTTTTTTATTGTATATTTGTCCTGAACGAAATAGAGATAACCATTATGATAACAGTTACCATCGAAGAACGCCACCTGATAGAGGATATTATCGCCAAAAATACGATTTGCTATGTCGGTATGACCGACAAAGAAGGCCTACCTTATGTTATCCCCATGAACTTCGGTTATCAGGACGACATTATATATCTGCATTCTGCTCAGCAAGGCAGCAGTATAGAAGCCCTGAATATCAATCCGAATGTATGTATTACCTTCTGTACCGAATCCACACTGACTTACCAGAACAAGGAAGTGGCCTGTAGTTACCGCATGAAGGGAGCCAGCGTTATTTGTCGAGGCAAGGTTGTTTTCGAAGAAGATTTTCAGGAGAAGGTAAAAGCCCTTGATATCATAATGAAGCACTATTCCAGCCGGAGTTTTACCTATTCAGACCCCGCCGTTAACAATGTGCGGATATGGAAAGTGGAAATAGATTCCATTTCCACGAAAGTATTTGGAGTGCCACATCCTAATTCCCGTAACTATAAGGATAAACTGGAGTTTTAAGCTTTCATAATACTTCGGGCTGTATATTGTATCTGAGATTTCTGTAATATTTCTGCGCAGAATCGTCTGTCTGCCTTCACTGCGTTATACCAGCCCTCCGATTCTTTGCCTTACTTTTGCCCAAAGCCGCAAAAGTAAGCAAAAAGGCATTGCGCCTCGCTTCGCCGTACGACCCACCATCGGTTTGCCGGCTGAATGAAGTGATGAAAGCCTCATCATGCTACAGGTTGGGAGAGTTTGCTTAAACGCGCCCGCACTTCATTCTACGCCGCCTGCACCGGGTGGGTACCCCGTACACTTGCTAATGGCGCTGGCTGACGCATGACCAGAATCATCGCTTTCGGAGTCCTCGGTGTTGCATTGCTACTCCGTATTTGATACAGAATCATAGAGTGGTATCTATTTGATTGCAAGTGTGTTGCGTGCTAAAAAGTAATAGCAATTACTCTTTTTTATTTTCGACACACACTCGAGCGAAGCGAAGGGGGGTAGACAAGATACCCATTAGATATAATTTGGATATTTATTTAAAATTAGATATAAATCACTAGACAAGATCATTCGTTGCCAAATACTTCCAAAGGGCGGCGGCATGCATCGATTGCCTTATCCCGTCATTGTATAATAATGCTTTCAGTTCATCGATGGACAGGAAATGCACAGAAATATCTTCTGTCGACTCCAGATGCTGTTCCGATATTTTCTCTACATCGGTTGCCAGAAAGCAATACGTGGTATTGGTATGTGTTCCCGGGTTAGCGGATGTTGTCATCAATAGTTCCCATTTTCCGTTTCCGAAGCCTGTTTCTTCGAGCAGTTCCCTGCGGGCGGATATTTCGGGCGACGCGTCTTCTGCTTCACATACACCTGCACACAGTTCCAGAGCTGTACACTTCAACCCGTGCCTGTATTGGCGTACCATCACAAATTGATTTTCCTTCGTAATGGCTATTGTGCATACCCAGTCAGGATATTCATATACATAATAGTTTTGTATCTGGTTGCCATTCGGTAACTGTACATGGTCTTTGCGTACGGTAAACCAAGGTTCACGCGAAAGGTATTCACTATTCAATACTTTCCACGCCTTATCATCTGTTTTATTCATTATTGTCAAAAGTTATAAAAAATCTTTTCTGGCAGGTGTAAATGTGTCTATTATAGCGCCTTCTTCGATGCAAACCACGCCGTGAGGGCTGTTTGACGGAACGAAGAACCCATCTCCTTTTTCCAGCAGTTGCTTTTCCCCGTCTATTGTGACCTCAAATTTACCGCTCTCTATATAAGATGCCTGCACATGCGGGTGGTGGTGTACCGCACCGATGGCTCCCGATTCGAAGCTGACCTTTACCAGCATGATATTTTCGTCATATCCCAGCATCCGGCGTGTAACACCTTCTCCGGCATTTTCCTTGGGGATATCGTTGTTTAGTATAAATATATTGCTTTGTTTCATCTGTTTTATTTTTCCATAACCACCACATTCATAAATACGCTTTTCAGTGGCTTATCCTTTTCGTTCGTCCTCACACGCTGTATTTTATCTACAACGTCCATCCCTTCCAGTACTTCGCCAAAGACAGTATATTCATTGTCGAGAAACGGCGTGCCTCCTCTTGTGGTGTAGAATTCGCGTTGCTTGTCGGTATACAGAATCTCGGATTCTCTGCCTTTAGCCTGCTCCTCAGCCTGCTTCAGCCAATCTGCGCGCATTGCCGATGCCGAAGCGCTGTCCCCGCTTTTCAGCAAGGCTTTTAGCGTGTCGAGGTTTGTCGATTGTATGTCTTTATATATCCTCTGTTTTAGCCGCTCGTAACGCTGTTTCTCTATTTCGGATAGTTTATTGTCCGAACATAATTCGCCGGTTACGATATAAAACTGTGAAGCGTCCGATGCTTTTGTCGGATTTTCCGCGTCTCCCCAACGGGCTGCCGCAAGCGCTCCCCGTTTATGAAATAGCTGGGGGAATTTTATTTCGGCGGCAATGGTGTCTCCCAGCGTTTTGTCCTCTTCCAGTGCAGTTGTGTCGGAGACATTTCTGGTTTTAGGGTCGCCTCCCTGTATCATAAAGTCCTGTATCACCCTGTGAAAAGTGAGGTTCTTATAAAAACCTTCTTCCGCTAGTTTCAGGAAATTGTCCCGGTGTCCCGGCGTTTCATTATATAATTTAACCTTGATGTTGCCATAACTGGTTTGTATAACTACTATCGGTTCTTTCGGTTTATTGCTACACATGGTAAATAATAAAATTAGAATAACAAGCCATAGATTTTTCATATCGTTATATCCTTTACGAATGGGACAAAGATAGTGTTTTTTCAGAACTTGCGATAGTATTCCTTTACCATTATCATCGGTTTAATCGTGTCAAAACCTGATTTGGAAGCTGTCGGTTTCATTTCCGGTTACGTAGAGATTTTTCCGAATTGCCCTGTTTTAAAATCAAGTAAGTAATGGAACGTATTTATCATTACTTATAATAGAGTTTATATTCAATAAGATTATATATGGTTTATTCTCTGTGATTTAATTGCCTCCTGCTTTAGCTGGAGGATAATAGTCTAATCAGATAATGGCTTTAGCCAAAATGTTTTGACTAAAGTCGTTTTCTATCTGTATTATTATCCACGACTTGAAAGTCGTGGCAACTAAAACTCCTAAAAATATGCATCTTACTCTTTTATTGAATATAAACTCTAATGAATTCTGTACTTTTTTCTTCATTTTTATCTTTCTGTCACATAAGCCGGAAAGAGACAGGCAATGTGTAATATACATCTACATTCACCCCGTTTTGCTTTCCCGGTATCCATTTGGGCATCGATTGGATTACCCGTATGGCTTCATTGTCAAATTCAGTAGCTAAACTCCTGAGTACGCGTATGTCTTCTATGTCGCCTGTCTTTGTTACGGTAAATCGCAGTACTACCCGCCCCTGAGCATCTGTAGTCTGGGGATATTTCAGGTTTTCCCGGATATATTTCATCATAGCTTCTGTGCCTCCGTCAAATTCCGGCATCACTTCAACCACCATATAAGGCTCTTTTTGCTCCGGCCCTTTCGGCTCTATGGGGTAGGAGGGGCGCAAGGTTTCCTCGGGGTATGCAGTGTCATCGATGATTACCGGAGGTACGAATTTGACTGTAGGCTTCGGCGGAATGGTATCTTTGACAGGGAACGTTAACTTCGGAATATCAAAACCCGTTACAGGGACAAATTCTTTACTCTGACCGGTCTCGCATGATAACAGGGAGCTGACGGCTGCTAGCATTGCAAGTTTTATAACTGTCGCTTTTTGTGCCATAGTATATACTTTTATATATAGATGTCATCTTAGCCGTTTTTCCATAAAGCATTTTACCTTTTAATTTTTTGGTAACAATTATGTATAAAAAAGCAAGAGAGTCGTTTTGGTAAAATGTTATTAGCTAATGATGTGAATCAGTATTTCGTTTTGTTTAAATTATGTGTTCTTTTATTTTTTATTCTGCGCGCAATCACAGATTGCTTGCCTTACTTTTGGCCAAAGCTCCAAAAGTAAGCAAAAAAGCATTGCGCCCCGCTTCGCCGTACGACCCACCATCGGCTTGCCGGCTGAATGAAGTGATGAAAGATTCATCATTGCAATAATTGGCAGATGATGCTTAAAAGCGCCCGCACTTCATTCTACGCCGCCTGCACCGGGTGGGTACCCCGTACGCTTGCTAATGGCGCTGGCTGACGCCTGACGAGCAGGATTTATCCCAATGTCATCAATAAAGAAATCTTATACCCTGTCATCCTGAACGATAGTGAAGGATCTCTTTTCTTAAAAGCACTTTGCCTACACGGGATGCTTCGTCCTTCAGCATGACAAAGAGAAAAAAAGCTAAACTTAATGACATTGGGGTCTATCCTCTGTCTTGACATTGCGTCGCGACTCCGTGCATCTGTTCCGCAGGCGGGGTACCCACCCGGTGCAGGCGGCGTGAAACGGGATGTTGTCCGAGCCGCAGGNTCCGTGCATACGTTCCGCAGGCGGGGTACCCACCCGGTGCAGGCGGCGTGAAACGGGATGTTGTCCGAGCCGCAGGCGAGTTTCGTCCCGTTTAGCCGGCAAGCCGTTGGTGGGTCGCCGAGGGACAAAGCACTAGCCTTTTGCCTTCTTTTGGGCAATGCCAAAAGAAGGGGCAAGCCCGGGAGGGCGCGGCAGCAGGGAGCTACGGCTAAAGTATTTAGCCTAGGATAGCCTTTATGCAAAAAATAAAAGAACGTTTTAAGTAGCGAGGGCAGAACTGAATTAAAAATTCATGTTATGCCGAGTCACGACAAACAACGTTCACACGAGCGAAGCGTATGTAAAACGACTAATGAAATTTATAAACCCCTGATTCGCATTGTTTATAAGCAAAAAGTGACAAAAGTGACAGCTTTTCACTTTGTTTTTTATGTTACTTTTTTTCATGATTTCGAAAACCTCTCTGTTGGTGCGGACATTTTGTCCGTGTCTTACTCGAAGAGTAATTATTGCTTCGTAACGCACAAACTGCAAGTCTGCGCGGGCAGGGCTTACCATTTCTTGGCGCAAGTTTAGCAAAGCGGGACTTGTAGTAAAAGTGTGAAGGGATGTTGTGTTGTAAGGTGTTTTAAATCAGGTGTTTATATATAAAAAGTGACAATTGAATTGAAAATAGACGGAGTCAAAATCGACGAAGCGAAGCGTAGTCAAATGTGACAGCTTTTTGATACTTTTCATTGTTACTTTACTATCTTTATCAGCAAGTCAAAGACCCTGTCATAATAAGATAATTTTATTCATTTGTCCTTCATTGAAATCAAAGAGAAAAATCTTATTGTGATTCATTAATAAAATCTAACATATAAACCAAGCTTTTCTAATTTCATAAAATTGTACTAGATTTGCACCAATATTGAAACAGTTATGGTAAAATATAATCGAATTCTCCTTAAGCTGAGCGGAGAATCCCTCATGGGAGAGCAGCAATACGGCATAGACGTCAACCGCCTGAATGAATATGCCACCCAGATAAAGGCTGTTGCCGACATGGGAGTACAGATAAGTATTGTAATAGGAGGAGGAAATATTTTCCGCGGGCTGAGCGGGGCATCGGAAGGTTTCGACCGTGTGAAGGGCGACCAGATGGGGATGCTCGCCACCGTAATCAACAGCCTGGCCCTTAGTTCTGCGCTGGTAGCTATCAGGCAGAAAGCACGGGTGCTGACAGCTATCCGTATGGAGCCTATAGGCGAGATATACAGTAAATGGAAAGCCATAGAAGCCATGCAAAGCGGAGAGGTTGTCATACTATCCTGCGGTACAGGCAATCCGTTTTTTACGACCGACACGGGTTCTTCACTGAGGGGTATAGAAATAGAAGCGGATGCGATGCTAAAGGGTACGCGCGTCGACGGCGTTTATACGGCAGACCCCGAAAAAGACCCTACAGCCACCAAGTTCGATTCTATTTCGTATGACGAAGTGTATAAACGCGGGCTGAAAGTAATGGATATGACGGCGACTGTCATGTGTAAAGAAAATAATCTCCCTATCGTGGTTTTCGATATGGATACTCCGGGTAACCTGGAGAAATTGATGAAAGGCGAAAAAATAGGTACTTATGTACATGCATAATACAGACAATGTAATGGTTGAGGATCAGTTGTATAATCAGGCTATGTATATGATCCGCAAAAGGGAAAACCCTGAGAGTGTCAAGATATTCCTTATAGAGAAAGGCCTGAACGAAGAGGATGCTTATATCATACTGAATGATATAATAGACACCGTAAACAGGGATAATATGAAGACAGCCAAAAGGAATATCTTTCTGGGGTGCCTGGTTTGCGCGCTGGGAGCCTTTATCACTATTACGGCGCATACTGTGGTTACATCGCTGCTTATACTGGCGGGTATAGCCCAGTTTATTATAGGCTTAACGCAATTGCCGAGAAACAAAGTAGACAGTTAGCAGTCAACAGTTAGCAGTTAATAACTCATAACTTATAATTCATGATTCATAACTAAAACACACTTTTACCGGGCTTTGCCCACTCCTCCCATTTGGGGAGGTAGGGAGGGGTGTTATAACTCATATTCATACTCATAACTAAATATTAATGCTATGGCAGCAGACCTAAAACAAATCGAACAGAAAGCAGAAGTCAAAATGCAGTCTTCTGTTGAATTTTTAGATGAAACTTTATCCCGTATCCGTGCCGGAAAAGCGAATCCGCATATCCTTGACGGTATAAAGTTGGATTACTATGGAACACTTACCCCGCTGAGCGGCGTAGCGGCTATTAATACCCCTGATGCCAGAACTATTATTGTTCAGCCGTGGGAAAAACAGATGCTGAAAGAGGTTGAAAAAGCGATTTTGAACTCTGATGTAGGTATTACTCCCGACAACAACGGCGAGGTAATCCGTTTATCTATACCTCCATTGACAGAGGAACGCCGCAAGGCTCTGGTGAAACAGGCAAAGCAAGAGGCCGAAGAAGCCAAAGTGAGTGTGCGCAATGCACGCCGTGACGCGATCGACGCTTTCAAAAAATCGGTGAAAGAAGGTGTAGCGGAAGATGTGGCGAAAGATGCCGAAAATGATATGCAGAAACTTCATGATAAGTATATCAAGAAGATAGATGATGTTTTTGCATTGAAAGAAAAAGAAATATTGACAGTATAATACCAATTAGCAGATTTGAGAATTCGGGAATTAGCAAATGGTAGAATAAAAACATCTGCTAATTTCCGAATTTGCTAATATGCTAATTCACAAATGACAGGTCTCGTAATAAAAAATACAGGTAGCTGGTATCTGGTTCGTACCGATGAGGGCAAAGATATCGAATGTAAGGTAAAAGGTAACTTTCGCCTCAAAGGCATACGCAGCACCAATCCTATTGCGGTAGGAGACAGGGTAGCCATCGTTGTGAACAATGAAGGCACAGCCCTGATTGCAGAAATAGAAGACCGTAAGAATTACATTATCCGCCGATCGTCCAACCTGTCGAAGCAGTCTCATATTATCGCTGCCAACCTCGACTTGTGTTTCCTTATCGTTACCGTTAATCATCCGGTAACGTCCACCGTCTTTATAGATCGTTTTCTGGCTTCGGCAGAAGCATACCGTGTGCCGGTAAACCTGATATTCAATAAGACGGATATTTACACAGAGGAAGAATCGGAATATATGGATGCCCTGATTGCCCTGTACGATCATATAGGGTATCCCGGCATCAAAATTTCAGCTTTACAAAACTCCGGATTAGAAACGTTAAAAGAAAGAATAACCGGAAAAATTACTTTGTTCTCAGGCCATTCGGGAGTAGGGAAGTCTACCCTGATCAATGCACTGATACCTGATGCGGAACTTAAGACCGGAGCAATCTCCGATTATCACGGGAAAGGGATGCATACGACGACTTTCTCGGAAATGATAGAATTGCCGCAAGGAGGATTTATTATCGATACCCCCGGGATAAAGGGGTTCGGGACAGTGGATATGGAAAAAAATGAGATCTTCCACTTTTTCCCCGATATATTCAGGTTCTCTAAGGATTGCCGGTTCAATAACTGCATCCATATAAACGAGCCGGGCTGCGCAGTCAGGGAGGCTGTCGAAAAACATTATATAAGCGAAAGCCGGTACAAGTCTTACCTGAGCATGATGGACGAAGATATAGCTGAGAAATACAGGAAGTGAGTTAGATACCCCTCCCAGCCTCCACTAAGGGGAGGAGTGTACAAGAGGGCAATTAAATATGAATAAACAATAACATCTATACGGCTTCGCCTGCTGCTCCCCCTTTGGGGAGGCCGGGAGGAGTGCTTAATTTAATAGTATGAAATGGAGGTTTGATAAGAAATCTTTCGTTATTTCCCTTATTATTTTTTTTGTAGAAGTACTAATTGCTAAATTTGTAGATGACGCTTTCATCCGTCCTTATGGCGGGGATATACTGGTCGTTATCCTGATATATTATTTTGTCAGGTCATTTATCCGGGTCGAGCCGTTATATCTGGCAATAGGAGTAGTCCTTTTTGCTTATATGATAGAGATAGGGCAGTATTTCGGGCTGGTAGAAATACTAGGTATGCAGGATAACAGGTTTATGCGTACTATAATAGGCACTTCGTTTAGCTGGGGAGATATCGTCTGTTACACTATAGGAGGGTTTATTTGTTACCTGATAAACAGGAAGGAGAAAATATAAATGTTGCAACAGCGGAAAAAAGATTATTTACAGCGGCTGATAGACGAATTCTTTAAGAAATTACAGCAAGTGGTCAGTGGAGATGCACAATTGGGCGATGCCGAAAGGCAATCATTGCTGCAAGAATGCTTCGTATTCTTTTCTGAAAACTTTGATGTTTCCGGTTCAGAAAATCTTCCCATGCTGGTAGAAAAGATCAGCGATGGCGAATTGCTGGAGCAATACGCGAAAGCGTTGATGCTCAGGTATGATATCTCGGAGCAGAAAGATAGGGGCGACTTGTACAGAGCCCTTGAGATTGTAGAATATATTCAGGATGCCGATAAGACCTATTCGTGGGATAGAGTAGTTTTAAGGGAAGATTTACTTCACAGGCTGGGTGAGTGAAATTGGATTAGGTTAGTAACATGTAAAAATAACTTGGCCTTTTTCATCCTTCGGTTAAGAACGAATCGCTAGGTAGAAATTAATTTACCAGATTATTTTTTAATCGGAAAATATTTGGATTAAATTTTATTATAACTTTGAGCTAAGTACATGACAAAAAATATATACTATCATTCTAACCCTTCCCCCTTCGGGTACTTCCCTTTATCAAAAGGGAAGAGTGCCTGACGGATCAAACGGCATCTGTCTTCGTTTTGCGACTCTCCCCTCGCAGAAGGGGAGTGCCCACAGGGCGAGGGGTTGAGCCATAATAATCTATTTTTTTGTCATGTACTTATAATTTTGAACTTATATTAAATAACAAACAGGTTTGCGGCCTAATATATTACTGAATGGAAGCAGCAGCACAGGCAACCGACCATCTTATTCTACTTTTCCAGATACTTTATGTTGTTACCGCTTTGGGTACGATGGTAGTTGTAATCTCGGAAAACAGGAATCCTTTGAAAACGATTTCATGGGTGCTGATCCTATTGCTGTTACCATTAGTAGGGCTTATTATTTATTATTTCTTTGGGGAAGACAACCGTAAGCAGCGCCTTATTTCCCACAAGATGTATAAAAAGCTCAACCGGCGTTCGATCGGGAGGCGCGAATTACTTGAGACATTAAATCCTCCGGTAGAGTATAAAGGATTGGTAAACCTGCTGAACAGATTGAAAGGCACCCCCTTGTATGGCGGAAGCGATGTTACCTTTTACTCTTCGGGCCCGGAAAAATTCGCAGCGTTGTTTGAAGAACTGGAAAAAGCGGAAAAACATATCCATATCCAATACTATATCTTTCTGGATGATGAAATCGGCAGCAAGACCCGGGATATCCTAGTGCGTAAAGCAGCGGAGGGCGTCGAAGTACGTCTTATTTACGATGATGTAGGCTCATGGAAAGCCAAGCGTAGCTTTTTTCAAGATATGCAGGCTAAGGGGGTTGAGGTGCAGCCTTTCCTCAAAGTAGCGTTTAAGTTCCTGACGAGCAGGGTTAATTACCGGAATCACAGGAAGATTGTAATCATAGACGGCAAAGTAGGATTTGTAGGAGGCATGAATGTCGCCGACCGCTATATTAATGGTCTGGGAACAGGTATATGGCGCGATAGCCACATCAAGATAGAGGGCAAGGCGGTAGCAGGCCTGCAAACCTCTTTCCTGATAGACTGGTATTCGTCACGGAAAGAGTTTCTTGCCTCGGATACATACTACCCGGTATTGGAGAATAAGGGGTGTAATATGATACAATTGGTCACAAGCGGGCCGGTCGGCCGTTTCAAGGATATTCATCTGGGCATATTGCAGGCTATATCCAATGCCAAAGAAAGCGTATATATACAGACCCCCTACTTTATACCTACCGATTCGTTGTTGCAGGTAATACAGATGGCAGCCATGCGCGGTGTAGATGTACGCCTGATGCTTCCGCGCGATTCGGATACCACATTTGTACACATCGCGTCAATGTCTTTTCTGAATGAAGTATTGGAGGCGAAGGTAAGCGTCTATTTCTTTGAGGCCGGTTTTCTTCATTCCAAGCTGATGACGGTAGACAATTCCCTTACAATTACCGGTTCTGCCAATATGGATATGCGTAGTTTTGAACATAATTTCGAAATAGACGCTTTTATTTATAATGAAGATACATGCCGGAAAGCCCGGGAAATATTTTTTAAAGATATGGAGCAATCTTCTTTATTGATGCAGGAGGACTGGGACAAAAGATCCCGTGTCGAGAAATTTAAAGAATCCGTAATGCGGTTATTCTCACCATTATTATAATTATTTATGATGAAACAGATACATTTTTTTTCTATTAAAAATCTTTTATTACTAATTGTTTTTATCCCATATATCACAAACGCCCAAAAGATTGAAATACAGCTGCCTTCACAGGCAAATGAAGGGTATGCGTTTCTACTGAACAAAGGTATCAGGCAGGATACTATCCAGAAAGGGGTATTCTCCGCTACAGGACAAACGACTATTCTGATACCGGATAAATATAGGGATTATACAGGTATAGGCTCGTTGCAGACAGGAGGGGCCGCACCTTTTAATATGATTATAAACCATGAGTCATTTGCCGTGGAGCAGGATAACGGCAATAAATATGTATTTAAGGGTTCGCCCGAAAATACATATTTATATTCGATAATACAGGATCAGGTGATGCCTGTTCCCGATTCTACCTTATATGCTTCCCGTTTTGTAGATATGATAAGGTATAGCCAGTCGCTGAGGAAAATCAACTCACAGATGATACCTAACCTGATGGAAAAGACGAATATTCGTAATTATGCTACAAATAATCTTGATTTGGAATTGCTCTATACCAGTGGTTTGTGGTACGAGGTAGTAGATGGTTTATTGAGATTGTACGGAGGGCAACAGGCACTGGGAGAGAATATGGTTCAAATACTGGAAAATATAAAATCCGAAGAGGTCTTTGTCCATCTTGTGGATAATCTGATTACAATTACAGAACAGTACGGGTGGGATGATGCATTCAATATAATAATACCCTATGTAGAAAGTTCAGGGAGGATCCCTGTGCCCCAGGGCAAAATATATTTGGCATTTGCCCTGGCCAAAGCGCGTGAAGGGATAAAAGCGCCGGAGATCGAAGGCCTGGCCAAATCTTTGCAGCAGGGTGCCAGCAAATATAATTTACTTGTTTTCTATAATCCTGGCTGTGAGAACTGCCATGTTCAAATAAAACAATTGATAAAAAAGTATACAGAATTAAAAGATAGGGGAGTCCGGATAATTTCCATTTCGGGCGGAAGCGATAAGTTGGCTTTCGAACAAGAGCAAAAAGAATATCCTTGGGAAGATAAGCTTTGCGACTTCAATGGCTTTTCAGGCAAAAACTTCATAAATTTTGGAATAATGGGTACACCTGTATTTTTTCTGCTTGATAAAGAAGGATATATTGTTAAGCGTTTTGCACAAGTATCGGAGTTAGAGCCTAATATAAATAGCATCGAAGAAAAATGAAGGAATAAATACTAAAATAAAGACTTTTTTGTTTGTTTTAGTTAAAAAAAATATATCTTTGTGGCTTGAACTCGTCTTTTTGAACTGATCGGTAAAAACGGTTGGGGTAGGGATGAATCAAGTTGTATAATTATAAAAATAACTAACATTAGTCTTAATAAAGAATTTTATTAAGTGAATTTATGAGTAAAATAGCACTCATCACAGGCGTTACAGGACAAGATGGAGCTTATCTGTCTGAATATTTGATAAAAAAAGGATATACGGTACATGGTTTAAAAAGAAGATCATCGTTGTTCAATACAGACCGTATAGATCATTTATATCAAGATCCTCATGATGAAAACAGGAATATGATACTTCATTATGGAGATATGACAGATAGCATGAATCTGACGCGCATAATAGGTGATGTAAAGCCCGATGAAATTTATAACCTTGCGGCTATGAGTCATGTAAAGGTTAGTTTCGATACGCCTGAATATACAGCCAATGCTGATGGAATAGGTACTCTTCGTGTATTGGAAGCTGTTCGGCTTTTGAACTTGACAGATAAAACAAGAATATATCAAGCGTCAACTTCAGAACTGTATGGCTTGGTGCAGGAGATACCACAGAAGGAGACTACTCCGTTTTATCCCAGAAGTCCGTATGCAGTGGCAAAATTATATGCATATTGGATTACGGTGAATTATAGAGAAGCCTATGGTATGCACGCCAGCAATGGTATCTTATTTAATCATGAATCTCCATTGAGGGGAGAGACCTTTGTGACCCGGAAAGTAACACGTGCGGTGGCGCGTATTGTATTAGGATTGCAGGATAAGGTTTATATGGGTAATTTATCCAGTAAGCGGGATTGGGGACATGCTAAGGACTATATTAAGGCAATGTACCTTATTTTGCAGCAAGATACTCCGGATGATTATGTTATCTCAACAGGAGTAACGACTACCATCCGGGAGTTCATTAAAATGTCATTTGCCGAGGTCGGAGTAGAAGTTGACTTTAAAGGCGAAAATGAACAAGAGAAAGGCTATATTGTAAATGTCAATGACGATGAGTTTTCTCGTGTTGTCGGGGTTGAGCATCTCGACGATTTTAAGAAAAGGATAGGGCAGTCAGTTGTGGGAGTTGACCCTGCTTATTATCGCCCGACAGAAGTTGAAATTCTTATTGGCGATAATACAAAAGCCAGAACAAAGTTAGGCTGGGAGCCTACATACGATCTTAAGGGGCTTTGTCAGGACATGGTTATCCATGATGTTGAGTTAATGAAAAAGGAAGAATACCTCAAAAATGGAGGTTATCGGATTTTTAATTATTTTGAGTAAGGAGATATTTGTTAATGATAGAAAAGAACGCTAAAATATATGTAGCTGGCCACAGAGGTTTGGTCGGTTCCGCGATTCTTCGATGTCTTAAAAATAAAGGTTATACAAATTTTGTATTAAGGACTCACTCTGAGTTGAATCTTGTAGATCAGACAGCAGTAGCAGAGTTTTTTGCAAAAGAAAAACCGGAATACGTATTCCTGGCAGCGGCCAAGGTAGGTGGTATAATAGCCAATAATACATACCGGGGACAATTCATATATGAAAATTTGATGATTCAGAATAATGTTATTCATCAATCATATGTGAATAAAGTGAAAAAATTAGTATTTTTGGGCAGTTCTTGTATTTATCCAAAAGAGGCGCCGCAGCCAATGAGCGAAGATGCTTTATTGACAGGTCCTTTGGAATATACAAATGAGCCATACGCTATTGCTAAGATAGCAGGATTGAAGATGTGCGAAAGCTATAATATCCAGTACGGAACTAATTTTATAGCAGTAATGCCAACAAATTTATATGGCCCAAATGATAATTTTAATCTGGAGACATCTCATGTCTTGCCGGCTATACTCCGGAAAATCCATTTAGGAAAATGTCTGGAAGAAAATGCTTGGGATATTATCAGAAAGGATTTAGATATTCGTCCTATAGAAGGTATATCTGGTAAATCATCAGAATCCCAGATATTAGATATACTAGGTAAATACGGAGTAAGGAAAACGGAAGAAAATACTGTCCAGGTTGAATTGTGGGGATCTGGAAGACCAATGAGAGAGTTTCTGTGGAGCCAGGAAATGGGAGATGCAACAGTTTTTGTGATGGAATCAGTAAACTTTTTAGACTTAGCTAGTGTTATAGAGGATAAAGAGATTAGGAATACACACATTAATATTGGTACGGGGGTTGAGATTTCTATAAAAGATGTTGCAAACCTTGTAAAACGACTAGTAGGATTCTCCGGTAATTTATGGTTCAATACAGATAAGCCCGATGGTACAATGCGAAAATTATCAGATGTATCAAAACTGAATTCTTTAGGCTGGAGACATAAAGTCGAAATAGAGGATGGCCTGCGGATGATGTATAATTGGTATACTGAATATAAATAAAATTTGAATATAAGAGAGTGTTTAATTATAATTTAAAAGATTGATTATGAAAAAAGTAAGTTTACTTTTAGTTTTAGTTTTTGCGGCTGTTTCTACATTTGCTCAAACAAGCGGATTTAGCACAAAGGAAGGTCGTAATGCAACTTTTGCGCGTAACGGTTTTTGGGATAACTGGTTTATCGGTGTCGGTGCTGGTGCTAATATGGTTATTGGTGATGACAACAGCGATGCTGATTTCTTGAATCGTTTGACTGTTGCTCCTACTGTTCAGGTTGGTAAATGGTTTAACCCTTACATTGGAGGTCGTTTGAAATTCCAAGGAGGTTCCTTGCACAATTTCTTCAATAATGCAACCAATATGCTTCACAACAAGTATTTCGCTGTTGAGGCTGATGTAATGTGGGATGTGACAAACTATCTAGGAAAATATAGCGAAACAAGATTATATAGCCTTATTCCGTATGTAGGTATTGGTGGAGCTATTGGCTGGGATTACAAAATGAATGGTGCAACTCATCCAGGTGGAAAACAAAGAAATTTCACTATCAATGGTGGTATCATCAACAAATTTAGAATCACTGACAGAATAGCTTTGGATATTGATCTTTCTGCAATGTTGCTTAAAGAAGCATTTAATCATGGTGGTGCTGATTCTTATGATGGTTTAGTAGGTGCTTCTGCTAGCTTGGTATTCAAAATTGGTAAGAAAACTGATTTCTCTGAAGCGTTGTTAATGGATCAAGGTCTTCTAGATGATCTGAATGGCCAAATCAACAAGCTTCGTCAGGAAAATGACGCTTTGAGAAACAGACAACCAGAAAAAGCTAATTGCCCAGATTGTCCTAAGTGTCCAGAAGTTAAGCAACCAGTTGATGCAGGTTCTAAAACATTTGTTTCTAACGTAGTATTCTTCCGTTTAGGTAGTGCAGTTATTGACAAAAACCAAGAAGTTAGCATCTACAACACAGCTAAATATCTACAAGATAATCCTAGCAAAAATGTTAAGATTGTAGGTTATGCTGATAAGAAAACTGGTACAGCTTCTATCAACATGAAACTTTCTGAAAAACGTGCTAAAAATGTTGCTAATGCGTTGATCAACAAATACAACATCAACAGCAACCGCGTTAAAGTTGAGTGGAAAGGTGATACAGAACAACCATATGCAGAAAATGCATGGAACCGTGTTGCAATCTTCTTCGCTGAATAATTCAGCCGACAAAATCAAATAAAATAAGGGTGGAGATCCATCTCCACTCTTTTTTTAAAACACTCTTAATATTAATAAATTAAGCTGAATTTTTAAAGCACAATAAAAAAAGCTGAACTTCCAGAAAGTTCAGCTTTTTTTATTGTGCTTGATTTATTTAATTATCTATTAAATTTACTCTGCTTTATCGGCTTCTTCTGCCTCTTTATCTGTTTCATCTTCTTTCTCATAATCGAAGGCGGCCTCAGTTAGAGTATTGTACCAATTGATTATCTTCTTTATATCTGTAGGATATACGCGATCCTTGTCAAAGTCTGGTAGTATCTCCAGAAAATATTTCTTTAGTTCCTCAGGTTTTGCATTTGGATTAATAGATGCCTTACTCCCGTTTTCTTTGTTCTTAATAGAAATGAGGATGTCTTTTAGAGGTACATCATCTGTTTCGGTATATATAGATATATCTCCCAATGAGACAACTTTGTCGCGTGCATGAATCGGAATTTTCTTATTATCTACTAGAGACTCTACAATAACCATGTTTTTGCTGTTTGATATTAATTTGTAAAGTCCGGGCTTTCCGGAAATAGATAAGACTGTTTTAAGCATAAAATTGTAATTTGGTTTTAAAATACTTATTTGATTTTAGTTAAGGCACAAAAATAACATGAATACATTTAATATAATAATTTAATGTATCCAAATTATAGCTTATTTTCTTAATTAATTAAAATACATTTACTTAGTCGAATATTTTCTTATATACATGGCAATAGGGACTTGTACCCTTATGCTTATAATATTGTTGATGATAGTCTTCGGCTTTCCAGAATGTAGATAAAGGCTTTAGCATAGTAGCAACTTTATACCCTTTATTTTCCAGTATTTTAATATACTTTTCCGCTATTTCCTTTTCCGAATTATCCGCATAGAATATGCACGAAAGGTATTGAGGGCCGATATCAGGGCCTTGACCGTCTGTCTGAGTAAAATCATGCGTTTCGAAGAATAACCGCACTAAATCGTCATATGATGTTTTGGAAGTATCGTATTCCACTTCTGTGGTTTCCAAATGCCCTGTGTTTTTCTGGCATACCTGTTCGTAACTTGGATGGTCTACATGCCCTCCCATAAAGCCGACAGCAGTATGTTCAACCCCATTGGCTTTCATGAAATAATATTCTGTACCCCAGAAACAGCCTGAGGCAAAATAAGCTTTTTTAATCATTTTATTTTCTTCCAGTATAAATTTTAATGAAATTGAATTAACACAATGCCTTGTTTCTTTGTTGGTAAATCCTTCGTTAAGGAATACATGACCCAGATGTGCGCCGCAATTTGAGCAGATTATCTCTGTACGCCTGCCATCTGCATCGGGTACGCGTTTTATCGCATCTTTTATTTCATCATCGAAAGACGGCCATCCACAATGTGAATCAAATTTGTCTGACGAACGGTAAAGCGGAGTGTCGCATCTTCTGCAAATGTAGGTGCCGGCTCGTTTATTATTCGTATATTCACCAGTATACGGAGCCTCGGTGCCTTTATGTATTATAACCCGTTCTTCATCGGGAGTAAGCTTATTATACTTCATATTCTCTTGTTCTGTTTTATTTTGACTTTGAGCGCAAGATATTCCCATTGCGATGATGTATAAAAAATATATCAGCTGCTTCATTTTATGCCCCTTCTTTATAATATTTTCTGAAAGCAAATAGCTTCCTGTTTTTTAGATATGATAAATCATGCATATTGCAGTATGCCTCTCTTTCGTATGAGATATTCATGTATGCTTCGAACCGGTTTTGATACTGGCACAGGCGGATAACCCATTCTACGAAGTAGCTCAAATAGAAGAATATGACCAACATTTCAAGCATTTGCCGTGTATGTATAAGTTCATGATTCTTCTCCGCATCACTTAGGTTGCCATAGTCTTTTCGGACAATAATAAGCCCGAAGAGGTTGATTGCTCCAAAATCTTTTGGCGGAAAATGTTTACTATGCAATATCTTCATTCTGAAATTTATCAGACAAAAGTATCTTTGAGTAGGGATGTTCACAAGTTTTTTCAGGCAAATTTTGTTAAAGGTGATATTTTGAATAACTTTCCGTCTCTTTTAAAACAAATCTATATGGAATTAGTTTATGCCGGAGTAATACTGGTTCTGGCTGTCATTGTCATCATTTTTATCCAGCGAAGTAGCAGGCAGAGGGAATCGGAACTTAAGAATGAAATCAGCCGTTTGTCAATAGATAAAGAATCCTTGCAGAAAGTGCAAGTAGATAATGTAAAGGAAATTGCAGAAACGAAAGCCCTCCTTCAGTCCAGAGAAGAGCAATTGCGGATGCAGCAGGAAGAGCTTTTGGATACCCGTAACCAGTTGAATAAGGATTTTCAGGTATTGGCCAATCAGATACTCGAAGAAAAGACGCTGCGTTTTACAGACGTCAACAGGGCGAATATGGAAGCCATTTTGAAGCCTCTGAACGAGAAACTGGTAGAGTTTAAGGCAAAGGTAGAGGAAACGTATGATAAAGAATCCAAGCAGCGCTTTTCACTGGAAGAACGCATAAAGGACCTAGTTGCCCTGAATAATCAGATTAGTGAGGATGCCAACAATCTGACAAAAGCGCTGAAGGGTAATAACAAGATACAGGGCAACTGGGGGGAAATGATCCTGGAATCGATTCTGGAAAAGTCGGGATTGAAAAAAGGAGAAGAATATTTTACACAGGAATTTATCACAGATGAGAACGGTGTCCGTGTACAGAATGAACAGCAAAAATATATGCAACCGGATGTGGTTGTGGTCTATCCGGGCGGACGTAAGATTATTATCGACTCTAAAGTCTCATTGAGCGCTTATGTGAAATATGTGGAAGCTGAGACTGATGATATGAAGTCTGTTGCTGAAAAAGAACATGTGACGTCAATAAAGCAGCATGTGGACGAGCTAAGCCAAAAATCGTATCAGGACTTTATCGATTCGCTTGATTTTGTAATGATGTTTGTACCCAACGAGCCGGCATATATTCTGGCAATGCAGCTGGATTCCTCATTGTGGGACTATGCCTATCGTAAGCGTATTTTGCTGATAAGCCCTACAAACCTGATAGCCTCTCTGAAAGTAGTTGCTGATTTGTGGAAACGGGAATATCAAAGCCGGAATGCGATTGAGATAGCTAAGCGTGGTGCGACTCTTTATGATAAATTCGCGGGCTTTGTAGAAACGTTGCAGGATGTAGGTAAGAATATAGAACGCTCTCAGAAAGCTTATAATAAAGCGTTTTCTCAACTAAAAGAAGGGAACGGTAATTTGATACGTCAGGCTGAAATGCTAAAAGAACTGGGAGTTAAGGCCCAAAAAGAATTACCGGAGAGTGACGATTGAGTTAAAATATGTTAAATATCTAAAGAAAAATGGCGAAAATATGTTTTATAACATAAAAAATACTATCTTTGTACTGTGTTTTTCATGGTATTAGATTTAAGGTTAACAATGAAGATTGGTTGTCGCGATGACAACCTTTTCTTTTTTATATAGGTATG
>NZ_QVMO01000008.1:99512-187759 GCF_010501055.1 Dysgonomonas sp. 521
TATCTTTGTACTGTGTTTTTCATGGTATTAGATTTAAGGTTAACAATGAAGATTGGTTGTCGCGATGACAACCTTTTCTTTTTTATATAGGTATGCTTCCAGTTATCGCTCTGCATTGCGCTTGCATACGGTTGTTAAAGTCTTACACCTGTGGGGGCTTGTTGGATATAAGTAATCAATAACAATGCGAATCAAGGGTTAAAAAACACAGTAACTTATTGTCCCGAAGGGACTGAAGGTGGATAACCACGGGCAAAACCCGTGGCAGGTACTGGCTGGGAAATATGTCTCCGTAGGAGGCAAATAGCAAAAGCGAATACCATTCGCCTCCTACGGAGACGACCTCTCCCTATCCGCTTTTTCCACGGGTTTTACCCGTAGTTATCCATATTAGCCCACTTCGTGGACTTAGAACCCTGGCTGCAAAACAGAAGATTGATTTATAATAGTATACTTCAACCCAGAGCAACCCTTGATTCGCATTAATAATTAATGCAACATTCTCTTTGTCACCCTGAGGAACGAAGGATCTCGTTGTTCAAAGGAGAAAGTAACAAGAGATGCTTCCTATCGTCAGCATGACAGGAACGAAAATTATGTTGCAATAAATACTTTCCATTACTTACTACAAAAAATATGTATTGTTTTTTCTTTTCTACACAATAAATAAATCATATTTATTGTTGATAATAAGAAGGTTATAGCTATATTGTTGTAGCCATTTATATTTTGATAGAAAATTTTTATAAAAAAATGTTTGAAAAATATGTTTTATAACATAAAAAGTCTTATCTTTGTACTGTGTTTTTCATGGTATTAGATTTAAGGTTAACAATGAAGATTGGTTGTCGCGATGACAACCTTTTCTTTTTTATATAGGTATGCTTCCAGTTATCGCTCTGCATTGCGCTTGCATACGGTTGTTAAAGTCTTACACCTGTGGGGGCTTGTTGGATATAAGTAATCAATAACAATGCGAATCAAGGGTTAAAAAACACAGTAACTTATTGTCCCGAAGGGACTGAAGGTGGATAACCACGGGCAAAACCCGTGGCAGGTACTGGCTGGGAAATATGTCTCCGTAGGAGGCAAATAGCAAAAGCGAATACCATTCGCCTCCTACGGAGACGACCTCTCCCTATCCGCTTTTTCCACGGGTTTTACCCGTAGTTATCCATATTAGCCCACTTCGTGGACTTAGAACCCTGGCTGCAAAACAGAAGATTGATTTATAATAGTATACTTCAACCCAGAGCAACCCTTGATTCGCATTAATAATTAATGCAACATTCTCTTTGTCACCCTGAGGAACGAAGGATCTCGTTGTTCAAAGGAGAAAGTAACAAGAGATGCTTCCTATCGTCAGCATGACAGGAACGAAAATTATGTTGCAATAAATACTTTCCATTACTTACTACAAAAAATATGTATTGTTTTTTCTTTTTCCACACAATGAATAAATAGTGGTTATTTATTGATAATAAATCGGTTACGCATAGTATATAATAGCCATTTATATTTTGATAGAAAAAATTTATGAAAAAATATCGCAAAAACATGTTTTATAACATAAAAAGTCTTATCTTTGTACTGTGTTTTTCATGGTATTAG
Source organism: Dysgonomonas sp. 521 (assembly GCF_010501055.1). GTDB lineage: Bacteria > Bacteroidota > Bacteroidia > Bacteroidales > Dysgonomonadaceae > Dysgonomonas. The sequence goes on from NZ_QVMO01000008.1 coordinate 101,124, forward strand.
ATTTAAGGTTAACAATGAAGATTGGTTGTCGTGACGACAACCTTTTCTTTTTTATATACTATCCATAAAAAGCTATTCGGATGGGTTCTGATTTCGGAGATTGAAAGTCGTAATTATTCTTATCTATTTATTCTCCTTTCTTTACAAAGTCTGTATTTTTGTAAAATATTAAGAGCCTGTTTAAATTTTAGCGAAAATTTTTATTACAGGTTCAGGTCAATCGTTCTTAGCAATTTTTTTATGCTCTTTTTAGCGTCTTTTCCCCTTTTTACTCTTGGTTTAGCGAGCTAAACCTACTAGCAAAAATGATAAAATCCATCTAAAAATAGCTATAAAAAAGATTTGCTATAAAATTTAAACAGACTCTAAAAAAAATTGAAGTGATGCTGGAAAAGGAAATCTGGGGAAATACATTGCAAAATTGGGGTATATCCATACTTTTTGTTATAGGTGCAATTCTCGTTATCAAGTTGATCTCACTTTTTAATAAAAAGATTATTAAAAATTTTACCCGAAAGACATCCAATCGTCTTGATGACATCATATATGATGCGATAGAATCTCCTGTATTATTTGCCGTAGCCCTGCTGGGTATGTGGATTGCCATCCACCGTTTAGCGGCACATGATAATGTTGTAGTGGCTATAAATGCCGCCTACAAAATATTGGTCGTATTAAATATGACCTGGTTTTTTGTACGGTTGGTAAATAGTTTACTTGAGGTATATTGGATCAATAGATCTGATAATTCACAGAGAACTCAAAAGCATACCAACAGGATGATGCCTGTAATAAAGCGGACAGTCCTTGTCGTTATCTGGATTATCGGTATAGTGATGGCACTGAGCAATGTAGGTGTAAATATCAGCGCACTGCTGGGTACATTGGGCATTGGAGGTATTGCGTTTGCTCTGGCGGCACAAGATACTATAAAGAATATATTCGGTGCGTTTACTATATTTGCTGACAGGCCTTTTAGCATTGGAGATGTTGTCAGGATTGACAGTTTTGAAGGTACAATCGTAGATGTAGGAGCCCGCAGTACCAAAATGAGGACGTATGACAAACGGATAATAACTTTTCCGAATTATAAAATAGCAGACGCTTCCATTGTGAACATATCGGCAGAGCCTATGAGGCGGGTTGTCACTAAGCTGGGACTGGTATATAACACAACCCCTGAAAAAATGGCGGAAGCAATGGACATACTCAGGGATATGCCTTCGAAGGTAGAATATGTATCATCTAAAGACTTAAAAGCTAACTTCTCTGATTTTGCCGATTCTGCATTAATAATAACTTTTACTTATTTTATAGAAAAAAAAGGGGATATTTCGGCAACTGTTTCCAATGTGAATATGGAAATTCTTACATCGTTCAACAAGGCAGGGCTGAGTTTCGCGTTTCCATCCCAGACGCTTTATGTTGAAAAGGGAGATTCTCCGGCTCAGGAGATTTTCAGCTAATGAAATTCTTTATTTAAACAGTTTCTAAGTCTTCCTTTCTGAATATAGTGAAGTTCACACTGCCGTATATACGCTTCGTTTCGAATAGGGGCTGACCGGAAAAGTCGTACTCCTTTGAATGTTCGAGAATGAAGATACCTCCGGGTTTTATTAAATCCCGATCGAATACGAGCCGTGGAACGTCCGCAAAATTCTTCAAATCGTAAGGGGGGTCGGCAAATATCAGGTCAAACTGCTCCTTGCAATGTTCCAGATAGCTGAAAGCATCCATTTTGAGTAATTGCAGTTCCGATTGTATTTTTAGTTCCGTTTTTGTTTTCTCGATAAAAGCGGCATGCGCGAAGTTTTTCTCCACACATATAACCCGCGGGCATCCTCTCGAAACCAGTTCAAAACTGATTCCTCCCGTCCCACCAAACAAGTCGAGGGCATAAGTCTCCTCCCAATCGATACTGTTATTCAGTACGTTGAAAATGTTCTCCTTTGCAAAATCGGTTGTGGGGCGAGCCTTAAAGCTTTTAGGCGGGGAAAACCGCCGCCCTTTATATTTTCCGCTGATTATTCTCATAATGATAAGCTAAGTAAATCCAGTGGCGCTTTTTGCGCGTCTTCGTTCCAAAGATAAATTTCACTGGGACTGTTTAGTGAGTCTATATTTTTAATATATTCCTGCAATTGCTTTACCAGCTGTTTGTCAGGGTCTCCGGATATAAACAGGTAGTCTTCCATCTGGTTGAAACGGCATTGTTCCCAAAGCTTTAAGATATAATAGAGCTGGTTCAGCGCGTGTTCGTTTTCGTATGTCAAACAATGGATTAACTTAGGGCCTGTAAAGCAAATAATATCCATGAGGTTGTCGTGGAAATTCAGATACATGCGCGCTGCATTCCCTGTAACCCTGTTTTTATCCTCGTAGTAATTAGCCAGTAAGTTGGAATGATGGAAAAAACGGGGAGTCCATAAATTCCGTGAAAGAAATTCGAATACATCCCTGTCCGGACCGAATAAAGTTATAATGTCCTGTTTTTCGATAATACCGGCGACGACATGCTCCGCTTTATCCGTATGCGAAAAGTTATAAAGCAGTTTTTTTTCTTTAGCATCGAAGAAGTTAGCCGGAATAAGGTCGTACCGGGCGGATACGAATATTACATTCGTCTGCTTAAATTCCTGTGTCAGAAAGTTATAGTCGAATATAATCCGTTGTACATTAGCCAAGAGATTATCACTCATCGTAAATGAGGTTTCCCTCAAACAGTAATTCTGTCCAGCTTCAGGTTCTGAAATGGAAAACATAAAACTATCCGGTTTTATGCGGATAGATAGTATGTATTTCTCTGATTGTCCGAGGTCTATACTTTCCGGTAGAAACATATTTTATAATTTCTTTACACAAAGTTAGAAAAAGATATTTTTATCCACTACTTTTGGTCTTCAATTCGTCAGAACCCTCCCATTATGATTAGTGATTTCTTTCTGGATAAAATTAAGCAAAACTTTCCTTTCGAGCCTACCACCCAGCAAGGTGAGGCTTTAGAGAAGATTGTGCACTTTTTGTTTTTGCAGAAGGAAGAAACCTTGTTCCTGCTGAAAGGTTATGCCGGAACAGGGAAATCTTCGTTACTGGGCGCTTTGGTAAAGACAATGACCGAATTTAAGCAAAAGACAGTCTTGCTGGCTCCTACGGGGCGTGCAGCCAAAGTTTTCTCATCTTATGCCAATCATCCGGCATTTACCATCCACAAGAAGATATACCGTCAGCAGAAATATGCGGGAGACTTCGGCAGTTTCGGGCTGATGGATAACCTGCATAAAGATACTTTGTTTATCGTCGACGAAGCGTCTATGATAAGCAATAGCGGGATGGATTCTTCGTTTTTCGGTACTGGGCATTTGCTCGACGACCTGATCCATTATGTTTATTCCGGAGAAAACTGCCGCCTGTTGCTTATCGGCGATTCGGCGCAGCTTCCGCCAGTGATGGAAGAAGATAGCCCTGCTCTACAGACGGCTGTGCTTGAGGGTTACGGGCTTGAAGTACATCAGGCCATGTTATCGCAGATAGTGCGGCAGGCCGAAAGTTCGGGCATTCTCTATAACGCTACCAATATAAGGAATATACTGAACGAAGGCAAGACGGAAGCTTATCCTAAACTCAGGCTGGACGGATTTTCTGACATTCTACGTATTTCGGGGGAAGACCTGATAGATGAAATCTCTATGGCTTACGATAGGGAGGGATTGGACAGCACGATGATCATTTCCCGTTCGAATAAGCGGAGCAATATATATAATCAGGGTGTGCGCAACCGTATTTTATACCGCGAAGAAGAGCTTTCGGCTGGGGATATGCTGATGATAACCAAGAACAACTATTACTGGACTGAAAACATCGAGGGTATCGATTTCCTTGCCAACGGGGAGATAGTAGAAGTGCTGCGTGTACGCCGCGAACAGGAACTTTACGGATTCCGTTTTTGCGATGTAGAGGTACGCAGTATCGATTATGATTTAGAGTTTGAAGTAAAGGTATTGATGGATACACTTCATTCGGATGTAGCCGGATTGTCCCGCCAACGGGCTGAAGAACTTTTCCTGAACATTCTCGAAGATTATGCCGATATTTCTACCCGGGCAGGGAAGATGAAGAAACTAAAGACAGACCCATACTACAATGCCGTACAGGTAAAATTTGCTTATGCCATCACTTGCCACAAAGCGCAGGGAGGGGAGTGGAATACAGTTTTTCTCGACCTAGGCTATATATCGGAAGAACATCTGGGAGTAAACTTCTACCGCTGGTTGTATACCGCGATAACACGGGCCAGTTCGAAACTCTATCTGGTGAATTTGCCGGACGAATTTATATAATAGGGGTGTAACTGAATACGCCCCTAAACAAATATATAAATGCTACATTAATACTAGAAACTGTTTAAATTTTATTCGTTCCAATTTTTAGAGATGTTTTAGAGATGATATTTTACATACGCTTCGCTCCTGTGACCGTTGGTTGAATTGAGAGAAAGGAAAAAACAGCTGAAAAATGAACGAAGAAAAAGCTATAATAAAATATTCGTATAAAATTTAAACAGACTCTTAATACTAGATAAATTCTATTTCCCTTTCATATAATTAAGGGCACTGCCTGCTCTGAACCATGCTATCTGCGCTTCATTATATGTGTGGGCAACCTCAAAAGATTCTTTTGTCCCGTCTGTATGAACGAGCTCAACGGCCAGGTTTTTACCCGGTTTAAAATCAGTGAGTCCAACAACGCTTATCTTATCATCTTCGCGTATCTTGTCATAATCGTTCTTATTGACAAATGTGAGCGCCAGCATACCTTGCTTTTTCAGGTTCGTTTCGTGGATGCGGGCAAATGATTTGACAAGGATTGCCTTCACATTCAGGAAGCGGGGTTCCATAGCCGCGTGTTCGCGGGACGAACCTTCCCCGTAATTTTCCTCAGCTACGACAACCGAACCCAGACCTTCAGCCTTAAATTTTCTGGCCAGTAGGGGCACGGCAATATATTCTCCTGTTTCAGGGTCGAGTACCGAATTTGTATTATCGTTGAACGCGTTAACCGCTCCGATAAGCATATTGTCGGATATGTTATCAAGGTGTCCCCTGAACCGTAGCCAAGGGCCAGCCATCGATATATGGTCAGTCGTACATTTTCCTTTTACCTTTATCAGCAGCGGCTGCGCTATAATATCCTTGCCATCCCATGCCGGAAACGGTTTCAACTCTTGCAGGCGCTGCGAATCAGGCGCTATGCTGACTTCGATGCCCGAACCATCGGCAACAGGTGCTGTAAAACCCGACTCTTTCAGTTCGTATCCTCTTGGCGGCAATTCATACCCTTTCGGTTCATCCAGCTTCACTTTTTCTCCTTTGTCGTTGACCAGCGCATCGGTCATCGGATTGAAACAAAGGTCGCCCGCGATACTCAGCGCGGCTACTATTTCGGGAGAAGTAACGAACGCGTGGGTATTCGGATTGCCGTCATTCCTTTTCGCGAAGTTGCGGTTGAATGAGGTTACGATGGAGTTAGGGCGCTCAGGGTTCTCGCTTTCGCGCTTCCATTGCCCTATACACGGGCCGCAGGCATTCGCCATAATGGTTGCGCCGGCTTCTTCGAATACGGGAAGGATGCCATCCCTCTCGGCAGTATAGCGTACCTGTTCTGAGCCCGGATTGATAATGAACTGGGCTTTTACTTTTATATGTTTGTCCTTGGCATCTTTTACAATCGACACCGCGCGGGACAGGTCTTCGTATGACGAATTTGTACAAGAGCCTATCAACCCTACTTCCATCTGCTGCGGATAACCTTTTTCTTTTACCACCTTGGCAAATTCGGAAATCGGGTGTGCCGCATCCGGCGTGAATGGCCCGTTTACATACGGTTCCAGTGCAGAGAGGTCAATCTCGATGACTTGGTCGAAATATTCCTTCGGATTATTTACCGCTTCGGCGTCAGGTTGCAGGTATCCGCTTATTCTGTCAGCCAGTTCGGCTACATCTGTACGGTCGGTAGCTTTCAGGTAATCGGACGATTTTTTATCATAAGGAAAGATTGAAGTAGTAGCGCCTACTTCCGCCCCCATATTACAGATTGTGGCTTTGCCTGTTGCGGAGAGCGAGCTTGTGCCTTCTCCGAAATATTCTATAATGGCATTTGTACCCCCTTTTACGGTAAGTATTCCCGCCAGTTTCAGTATTACGTCTTTAGGGGAAGCCCAGCCGGAGAGTTTTCCCGTGAGCTTTACACCTATCAGTTTAGGCATCTTCAGTTCCCACGGCATACCCGCCATCACATCCACTGCGTCGGCGCCTCCTACGCCGATGGCTACCATGCCCAGCCCTCCTGCATTTGGAGTATGCGAATCGGTACCGATCATCATTCCTCCGGGGAACGCATAGTTTTCGAGTACTACCTGATGGATTATTCCTGCTCCCGGTTTCCAGAAGCCGATGCCAAACTTATTGGAGACGGCGCTGAGGAAATCATATACTTCCTTGTTAGTTACCTCGGCCGTGTTGAGGTCTTCTTTAGCCGACTTGTATGCCTGTATCAGGTGGTCGCAGTGTACGGTCGACGGGACGGCAACCCTTGTCCTGCCCGAATTCATTAATTGCAGTAAGGCCATTTGCGCCGTTGCATCCTGCATGGCTACCCTGTCGGGCGAGAAGTTTACATAATCAGTAGCACGTACATAGCTTTTCACAGGTTCGTCAGCTGATAGATGCGCGTATAAAATTTTCTCGCTGAGGGTCAAAGGGCGTTTCAGTATTTTCTTCGCTTCATCAACTTTTTGCGGGTACGATTCGTAGAATTTACGAATCATTTCTATGTCAAACGTATTACTTCTCATTGATTATAGGGTTTTTAGTTAAATTACAATACCGATGATAACAAAAATAATAAAAATATTCTATGATTAACAGTCTTTTATATAGATATATTATATTAATAGATAGATAAGGATGTTCGTCTTTCGAAACTAATCTCTATAATACAAAGGAATAAAAAGTTCTTATATCTTTTTACTGTAGATGGTTTCCATTAAACTATCATCCATTAAAAATGTCTAAGAATTTTAGTTAAGGGCTTATTTTAAGAGTATTTTCTTATTTTTGTAGCTACTAAACAAATTCATAGCATGAGAAGTATTACCATTATATTTATTTTATTATTAACGGCATTATCGATTAAAGCACAAACTTCCTCCGAAAAACTGATAAGAGAGGGTGTGAGCCTGCATGATAGGGGGCGTTATAATGATGCGATTAAGTGTTATGAAGAAGCATTGAAGGTAAACCCCACCTCGATGTCTGCCGTGTATGAGATGTCTTTGTCTTATCTTAAGCTGAAGAATTACGACAGGGCTGTGAGCCTTAGTTCGAAGGTGATAAACGCTAATTTTCAGGCCTTGCTGATGGACGCTTACATAGTGAAAGGTACTGCGCAGGCTAATATGGATAAGATGAATGATGCCATTAAAACCTTGAATGAGGGAGTGTCGCGTTGTGGCGATGAGTATCTGCTTCATTTCAATCTGGGGCTTTGCTATTTCAACAACAAGGATAACAAGATGGCTGCTTATCATTTGCGCAAAGCCATCGAGATAGACGCTACCCATTCCAGCGCGTTCCTGCTGTACGCTTATGCACTGAATGATTTGGACCAGTGGGTTCAGAGCTTCTACGCGTTCCATTTCTTCCTGCTTCTGGAACCCAATACAGGGAGGTCGAAGGATGCTTTCGGCGAAATGTATGATATACTGAATGCTAAACTGGAACAGGGTTCCGTAAGGCTGGCTCCCGAAGACGGCATTGACAGGAACTGGCTTTATAAAAATATCGAGTTAAAGAAACCGAAGGCTACAGATCCGGCCTCTCAGTATTTCTTTTTTGTAGAAGCGTCCAAATTGATATTCTTTACTGTGGCCCAGATGCAAAATGATTCGCAGAGCGGTTTGCTATGGTTTTTCTTTGTTCCCACGTATGAGGAAATATTAGGTTCGGGGCATTTCGATACATATTGCCGTTATGTGAGTGTCGCTTATTTTCCTGAGTCGCTGACATGGTGGAACAAGAATAAGACACAAGTAGACAATTTTATTGAGTGGTTCGAACATGGTCAGGGAAGTGCTGATGATGAAGCGGATTTCGGGGATGATTCTGATTTGGAGGAAGGCTCGAATTGAAAACAGAGTGGAAATTAAAGTAAATGTCACAAGAAGAAGAATACAAAGAGAGCAGGCTGGTAGAGAGGTTACATGATGCCAAAACTCAACAGGCTGCCTTCTCCGAACTGGTAAAGGAGTACAGCGAACCATTGTACTGGCAGATACGAAAAATCGTATTAAGCCATGACGATTCGAATGATGTTTTGCAAAATACCTTTATAAAGGTATGGACCAGTATTGATAGTTTCAGGGGAGACTCCAAGCTGTCTACATGGCTGTACCGCATAGCCGTTAACGAGGCTATAACTTTTTTAAACAAGCAACGCTCCCAGAATAATATTTCTGTAGACGATGCGGATATGTTCCTGCTGGGTAAGCTGGAGAGCGATGAATACTTTGATGGGGATGAAGCACAGCTGAAACTACAGAAAGCGATTTTGACACTCCCCGAAAAACAGCGGATCGTCTTTAATATGAAATATTTTGATGAAATGAAATACGAAGATATGTCGGACATTCTGGATACCTCTGTAGGTGCCTTGAAAGCCTCATATCATCACGCCGTAAAAAAAATTGAAGAATTTTTATCAAAAGAGAATTAAACCTTTTATCTAATTTATAGTCTATATTACAGATAGTGATTCAAAAACTAATCGATCATGTTGAATAATATTGATAAAAAGAAGACCCCATTTAAAGTTCCCGAAAATTATTTCGAAAACTTTAATAGTCGTATAATGGAGCAACTTCCTGTAAAAGAGGAAAATAAAGCGAAGATTGTTCCGTTGTGGAAAAAAGTATTACCATGGACAGCAGTAGCTGCCGCATTATTTGGTGTCATGTTTTCTGTTGGTCTGTTTGATACAACTGAAGTTAATGCAGATAAAGTTCTTGCCGAACAAAAAAGTGATAAGATAGAATCAGTAGGCACATACAGTGAGGCTGACGAGGAAGAAGATTATTACTTGTTTATACAGGATGAGGTAAGAAAATCTCAATTTAAGGAAATGTTCAATAATTATTAAATAAAGGGGATTTGATATGAAAATAAAAAATATCCTGATTCTGTTATTATTACTCTGTTTTACTTTTTCGTTGGCAGCTCAGGATAGACAAAGGAGAGGGCGGTTTGATATTGACGCGTTTATTCAGAAAAAGTCCGAATATCTGAAAAAAGAACTGAACCTGACAGATGCCGAAGCAAAAGCTTTCTTTCCCTTAGAAGCCGAGTTCTCGAAAAAGAAGTTTGAAGTAAACCGCGATGCCCGCAGGGAAACTCGCGAACTGAAAAAGAAACAAAACAAGACGGATGCCGACTATAAACGCATCGTACAACTCGATCTTCAATCGGAACAAAAAGAATCGGAATTGCAGATAGAATACTTTAGAAAGTTTGCGGCCGTGTTACCGGCAGAAAAACTGGAAAAATACAGGGCAGCCGATATTAAGTTCAAGGAAGACGCATTGAAGCGCCACCGGGAAAAGCATCATCCGGGAGAAAAGTTCGATTGAAATCGAAAAAATAATGACATAAAGTTTGATTTATTGTAAATAATATATACTTTTGTTTTTGGAAAAAGTAAAATTATGAACAATAAACTACATCATCATCATTTGTTGCTGCCATAAGGTAAGTAATTATATTGATGTGGTGTCTGCAAAAATATAACGAGGAGCTTACCTGACAGGTAGGCTCTTTTTTTGTTCATACACCACCCGGCCTCCCCTTTGGGCAGAGTTGTTAAGTTCTGATTTAATTGCCTCCACTTTCAAGTGGAGGAATATGTTTTAGAATCAGGGAATGGCTTTAGCCGAACCTTTTTGACTAAAGTCTTTCCTTAGAAGCCTTTTATCTACGCCTTGAAAGGCGTGGCAATATAAGAACTTAACAGCCCTGCCCTAAAGGGAGGAGAAAGATTCTATTCAGAGGTTTCCTCTATTTGTTAGAATAGGGGTATATAAACAAATTTTAAATTCATAACTTACTCATAACTTATTAATTATAACGAACAATCATGGTATTAAGAATCGCAGTCCAGTCGAAAGGCCGGTTATTTGAAGAAACAATGGAGCTTCTGCAGGAAGCAGGTATAAAATTGAACAACATCAAGCGCACATTGCTTATTCCGGCAAAAGATTTTCCTGTCGAGATACTCTTTCTGCGCGACGATGATATCCCGCAGGCTGTGGCAACGGGCGTTGCCGATGTAGGAGTCGTAGGAGAGAATGAGTATATGGAAAAAGACGAGGCCGCCGATATCGTTAAACGTCTTGGTTTCAGTAAGTGCCGGTTGTCCCTTGCTATCCCTAAAGATGAGGATTATAAAGGCATACAATGGTTCGAAGGTAAAAAGATTGCTACTTCATACCCGCATATATTAAATAAATATATGGAAAAGCAGGGCATAAAGGCGGAGATCCATATCATAACCGGTTCTGTGGAAATCTCGCCGAGCATAGGTCTTGCCGACGCCATATTCGATATTGTAAGTTCCGGCGGTACACTGGTGAGCAACCGCCTGAAAGAGGTAGAAGTGGTAATGCAATCGGAAGCTTTGCTAATAGCAACAAAGAATTTGCCGCAGGAGAAAAAAGATATATTGGACGAACTGATATTCCGGATTGAGGCTGTTCAGAGCGCCGAAGGCAAAAAATATGTACTTTTGAATGCGCCCGAAGATAAACTTGACGAAATATTTGATATCTTGCCGGGTATGCGTAGCCCTACCGTGACACCATTGGCCACAGAAGGCTGGTGTTCGGTACAGTCGGTAATCGAAGATAAGCGTTTCTGGGAAGTGATCACCCGGCTGAAAGCCTCTGGTGCAGAGGGAATTATTGTATTACCTATAGAAAAAATGATTTTATGATACAGGTTTCGGACGATATTTCATTATATCCCTTGTCGGTAGATGATATTTTCAGGATATTCAACACATTGGATCGTGAGCGGGAATATATGCGCGAATGGCTGCCCTTTGTAGATGCCACCAAAGATGTGGAAGATACAGGTAACTATGTGAGACATGTATTGGAGACAGAAGATGAGCAGTTTACAATATATTATAAAGAGCAATTCGTAGGATTAATCGGTTTTAAAGAGACAGATAAGGATAATAAGAAAATAGAAATTGGCTACTGGCTCTCGCAATATGCGCAGGGAAAGGGTATTATGACCCGGTCGGTTTCGAAACTCGTCGACTATGCTTTTTCTGAATTGGGTATGAACCGCATTCAAATAAAAGTGGCGGTAGATAATCAAAAAAGCCGCCGCATTCCCGAAAAACTGGGCTTTAGGGAGGAAGGTATAGAACGTGACGGCGAACTGTTGGTAGATAATGTGTTTACAGATATTGTAGTGTATAGCCTCTTGAGGAGAGAATATAAAATTTAATTTATTTCAAGATTTCAGGTTTCAAAATTATTAATCTTGAAACCTGAAATCTTGAAATCTTGAAATTAATAAATATGCAAATAATAAAATACCCCACCCGTTCGGAGTGGTCGAAAATACTGGCTCGTCCTGTCTTCGATACATCATCACTAAACAATACGGTGAGTGCTGTATTGAATGATATAAAAGAAAGAGGTGATGATGCTGTATTCGAATACGAAGAAAAATTCGATAAGGTAAAGCTATCCTCTTTGGTTGTCTCCGAAGAAGAAATTAATAATGCCGAAAACCTCGTTTCGGATGAGTTGAAAGCAGCCATTCGTAAGGCAAAGGATAATATCGAAATATTCCACCGCAGCCAGCTATTCGAGACAAAGAAGGTGGAGACAACACCGGGCGTTACCTGCTGGCAAAAGGCTGTAGGTATCGAAAAGGTTGGCTTGTATATTCCGGGAGGAACGGCTCCGTTATTCTCTACAGTGCTGATGCTTGCCATTCCGGCAAAGATAGCAGGCTGTAAGGAGATTATTCTATGTTCGCCTCCTGATAAGGAAGGCAAGATTCATCCTGCAATTTTATTTGCAGCAAAGGAAGCCGGAGTAGATAAGATATTCAAGGCAGGAGGAATACAAGCTATTGGCGCTATGGCATATGGTACGGAAACAGTACCGAAGGTTTATAAAATATTTGGCCCGGGCAACCAGTATGTGATGGCAGCTAAACAGCTTGTCAGTCTGCGCGATGTAGCCATAGATATGCCGGCAGGCCCATCGGAAGTACAGGTCATAGCAGACGAAACTTCCATTCCGGCGTTTGTGGCGGCAGACTTATTATCACAGGCTGAGCATGGGGCAGATAGTCAGGTTGTTTTAACCTCTACGAGCGAGCCATTCATCTCGGAAGTTTTGCATGAAATAGAACGGCAATTGTTTGAACTCCCACGTCGCGAGATTGCCGAAAAAGCATTGCAAAACAGTAAGTTGATTCTCCTGAAAGACAATCGGGAGGTTATAGATATGACAAATGAGTATGCACCCGAGCATCTGATTATCGAAACTGCCGGCTATATGGATATTGCTGACGAGATTGTGAATGCAGGTTCGGTCTTTCTGGGGAATTATACACCCGAAAGCGCTGGCGATTATGCCTCCGGCACTAATCATACATTGCCGACCAATGGCTATGCAAAGGCCTATAGCGGTGTCAACCTGGATAGTTTTGTCAAGAAAATTACTTTCCAGAAGATTACCAAAGACGGAATCCGGAATCTGGGAAGAACAATTGAAGTAATGGCCGAAAATGAAGAATTATTCGCACATAAGAATGCAGTAACATTACGATTGATGGAGAAAAAATGATACTTTCGGTATTAATAGAATATAAGAGTGAACCATACAATGAGATGGTTGCACTACGGGATAAAGTCTTGCGGAAACCTCTTGGCTTGTCATTTACAGAGCACGATTTGGCAAAAGATGCGAACGATATTCTGTTGGGATTGTCTATACCCCGTCCTCGCAGGATTGGCGCTTGTTGTATCCTTACCCGAATTGATAAGGATGTTGTGAAACTTAGGCAAATGGCTGTGGATGATAGCCTTCGGGGAACAGGGATAGGTGCATTCATGCTATCTTTTGCCGAGTCTGTGGCAATTAAAGAAGGATTCGGTAAGATTACGCTTCATGCCCGAAAAATAGCAGCAGGCTTTTATTTGAAATACAATTATAATATAGTAGGAGAGGAGTTTATCGAAGTTGGTATTCCTCATCTGAGAATGGAGAAAAATCTTACTCCCGCTAATCTCTAAATCTCTAAATCTTTAAATCTTTAAATCTTTAAATCTTTGAATCTTTAAATATAAAATAATGGAAAACGAAAAAAAGCAGGTATTAGAAACAGTCTCAAAGTACATTGACATCACACTCACCCCTTTCGCCAAACCGCAACGGACAGTGATAGACATAGAAAAGCGTGACCCGATGTATGACGGCAACGGTGTAGTATATATGCTTTCCATCTTCGAAAAAGGGGAGTTGGTAAACAACCGTATCGGTACCTATATGGTTTTGCTGAACAAAGGCGACCAGGCAGGATTTCACGAACATGGCAGCAAAAAAGAACAGGAACTTTATGTTCTGGTACATGGCGAAGGCGAATATATCGAACGCGATGGACCGGATAAAATTACCCGGAAGTTTAACCTGAAAAAAGGGAATGTGACTGCTATACAGGGAGATAATAATTATCATTCGATAATTAACACAAGTGACGAACCGTTGATAATATTTGTGGTAACTACCTATCAACCAAACTGAAGAACAATGAACTTAGAGCAACTCGTACGTGCAAACGTTTGGAATATGAAACCCTACTCATCGGCCAGGGATGAGTTTAAGGGAGACGCTTCAGTCTTTTTGGATGCAAATGAAAACCCGCTGAATGATAAATACAATCGTTATCCCGACCCCTTGCAGTGGGCTCTGAAAGAGAAGATAGGCAAGGTGAAAGGCGTATCGCCGGAGCATATTTTTCTCGGAAATGGCAGTGATGAACCTATCGACCTTGTCATCCGGGTTTTTTGCGAACCCCGTAAAGATAATATTGTAGCTATCGACCCTACATACGGGATGTATCAGGTATGTGCCGATGTGAATGATATAGAATACCGTAAAGTTTTGCTAAAAGAAAACTTTGACCTCGATGCCGCAAAGCTTTTGGAGAAGGTGGATAGCAATACAAAGCTGATATTTCTATGTTCGCCGAATAATCCAACAGGGAATCTGCTGAACAGGAAAGAGATAGAAAAGATACTGGACTCTTTTGCCGGTATTGTTATTGTCGATGAAGCCTATATTGATTTTGCCTCCGAAGACTCATGGCTCAGCGAACTGGATAAATACCCTAATCTTGTTGTTTTACAGACATTTTCCAAAGCCTGGGGATTAGCTGCCGTACGTTTGGGTATGGCTTTTTCTTCCCCCGAAATCATCAGGCTTTTCAATAAAGTGAAGTACCCATACAATGTAAATATTCTGACTCAGAATTTTGTCAGCGAAGAACTGGATAAACTGGAATTGAGGAAAGAATGGATTTCCACACTGTTGAAAGGGCGTGACTACCTGAAAAATGAATTACCAAAGCTGTCTTTTGTAGAAAAAATATACCCTACAGATGCCAATTTTCTGCTGGTGAAAGTAGGTGATGCCAACGGACTATACAAACAATTGGCAGACAAAGGGGTAATTGTGCGCAACCGCAATTCGGTATCGCTTTGTGCTGGTTGTCTGCGTATCACAGTGGGCACAGACGAAGAGAATAGGATATTGATAGATACATTACAGTCTCTTTAGTTACAAAAAGATGAAATATGCACTTTACATATTTGTTATACTTTTAATGTTTGCTGGCTGCAAGAAACAGGCGGCGGAGAAGATATCCGTTGCCGGAGATTCAGCGCAGTTTCCTGTCCCTGTTTCTGAGCCTGTAATTGATAAAGACAGCCTTATTATTGAAGATTTTAAAGCATTCTTTGAGGAAGAATGCAAGAAATGGCCGGTAAACTTTCATATCGATACGTTAGCACAAAAACAAACCTGGTGCGACAACCTGGGCCTGTCTAAACATACAGGATTGAAGAATACCAGATGTCTTTTGTTTGTTGACAAAACCATTAACTACAGAAGTGTTTCCATCGAAGCATTCAGGCTCTCAGATATCCCGGAGGCGCAGGCCGTTGTTGACGAACACTGTAAAGCATATAATGATGCCTTCAGAAAAGGCGAAAGTGTAGATTTTATTATGGAAAATGTATATGCAAAGATACCTTATAGGGCTATCCGTATCCATTCCACCATTTTTGAGATTACAGCAACCAATACCGTTGGGCATATTATGTACAATACAGTAGATGCTTTAATCGAAAAATACAACGTTAGCAATAATGATATTATCCCGTGCGAGAGGGAATAAACAAAAGTAGCCTATGAATAAATCTATTTTAAATATTATCTTTATATTTGCCTTGTTCTCTATCAATTATAACATGGTAAATGCACAGCCTCTCGAACTAGCATGGCAGGAAGCAGAATCAAAGGATTATATTGATAAAAAACTGGCGAATAAGTTAAAGCCTGTTCTAAAAAGCTGGCTTGATTTTTATAATCTGGATATTCATAAATTCCGGTTAGGGCAGCAAGGTGAAACATCCTCTACTCTTGAAGACCTGGCAATATCTGTGGATACCGCCTCTATTTATCATAGACCGTTTAATAAAGAGTCAGACGATATTTATGAGCCGGTGCTTTATGACTATTCTCCCAATAAGCGTTTTTATCTGAATGTGCGTGAGACAGCATTGGTTTATCGGGATGAAGACAATAAATGGCGTTACGAAGGAGGTGACGACTGCATGGAAGTTTATCTGACTGACAGGAAGAAAGAGAATAGCGCGATTATTCTGTGGCTTGGCTCGTCAGCATTTGCCGAAGCGGCTTTCTGGCTCAATAACGATACTTTTATTATTGTCGGATATACAGATTATGAAGAAGCGAAACGTTTTTTGTACCTTAGGGGTAAGATAAATGCCAATTATTATACAGATATGAATGAAATACCTCCGGGCTCTGAATATTTTATACATGATTTAAAATCCAGAGGTGTAATTTGTAATTAAAGATGAAATATATTTTTGCAATATGCGTTTTTGCCTGTATAACTTTCAGTTGTAAAAAGCAGGCCACTACAGAGTCCGATAATACTTCGGATACGAAAATTACTACAGAAACAGTTGATTCGTTGACCGTTCAAAGTATTGATGAAAATTTAGCCACAAAACTTAAACCTGAGATAGATGGCTGGCTTACATACTATAATCTGAACATTTCTGATTTTCAGAAAAGTGCAGAAGTTGCTATGGATATAGAGAATTTGAAGGCGGATACCACATACGCATACTATAATTACATCGAATTTACTAAAGAGCGCGATGTATACACTCCTCAGTTCTATGATTATTCTCCCGATAAGAGTTTGTATCTGAATGTTCTGGAGGCAACCTTTGTCTACAAGGCTGATGATGGAAAATACCATTACGACGGTTCGGACGATAGCCAGGGAATTACCCTGTTCAACCGTAAAGACAAGAGTGCAGTTCTGGTTACATACCGTGGATATTCAGACAGTGCAGATGCCGCTTTCTGGGTAGATAATGGTATGTTTGTCATAGCAGGATATGCGGTTCCCGGTGATATTGGGGAATATACACTCGAAGTATTTGACTTAAAGCAAAATACGAAAACCCGGTATATCCTTCCTAAAGAAGAAAAATCTGAAAAATCTTATCTGATGTGGGATATGGAAAAACGTGGTGTAATTATTGATTAAAGAGAATGGGATTCGTCTTTTGAGTCTTTCTAGCTATATATTAATCCATAAATGAAAAAAAGAGCATTATTTATCGACCGCGATGGTACATTGGTTCTGGAACCACCTGTAGACTACCAGCTGGATAGTCTCGAAAAACTGGAGTTTTACCCTAAGGTGATCCGCAACCTGTATTTTATCCGCAAGAACCTTGATTTTGAGTTTGTGATGGTAACCAATCAGGATGGTTTGGGTACATCATCTTTTCCCGAAGATACCTTCTGGCCGGCTCAAAACAAGATATTGAAGACACTGGAAGGAGAGGGTATTGTCTTTGATGATATTTTAATTGACAAAAGCTTTCCCGAGGATAACGCCCCAACAAGAAAACCCCGTACGGGCATGCTGGGGAAATACCTCACAGAGGATTACGACCTCGCGCATTCCTATGTTATCGGCGACCGCCTGACGGATGTGGAGCTGGCTAAAAACCTCGGATGTAAAGCTGTCTTTATGCAGGATAGTATAAATCTGCCTGACGAACTGAAAAATACTTGCGCCTTGCAAACTACCGACTGGGATGTAATTACTGAATTTCTTTTTGCAGGCGAACGTAAGGCAGAAGTAAAACGCACGACAAAAGAAACGGATATTTATATAGCCCTGAACCTTGACGGGAAAGGCGATTGCAATATTTCTACAGGACTGGGCTTTTTCGATCACATGCTGGAGCAGATAGGCAAGCACTCCGGTATGGATCTTACTATACAGGTGAAAGGTGATCTGAATGTTGATGAACACCACACGATAGAAGATACGGCTATAGCCCTCGGTGAAGCTATATATAAGGCTTTGGGCGATAAAAGAGGTATCGAGCGGTACGGCTACAGCCTGCCTATGGACGATTGCCTGTGTTCGGTTGCCCTCGATTTTGGTGGCCGCCCGTGGCTGGTATGGGATGCCGACTTTCATCGCGAGAGGGTAGGGGATATGCCTACCGAAATGTTTCTGCACTTCTTCAAGTCATTGAGCGATTCAGCCAGGATGAACCTCAATATAAAGGCGGAAGGCGCAAACGAACATCACAAGATAGAAGGCATTTTCAAGGCTTTGGCACGGGCTCTGAAAATGGCTAAAAAACGTGATATATTCAATTACGAACTACCATCGACTAAGGGGGTCATCTGAAAAGGCTCTTGGTTGATTGCTTCTGGCTGAGGCAATAAATAGACACATATATCTGTTTTTATAGAAACATTAACGTCTCCATTTTCATTTTTTGTGTAAGTTTGCACCGATGAAAAAAATTATAGTCTTTCTATTCTCGATTTTTGCAATTTCTCTTGTCGTTAATGCACAGGACAAGGCTATTCCTACATCCGATGTAGCCGGTACAAGAATAGATTCTTTACCTCCGGGTATTACAAATTTGCCTTCCAGTGGCAGGAAGATAGATACGGTTAAGGTTGAGGTTCCTAATATTTATGTGTGGAAGATCACACCACGCTTGGGAGAACGCGTCTTTATCCCACGCGATTCAGCAGTAATTGACTTTCATCAAAGTATGCTGGTTGACGGAAAAGATGTGGCAGTAGGCTATCTGGGTAACATCGGTTCGCCGCTTCAATCCAAAATATTCTTCAATCGTCCCGAAACCTCACGCTTTATATTCCTCGACCCTGTACGTGTGTGGAGGAAAAACCCCGAAGACCAGATTTTCTATAATACCAAAGTTCCTTATTCTGAAATCAAGTACCAGAGCGGTGGCGGAGGACAAAGCGCGGAAAACCGCTTTCAGGCTGAAATTACCATGAATATGGGGAAGAAACTGAATGTCGGCTTCAATTTTGACTATATTTATTCCCGTGGATTTTATAATTCGTTAGCTAATAAGGGAGTGACCTACGACTTTTATGCAAGCTATATCGGAGACAAGTATAAGATGCACGCGCTATTCCATAATAACAATTTCACTATAATCGAAAATGGCGGTATAGCCAACCCCCTGTATATAACCAACCCCGATGACCCGAGTATCGAAGAGGCAGACTTTAAAGGAAACTCTCTGGATATTCCTGTCAGGATGACGGATACATGGAACAGGATGAGGGGACGGCACCTGTATGTAACCAACCGCTACGACTTAGGCAATGATATGGAAGAATATGCTGTCAACGACAGTGTTATGGGAATGCGTAAGAAGAAAGACTACATCCCCCTGGCCAGTGCCATTCTCACCACCCATTATACCGATCAGCGCCGCAGGTTTAACTCTACATACGCCGGAATGGATGATTTATATACTGCTCAACTGTGGGATAATTCAGCTTCGGGCTGGAAAGAATATGCAGGCGAAGAGCAGAAGATTTTCAAATATGATGGCGATGTGGATGACTATATGTCTTACTATTCGTTCAAGAATACATTGGCGTTGGCTATGAACGAAGGCTTCCGCAAATGGACTAAATTCGGCCTGACTGCATTCATCGAATATGATATGCGAAAATATTCCATGCCGAATTTTATAGCTAATGATGCGGGGCAAGCTATAGGTATGCAGGGTTCATTTTCACATTATAGCCAGAATGCTTTATTCGTTGGTGGTGTATTATCTAAAGAAAAAGGTAAATTTCTCCGTTACAAGGCTACAGCAGAAAAAGACCTGATTAACAGCGATTACCGGCTTGAGGGAGAGATTACGACAAAGCTAAACTTTAAGAATAAAGACTTTTCGGTAAAAGCGAATGCGTATATAAAGAATATAAGCCCAAGCTTCTTTCAGGATAACTTCTCGTCTAAATACTGGAACTGGAAAGATATGGGATTAAAAGATACCCGGAAGGTTTATATCGGAGGGGAGATTGTCTTTCCCGAACTGTCTTTCTCCAAGACAAGAATAAGCGGAGGTGTGGAAACTATTTCAGGTCAGATATACTACGATAAGAATGGACTGGTAGCCCAAAGGGGAGGAGATGTACAGGTTATCTCCCTTCGCCTCGATCAGAATTTTCAGGCAGGAATCTTTCATTGGGACAACCGGGCCGTATATCAGTACAGTAACGATGAGGAAGCCATCCCCCTGCCTACACTCAGTGTGTATTCCAATATTTATATCACAACAAAGCTGGCCAGAGTGCTGACATTGCAGCTGGGTGCTGACGCACATTTCCATACCAAGTATTATATGCCGGGCTACGAACCCCTTACAATGCAGTTCTATAATCAGCGGGATACCAAATTGGGTAATTTCCCCGTAACAACGGCTTATCTGAACCTGCATCTCAAATACACACGTTTCTTTATAATGATGTACAACCTGACTAACGGGATGGGAAATGGCGAATCTTTCTCCCTCTACCGTTATCCGGTAAATCCACGGATTATGAAACTGGGTATTTCATGGCGTTTCAACAATTAAAAATTGCGGAGCAATTAGCAAAAATATATTATCAATTGAGATTTTAAAGATTATAATTCATAACCTATAACTCAATAGCAATGAAAAATAAGGCTTTCTTATCTGTACCTATTATTGTCATCATATTGGTTCTTATCTGGATCTTTATGCGTGAGAATAAGGTAGATAAGCAGACAAGGGACTACCCCCGGATAGAAGGTCAGGGAGTACTGAATATTGTGACAGACTATAACTCTGTAGGTTATTTTGTGTCAGGAGATACGATTGCCGGGTTCAACCACGATCTCATTCAATTGTTGAAGACATATATACCCGTAGAAGTTGATATTCAGCTTGAGTCTAGTTTAGATAAAAGCATGGATGGGCTGAAATCCGGCAAATATGATATTGTAGCACGTAGTATACCGGTAACGTCCGAATTGAGGGATTCGGTTAATTTCACCGAACCCGTGGCACAGAACAGGCAGGTGCTGATACAGCGTAAAAAAGCGTTTAATGATGATGTAGAGCCTATCAGGAGCCATCTCGCTCTGGCAAAAAAAACACTGTATGTCCCGGCCAAGTCTCCCGTTATTATGAGAATACAGAATCTGGCGCACGAAATAGGGGACACTATTTATATAAAAGAAGACCCTACCTATGGAGCCGAACAGCTGGCTATGATGGTGGCTGCGAAGGATATCGATTTTGCAGTCTGTGACGAAAAAGCGGCGGCGAATGTAGCTAAAACCTTACCCGAAATAGATTATTCCACCTTTATAGGTTTTACCCATTTAGAAGCATGGGCGGTCAGGCGCGATGCTCCGGTACTGCTCGATTCGTTGAATGTATGGATCAAGCGGATGAAAGAAACGCAGGTGTATGACAAAATATACAGAAAATACTATAAGTAATGATATTTTGGCAAAGATATGAACCCTTTAGAATAATAGTGATTATTAATTCTGATTTTACATGAAATATCACATTTTTAGTGATATAATATTTTTTTCTTTGCTTTTTTATGGATTGTTTGAAGAAAAATGATTAAAATTGCTATCTGGACTTTGCAATGACATAAAAAAAAGTTATCTTCGTCTGATTTTAATAAGCGTTTCTAAGTAGCGGGGCGGGGGCTGGATTTTTTATTTAAGTTATGCAGGTTACGGGAAACGACTAATGAAGTTGAACGTTTTGAGTAGCGAGAGCAGAATGGAAACTTGTTTCATCTTACGCCGAGTCACGGGAAACGACTAATGAAGTTGAACGTTTTGAGTAGTGAGAGCAGAATGGAAACTTGTTTCATATTATGCTGAGTCACGAGAAACGACTAATGAAGTTGAACGTTTTGAGTAGCGAGAGCAGAATGGAAACTTGTTTCATCTTATGCCGAGTCACGAGAAACGACTAATGAAGTTGAATATTGAGTGGAATCATTTTTTCGGACACATAGATATCTGGTTGAGCATCTTTTTGACGGTGCAATACCCAGGCTGTTGATGAAACAGGTCGACTGGTCGCGTCGATTAATTGGAATAAAGGGGACAAGAGGAGTAGGGAAGACTACCTTTTTGTTACAATACGCAAAAGAGTTCTTTGAGCTGGACAGGCGGGATTGTCTTTATATCAACATGAACCAGTTTTATTTTACAGTAAGGACAATAACATCTTTTGCGAAAGAATTTGTAGACCGTGGAGGTAAAACGTTGTTGCTTGATCAGGTTTATAAATATCCGGATTGGTCGAAAGAATTAAAGGAATGTTACGAACGTTTTCCACAATTGAAGATTGTTTTTACCGGTTCCACGGTGATGAAACTCGGCGAAAATGAAGAAATTTCTTCAATTGTAGATGTTTACAATCTGAGAGGATTTTCATACAGGGAGTTTTTGAATATCCAGCACGGAAAGGACTTTGAGGCATACACGCTGGAGGATGTTGTAAACAACCACCAGGAAATAGCCGAAGAGGTATTCTCTAAAATCAATCCTTTAGACCATCTGTGGGGATATATGCATCACGGATATTATCCGTTTTTTCTCGAAAAAAGGAATTTTTCGGAAAATTTACTTAAAACGGTAAACATGATGTTAGAGGTAGATGTTTTATCTATCAAGCAAATCGAGATGTCATATCTGCCAAAACTGAGGAAATTATTATATTTATTGTCTTTATCTACCCCGGGTAAACCAAATATCAGCCAGTTGAGCATCGATTGCGAAATATCGAGAGCGACCGTTACCAATTACCTGGAATATTTGAGGAGTGCCAGATTGATAAATATGTTGTACCAGGAAGGGGAAGAGTTTCCTAAAAAACCTGACATGGTTTACATGCACAATACCAATTTGATTTTTCCTCTGAAGCTATCGGATGTGAGAGATCAGGAATTACGAGAAACCTTCTTTTACAATCAGGTACATCATAGCGACTGCAAGTTGAATAAGGGCGCTAAAGGCAGTGTCTTTATAGTTGAGAACGGAGAAGGAAATTATACATTTAAGATAGAAGGACAGAAGACCAGAGGAAAGCATAAGCCTGACATATTTTATGTCGTTGCCAATCTGGAAAAAGGCGATAAGAATGTTATCCCTTTATGGCTATTTGGTTTTCTGTATTGATAATATAAATGAGCAATAGTGACACGGCTATTGGCTCAGCCAAATCAAACAATGTAAACTAAAAAAAGATAATCAACTATTACAAAAAGTATGGCTAAACAAAAAAAATTTATTACGTGTGATGGTAATCAGGCTGCGGCACATATCTCGTATATGTTCAGTGAAGTAGCTTCTATTTACCCGATCACACCATCATCAACAATGGCAGAATATGTTGATGAATGGGCAGCCGCCGGACGTAAAAACATCTTCGGCGAAGTACTCAGGGTGCAGGAAATGCAATCCGAAGGTGGTGCTGCCGGAGCAGTACACGGTTCGTTGCAGGCAGGCGCGTTGACTACTACTTATACAGCTTCGCAAGGGTTGTTACTCATGATCCCTAATATGTATAAGATTGCCGGGGAGCTTCTTCCTAGTGTATTTCATATATCAGCCCGTGCTCTTGCAGCTCAGGCTCTTTCTATTTTTGGAGACCATCAGGATGTTATGGCAGCTCGTCAGACGGGATTTGCCATGTTCTTCTCCGGGTCGGTACAGGAAGTGATGGACTTGTCGGCAGTACCACACCTGGCTACACTTGAAGCACGCATTCCGTTTATGAATATATTCGACGGGTTCCGTACTTCTCACGAAATACAGAAAGTGGAAGAAATGGATCAAAATGACCTGATTCCGCTTATCGACCAAAAGGCGCTTCAGGAATTCCGCGACAGGGCTCTTAATCCTGAAAATCCGGTAACCCGTGGTACGGCACAAAATGATGATATTTACTTCCAGTCGCGTGAAGCTGCAAATAAATTCTATGATGCGGTTCCTGAAATTGTAGAGAAATATCTTGCTGAAATATCTAAGATCACAGGACGCAAATATGGTTTGTTCGATTACTATGGAGCAGACGATGCCGACCGCGTAATCATTGCAATGGGTTCGGTAACAGAAGCTATCAAAGAAACTGTAGATTTCCTGAATGCTAAAGGCGAAAAAGTAGGTCTTGTGGCAGTTCACCTCTACCGTCCGTTCAAAGCTGAGGCGTTCTTGTCTGCTGTACCTAAAACAGCGAAGAAAATTGCAGTTCTCGACCGTACTAAAGAACCGGGAGC
This sequence comes from Dysgonomonas sp. 521, assembly GCF_010501055.1. Lineage (GTDB taxonomy): Bacteria > Bacteroidota > Bacteroidia > Bacteroidales > Dysgonomonadaceae > Dysgonomonas. The sequence goes on from NZ_QVMO01000008.1 coordinate 125,164, forward strand.
ACTAGGACAACCACTATATATGGATGTAAAAGACTGTTTCTTCGGAAAAGCTGATGCTCCTGCAATTGTAGGTGGTATTTATGGTCTATCATCTAAAGATACTACTCCTGCTCAGATTATGTCAGTATACGAAAATCTGGCAATGAACTTGCCTAAGAACGATTTCACGATTGGTATCGTAGACGACGTTACATTCAAATCCCTTCCTCAAAAAGAAGAAGTTTCGGTAGACGATACTACATACGAAGCCAAATTCTACGGGTTGGGCTCGGATGGTACAGTAGGTGCAAATAAGAATACAGTTAAGATTATCGGAGATAACACCAATAAATATTGTCAGGCATACTTTGCTTACGACTCTAAGAAGTCCGGAGGTTTTACTGCTTCCCATCTTCGTTTTGGCGACAATCCTATCCGTTCTACATATCTGGTAAATACACCGAACTTTGTAGCATGTCACGTTCCGGCATACCTGCATCTGTACGATGTAACCAAAGGTTTGAAGAAAAACGGTACATTCCTGTTGAACTCAGTTTGGGATAAAGACGAAGTTGGTAACTACCTGCCCGATAACGTGAAAAAATATCTGGCTGTAAATAATATCAATTTCTATATTATCAATGCTACTAAGATCGCTACCGAAATCGGTCTTGGCGGACGCACCAATACTATCCTTCAATCGGCATTCTTCAAAATCTCGAACGTAATACCTTACGACCTGGCAGTAGAGCAAATGAAGAAATTCATCGTTAAGTCATACGGACGTAAGGGAGAGGATGTGGTTAAGAAAAACAATGCAGCCGTAGACCGTGGTATCGAAATAGAAAAGGTAGAAGTCCCTGCAGAATGGGCTAACATTGTTGTTGGCAAACCGGTAGAAGACGATGCTCCTGAATTTATCAAGAAAGTAGTTCGTCCGGTAAATGCACAACGTGGATATGACCTTCCTGTTTCTGTTTTCGTTGGTCGCGAAGACGGTACCTGGGATCATGGTACTACCGAATATGAAAAACGTGGAGTGGCAGCATTCGTTCCTGTGTGGGAAGCTGAAAACTGTATACAGTGCAACCAGTGTGCTTATGTTTGTCCTCACGCTACTATCCGTCCGTTTGTGCTGGATGCAGCAGAACAGGCAAAAGCTCCGGCTGACGTGACTTTACTGAAAGCTCAGGGTAAGCAATTCGATGGTATGGGCTTCCGCATTCAGGTGGACGTTCTCGACTGTCTTGGTTGTGGCAACTGTGCTGACATCTGTCCGGGTAAAAAAGGAAATTCAGCCCTCAAGATGGTTGAAATCGGAACCCAGTTCCCTGAGCAAAACAATTGGGACTTCATGATCAAAAATGTAACCAGCAAGGCTCATCTTGTAGATACTAAGCTGAATGTGAAGAATTCTCAGTTTGCAACTCCGTTGTTTGAGTTCTCCGGAGCATGTTCCGGTTGCGGCGAAACTCCATATATCAAACTCGTTACCCAGTTGTTCGGAGACCGCATGTTGATCGCCAATGCTACAGGTTGTACATCTATATATGGAGGTTCAGCTCCATCTACTCCATATCGTAAGAATGAAGAAGGTAAAGGTCCGGCTTGGGCAAACTCGTTATTCGAAGATAATGCTGAATTCGGCTTAGGTTACGCATTAGCAAATATGACGATGCGCGACAGATTGGTGAAACTGATGAATCAGGCTCAGGATTGTGATAAATGTTCTCCTGAAATAAAAGCCCTTTATAAAGAATGGGTGGAAAATAAGGATGAGGCTGAAAAGACAAAAGAGCTTACAGCACAGATGCTACCATTACTTGAAGTAGAAAAGGATAAATGTGATTACTGTAAAGAAATCTATTCATTGAAGCAATATTTGATCAAACGTTCAATCTGGATCTTTGGCGGTGACGGTTGGGCTTATGATATAGGTTTCGGCGGACTCGACCATGTACTGGCTACAGGCGAAGACGTGAATATCCTGGTTCTTGATACAGAGGTATATTCTAATACAGGAGGCCAGTCTTCCAAATCGACTCCGATAGCGGCTGTTGCCAAATTTGCTGCCGCCGGTAAGAAGATACGTAAAAAAGACCTTGGTATGATTGCCACTACATACGGATATGTATACGTAGCTCAGGTAGCTATGGGCGCCAATCAGGGACAATGCCTGAAAGCGATCAAAGAAGCTGAGGAATACAAAGGCCCATCATTGGTTATAGCTTATTCCCCATGTATCAGCCACGGTTTGAGAAAAGGGATGGGGCACGCGCAGGATGAAGAAAAAGCAGCCGTTGCTTGCGGATACTGGCACTTGTGGCGTTACAACCCAATGTTGGAAGAAGAAGGTAAGAATCCGTTTACGATGGATAGTAAAGAACCGGATTGGTCTAAATTCCAGGAATTCCTTGGTAATGAGGTTCGTTATACTTCTCTTCAGAAATCAAATCCGACAGAAGCTACAGATCTGTACGCTGCAGCTCAGAATAATGCGATGTGGCGTTATAAGAGTTACCAGCGTTTAGCCTCAAGTTCTTTCGATAAATTTGATGAGGCATCCGAACTGCAAAATTAGTTTTAAAATAATAGTTAAAAAGGGGGATTCTGTTTGGAATCCCCCTTTTTATGTTTTCATTTGTATTAAAAATAAGAGACTATTCTTGATTGGAGGCATTTTTTACATAATAAATAAATAATTAATTTAAAAAAAAATATTATCTTTGCCTCACTTGATATATAGTTACTATAACTGATACAAAACATATGAACAAAAAGACTTTACTGACTTCACTACTATTGCTCTGTGTGTCAATAGTTTCTTATGCTCAAAGCGAGAGCTCGGGGCAATATTCGGTTCCTTCCCGAAATGAATATTTATTAAAAGATCCGGTATGGTTTATATCCATTGGTGGGGGTGCTCAGATGTATATAGGCGAAGATGATGATGGTGTAGGTGGAAACCGTCCTTCATTTAAGAGCCGGTTGACTCTGGCTCCAACGCTTACTGTGGGGCGCAGAATGAGTACATTCGTTACCCTTCGTGCCCAGTTGTCGGGTGGTAGCCTTCATGGGTTCAATGATGGCTGGAGTGGTACATATGATGTTTGGTGGAAACATGGTACTCATGGCGATGGTTTGAAAATGCTTACAAAAGATCCGGCCTGGGATTACATGGGTTGGATTGAAGGCATTGATTATGACTATAGTCCGGTTGATGAAAGTGGAGTCTCTGTATGGCATCCGCTAGGATATCAGCCCAACGAACAATATTATATGCAACATCTGCGTTATATGAGTATATCCGGAGATGTGCAGATCAATTTACTTAACCTGTTGAACGGTTACCAGCCCGAACGTAAGTTTGAAGTAAATCCGTTTGTGGGAGTTGGGATGTACCAACGTTTTGCTCATAGAGGGGTTAAAACCGCAACTATGTTTGGTGGTAGCGGTGGTTTGAATCTGGGATTCAATTTTACAAGGCATTGGCAAATATTTGGAGAAGGTCGACTTGTTCTTATTGGAGATACATTTGATGGCCAAAAAGGAGATAAGAGTACAAATGGTATGGCTCAGGCTACTATAGGTGTGACATATAAGTTCAGAAACCCTAAATATATTGATCCGGCTCTCGAAACCCGTTTGCTTTTACCTTATAATATAGCGCGTGCTTGTGATAATATGGTTTTGGTTCCGGGAGGTAATATCGAACTGGGTACAGGAATTGATCCGTTATGGGGCGATGAAGTACCTCGCAAGTTAGTGGCGGTTAGCCCTTTCTGGATGGATGAGACAGAAGTTACAAACAAACAGTATCGCGAATTTGTTTACTGGGTTCGTGACTCTATTATAAGAGAGCGTTTGGCAGATCCTGCGTATGGTGGAGACCCTACGTTTAAAGTATTAGTTAAACCAGATGATCGTAATAACTCTGTAGGCCAGCGTTTGAACTGGAATAAATCAATCCCTTGGAAAAATCCGACGCAACGTGAAGCTGCTGCTATTGCGAGTGTTATGGGAGGTAATCCGTATGCTGCCGACAAATCAGGTTTAGTAAGTGCTGCTTTAAATTATAAATACGATTGGTTTGATTCTAAGAGTTATTTTGCATTTTTAGCAAAACTAAAAGAGGGTGATGCACGTTCTATTGTTATATCGAAAGATACAGCGTATGTAAACTCCAGAGGCGATATTATTCGTGAAACATTAGCCAGAACGTCACATGGAGATAAAATGGATTTCACAAACACATACATTGTGAACATCTATCCGGATGTAATGGCATGGATGACGGATTTTGCTAACGCCAAGAGTGAGCAATATGTAGGAAAATATTTTACAGACAAAGCCTATGATGGTCATCCTGTAGTGGGTGTATCCTGGGAAATGGCCGATGCTTATTGCGCCTGGCGTACAGACCGCATGATAGCAGAAAAGAAATGTAAACTGAATGGATTTGAAGGTTATCGTTTGCCTACAGAAGCAGAATGGGAATTTGCAGCCAGAAATGGTCGCTCAGAATTGACCTACCCTTGGTATTCAGATAAGACTCATACTACTGATGGATTGGCTCATGCAAACTTCAGAGCATCGAAAGACCTGAAAGACTTGATTTCGCCGGTCGCAACATTCTTGCCTAACCGTTTCGGTTTGTATGATATGGCTGGTAATGCCGCAGAATGGACTACGACAACTTTCACTGAGTCTGTAGACCGTATGGCTGATGAGGCGAATCCTGACTTTAGCTATAGGGCTGTGCTTGCAGATCCGAAAGTGTTGAAACGTAAAATTGTAAAAGGTGGTTCATGGAAAGATTCTACTGTTAAGTCAGGAGATCGTTCTGTAGAATTCCAAGATAAAGGCCGTTCATTCATTGGTTTCAGATGTGTAAGAACATGGAACTTTAATGAAAAAGGTAAAGTCTATTAAGAAATAAAACTTTTAGAGTAATTCTCGAATGAAAAAAGCATGGCATAATTTTAGACGGTTAATAGCTAGTAGGAGAGGACAGACTGTATTTAATATCCTCTATAGCTGGGGTGCTGCTGTTGTTATTCTTGGAGCAATGTTTAAAATTATGCATATACAAGGCGGTAACGAGGTCTTAATGATTGGTATGATTGTGGAGGTTATCGTTTTTATCGCTGCCGGATTTGACTATACATCGCCGTCAGGAAATGAAGTTGGAGCAAATGCTTTATCTGGAGTAATTATAAGCGGAGCTAACTATGATGACAACTCGTCATCTGATATAAAAACAACAGGAAACGGAAAGTCCGGAAGTAGTACAGCTGCTTCCGGCGTCTCCGGTTCTTCGGTCGTAGTAGTTGGTGGATCATCCTCAGGTGGTGGTACATCCTTTCCCGGCAGTACCTCTTCAGGAGGTGGCGTTGTTCAATCGGGAGGTGGTAGCGGCCAAGGTGGTACAACTACAGTTGTAGGTAATGCTGGAGGCATTCCATCATCGCCTGCATCCGGTGGTTCGTATGCAGCCACGTCGTCAGGAGGCCAGTCTTCTACAGTAAGGACAGGCGCACCTGATTATGGACAAAGTGTATCCGATACAGCCCAAAATTTAGAAGAATTTTCGACTACGATACAGTCTTTGAATGAAGCTTCGCAGAAACTGTTGAAAGCTTACAACCAGATCACCGAAACAAACGGATTTGTAGATAATATAACTACATTAAACCAGAATGTTAGTGGTTTGAACGATGTATTTAACGCACAATTACAGACTATAACTGAACAAATGTCGGCTATCCGGTACATTAACGATAGCTTGAGTAGGATGAAGAATTTATATGATGGAGCTATTGGTGATAGTTACATGTTCAGAGAAGAGTCTGCAAAAATGACGAAACATATTGAAGCTTTGAACAATGTATATGCTCGTTTATTGCAAGCTATGACGACTAATAATAATCCAAACCAACCTAAATTCTAAAAGAAAAAACTGAATTAGAAACTAAAAGAGAATAAAAGATGGCTTTAAGTAAAGGGCAATTGACAAGGCAGAAGATGATAAATCTGATGTATCTGGTTTTTATTGCGATGCTGGCTTTAAATGTTTCTACAGAGGTGTTGGATGGATTTGTGATGATTAATGATAATATTCAGGAATCGATCGAAGTCACAGATGAGCGTAATAAGCAAATATATGCGGATATCAATGCTTCCTATGATAGTAATCCTGAAAAAACCAAAGATTCTTATGATAGGGCACAGGCTGTAAAGGTCAAGACTGATTCTATCTTTGGCTATCTTCAGCATTTGAAGCTTGAAATAGCCAAGAAGAGCGACGGAGCCGATGCCGATATTGATAACTTGAAATCGAAGGATAACCTGGATGCTTCTTCCGAAGTAATGCTCTCACCGGTGGGTGGACACGGAAAAAGATTAAAAGAAATGTTGGATCGCTACCGTGAGGTTATGGTCGCTCAGATACCCGATAGTGCAAAGCGTAAGATAGTGATGAGTACCCTATCCACAGAGCCTTCTCCCAGAGCTAAAAAGGAGAATAAATCGTGGATAACGGCTTCTTTCGAAAATATGCCGAGTATCGCAGTTATTACTTATCTGTCGGAATTGCAGGTAAATGTAAAGCAGGCAGAAGGGGAGGTGCTGAATGATTTGGCGAAGAACATTGACTTAAAAGATATTCGTGTAAACGAACTGAGTGCTTTTGTTGTGCCACAGTCGAGTATGGTTATGAAAGGTGTGCCATACAGGGCTAATATTATTTTGGCCGCTGTAGATACAACTCAACGTCCTCGCATAGTTGTAAATGGCAAAGAGTTGCCGACTGAAAAAAATGGTATGTATGAAGCAGGTACAGGCGCTGTAGGTACATTCAGATTCAATGGTTTCATTGAAATGATGGACAGAAGCGGTATGCCTGTTAAACGGGATTTTTCTCAGGAATATACAGTAATGGAACCGATGGCAACAGTTGCTCCGCATTGGATGGATGTGTTGTATGCAGGTGTTCAGAATACGCTGACAATTACCGTGCCGGGAGTAGCAAGTCAGGATGTACAGGCAACAGTCGTAAGCGGAGGTACTCTGAGAGCGTCCGGTAAAGACTGGGTAGCAGTGCCGTCAGCCTCGATGATCGGCCAGAAATTTGTGATTTCTGTATCTGCTAAAGTAAATGGAACACAACAGTTTATCGCCCGTAAGGAATTGAGGATACGTCCTTTGCCTGAGCCGCTTCCGTTTATTGAATATACAGACCAGAATGGCAGTCCTAAAGTCTTTAGAAAAGGAGCTTTAGCCAGGTCTATTATTTTGAATACACCGGGAATAAAGGCTTCTATAGACGATGGTATCTTAAATATTCCATTTCAGGTACTAAGTTTTAGAACAATGTCGATTGATGCGATGGGTAATACGGCACCGGAAATGTCTAATGGAGCAAGTTTTTCATCACGTCAGTTAGATCAGATAAGAAGAATGACTCGAGGTACGGTATTCTATATTTCAACAATAAAAGCGAAAGGTCCGGATGGTGTTGAACGGGATTTGTACCCAATGGAAATAAGGATTAATTAATTAACACAAAATATACATCTTATGAAATATATCGTTTCATTAATGTTTGGTGGACTACTTATGACGAGTTCACTTATTGCGCAAAACTCAGCAAACAACGCATACAGGATGATGAATGGTTCGCCAGCTACATCTACTACAGAAGATATGGTCACTGAAATCTCGTCCAGAGAACTTTTCGTTATGGAAAACTCTATGAATGATTATTATTCTGCCACATGGACGCGTGATATATACCGGGAAGTTTATGATGTGGAAGGCAACGAATCTCTGTTCTATCCTGCAGTATCTACAGACAAACGTGCGAATTTATTCTCACTTCTTGTGAATCTTATTTCAGACAATACTATTACAGTATATAAGTTTGAAGACCAGCCGGACTTCAACGACAATAGCGCCCTGACAGCTAAAGAAGTAATGGAACAGAACCGGATCGGATTTACTGAAAACGATAATAATACTTTGGCAGTGAAACGTGAAGATCTGGCAAATATGAATATTATCGGTTATCTGGTAAAAGAAAGGTGGTATTATGATATTAAGACCGGAAAAGGCGATGTGCGCGTTCAGGCTATTTGCCCGGTCGTTTGCGACAGAGGAAGACAATTCCCTATGTTCTGGGCAATGTTTGACGATGTAAGCGTTTATCTGGCCAGAGCGATTTCTCCGGTAGCGGTTGCTAATATCACTCCGGTATTGAGTAACGCGTCTATCTATGATATTTTCAGGAACAGGTATTACAGAGGTTGTATTTACCGTGTTGGAATGAGAGACCTGGGTAAATATTTTACAACTCCTGAAAGCCTTGCCAAAGAGCGTCAGCGTATCGAAACTGAATTGGACTTCGTTCAGTCACGATTCGATGCTGTAGCTACTGCTCATCACGAGAATTAAGAAATAAAATATAAAGTTGAAGAGGTTACTTAGATGAGTAACCTTTTCTGTTTTTATATAGATTCAGCTGAAAGTTATTATTGAAAGAATATCTCTGTTTTTTTGAAATAAAATTATCTAGTATAAAGTTCTTTGACATACTGAGAAATTGTTTAAATTTTATACGAATATTTTATTATACCTTTTTCTTCGTTCATTTTTAGTCTGTTTTCGGCTGTTTTTTCCTTTCTCTCAACTCAACCAGCGGTCACAGGAGCAAAGCGTATGTAAATAAACATCTCTAAAAACATCTCTAAAAATTTGAACGAATAAAATTTAAACAGTTTCTGAAAGGAAAAATAAAGTAACAATATAAATATACAGGATACCGTTACTTTTGTTACTTTTTTGTTCTTTGATTTATTTGTATTTTGTGCCTTAGCGTCTTTGCGAGAATAAAAAAGTAACAGAGAAAAACAATAAAGAAACTGTCACTTTTGTCACTTTTTTTGAATGAGCATGAGGGTGTGTCAAAAGTAAAACATCTCTATCAAATTGCTACTCTCTTTGTCATTCTGAGTGCAACGAAGAATCTCGACCTACCAGATACGAGATGTTTCACTCCGTTCAACATGACAACCAACGGTCACAGGAGCGGAGCGTATGTAAAAAGATATGAAAAAATACTTTTGACACACCCTATTTAGATTATAGGTTTTGTGTGATGCTCTTATAAGTAAATGTATTGTTCACACTGTTACCTTTTGAAAGGATTAATTATATATAAAGAAAAGCTTAAAAGTTTCCTCTTAAGCTTTTATATATATTCTAAATACTATTCTTGTATTACTTGTAAAAGCAATAATGATGCTTACTTAGGCCTTACAAACACCTTATATTCCCATGCTTTTAACGAACGTGGTAATTCCGGTACATTTACTCCGGCAAAATAATCGGTGTAACTACCGCGTCCTATGGCGTCATTACTGGTGTAATCGATATTCTTGTTCGAAAGGTTCAGCATCACAACGATTTCCTGTCCGGCTCTTTCCCTTGAATAAATCAGCAGTTCCTTATTGGCTGAAGTATTGTATCTTTTGAAAGTGCCGCCTTTCCCAGCCTGTAGTGCAGGATGCGTATGTTTCAGCTCATTAAGCCTTTTATAAAACTTGGTAGTGGCATTTTCTGCCCATGAAGGCACCATGTCTTTCTCAAAGAAGGAAAGGCGTTTTTTCAATCCTATTTCCTGCCCGGTATATATCATCGGCATGCCATTCAGAGTATATGCGAGGACGGCAAAAGCGTCTACCCCTTTCCCGTAGCGCTCGAATTCTGTACCATTCCATGAATTCTCATCATGATTGGTAAGGAATACCATCTTGTATGCATCAGGACACATGATTGTATCCAGTTTTTGTATATAAGAGGCGATACTGTCGGCATTCTTCATCCCTTTATTTATATCAGCCATCATGTGCATTAGTTCCCATGAATAATTGGCATCGAAAGCATGCTCCAACAGATCGTAGTTCTCCGATTCGGCAAGCATAAATACAGGTTTGATGCTATCCAACGATTTGCGTACATCATTCCAGAAGCCGGTAGGTACTTCATGCGCCATGTCGCAGCGATAGCCATCTATATTGAAGTCCTTTATCCAATATTTAAGGGCATCGGTCATCGCCGTGCGCATATCTTTGTTGTCATAGTCCAGTTCGTATGTATCGGTCCAGTCATACGGGCTCTTGAGGTTGCCCACGCTGTCTTTCATATACCAGTCGGGGTGCTCTGTAGTCCAGATGTTATCACAGCCTGTATGGTTTGCCACCCAGTCGAGGATTACCTTGAATCCCATCTCATGAGCCTTATCTACAATTCGTTTGAAGTCTTCCTTATTTCCAAACTCAGGATTGACCTCTTTATAATTTTTTACAGCGTAATAACTGCCTAATGTACCCTTACGGTTCTTCTCTGAAATAGGATGTATAGGCATAAACCAAAGCACGTCTACTCCAAGTTCTTTCAGGCGGGGAAGGTGTTCTTCGAATGCGGCGAAAGTCCCTTCTTTGGTATATTGCCTTACATTTACCTCATATATGACAGCATTACGGGTCCAATCCAGATGCTTTACGGTGCATTTTTCTTCAGGTTGGGCTTCTGCGTTATCTGCTTGCGGCTTTGGCTTACACGAATAACAGATCAGAGCTATGGCAGCAATGACAATAAATAATTTATTTCTCATAGAATATAATTTGGTAATGAATCTTTTTTATTTTACAGACTCAGGTTCCAAGTTTTTATTTGAATCCTGTACAAATGCTACGGATATGGCAGCCAACAACATAGATACACCTGCCACTATCAGCATGATAATAGAGCTTCCCCCTGCGATATACCTGAGAAGAAGACCGCCTGTAAGCCCTGCCACTATCTGAGGGATGGTAATGGTTGCATTGAAGATGCCCATATAAACACCCATCTTGCTGGCAGGAAGGGCTGCCGATAATATCGCATAAGGCATCGCTAATATACTGGCCCATGCTATACCCACGCCTATCATAGATATGAGTAGTAAATATTTATCTTCGAAGACGAACATTGACATCAAGCCCAAAGCTCCAAGTAATAAAGAGAATGAATACACCTTTTTACGTCCCAGCTTGTCAGCTATCTTGGCCATAAATATAGAGAATACGGCGGCAAAAATACCGTAGACCCCGCTTAATACACCATTCCAGTTCCCGGCTTCATTATAGGCTTCGGATAAAGGGTCTGTCGTATGCCATACATTTTCGGCGATTCCTCCAATGCCATATACCCACATAAGGAATAGGGCAAACCAGGAGAAAAACTGCACAACAGCCAGTTGCAGCATCGTTTTTGGAGTACTTTTCAATATTTCCAGGAAAGATTTCTTCTGCTTCTCCGCTTCTGTTATATTATTATATTCTTCATATTCTTTGGGTGGGTATTCCCTTACCCTGAAGCTCGTCCATAAAACAGTTAATAGAAGTGCCGATCCACCGATATAGAATGACCATATAACCGAAGGCGCGACTTTTTCGCCGGCTTCCGGTATATTCTGAATCCCGATCCATGTGAGTATAAAAGGCAGGAAGGAACCTACGACCGCACCTACATTGGTGAGGAAACTCTGGGTAGAATATCCGAGATTCCGTTGCTTGTCATTTACCATATCCCCGACCAGCGAGCGGAAAGGTTGCATGGATACATTGAAGGCGCAATCCATAAACAGGAGCATTCCGGCTCCAAAGAAAACCGGAGGCATAATAGCTGCTACAAACTCCGAATTAGGCATAAAGAACATGGCGATAGCCGAAACTATAGCTCCTCCCAAAATAAACGGAATACGGCGTCCTAAACGCGTCCATGTGCGGTCGCTCGACATACCTATGATGGGTTGTACAATCAGTCCTGCTATTGGCGCTGCTAACCAGAATAAAGGAAGATGATGCGGATCGGCTCCTAAAGCTGAGAGGATGCGGCTCGTTTGCGAGCTTTGTAGCGAATATCCTATTTGTATACCCAAAAATCCGAAACTAAGGTTCCAGATTTGCCAAAAAGTGAGAGTTGGTTTTTGTTTCATGGTACGTACGTTTTTTGTATAAACATTGTATCTTACGCGTCAGAGATATTGCGTGTTGTTTGCCTGACGATTAAGGATGTTTTTATTATTTTATTTTTCCTGGATGTGTTCTCCGGGTTTTCTATCTTTTCCAGTATCAATTTCATCGCTTCCATCCCGACTTCGATAGGGTGCTGATCCATTGTAGTCAACATAGGATCTGTATCCTGCGATATGTTCGAATTCGAAAATCCGCAGATGGATATATCCCCAGGGACTTTTAGTCCTAGCTTTTTACAGGCCACCAGTATGCCGGAGGCTGTATAATCGTTCATCGCCATAAAAGCGTCAGGGCGATCATCTTCCTGAAGTATCTCCATCGCTCTTTCGTATCCGAGCTGTTTGGTATCGGCTGTGCGTATCAATAGTTCTTCTACGGGCAGCTGATATTTCCGGAGTGCGTCCAGATAGCCGTTTTTCCGGTTCTTCGATATTTCGAGGTGGGCTGGGGCGGAGAAGAAGGCTATACGCTTACAGCCTGTTTTAATCATGTATTCTACCGCGGTAAGTGTCCCGCTATAATCATCCACCACCACTTTGTCAGAGTCAATCCCTGTACAGATCCGGTCGAAAAAAATGACGGGTATGTCATTGTCAATCAATTCCTGAAAGTGCTCGTACTGCGTTGTGGTTTTCGATTGGGATATCAATACGCCACATACACGGGCTTTTATCAGGGTCTGTACATTTCTTACTTCTTTTTTATAGTCCTCAAGAGACTGGCACACAATTACATGGTAGTCTTTTTCTTCCGCCACGGTTTCCATTCCGGATAATACACCCGAAAAGAAATGGTTAGCGAGCTCGGGCACAATGACTCCAATGATGTTGTTGTGCTGTGTCCTAAGGCTTAAAGCCAACGCATTAGGCTTATATTTATGCTCCTTTGCATAATCCTGTACCAGTTTCCGGGTTTCCGGACTGATGTCCGGATTGTCTTTCAAAGCCCTCGATACGGTCGAGGGCGATATATTCAGGTCTTTTGCAATGTCTTTAATGGTAAGAGGTCCTTTCTTCATGGACATGGATTTTGATTTTACTTCCTATAAAAGTAATCAAAATTCTAATATAAAGACACTTCTAGGTCCGATTGTTAACGTTTCGCCGGTTAAGTTTATAGTATTTTCACTGATGATGTCCTTTGCCTGATTTTTAGGCAGAATCTCTTTGTAATCAGCCAGATTTATAACCTTTTCTTCTTCAGAACCACTAAGGATAACCACTACAGACTTATCATTGTATTTACGTTCATATACATATACACTGTTCATAGGAGCAAAATGCTTCAATGTGCCTTTGGCGATGGCCTCATTTCCTTTGCGCCAGTTCAGTATTTTCTTCATATAGTCGAATGCTTCATTCTGCTGTGCTGTCCTCTCACTGGCATTGAATGCGTTAACCGGATCTCCTGCCCATCCTCCGGGGAAGTCGCGGCGCAGGTATCCGTCGCCCTCACTTTTGTCGGCAGCCATAAGTATCTCGGTTCCGTAATATATTTCGGGTATACCGCGTGTGGTCAGCAGGAAGGCTATGGCTTGTTTGTAACGATTGAGGTTTGAGGTTTGCTCAATATTTCTGTAGAAACGCGATGTATCGTGGTTATCAAGGAAAATAAGCAACTCCATCGGGTTCTCGAAAACGATATCTTGTCCGAGGTATTCATAAATACGTGACATCCCTCTGTCCCAAGGGTTCGTTTCTTCGTCAAAGGCTTTTTCCATTACACCCATCAGCGGGAAGTCCATTACACAGCGAAGGTTGGAATTTCTTGGTGCAGCCAGCTTACTGTCTTTTTGCCAGAATGCGATAGCGACATTATTATTCAGCCATGTTTCGCCTACGATGTTGAAATCCGGGTATTCTTCCGTTATCTCTTTGCACCAGCGCGACATCATATCATAATCGGCATAAGGGTGTGTATCCTGACGAATACCATCGAGCCCACTGTATTCTATCCACCAGATACTATTCTGGATCAGGTATTTTGCTACATGAGGATTCCGTTGGTTGAGGTCGGGCATAGATTCTACAAACCATCCGTCTATGGCCAGTTTTTTGTCGGCAGCCGAAGCGTAAGGGTCATGCTGGGTAGTGGTTTTATATGAGGTTTGAACATATTTCTCAGGATAATTGAACCAGTCTTTCGAAGGCCTGTCGGTAAAAAAGAAATGGTGGCTTCCGCAATGGTTGAAAATCATATCCATAACGACTTTCATTCCTTTAGCATGTACCTTGTCTACAAGGTCGACAAATTCCTGATTGGAACCAAAACGGCGGTCAACCTTATAATAATCTGTTGTTGCATAACCATGATAAGAGCCTTCCGGCATATCGTTTTCCAAAACAGGATTGAACCAGATAGCTGTTACACCTAGGTCATGTATGTAATTCAGATTGTCGCTTATTCCTTTGAAGTCGCCTCCGTGACGCGCGTATTGCCCGTTGCGGTCTACTTTAGCTTCCAGCATACCGGGTATTACATCGTTAGACGGATCGCCATTAGCAAAGCGGTCGGGCATAATGAGGTATAGTACATCGCTGGCATTAAATCCAACCCTGTCTGCCGACCCTTGTTTCCGTTGCTTTATTTCGTAAGGGATTACCTTCTTATCTTTACCCTGTTGCAGGACAATATCGAACTTTTCGGGTTGTGCATCCGAAAGGTCCAGGTAAAGCAGTATATAATTAGAACTTTCCAGTTTTACTATATCTTTTATTTTTGCTGTTTTAGAAGTTATAGTAACATCTGATTTGGCTATATCATTTCCATAGAGCATTACCTGTAGCTCGGGATTCTTCATCCCTGCCCACCAGAATGCAGGATCGACATTTTTGATATCAATAGCCAGGATTGACTGACTTACAAAAACGAGTAATAATAATATTAAACAGTTTTTCTTCATGGGTATAATTTAGTTAAGGTCTCAGACCTGTTTGTTACTATGTTATGTATAACGATAAGAGAAAGTTATACGGTAAAATATTTCATTTACTTACATGTTCGGATTACATGTTACCTCTAAGCAGGGTTGTTTATTCTCTTCCCGAGGATTTTACCATTGTTCTTACATGTTCGTTAAATTCCTTCGCATCCAATAATTCCTCTAAAGTAAGGTGCATACGGTATCTCCAGTAATGCTGCGCAATAGCCGGGATATTTATCCGTTCTTCTTCCGGGTCAGTCCTTTTAAGCTTGTCGTCGAAAGAAAGCCAGTCCTGAAGAGGGAGAATAGTGAGCATCGACGGAGAATTCAGATGATTGGTTACTATTTGCAGGCATATATCTGATGTGCACTCCTGTGGAGCCGCTCCGTTTTTCCATAATACCTGGTTGTAATACTTCTGTGTGATGTCCCTGTTTTCGTTCCACCATGCCCTTATCGGCGCCATATCGTGTGTGGATGTGGTACATACACTCATATAAGGCAGATTTCCCAGATAATTGAAAAGCATCTCCCTGATTTTCGGCATACGCTCTATTTCGAGGCTTAATATTTGCAGTTCGTGCATTACGGACGGAACAGATTCGGGAACCATACCGAGGTCTTCGCCACATACGAGCATGCGGGTAGAGGCTATCAGGCTTGGCAGCTTGGTCATTGCCTGTTCTCTCCAGAACTGTGTATGGCGGCGATAGAAGAACTCGTCATATAAGCGGTTGAATGCCATTTTGGCGCCATCGTCCAGGTCTTTGTACGAGTGTGTATATTGCGCTGTGATGCGCGGATGATATTTCCAAGGTTCACGTTTGTCCTTGATGAATAATACCTCGTTGCACAGGCTGTATAGTCCGCCACGCAGGTAATTGCTTTTTTCGTCCAGTGTATCCGGAAACAATGCTTTTATCTTTACCTGTGTATCACAGAACTCTTTCAGCTCGTAAAGCTGCCACGCTATCGGGTTCAGGTATTTATCAATTACTTCCTGGGTATGTTCCCCAAATACATCTTTCAGGTAATGTTCGTGGATATACGGACTGGTCATCCGGTAGTCGTCGAACCACATCCCCCACGACCTGATTTCGTCAGCGGTCATAGGCAGTGCAGGGCTGAAATAGCCTAAGAGGCCTTGTACCGATGAAAGAGGAATTTCCCAGATGCGGAAGAATCCTAATATATGGTCGATACGGTAAGCGTCGAAATAGTCCGCCATTTTGCGGAACCGTTTTACCCACCACTGGTAGCCGTCTTTAGCCATTTCGTCCCAGTTGTAAGTAGGGAATCCCCAGTTTTGGCCGAAGAAAGAAAAATCATCAGGTGGAGCGCCGGTTTGTACGTCAAGGTTGAAAAGGTGCGGCTCTACCCATGCTTCAACACTGTTGCGGCTGATACCGATCGGTATATCCCCTTTGAGGATCACTTCATGCTGATGGGCGTATTCTTTGACTTCACTTAATTGTTTATGTAGCAGATATTGGGCAAAGCAAAGCGTCTCTACACTTTCTTTAGCCTCTTTATCGGTGTTGATTAACGTTGTTAGTTTCTTCTTGTTGAAAGAATTGTGAGTTTTCCAGATTGAGAAATTGGCTGTTTTGTATACATCACGGAAGTATGAGAAACAGGCATAAGGGAAAAGCCATTCTTCATTCTGTTGATAAAAAGTAAGATAGTCTTTGCTTTTCAGTACTGATGCGCCTGATTCTTTGAACAGGTCTTTTATATATGCCCATTTCAGAGCCAGAACCTTGTCATAGTCTATCTCTTTTAACGCATTCAGTACAGAGGCATCCTGTTCGTATTTTGCATATAATTCTTTATCCTTCAGGGGGTATGCTTTCAGTCCTAAATAGATGGGATGAAGCGCATAGATAGATATCGCGTTGTATGGATATGAGTCTATCCACGTATATGTAATCGTAGTATCATTGATGGGAAGTACCTGTATTATCTTCTGGCCTGTCTGAGCAGCCCAGTCTACCATCTTCTTCAGATCGGAAAACTCGCCTATGCCGAAACTGTCGTTCGAACGTAAAGAGAAAACCGGAATAGATACGCCTGCTGCTTTCCAGCCCATCCATCCATGATTGTAGTCAAATGTTTCGACCCTCACCGCGTCTTCCTTTGCGGCAATGGGGGTTAATATCCTGTTGGGGCCTTCTTCCCAATGAATAACTTGCTTCTCTGTACAGTCGTAAATAGCAAGTTTATATTCTTGTGCAGTCTTTAAGGATGTAGCGTTAATAGCCAGTTGCCATTCTCCAAAATTGACTGCTGTGAAGTGTAGGGCCTTTTCAATGTCCCATCCGCCTAATGCTTTTGATGAGCCGCACAAGATCATTATTTGATTCTTCTTTATATATGGGCAAACAACTTTAAGTAAGATTGTCTTTTTGTTATATTTTACTTTCGGAGCATTGTCGTGATGGAAGAAACTGTCAGAGAATCCGGAGGTATACAGATACCTTTGAGACGGTGTGCCATGCCACGAATCCTGTATTTCAAATGTTTTGTTTGCATCTAAAGTTAAAGAGTGCGGTTCGCCCCATTCTTTTATGGTGACGATCCCATTTTCTTTTATTATGTAACGGTATTCGATAGATGCATCTTCGGTTTCGAATTCTGTAACCCATTCATTCGGAGAGATGCATACCATTCCCAAAGCTTTATCTTCATCCCAGTTGCCCAGGGTAGAACCTGATCCGCAGACATAGACATTTTGTCCCCAGACAGTGTGATAATCAATATGCAATTTTATTTTCATGTTGAAGTTTTTATGGTTATAGATTGATGGTTCTTCTATACTAAAATGTATATCTGCAAAACAAAACTACATATTAATGTACGACTGTGTGGGTAAAAACCATTATTTTCTCATGAAAATAATTTGCAAACGATTGCATGAAATACAAAAAGGTGCGGAATACATTCCACACCTTTCAAATAAAGTTTTCTAATTGTTCAGGTATGAGAAAATCCCCATCGATTTTCGAAATATAGAGTATTAGAAACCGAAATCGTCAACGACGATATCTTCTTTCTTCTCTTCTTTAAATGCCTTCCGTAGCTGATGCTCTTTATTACCTTCCACACGTATAGCCCTGTAGGGACGAACCGGACAGATAAATTCACACCCGCCGCATCCCACACAGATATCGGCATTGATAAATGGTATGGTGAGCCCTTCCTGCTTGTCGTAAGGTATCATTGTTACAGCCTGCGTAGGGCAGTGTTCGGCACAAGCCCCGCAATTGGTACCTTCGGTGTGTACAATACATATCTCCTCGTGGAAAGTCACACGGCCTATCTGGGTCATGTGCTTTTCTTCCATTGCCAGTGGTTTCAGGGCGCCGTTAGGGCATACATCGGTGCAGACCGTGCAGTTGTAGTTGCAGAAGCCTTTCTCGTAGTTCATCATAGGCTGCATCATACCTCCCAGTCCGTATTCCATAAAGGCGGGCTTAATAACCCTTGACGGGCATCTGCTGATGCAGAGATGGCACGATGTACAGTGTTTTGACAAGTGGCCGGCACTGACTGCTCCCGGAGGGCAGATCGCATTCTTACGGATGTACTTGTCGTTTCCTGTCAGTTCCGCGGCTTTCTCCTGCGCATAAACAGCAGGAACGGTAACGGCGGTTGTCAGCCCTGCCAAAAGGAACTGCCTTTTACCGTTGTCCGTATCATTGGCTGTATTGCTCTGGTTTACCTGTTGTTTCTTTAACGAAGGCGAAAACGCCAACGCGTTTCGCGAACAACTGCTAAGGCAATTGAAGCAATCTACGCAGCGTGAATAATCGACCGTATGGTTTTTACTGTCGATACATGATGCCTTGCATTTTGCCGCGCAAGAGCCGCAGCTGTTGCACAAGCTGTCGTCTATCCTGATTTTGAACAGCGAGAACCTGCTTAAAAAGCCTAATACCGTTCCTACCGGACAGATTGTATTGCAATAGGTTCTGCCGTATTTCCATGCAAAAAAGCCTATGGCAAAGAATGTGAGCAATGCAATGATAAATGAAAACAGGCTCAATATCACAACTTCCACTTTATAGAACGTATAATTGTCGAAACTGGAAAAGATAGATTCCAGTAGGTTGTTGCCTCCCATATACACAGGGCGGAATACATTGGTTATTATCCTGCCCCACGCGCTGTAAGGATCCAGCAGGCCCAGTACGACCGGAAATCCCGCAAAGTAAGCTATGATGGTAATTCCCAGAACTGACCAGCGGAGTACATTCTTCGCCTTACTGTATTTATAACGTTTCTTTTTCTTGGAAAACAGGCGCCGTTTGGATATCCAGCTTACAATATCCTGATATATGCCCATCGGGCAGATAGACGAGCAATAGACCCGTCCGAACAGGAGCGTGAGTATAACGAGTACAGCCATAATGATGAAGCTGCCTCCCAGTATTGCCGGCACAAGCTGAATATGCGCCAGCCTGTGAAAGCCGTCGGGTAGCAGTGCGGCAAAATCGAGAAAATAGAATGTGATGAGGGTAAATATCACGATGGATATTCCTACTCGCAAGTATTTTAGCATTTGATGATTGATGATGGTTTGTTATATTTTTATCCTCTTGATATTCAGTTTATCTATATCCATAGTCCCTAACTTGAGTTTTTGCCCGTTGGCTAAATGCCCTACATGGTCGAGAGGCATGTCCCTGACCTGACTGAAGAATTTGGTGGCGGCAGTATCGACAGCCACGATGTCCTGGGATATGAACAAGCCTTTCGTATTTACGACATCCGAAGCAGACCTTCCCTGTGGCCCGTTTGTCTTCACGATGCGGTATGCATCCACAACATTCAGTACCGGCTTTTTAGAATAGGTGCATATATCGGCGATACATTGCTGCAGCCCGCTTCCGTGAAATATTCGCCTGTCCCATACAATACCCATATAGTTCTTCATGGAGATGGTAAGGTTTGCCCCGCCATGATGTTTTAACACAGGTACGTTTATCCATGCATCGCAGTCGAGAATGGCCTGGTGTATCTTGGCGTTTTTCAGTGTGACTCCCTTCGGTAAGGATACGCTGCGGTAATATGATTCTTCGTGCGCGGGTACGACCTTTGCTCCGGCGGCTTTGGCTGCGGCTTCGATGCCACTGTTTTTATAGCATTTCAGCCAGTCGTCGCATGTATGGTCGAATACGGTAACTTCCTTGGCTCCGGCAGCAAGGCACTGGCGGATAATTTCACTTACCAGTTTAGGATTGGTATTGCCTGCTAGCTCAGGTGTTTTGTCCCACCCGATATTTGGCTTAACTACAACTTTATACCCTTTCTTGATAAATTTACTCATTCCTCCCATTTCTGAGATTGCCCGTTTAAACATGGCTTCGGGCTCTCCGCCCATTACTGCCACCATGTCTATAGGCTTACCAGTCTGGGTGCTTTCGAGCGTTTGGGCCAGTACGTCCATGCCTCCGCTGGCTTTTATTGTTGCGGCTGCTCCGGTAAGCGCTATCGCTCGTAAAAAATTTCGTCTGTCCATAAGTTCTGAGTTATAAGTTATGTGTAATGAATTATCACTAGTGTCCGGTTATAAATCAAACAGTTTCAACTGTTTATCGTCACCAGGACTTATTGATTTGTAATTATTTTTTGTAAACAGTTCATCTATAGGCACTTTTTCAAAAAGAGTAAGACTGAAGATCTGTAATAAAGTGTAGAGCGAATGCTCCAAACCTAGTCTTTTCTTTGCGATAGCCACAAGCAGGTATGTGCAAACAGCTGTCCAGATCTGACAACATACCGCATTGTAGCTTGTGCCATAAAATGTTTTAATACGAAGGTGCTGCTTTATCCATTTGAAAAACAGCTCAACCTTCCAGCGTTCTTTGTATAACTGAGTTATAAGCAAGGCGTCTAACTCAAAGTTATTCGTCAGAAAGATGTAAGTGTTAGAAGTCTCTTCATCAATAAACTTTATCCTTCGGATTAACTGGGGATAATCTTTCTTTGAATAGTGACTTTTAAACCTTACAGATTGATCACATCTGAGCCCGGTAGATTTATCTACAGACCGGCTATATACTCTGATCATGGCTGTGTTACTTTTCGCCCGGGTAATAAAAAATGCCCCTTTTTGATCCATGTTATATAGCCTGTCCAAATCCAGATAGCCTCTATCCATTACATAGATAGCACCGGGTTCAATCGTGATATGGTCCAGTATGTTGACATCATGCACACTTCCGTCTGTTATCTCTATAAAAGTCGGAATAGAACCTCGCAGGTCTAACAATACGTGAGCCTTTACGGCTCCTTTGGCCTTGCGAAACCTGGCCCACGGAAACAAGGATAGGCATAAGTCTATTGTTGTACTATCCAAGGCGTAAGCCATATTGTCAACATCAAGCAAAAAATCATTGTCTGTTTTATACAGTTTTCGTGCTTCTATTATCAGCACTTGTGCGAAATCTGCATAAATCCGCCAATCGCGATTTTCATTAGCCTCTGCTAATGTAGATTTAGAAACCGCCCGTTTTATGCCGCTATGGTATAATTTATTGGATAGCGCTTTCAAGCAGGCTTCGATATCTCTCAAACTTTCTCTGTAGGTGAGCTGGGCAAAGCTCATTACATAGAAATGTTCGCGACAAGTAAAGGTTCTTACTTTGTAATTGCCTTTATATTTTGTTACACATTTATTAAACTCATAGTCCGGAAGAAATGACATCAATTGAGCAAACACGGTTTTTCCTACGTTCATACTTTTGCGCTTTTAACGCAAAGATGAGAAAATTCAAATCGAAAAATCAAAGAACGTGCTCACTCCCCTTTATCCATAAGGGTTTTAACGATGTCAATATTTTCTAAACCGGACACTAGTGATAATATTTAAAACTATAAAAGATGATATGTATATTAGTTGCCTGTATTATTGCACTGACAGTCAGTCTGTATGAATTGATAATTTTAACCTAGACGAGAACATATTATTAAATAAATTAACACTAATATAAAACTAAATTACTATGGAACAAATAATCATTATCATTGCAGGAGCCGTAATTTTTATCGGACTGGTAATTGTAGGCTTACTTGCATCATTTTACAAAAAGATTCCTCAGGGAAAAGCGATTGTGCGCACAGGTGTCGGAGGCTCACATGTCGCATTCAATAAGGGAATGTATGTTATTCCGGTATTCCACAAAATGGAAATTATGGATATCTCTCTGAAAAAGGTGCAGATAGAGCGAATGGAGCATGACGGATTGATATGTAAAGACAATATCCGTGCCGATATTAAGGTAGCCTTCTTCGTAAGGGTAAACAAGTCGGTAAACGATGTTATCAACGTAGCTCAATCTATTGGCTGCGAGCGTGCCAGCGACATCTCAACATTGAAGGATATCTTTGAAGCCAAATTTTCGGAAGCATTGAAAACTGTAGGTAAGAAGTTTGACTTTATCGAACTGTACGAAGCCCGCCGTGAATTCCGAGACGAGATTATTAATATCATCGGTACCGACCTCAATGGCTATGTACTCGACGACTGTGCCATCGACTATCTGGAACAGACAGAACTGAAATTCCTAAGCCCGGATAATATCCTCGACTCGGAAGGTATAAAGAAGATCACTGACCTGACAGCAGCACAGAATATCAAAGCCAATCTTATCCGCAGGGAAGAAGAGAAGGTGATTAAGAAACAAAACGTGGAAGCACGTGAGGCTATCCTTGAACTGGAAAGGCAATTGGCAGAAAAAGAAGAAAAGCAAAGACGAGAAATTGATAATGTAAAGGCGCGTGAAGAAGCCGAAATTCAGAAAGTACGCGAAGAAGAACGCCTGAAATCTGAAACCGTAAGAATCAGTACCGAAGAAAGTCTTGCTGTACAGGAAGAAAACAAGCTTCGCCAGATTATCATTGCTGAGAAGAATAAACAACGCACCGAGGCCGTTGAAGCAGAACGCGTAGAAAAAGACCGTTCGCTGGAACAAACAGAGCGCGAGCGTATTGTTACACTGGCCCAGATTGATAAAGAACGTGTAATTGAGATTGAAAAGAAAAATATTCAGGATGTAATCAAAGAGCGTGTACAACTGGAGAAAGGTGTTGTGGAAGAACAACAAAATATGAGAGATATTGAAGCTTTCAGAACTGTTGACCGTCAGAAACAGGTGGGTATAACTACAGCAGCACAGGAAGCAGAACAACGCTTAATAGAAACAGTAAAAGCTGCTGAGGCGAAAAAACTGGCTGCCGAACAGAAAGCAAAAGAGTTACTGATAGATGCAGAAGCACAAAAAGAAGCATCTGCCAAACAAGCAGAAGCCCGCAAGATATTAGCGGATGCCAAAGCTCGCGAAGATGCAACTTATGGACTGGCAGAAGCAGAAGTGATCAAAGCCAAAGCAGAAGCACTCGAATTGCAGGGAACTACAGAGGCTGTTGTTATTGAGAAGAAAGCCAAAGCAGAAGCCGTTGGTATCGAAGCCAAAGCAGAAGCTAAGAAGAAAGAAGGTCTTGTAGAGGCAGAAGTTACTAAAGAAAAAGCATTGGCATCGGCTACCGGAGAAGCCAGTATTATAGAAAAAACTTCGCTGGCAGAAGCCAAAGCAATAGAAGCTAAAGCTAAAGCGGAAGCAAGTGGTATCGAAGCTAAAGCAGATGCGAAGAAGAAAGAAGGATTGATGGAAGCCGAAGTGACCAAAGAAAAAGCATTGGCGGAAGCAACCGGAATAGAAGAAAAAGCTGCTGCAATGAAGAAACTCGACGGAGTGGGTAAAGAGCACGAAGAATTTAAACTCTCCCTACAGAAAGAGAAGGAGGTGGAACTGGCTCAAATCAGCATACAGAAAGACATTGCGGATGCACAGGCTCTTGTATTATCCGAAGCGCTTAAGAATGCTGACATCGACATCGTGGGCGGTGAAACAATGTTCTTCGACAATATCGTTAAACAGATATCCAATGCCAAAGGCTTTGACCGCTTAGTGAACGAAAGCGAAAACGCTACCCAGATTAAGAAAGCCCTCTTGGGAGACGGAAAGTCGGAAGGAGATTTATTGGAACGCATCAGGTACTATGCTAAGATGACCGGTATCTCTACCGAAGATGTGAAAAATCTGAGCATTGCCGCCCTAATCCTGAAAATGCAGGGACAAGTAACCAGCGATGAGGATAAAGGATTCCTGAGCAACTTGCTTAGCATGGCAAAATCGATGGGTATATCCAATAAGAAACTGAAATAAGTCAATTTAAAGATTCAATGATTTAAAGATAAATGACTTATAATTAGCAATTTTTAAATCATTGAACTTTAACCCTTAAACTTTAAACCCTAATCTTAACCAATATGCAAGATTTGGATAAAAATAAAACTGTTGAAACGTTGGAAGCCGGTACTTATGAAATCATAAGAAAACGCCTCCAGACCCAGAAAGATGTCCTCACCGACCGCCTTAATTCATTGAATGGGGCGAGAAAAGACGTCTTCACTTCAACAGACTTTTCCCTTATAGCAAACCAACGCATAAATACGGAGAACAATTGTGTCTCACGCGGTATCCTAGCACTGGGCAACCTGTGTATCTTCGGTTATAATGTCCATTTCGGATTGCGGTCGGATATACAGCTTAGCGATGTTTTCAGTATTTATCTGTTCGAAAATAATCAATTTACCCCTCAGACACTTGAACTGATAGAAGACCCCAACTTTATCACTGATTACAAAAACCTTTACAAATACTACAGGGACTCTATATTTTCCAAGTTCAGGAGAACGGAGAATTATCTCTATATGGTTTTCCAGACCAGCAAAAATATAGATGACCTCAAAGCCTTCAAGTGGTTGATAAAAGGGAATAAACTTATATATCAGGACGACAGAAGTATTCATGAGGTCGTAAAAGCACCACAACACGAATTCAAATGGATTAAAACCACATTGGAAGACCGTCGCCTGGGTGTTCATCCGCATGTGTCTATCCTCGATAAAGTGTTTATCGAAGCCATTGGCGGTGATATCACATTCAAGGTAGAAGACAATACAGATACAGGTAAAGGTATTTATTCCGAAAAGGTAGAAAACAAAGACCAGCAACTTGATGATGCAGAATACTATTATGCCGACCTTGGTAATCTTATTTTGGTGCGCATAAAACCTTATCAGGAAGATTATAGGACATTTGTATTTAATACCCGTACCAAAGAGGTACATAATATAAAGATGCTGAATGATGCCGGCATTTTGTTACCTGATAATCATGGTGTTATTTTCCCGAATGGATATTATTTGCAAAATGGTGAATATAAAATATTTGATAGCGAACTCAATAACCTTGAGTTTTTCCGCAAGGTAATTTCCCCCAATGGAGAAGACTTCCTGTATATATTCTACCAAAACGAGCGCAATACTTATGTGCTGATGTCGTACAACATCATCAGGCAACAGGTAGAGACTCCGATTATTTGCAATGGCCATACACTATTCCATGATGGAACATTGATATTCTTCCGTTCCGAACTGGAGGCTACACGCCACCATCAGGTACAGATATGGCAAACACCATATTCACACAGGCTGATAGAGAATTACGAGAAGCGTGACAATATTCTGTACAAGATAGGAAACAAGGATATTGTAAAGGCTATGGCCGAATGTCAGGATGTAATTTACCTGATTAATAAGGAAGATACCTACGAAGGCCTTTACGAAGATATTCTAAAGAAATCGAACGATATCATCGATGCCTACTTTTGGGTATCCGACCAGGCCACTTATCAACTATCGGAGCCTTTATCCCAGATTAAAGAAATTGCCAATACGGCGATTGATGAATTTGAAAAAGTAAAAGCTCAGAAAAAGCATTCTGCAGAATTATTAGAAGAGGCTACAAATAAGGTAGAAGCTCTTCTGTTTTCTATCAAGAATGCGAAATTCGATTCATTAGAAAAGTTAGTAAAACTTTTGGCTGATACCCGCAGGATGCAGGGAGAAGTCATTGAATTGAATAATCAGAAATATATTGATGCAGAGCAAATAAACGAGCTGAAAGAAACTCTGATTGCCACAGGCAACAAGCTTTCGGACAAGACTGTCGAATTCCTGTTGAGAGACGAAGCCCTGATTCCGTATGAAAATATGGTAACAGAGCAAAAACAGGAAGTAGAGAAAGTACAGAAAGTCATTGATGCCAATAAGATAGAGGACAACTGTAAACTGATTTCGTCAGAACTGGAATTGTTGATTGACATCCTCAATAGCCTGAAAATTGATGATACAACACAGACAACGAAGATTATTGAAAAAATCTCTTTGATTTTTGCATCACTGAACGAAGTAAGGGCATTGTTAAAGAAAAAGATCGATTCTCTGAAAAGCAAGGAAGCCTCTGCCGAGTTCAGGGCACAATTAACATTGCTGGAACAAAGTATTGTCAACTATCTGGAACTGGCGACCTCCCCTGAAAAAAGTGATGAATATTTTACAAAGGTAAGTGTTCAGATAGAAGAACTGGAAAGTAAGTTTGCTGACTTCGACGATTTTATTTTGGTCATATCTGATAAAAGAAATGAAGTTGTAAAAGTATTCGATAGCCGTAAGGCACAATTGATAGAGCAGATTAACAGGCGTACTTCCTCATTAGAGCAGATTGGGCTTCGTGTATTGAAGAATGTGGAGAATAAGGCGCAGTCATTCAAATCGAAAGAAGAGATACAGGCGTTTTATTCGGCAGACCTGATGGTAGACAAAGTGCGCAAGCTGGCTGACGATTTACGGGAGCTTGGAGATGTGTCGAAAGCTGAAAACCTTGAAAACAGCCTGAAAACATCGTTAGAGGATGCTTTGCGTATTCTGAAAGATAAGACGGAGTTGTTCGTTGACGGCGAGAATATTATAGCGCTCGGCAACCATAAATTTGCAGTCAACAAGCAGTCTATGGACTTAACGGTAGTCAGGCGCGAAGATAAGTTGCTTTATCACCTGACCGGGACGAACTTCTACCACGAACTGAGGGACGGTGATATTATCCGTTACCGTGATATCTGGGAGCAGGAGGTTGTCTCCGAAAACAGGAATGTTTACCGTGCGGAGTATCTGGCTTATCAGGCATTTGAAGAAAGTTTGAAAAACAAAAATTTCAATATTCAGGAATTTATTTCCCGGAAAGTAGATCAAAGTTACTCGGAGTCTTATCTGAAAGGTGTGCATGATTTTGATGCGATCAAGATTTACGAAAGTTTGGTTGCTATACATACACAACTCGGACTCTTGTCATTCCGCCCTCAGGAGCGTGTTGCGGCACAATTGTTCTGGCACAGTGTAGATAAAGAAGACAAAAAGCTGCTGAACGGGCTCATTGTTTCAGCAAATAATGTATTGAAAGCATTTCCGGCTTCTAAAAACTATCAGTATGTGCTCAAGCAGATACAGGAAATGTTTGAAAAATGGAATACCCGTTTCCACTTCTCAAGTATGCAGCCGGAACAAATTGCTATGTACCTGTTTTGTGAATTTGCCGAGAATCCGGAGTTTACTATCAGTGAACAATCGGTAGAACTGGAAAAGGAGTTTAAAGCTTATCTGAAAAAACAGAAGTTAGCCGACAGCTTCAATACCGATTTGGCAGAGGAATCGTTCAGCATGGTGGAACGTTTCTATCTGGTACGCAACTGGCTGGAATCGTTCATCGACTTATCCGATAAATATACTAAGTATAAAAAATATGTCGGCGAAACTTCGTGTATGTTACTGCTGCATGACCATAAATTTGAAATGAGGTCTAGCTCCGATATCATAGAGATTACCGACCTGAGGGGAAGTCATTCGGTTATTGTAAACAATGTGTATGAGATAGATTATCATGAATTTATTCAGAAACTGGCATGCTTTGCAAACGAAAGTGTTCCTACATTCAATGAATTTACAAAACTGAAAGAAGAACTGATACAATCATTCAAGAAATCATTGAAAATAAATGAACTGAAGCCTCGTGTGCTAACATCGTTTGTCCGCAATAAACTGATAAATGAGACTTATCTGCCACTGATAGGAGCCAATCTGGCAAAACAACTTGGTGTTGCCGGAGATAACAAACGCACCGCGCGTATGGGTATGCTTTTGCTAATCTCGCCTCCGGGATATGGAAAGACTACATTGATGGAATATCTGGCAAATATTATGGGACTGAATTTTGTGAAGATAAACGGGCCTACCATTGGACATTCCATTACTTCTATCGACCCGGCAGAAGCCAAAACATCCGGTGCGCGGGAAGAATTGAAGAAGATAAACCTGTCTTTCGAAATGGCTGACAATGTAATGTTATATCTTGACGATATTCAGCATTGTAGTTCAGAGTTCTTGCAGAAATTTATATCTCTGGCAGACGGACAGCGTAAGATGGATGGTATCTTCGAAGGTGAAAGTAAAACCTATGACCTGCGCGGAAAACGCTTCTGTGTAATAATGGCCGGAAATCCTTATACCGAGAGCGGAGAGAAATTCCAGATACCCGATATGTTGGCCAACCGTGCCGATGTATACAATCTGGGAGATGTGATTGGTGGTTCGGATACTTTGTTTAAACTGAGTTTGCTGGAAAATGCAATCGTAGAAAATCCTTATCTGCAAAAGGTAGCGAGTAAAAGCTTTACGGATTTTTACAATCTGGTAGATTATATAGAGTCGAAAAGTGAAATGATGCCCGACCTCGAAGGCAACCATACCCAGCAGGACGTGGACGATTTTATTGCAGTGGTTAAGAATAGCTTGTCGGTCAGGGACGTGGTACTCAAAGTCAATCAGAATTATATACTGAGTGCGGCTATGCAAGACGCATACCGGGTAGAACCTCCATTCAAACTGCAAGGCTCTTACAGGGATATGAACAAGCTGGTGAGCCAGATAGTACCACTGATGAACAAACAGGAGATTAGCGAACTGATTCTCACACATTACGAAAGCGAATCGCAGACCCTGACGTCTGATAGCGAGGCAAATATCCTGAAACTGAAAGAGATTGCCAATCTATTGACGGCTGATGAGCATATCCGCTGGGAGCATATCAAGGATATCTTCAATAAGAACAATAAGTTTGCAGGTATCGACCAGAGCAACCAGACGGGACAGGTACTAGCTCAACTGGCAGAATTCAACAATAATCTGGAAGGTATAAAGAAAGCGATAACGAAAAAATAGTTTAGGGAGTGAATCAGGTGAAGAGTGTAGTTTTTTTAATCTACACTCTTTTGTTTGATGTATGTATCTCAAATAAATTATCTTTACATGCTAATAACATAATATGATGAAGCATCTATTGTTGTTTGTATGTGTCCTGTTTTTCTTTTCATGCAGTTCGGATGATGCCGAGTTTGTGAATGTAAGTTCCACAGCAGAAAAGTGGGTGCAGGATAATATTCTGCCTTGTTATAAGAAAGCCGCGATCAAGTATGATGTCCCCACCAATCAGTCACTAAGGCTGGCACTGAAAAATGACTGTTATGTCAAACAAAAATTTGAAGGGAATTTAGCTTTGGAGTATAAAGCTCGTTATAATCAGAGGACACTGGATTTATGGCAAAACTATTATATTATAGGAAGCGAAATAAAGAATTTAACGTCAACCAACGATGCTATGGTGACCAATTTGTCTCGTCTAGCTTATATCAGGAACCAGAATATTGCTTTATCTATATGTTCTGATAAAGCCCTCAAAAGAGTTCAGGAAATAAGACCTTCTTTATTTTATATCTATCGTGTATATATCAGTCTGGATAAGAATGATTATAATAGTATAGAATATAGTGAGATAGCCATTGATATTATACTGGATAATGAGATGAATATTCTGAATTCTGAGGCGGATTTGCCCCGTTCAACTGAAAATGTACCTGTAGACCTCCCTGAAAAAGAAGAATGATAAAGTTATTGATACTACCAGTTTCATAACAATCCCCGTAAGGAAACCGACAAATGCCCCGAATCCGGCCTTTAATGCTACATTGAACTCTTTATTGTCGAGTAATTCTCCTAATATGGCACACACCAGCGGCATAAATATAATACCCCAAGGAGGAAAAACGAACATTCCGGCGATAACGCCTATGCCTGCGCCCCATGCGCCGTAAGAACCTCCTCCCAGCTTTTTTGTACCCCAGACCGGGATATAGTAATCCAGTATCTGAACCACAATGACCACAATACCCCATACTACCAGAAACTGTGTGGAAAAGTCCGTTTTGGACGTAAACTGCAATAATACAATGGCCAGATAGTTAAGCGGAACCCCTGGTAATGCAGGGATTATACAACCTAAAATGCCGGCAATGATAAGAATAGTACCGATTACGATAAGGATTATGTCCAGAGTCATTTGTTATTTTATATATGATCCAGTAACTTTTTTTAAGTTCATCTGAATACAAATATATATCATTCAATGAAGTTATATCGAGTCTTATCACTTTTTTATTTTCATCAAAAGACAAAAACAATGTTTTCTGTAGAATTTATTTTTGATAAAGATTAGGGAAATATCAGTTGTATTTTACAGAATAGTATTTAAGGTTAACATTGCAAGTTTATAAATTATGCGAATCAAGGGTTAAATGTGCTATTTTTTGTCCCTTTAGGGACTGAATGTTGGTAGAAAGAAGCTTTAACCGGTTAATTGCGTGCCGTCAGGTACGCAATATCTACAGAACAATTCACATTTTGTACCTGACGGCACAAAAAAAACGAATTTCATTCATGCTTCTACCAATATGATGTGCCTAACGGCACATTTAACCCTTGATTGGCATAAATTATACTGATAATAAATTTTATATGACTTTTTACTGAGATAGTTTCACTTTATTTGATCTCTAAACGCTCCCATTTATCTACCTGAGGCAATATTACGGATGACTCATCCAGTTTATTCTTGCTACAATCCAGTTCTTTTAACTTCGTATTCTTACTCAGGTCTAAAGATATCAGTTTATTACTCCAGCAAATCAGCCTATCTAATTCTGTATTTTTTGATACATCCAGTACTTCAATATTATTAAGCCAGCATGATAAACTACTCAATGCTGTATTGTAAGATACATCCAAGGATGACAAATTACACTTGCTGCAATACAATGATTTCAGTTTCCTGTTGTTCGATACATTGATGCTGTCCAGTATACTCTCTGAACAGTCCAGTATTTTCAGTTCCGTAAATGCTGTGATGTCTAATGCTGTCAGTTGGTTTTTCTGACAATATACTGTTTCCAGCTTGGCACACTTGGATAATTTTATTACATTCAATTGGTTTTCACTGCAATTCAATTGTTTTATCTTGCGATTACGAGTGAGATCCAATGTTGAAAGCCGATTCCTCTCACATTCTAGTTTTGTTAATTTTTCATTTTTTGATACATCCAGTACATAGAGTTGATTTTTTCCGCAACTGATTTGTTTTAGATTACGGTTTGAAGTGACATCCAGTGTTGATAGTATATTTCGGCTGCAACATAATGTTGTCAGTTTCTTATTCTCCGATACGTTTATATGTTTTAGCAGGTTACCATCACAATATAGTCCTCCCAGTTGCGACAGGTGATTGATATCCAGTTGTGTAAGTTTGTTCCATGAACAAAATAGAATTTGTAGGCCGGTATTATGCAAAACATTTAGGGATGTAAGTCCATTTGCGAAACAGAGCAATGTTTTAAGTTTCTTATTTTGCGAAATATCGAGTTCTGTCAATTCATTTCTGGAACATTCCAATACTTCCAGATTCTGATTGGCTGATATATCAAGGCTTACTAATTTACTCTCATTGCAGATAAATTCTACTATATCTGTGGACGATGCATATATTTTTAAGGTATTGCCCCGTACGGTATCAGCTATTATCGTGGAATCATCCTTATCTTCTGCTACTTTTTCTATCAACTTACCATCTCCGTAATCGATTGTTATTTTTGTATCTTTTTTTGCAGTGGCTACCTTCATATTAATGACTTCCCCCTGCTCCAGATTGGTAGATAAGGTTATCGCTACAGGTTGTATCTGAGCCTGAACAACAGGGAGGAATAATAGTAAGAAACCGGACAGGATAATATTTCTCATCGTTTTTCTAAGCTTGTGAAGTAAATTGTGATAAAGATAACAAAAAAGGATAATTTTTTTATTGCTATATAAGTAACTGTTAGGAAATTTCACGAATTCTTTTTCATAAGAGAAAGGTTAAGAGTTCTTCGTTCATTTTTAGCTTGTTTTCGGCTAATTTTCTCTTTCACTCAGCTCAAGTAGCCCGCTACTATCGCTTCGTGGAAATAAAAATTATCTCAAAAACAATTCTAAAAATCAGAACGAGAAATTTCCTAACAGTTACTAAGAGCCTGTTTAAATTTTAGCGAAAATTTTTATTACAGGTTCTGGTCAATAGTTCTTAGCAATTTTTTTAGGCTCTTTTTAGCGTATTTTTGGCTCCGCCGATTTTCAATTCCCTTTTTACTCTTGGTTTAGCCCGCTAATTAGCTCCGCTGACCGTTGGTTCGGCTAGCAAAAATGATAAAATACATCTAAAAATAGCTATAAAAAAGATTTGCTATAAAATTTAAACAGACTATAATAATTAGAGACTATAATTACTTATAGTCTCTAACTCCATCAATACTCTGCTTTTGACTCCTTATCTTATCGAAAAATTCAAATGATTTTTCTAAGTCTTGTCTTCAAATTACTTAAAAAAGGCTTGGTCTTTTAAGTATGTCTTCCTCTTCTATCTTTAAACTTGTTATTTGTATAGATAAACATCATAGAGACAAAAAAGTTTTTATAAAATCATTTTATTTCGGCGGATTTAATGTTTAGCATCCTGTAAACACATGCATTACAATCAATTAAATAGAAATACAGCATTATCAGATACCACTAGTCTTCGATATAGGCCTGGTAAAAAAAGGATTGTATAAGTGACTTTTACGTTCGTCATTTTTCAGTTAAAATAAAGAGTTAATATTTGTTTTTTTGTGTTGTGATTGATCCCTTATTCCTAATACTATTGTAGTATATAAATCATCTTTTAACCAATCCTTTATGACAGCTTTTGTTCAACCAAAATATATAAAACCGGAAAGAATTAGCTACTTTTGTATACTTACAGATAACCCAACCATATCTTGCCTCTTACATAATCTTATAATTAACCATATAAAACAACATGAAAGAAACACTATCTAAAATCGGAAATGTATTCACTTTCGAAGGAACGATCAAAGAAATCCGCCCATTAGGAGAAGGGCTTATCAATGACACTTTCTTTGTAGAAACAGAAGGTAACAGCCCGAATTACATCCTGCAACGGAAGAACAAGAAAATCTTTCAGGACATACCCGCTATGATGGATAATATCTATAAGGTAACCACACATTTAAAGAAGAAAATTATAGAACAAGGTGGCGACCCGCTTCGTGAAGCGCTCACTGTTACGCTTACAGCCGACGGAAAGCCGTATTATAAAGATGCCGAAAACGAGTATTGGGCTGCTTGCCTGTTTATAGAAGATACAATCACATACCAGTATGCCGATTCTCCCCAACTGGCTGCACAGGGAGGCAAAGGTATCGGCAAATTTCAGGCTATGCTGGCTGATATGAAAAATCCGCTGGCCGATATACTACCCGGATTCCACAATATGCGTTTCCGCTTCCGTCAATGGGACGAAGTATTGGCAAAAGACCCGGTGGGCAGGAAGTCGCAGGTACAGGAAGAAATAAGCTGGATAGAGAGCCGCAGGAAAGAAATGCTGGACTTCTGGGCAAAAGCAGAAAATGGCGAAATACCTACGCGTGTAACCCACAACGACACCAAGATAAGTAACATACTTTTCGACAAAACGGGAAATGTACTCTGTGTCATCGATTTAGACACAGTTCTCAGCAGTATTTGCCTCAACGATTACGGCGATGCTATCCGCTCTTACGCCAATGCCGGCAAGGAGGACGATGAGAACCTTGACAAGGTGTATATTAAGATGGACATTTTTGAAGGATATACAAAGGGATACCTGTCCGAAACCAAGGTATTCCTTACTCCGGCAGAGATAGAGAATCTGGCATTCTCCGCCAAATATATCACATTTGAGCAGGTACTCCGTTTCCTTATGGACTACATTGACGGGGATAATTACTATAAGGTAAAGGATGAGACACACAACCTCGTACGTACCCGTGCGCAGTACAAGCTACTGCGATCGATGGAAGACAACTACGGGCAAATGTGCGCCATAGTGGAAAAACTGGCCAAATAAGAGCCTGTTTAAATTTTAGCGAAATGAGGGTATGCCAAAAGTCAAAAAAGTGTTTGTCGTTGCGGGCCTGACCTGCAATTCCCTCATATCCAAAGCTAGTTTTTGGGGGATTCCGAGTCAAGCACGGAATGACAGGCTTTTGATATGCTCTCTTTTTTCCGTGATATAGAGCACACATTTAATCTAATAATCCTATATTTGTGCTCTAATTTTCAATTGAGAACTCATAATGAACAAAATACTACATATTATTCTGTTTTTATCTATAATAACGTTCGGAGCCAAAGCTCAGAGCAGCTATGAGAAGAACTGCTACTACGGGATAACATTCGAAAATAGTAAAAATCCCAACTGGGGATATGGCGAACTGGTTATTACAGGTGTAGAGCCCAACTCCCCTGCCGAAAAGTCTGGCATAAAGATTGATGATATAATAATGGAAATCAATGGGCAGGCAACATACCTGCGGGATAACCAGACTATAGCCAACTGGCTGTTTGACAACAAGTACGACCCTGAGGTTAAGTTTACGATCCGTAATATGAATACCTACTTCAAGGAATATCCGCTGATCCGTAACTGTATAGCTGTAAATTCAGTCAGCGAGAAACAGCTCTCGGAGGTATACTCTTTTTATAGTCTGGAAAATACTAACCAACAGACATTTACCTTACCATTGTATGTAGAATCCAATCCGGAGGTTGATTTTACGGACTACCATACTTTCGACTTTTATGATGCCGGCAAAAATGTGCCTGCCATAGACAAGCAGATCACAGCCTTATTAGAAAAGGAACTTCAGGCTAAAGGATTGGAGCGTAATACTACCAATCCCGACATCATAGTACAGGCATACTACAGTTATTCGCCTAACGGCAGGTATACAGGCTTGAACGACGCTAATTATGCCCCTACATCGTTACGGTTTGATTGCGAAAAGAGGCGACTGGTATCCCTACCCATCTTTAACTCTAAAGACCCTAAGATAGAATCGGCGGCACAATATGTCGTAGAATACGGATTCAGTTTCTATGACCGTAAATATATTGACAGCACCAAGCTGACTCAGATATGGGATTGTAATATAAAAGATTACCTCTCGGCTCAATATTCATTGAGTGACTATGTAAAATTTCATACTCCACTGATGCTAAAGCAATTTCCTTATTCCGGCAACAGAACCGAAGCACAGTATATCGTGGAAGTAAACAAATATAACTATACCGGACTGTACTTTGACGCCGATGACCTCGGACATATCAAAGATATGGATCTCAACTCTCCTGCTTACATTGCAGGCCTTCGTCCGGGCTATATCATACAAAAGGTAAACAATAAGAAGTTTGAACGGAACAAAGACTATCTGTCCGCAGGCTATAAGCGATTTATTGATAACACTATGGTTTTCAGGAATCAGGATACCCGTTTCACGAATGCGGAAGGTTATCCCGATTGTATGTTCTGGAGCGTAGGATACTATTCAGATATTGCAAAAGAGTTTACTAAATCAGACTATCTTACCCAGTTTGCTTACTTGTACAACTTTGAGAAATACATAAACAGCAAAGGCGACAACAGGATCACAATAGAAGCCTGGGACGGCGTACAAAAGCGAATCTTCCAGGTTACTCCCCAAATAAGGCAATCTGTAACTATCAGGACATTTTAAGGCTAAGAACAGGCAGGTACGCTTTGATTATCAGCCAATAATTTGTACCTTTGTGCCCGCATTCGGATAATGGGATATTATCCTGTATTTCTATAATTTGTAACTAATAAACAATAATGATAACAGTTTCTAATTTAGGGATTCAATTCGGCAAACGTGTTTTGTTTCAGGATGTGAATCTTAAGTTTACAAGTGGCAATTGCTATGGTATAATCGGAGCTAACGGCGCCGGAAAATCAACCCTATTAAAGATACTTAGCGGGGAAAAGGACGCTACAAGCGGTAGCTTTTCGTTAGGTCCCGGCGAGCGCCTTTCTGTATTAGCACAGGATCACTTCGCCTTCGACGACCAGACTGTAATGAATACAGTATTGCAGGGGCATAGCGTTCTGTGGGCTATAATGCAGGAAAAAGACGCCCTGTATGCCAAGGAAGACTTTTCGGACGAAGACGGTATCAAAGCATCGGAACTGGAAGAGAAGTTTGCCGAACTGGAAGGATGGAATGCCGAAAATGACGCGGCAATGCTCCTTAGCGGCCTTGGAGTAAGCGAGGATACGCATTACCAGATGATGGGGGACATGAGCGGTAAACAGAAAGTACGCATCTTATTAGCCCGCGCCTTGTTTGGAAATCCCGACAACTTATTATTGGATGAGCCTACCAATGACCTCGACATAGAAACTGTAATGTGGCTTGAGAATTATCTGGCTAACGCGGAAAATACGATTCTGATCGTATCGCACGACCGCCACTTTCTGGACTCGGTATGTACACACACTGTCGATATAGACTTTGGAAAAGTAACCCTGTTTGCAGGAAACTACAGTTTCTGGTACGAATCGAGCCAGTTAGCACTACGCCAACAACAGCAACAGAACAAAAAAGCAGAGGAAAAAAAGAAGGAACTGGAAGAATTCATACGGCGGTTTAGCGCCAATGTGGCTAAATCGAAGCAGACTACCAGCCGTAAAAAGATGATAGAGAAGCTGAATATCGAAGAAATAAAACCTTCCTCCCGTAAATATCCGGGTATCATATTTTCTCCCGACCGCGAGCCCGGGAACAAGATACTCGAAGTAAACGGCCTCAGCAAAACAGTAGAAGGCAAGGTTCTGTTTGATAACGTTAGCTTCAATGTAGAGAAAGACGATAAAATCGTATTCTTATCTAAAGACCCACGCGCTATGACAGCCTTCTTTGAAATCATAAACGACTATGTAAAGGCTGATGCAGGCACATTCAGCTGGGGACAAACAATTACACCGGCCTACCTGCCTTTGGATAATAGTGACTACTTCAAGGAAGACCTTAACCTGATTGACTGGTTGTCGCAGTTCTCTGACGATACCAGTGAAATATATATTAAAGGCTTTCTGGGGAGAATGCTCTTCTCGGGAGAAGAAGTACTCAAAAACACGAAGGTTTTGTCGGGAGGCGAAAAGATGCGTTGTATGATCGCGCGCATGATGCTTAAAAGTGCTAACTGCCTGGTACTGGACTCGCCAACTAACCATCTCGACCTGGAATCGATACAGGCATTCAATAATACGCTGATACAATTTAAAGGAAATGTGTTAATGGCATCACACGACCATGAGTTTATCCAGACCGTATGTAACCGTGTTATAGAATTGACTCCGAAAGGAACCATTGATAAAATCATGGATTATGATGACTATATCACATCGGATGAGATAAAAGCGCTACGCGAAAAAATGTACAGCTAACCTAAGCTGACCAATATAAAGAAAGGCAGAATCTGAAACAAGATATCTGCCTTTTTGCATTATGGATAATGCCCAATATTCAAATCGAATATACCCTGAAACGTATGTCTACAGCAAAAAGCACAAGCTACGTGTAAATTTAACATAATAAGTGTAGCTGGTAATAAATATTTAGCTATATTTGTATGTGCAAGCTACGTGTATTTTAAACACAATTGTAATCCATATATACACAAAAAATAATATAAATTTCCTGTACAAAGAAATATCAGAAAGGAGTTATCTAAGGGTGTTCTGGGCATTTGTAACCTTCAGTAACCGCGTAAGTCTCCTTACTTATTACCGACCTTACAGATTTAAACTTCTGCTTGCGAAAGTGGATTTTGGATAACACGGTTATTGGGTATAACTCCTTTCGATATTATTACTACCCCGCAGAATTATTATCAACAGAAAAGTCACAATACACATAAGGCCTGTTACTATCTGTTATACTACTCTTACAGGGCGAAATCCAGATGACTTGAAAAATAGTTATAAAAAAGATTTGCTATAAAATTTAAACAGGCTCTAAACTATCTGTAATGAACTGCGGCCATAAAAAAAGGCATTCTTTTCGAACGATAGCAGCGATGCCTGTGGTGCTATTTCGTGGGTTGAAAACTTCAATCCATCCCGGGATAGTGTTCTCATAAGCCTGCCCTGATATAGAGGCAGCACTATCAACGATAGAAGGAAACCGGGTAAGCCTGTGGGCACAGGAATAAGGTTTATGAAAAAGAAAAGTCCGGACGTTTCCGGACTTTTTACATTTATATATCGTTTTTATTACTTCTCTCCTTCCAACATAGAATCACGATACCCAAGGAAGTATAAGATCCCATCCAGTCCGACTGTAGACAGCGATTGTTTTGCATTCGCCTTTACTTTAGGTTTGGCATGGAACGCAATGCCAAGTCCCGCAATACCAAGCATTGGCAGATCGTTAGCGCCGTCGCCTACTGCAACAGTCTGGCGTATATCTACTTTTTCGACCTGTGCCAATAAGCGAAGTAACTCGGCCTTACGTTTACCGTCTACTATATCTCCTACATAATTCCCGGTTAGCTTGCCATCTACAATCTCCAGTTCGTTGGCATATACATAGTCGAATCCGTATTTATCTTTCAGGTAGTTACCAAAATAGGTAAAACCTCCCGAAAGGATAGCCAGTTTGCATCCACTCTTTTTCAAGATACGGATAAGGCGTGTCATACCCTCTGTTACAGGAAGATTTTCTGCGATATCCTGCATTACAGATTCATCCAACCCCCTGAGCAAGCTTACACGCTTCTTGAAACTCTCGCTAAAGTCAATCTCGCCACGCATAGCGGATTCGGTAATAGCCTTCACTTCCTCCCCTACCCCGGCGCGTTCTGCCAGTTCGTCTATAACCTCCGTCTGAATCAATGTGGAATCCATATCGAAGCAGACCAAACGGCGCATACGGCGATACATATTCTCTACCTGAAAAGCAATATCTATACCTAAATCGTCGGCCAGCTTCATAAAGTCGTGCTTCAACTGATCTACATCATCAACGAAACCTCTGATAGACAGTTCAATACATGAACGACTTGGACGTTCCGAGGCATTTAACGGAACGCGTCCCGTCAGGCGTATTATTTTTTCGATATTCAGTTTATACTTCTGGCTAACTTCCGCTACGGCCGATATATGAGCAGGATTCAGCGTACGTCCCAATACTGTGACTATATAGCGGTTCTTGGTGCCTTGCAGGTTTACCCACCGCATATATTCTTCCTTACTGATCGGCGAAAAACGGATGATGACACCTATTTCTGTTGCTTTAAAAAGTAAATCCTTAATTACATCTCCTGTGTTTGTCGCTTCAAACATTATAGCCAGCGACAGGGAATGGTGGATATTTGCCTGCCCTATGTCGAGAATATTCGCGTTATGTTCAGCTAAAACAGCCGTCAAAGTAGCTGTTACCCCAGGTTTGTCCTCTCCTGACAGGCTGGCCAGGATTATTTCAGATTCTTCCATGTGTAAAATAAGTCTCTATATATTAAGAAATCTATTGAAGCGGTCATGCCTCTCCTAATAATTTTTTTTCAGCCGAAACAACTTTATCAAATTCAAATTGATCGACAATCTGCTGCTTAAGGATATCGATACGATCATTACACAGGTTACCAATGCTTCCTTCATGTGTA
The DNA here is from genome assembly GCF_010501055.1 of Dysgonomonas sp. 521. Classification (GTDB taxonomy): domain Bacteria; phylum Bacteroidota; class Bacteroidia; order Bacteroidales; family Dysgonomonadaceae; genus Dysgonomonas. Next base: position 165,032 of record NZ_QVMO01000008.1, read on the forward strand.
TGATGTACTTTCTTATCATGTGCGAAATTTCCTTTTTCTATCTCCAGACCAACTTGCTTATACGCATCGCGAAAAGGTACCCCCTCTAATACGAGCCTGTTCACTTCTTCTACGCTAAAGATTAGAAGGTATTTAGGGTCATCGAGTATATGTTCATTGATTTTCACTTCACCTACCATCCTGGTCACCATTTGCAGGCAATCGTTCATTTCTTCAAAAGAAGGGATAAACAATTCTTTAATAACCTGTAAATCCCTGAAATAACCTGAAGGAAGACTATTGGTTATCAATGTAATATCGTTAGGCAGTGCCTGCAATTTATTGCACTTTGCACGGGTCAGTTCAAAGACATCCGGATTTTTCTTATGAGGCATAATGCTCGAACCGGTAGTATATTCGTCCGGCAACTTGATAAAGCTAAAATTCTGGCTATTATACAAACACGCGTCATAAGACAATTTGGATAATGTTCCGGCAATGCTGGCAATAGCAAATGAAACGATACGCTCCATTTTTCCCCTGCCCATCTGCGCATAAACGACATTATAATCCATAGAGTCGAAGCCCAACAGATCGGTTGTCAACTGGCGATTGAGCGGAAAAGACGAACCATATCCTGCCGCCGACCCAAGTGGGTTGCGGTTACATATCTTATATGCAGCCAGAAGCAATTGCAAGTCATCTACAAGGCTTTCGGCATAAGCACCGAACCATAGGCCAAATGATGAAGGCATCGCTATCTGCAAATGTGTGTAGCCGGGCATCAGCACATCTTTATACTTCTCACTTTGAGCTAATAATACATCGATCAGCTTAGACACTGAGTCTACCAATAAGTGAATCTGATCGCGGGTAAAAAGCTTTAGGTCGATTAAAACCTGATCGTTGCGTGAACGCCCGCTATGAATCTTTTTCCCTACGTCGCCCAGTTTGCGGGTAAGTATCAGCTCTACCTGAGAATGTACATCTTCGATACCCTCTTCTATTGTAAATTGCCCTGAAACAGCCTGATGATAGATAGCCTTAAGTTCTTCTATCAAAACCACCAATTCATCTTTGACAAGTAACCCTACAGACTCAAGCATCGTAATATGAGCCATCGAACCTAAAACATCATAAGGAGCCAGATATACATCCAACTCACGGTCGCGCCCGATAGTATAAGATTCTACATCTTTGTTTACCTGAACGCTTTTTTCCCAAAGTTTCATCGATTATTCTTCTATTCTTCCTTTATTCAAAATGTCGGCATAAGGCAAGGTGGACAAGCCTTCTGCGACCTTATCCAATCCGGCCTGTAATGGTTTGGAAACCATAGGCTTCAGGAAAGGGTTTAAGTCAGCTTTAATGGTAAGCTTCATCTTCGTTTCTTCATCCGCGGAGGCCACTAGTTGAATCCACATGGTAACATCAAACGGCAATTGTTCCGACTGGAATTTGATCGTTTTATTCGGTTCTCTGTCAACTACTACAAATTTGATTTTACCTACAGGATCGACCGTAACCGTACAGGAATCCTGATCGAATGAGAGGTCTTTAATCATATCCTGCGGAATCTTTCCCTTTGCCAATTCCAGATTATTCAAATCGGAAAGAACCGTATATATATCCACATCGGCATGTGGTATTGTTTTAATCTCGCTTACAAATTCAGCCATTATTTATCTTGTTGATTTATTTCCAGTCGGCAGGAGATTTTCTCCATTCCTGCAATGTTTCCAGATCAGATTCCGCAATATATTCTATACGCAGAGCCTCTTTCAGTACGGCGTCATAGTTGGTAAGAGTAATCAGTTCAACGCCGGCATTTTTAAAGTTGTCTGTAGCAATAGGAAAATCGTAAGTAAAGTTGGCAACCATCCCTATAACCTCCGAGCCGTCTCTACGTACTGCCTCAACGGCTTTCAGGCTGCTTTTACCGGTAGATACGAGGTCTTCGACAACAACAACTTTACTTCCCGGCTTTAGTTCTCCTTCAATCAGGTTTTCCAGCCCATGATCTTTAGGTGTAGAACGTATATATACAAACGGTAATCCGAGAGCATCGGCCACCAATGCACCTGGTGCGATAGCACCTGTAGCAACACCGGCAATAGCGTCTACTTCCTGAAAGTTTTCAAGGATCAGGCGTGCCAATTCCGTCTTTATAAAGGTACGTATACGAGGATACGATATCAATTTACGATTATCACAATAAATAGGCGATTTCCACCCTGAAGCCCATGTAAAAGGATTTGAGGGCTGTAACTTAATGGCCCTTATACTAAGTAGTTTTTCGGCTGTCAGTTTTTCTAAAGTGTTCATTTTTATTTGGTCTAAATAACAACAATCAAAATTATCCGGCTACAAATATACAATTAATAGAAATAACAAAAGAAATTATAGCATAAAGAAAATATGAATAAAATTCAAAGAGCTTGTAATCAAAAAAGGAGCTACTTTGTGTAAAGTAACTCCTCTTGTATAAAAAGTCGCATTGGTGGATATACCGAAACTCCGTAAAACAGGATTTGAGTGCTTCGATCCCTTTGTAATCCACCGCGCTAAGCAACCCGAAGGTGTGGCCCGCCATTGGAATCAAAAGCTTGTCTCGGTCATTTTTTTCTTGATGAGCTTCCCAATCGACCAACACGACTTAAATCTTTTATCTATATCAAATATAAGGGTTTTAATCCTTAGTTCCAAATAAAATTTCAATTTCATCAACCGTTTTTTTGTAACTCTATGATAACATGGAATAAAACCTTGTTTCGTTTTCGTCACTTAAAACGTTCAATATTTACTTGCTTATGTTTAGTACCACAGCCACAACTTGAACATCCGCAACTTCCTTTTTGTTCATTCTTCGAAAAAAAGAATCCATATATTTTATATATGACAAGTAAAGCGACTACTATACCTATGATACCTACTATAATTTCCTGAAACATTTTATCTACCCTCCGTTTCTGAAAACAAAGTTATATAAGAAAAAAGAAAAATGGCGTTAAATGGGGGTTAAAAGAAATAAAAAACTCACTGGAGTTACATATTACATATTGCTTCTCTCCTTACATAAAAAAAGACTGCCTAAGCAGTCTTTTTTATCTCGATATTCAAAGGGTTATTTTATTTTACCCAATTTAAATGAATTATCACCAAAGCCTCCGGCATTTACTCTTGCCTCTGCTGTAAATGAAATACTGGTTTCACAAGAATTTATTGTACCTAAACCTTCCAAACTGAAGTTATCATAGGCTGTCCCATCGCTTTCCCACCATAGCAACGCCGAATTAGGCAATAAGACTTGTTTTGGAAAAGACACAGTGTATTCTTCTTTGTTCACGGTAATAATCAAAGGATTTACAGCCTCTCCGTTAAACAACCCTTTAATACTTAATTCCGTATCGGAAATTTTTGTTACTTCAACAGGATAAGGTGTCATACCCCACCATTCATCAAGGGTTACTGTGCATGTTCCTACAAAGTCGTCCAAGACCAATTCGCATACTACCGGGTACATAACCTTGTTGGAATAATACCTATCTTCAACCGGCCAATTAAGAAATTTCTCATTATTAAATCCAGTTTCTTTAGTCCATCCGGGAATAACCGTACCATCATTCAATACAACATTGACTGTAAAAGACAATGCTTGTGCTGCAATCGGTGCAGCCTGCCCAAATTTACCAAAAATATCCGCAACATCAATGGTTAATTCTGAAGGAAATTGTGTGATATTATCCACTACAACGTGCGAAGTTATTGTTTCGTCAACATTCTCTAATACGGCTAATAACTGGACATATTTCAACTGAGAATAGTCGCCTTGATTCTCTGGTATAAGGAGTTTCACCTTGAAGTTACCGGATACGTCTCCATCATACATTACCGGATCTGTACCCGCTACGCGAGTAATATCAACAAGGACTCCTTTTGTTACCTGATCGATAGGATATGGAAGATCTTTATCGCAACCGGATGTAATAAACAGCAGAGTAAGCGATATAAATGCTAAAAATATTTTTTTCATATTACATTCTGTTTTTTATAATTATTTATCCCAAAATACAAATGGGCTCGCCAAATTGGTTTTCTGCTCTATATTCGAATTTAACGTAATTTCTGAAACGTTCGGATAATAGAGTGACCGTGGGAATGAAGCAAATTTCAACAATGGCACTTGTTCGGGAGATCGGTCGGCAACTACAAGGTTAACACCATAACCAGGATTTTGTGTCTTTGATGGGTCAAATAACGTTGGATAACCCGTACGCCTGTAATCGGTATAAGTATCGATAGGACTCATAAAACCGGCAATCCACTTCTGTGTCATAACTATCCTCATCTTTCCTTCAGCATTGGCTGCATCGTATTTTGCCAGCACAGATGTAATGTACGCGTCTCTATCATCGTCTGTTAACTCAGGAACTGTTGGTTGTTTTTCGACAACAGTATTCACATGAGCAAAAGCAGCAGTGATTCCTTCCTTTAGCAGCGCCTTGGCATCTCCGCCAGTTTCTCCTGCTAGAACCAGTTCGGCAAGCATAAATTTAAGAGCCTGATAAGTAATTATTTTGGTTGGCGCAACACCTGTTCCTGTTTTTAAAGAAACAGCACCACCCTTACCGTTATCGTACTTACCTCCGTTTGCATAAATTCCGACTTTTGTGAAAGAACCGTCGTTGGAACTTGAATTGTTTGGCCCATTCGAAGCAAAGAACATGGATAAGAAGTTCCCGTTCCGGTATTCGTACGGATTTGCGGGTTCTGTTCCTGTACTTAGCTGATTAACGAAATAATAAGGAACACGTGGGTCTTTTATACCAGCAAACGGGTTGTCTGTGGTATTATAAGTTTGTCCCATCATCGTTTCATAAAAATATGGGCTTATGTAGAATGTATGCTGCCCGGTATAAAATCCTGACGCACGGAAAGCCGGATGGCGCATATCGGAAGGACTCGTTTTTTCGTTATACCAGAATTCAAAATCTTCACCCGAAGCAATAAAGTTATTGGCGCTGACCAAGGCATTAAATTTGGCTTGCCAATCGGAGATATCCGCTTTTACCTTACGTGTTTGCAACAGCATTTTCAACTGGATCGTATTATTCAATCTTATCCATTTGTCTACATTGCCACCATAAAAGAAATCATCAGAGCCCGGCTTTACGATATTTAACGCATCTTTATTTTGCAGATCGGATTTAGCCTCGTCTAAAAGCACAAACAACGCATTGTAAATATCTTTACCTGAATCTACTTTAGGTTCGTTAATCCCTACCACATTATATTCCGAGTAAGGAATATCTCCCCACAGGTCTACCATTGTAGCAACAGTATATGCTTTCAGTGTTTTCCCTATACCTGCATAAATCAAATTACCGTCAAGTTCGGCATAATCAATTAACGCGTCCAAATCTTTCAGTGTATAGAGATAAAAGGTATTCCACGAGTTGTACGTATTATTGTCTTGCATATCTATCCCATAGTTCTGCGATTCACGCGATACCGATTGATGCATGACTGACGAAAGGACAGTTCCGAGATAATTACCTTGGCCCATTGCTCCTGCCAGTTGAGTTTCACTGAATGAGAGTATTTGCGACAATACAGGGGCTGTTGGTTTATTGGGATCCTCATTTATATCGAGCCATCCTTTTGTGCAACTTCCCAGAAGCACTCCAACAAATAAAACCAATACTATTTTTTTTATATTTTTCATATTAATTGCCAATTAGAATGTTAATTTAACGTTAAATCCTATTCTTCTTGCTGTAGGCGCAGTTTCCCTTTCAATACCCTGTGCATTACCCGCACCAAAAGAATTGGAACTTGGGTCGAATTTTGTGTATTTTGGTATTCCGGGAGCATAGTACCATAAGTTTCTCCCGATAACAGAGACTGTTGCTGAACCTATAAATGTTTTTTTCAACCAGGCAGCAGGAATGTCATACCCTAAAGTTATCTCATTCAAGCGGAATACTGTCGCGTCGAATGTTTGAAACTCGTGCACACCATTCATAGCAAATGTAGGATTGGTTCCACTTGACGCAAACCATAGCTCGTTTTCAGACATCTGTACCGTATTCATTATCCTGTTTCCACTAGCATCCAATAACGGTTTTTGAGTGTCAGGATCGGCTAAAACTCCATATAGGACACGGGTTCCCAAACGATTTTCTGTATCTCTTGTAACACCACGTCCCAACAGATCAGACACTGTACCGGATATTATTTTGCCACCAAAGCTTGCATCAAACATAGCGCTGAGAGTAAAGCCTTTGTAAGAAAATGTATTTGTAATTGTCAATTTACTATCAGGATATGGATCGCCTAAATCAATCCATTCTGAAGCCTCCATATAAGTACCGGTATTTGGATTTATAAGCGGCGTTCCGTCTTCGTCCCGCGCAATTCCCGAACCGCGCAAATATCCGTAAGAATAGCCCGGTTTAATGAGGATCTGAGGCTCGGATGATGAATTGGTTGAAATCGTCATTTGATCCAGTCCACCTGTCAGTTCAACAACTTTATTGACATTTTTGGTAAAGACTCCATAGATATGCCATCTGAAAGAATTTCTCAATTCAACAGGAACCAGGGTGAGCCCCATTTCTATTCCTTTATTTGTCATCTTCCCAAAATTGGTATAATAAGCAGATGAACCTGTCGAACGCGCCAAACTAACTGAAGCTATTTGATCGGTCATTGTTTGATGATACCAAGTAAAATCAAGTCCTGCTCTACCTCCAAAAAACAATAATTCGGTTCCAAACTCATATTCGGTCTTAAATTCCGGTTTTAATTCCGGATCGTACAAAGTGGTTGGCAAATACATTAACGGCTTTCCACCGAATGTGCCGTTCGGCCCAAAAGCCCCATTTACAGCATAAGGTGATGCATCGTTACCTACTCGTCCCCAACTGGCACGGAGTTTACCAAAACTCAAAGCACTATCTTCGATCCCAAAGGCTTCGCTGAAAACGAAAGAACCTGAGAAAGATGGATAGAAATAGCTGTTATTCTTTACCGGCAACGTAGAGGAGTGGTCGTTACGCAATGTGAAATTAAAAAATGCATAATTTTTATAATTCAGTGAGATGTCGGTATACAATGCCCACAATCTTCTCTTCATATTCCTCGTATTATCAATATCTGCTGTTTGTTCCTCCGTATTGCTAATATTATAAATCCCTTTATAGATCATCTTATTACCAACTAGTTGCGTCTGAACAGTTTTACGTTGATTGGCATTATGACCAAACACCGCCCTCAAATCAAGATCTTCTATAATCTTGTGTTTGAATGTAAGATTGAAATTCGACTCAAACTCCTCCGACTTATAGTTATCATCTGTAATTTGTCCTTGCCCAACAAAACCGCTAGGTCCTGTCGAACCGATATTTATGACTTGTTTACGATCCATTCTATAATGGTTCAAACCATACTGATAATAAGCAGACAACCATTTTGTAATATCATAACTTACATTAACAGTCGCTGTAATACGTTCCTGCTCTGAAGTAATTTTATTGTTCTTCCACGACCACAAAGGATTGTCGACAGAAGAGCCACTGAAAGCCATAAGACTTGATCCATCAAGTTTCTCATAAGGCAATCCTGCGGCATCAACGTTACGTGGCATTAACATAGTACGGGCAAAAGAGCTAACTGACCCCCCATAATTTCCGGCTCCGAAGAATGGGCCGCTCTGGTTGGTTTTGGAGTAGGCTAGTGTACCTCCCACAACAATACCATTATCTAATTTCTGGTTACCGCCTACACTGAATGAAGTACGGTCAAATTCGGAATGAGGGACTATCCCATCCTGCTGAATATATGATACGGTAGTACTGAAACTTCCTTTATCGTTGTAGCTTATCACATTTACCGAATTATCAAATATACCACCTGTATTGAATAGGTCTTTTACATTATTCGGGTAAGCCTGATAAGGCATTGTTGCATCCATATCAGGATAAGCCTTAAGATAATCAGGATATGTAGGAATGGTTGCCAGAGAACCAAAAGCAGGCCCCCAAGAACCATTTGCATTAGAATATGTAAAATTGGAACCTTGCCCATACATATTCTGATATTTAGGTAATGAAGCGATATTCTCTACAGAGTATGATGAAGCAAGTGTTACTTCAAGTTTTTTCTGAGAAGGGCGTGCTCTTTTACTTCCCGATTTAGTTGTTATCAACACAACACCATTGGCAGCACGGCTTCCATACAGGGCAGCGGCGGCAGCCCCTTTCAGCACATCCATTGATGCGATGTCATTCGGGTCGAGCGTAGAAATACCTGTTCCGTAAGCTCCAGCAGTTGTTAACCTGTTACCTGTTTCGATTTGGGGATTGTTGTAAGGAATACCATCCACAACATAGAGTGGCTCATTGGAGCCATAAAACGAAGTAGCTCCTCTGACCTGAACCTTCGTAGCACTACCTGGGGTTGACGATGATGAAGCTATATGAACTCCAGGTATTTTACCACTCAATGAGCGGAACAAATCCGGTTCTGCTTTTAGAACAGCTTCTTTCGGATCAACTACCGATTGTGCGAAACCCACAGACCTTGGGGAGCGGTTAATACCCATTGCTCCTACAATCTCTACTTCCGCCAAAGCTGTATCGTCATTCTTCATAACCACTTTCATATCTTGGGCGGCTGTTGCTTCTACCGGCTGCATCCCAACCAGTGAGAAAACCAAGGTATTACGTCCTTCAGGAACATTAATACCAAAAGTACCATCAACTTCTGTTATTGTACCAACAGTTGTTCCTTTAACAACGACCGAAGCACCAATAACCGGTTCACCAATATCGTCTACAACGACACCGGTTACACGAGTTGTTTGCGCTGTAATAAATCCTATGCTTAGCAATAAGCAGGATAAAATCAACATCACTCTTTTCTTCATACAAACACTACTTTTAATTATAAATTAAAACTTCAAATCGACACTATCCATTTAACACTTTGATGCGATATTGGACGTTTTAGCATCAGTTTGCTTTTTGATATGCAAATTTAGACAATTTTCACGAAAAAACAAACATTGAATTAATTTATATAAATTTTGACATTTTGAAAGCATATATATACAAAAATGCAGACAAACGAGCATATAAAGAGAGACCTAATGTTAAATAACGAACATATTGAAAGGCAATTACAGTCTAAACCAAGAATACGGCTAGTAAACAGCGATTTGCTGTTCTATGAAAAACAAAGATTTAACACTTTTTTTTAGCGTTTTGTAAAAATAAGAAAAGAGCCACAATAGTCATCGTTTTCCCTGTCATAAATTTATAAAAACCACACTAGTAGAACAAATAGTCAGGAAATACAGACAATTTAGAACAAACTTCCAACCTGATAAACAACAAATGAGATAATCCAGGCTAACATCGTTGTATAAATGATACTAAAAATGCCCCATTTCCATGAACCGGACTCTTCTTTTATAGCAGCAATAGTGGCGACACATGGAAAGTAAATCAAGACAAAAAGCAACAAACTGACAACAACCAAAGGAGTAAACACAGGTAAGCCATCAGCCTGCTTTTCCGCAGTCAAACGAGATTCCAAGGATTCCTGATTCTCCGAACTTCCGGTATATAACACACCCAGCGTACTCACCACCACCTCTTTAGCAGCCATACCAGAGAGCAAACTGACACTGATTTTCCAGTCAAAGCCAAGTGGTCTCATAACAGGCTCGATAGCTTTCCCTATACGGCCAATATACGAATCTTCCTGATGATCTATATTCCGCCGTTCTTCTATCTCCACTATACGGGTATCCTTTTCATCGTAAGCTATATCATTCTGCTGCTCTACCTGAGCCACCATATCGTCATATTTTGCTTCCCGCTCCTTATCGAGAGGAAAATAACCTAAAAACCATATTATAATAGATGCAATAAGGATGACTCCTCCCATCTTGCGTAAATATTGCTGGGATTTGTCCCACATATGTATAGCTACCGATCTTGCCGTAGGCATACGATACGGAGGTAGTTCCATAACAAAAGGCGTATCTTCCTTAGGGAAAAGGAAACGCTTAAACAGGCGGGCAGAAAAGACTGCTATCAATATGCCCGTAAAATATAAGCCGAACAAGACAAAACTTGCATACGATTTAAAAAAGACCCCGACAAACAGCAGGTAAACAGGCAAGCGCGCGCTACACGACATAAAGGGGTTTATCAACATCGTTATCATACGGCTGTTGCGGCTCTCGATAGTCCTTGTAGACAAGATAGCCGGCACATTGCAACCAAAACCCATAACCAACGGGATAAACGACTTACCGTGCAGGCCCATTTTGTGCATCACCTTATCCATTATAAAGGCCGCCCGTGCCATATAGCCCGAATCTTCCATAAAGGAAATAAATGCATATAATATCAGGATATTGGGCAAGAAGACTATTACCCCTCCAACTCCGCCTATAATCCCATCTACCAATAAGTCTTTAAGCATACCATTCGCCATATTGCCACGTACAAGGTCGCCCAGTGCGCCAACCCCGCTTTCTATCCACTCCATGGGATACCCGCCTAAACGGAATGTACATTCAAACATGATCCACATAAAAAGGAAAAAGATAGGAAAACCAAGGTATTTATTGGTAACCACAGCATCTATCACGCGCGTAACATCGGACTCTACCAACTTTTCTTTCAAGGTCTGTTTCAATCCTCCCGCAACGAAACCATAACGGGCATTCGTTAAGACCGACTCCGTATCCTCCTTTAAGGTCTCCTCTATGTACCTTACCTCAGCGTCCCTTAAGGCATAGATATCTTTCGCGTTTGGCAAAGAACTTACATATTTATCTATATCTTCATCTTTTTCTAACAACTTAACAGAGATATAGCGTCTGGGAAAAGCTAACTGATTTTTTTTATCTTTTTCCAGAAGTATATTTAATTTGCTTACCGAATTTTCGACCACATTGCCATAATACACATGCACACGGCGCACAACAGGCTCATTTCCTTCATAAACACGGATTACTGCGTCAAACAGGTCTCCGATACCCAAGCCCGACTTTGCAACTGTAGGAACGATAGGAATACCGATCATTTCCGACAAGCTCCGATAATCAAATTCACTACCGGTCTCTTGCAACTCATCATACATATTGAGGGCGATCACAGCAGGGACTTCCATATCGATAAGCTCTGTTGTAAGATAGAGATTGCGCTCCAGATTAGAAGCCGCCACTATATTTATTACCACATCAGGCTGATCTTCGACAATATGCCTCCGCACAAACAATTCTTCGGGTGTATATGCCGAAAGTGAATATGTTCCGGGCAGATCCACAATATGGAAAGTATATCCTCCATGTTTAAACTTCCCCTCTTTTGAATCCACTGTTACACCGCCATAGTTCCCCACATGTTCGTGGGCGCCAGAGGCTATATTAAACAAGGACGTTTTTCCGGCATTCGGATTCCCCACCAACGCTACCGTAATTATCTTCTTATTTTCAAAATGAGGCTTATGAGACTGGGCGTGTATTTCTTCCGATTCGGAATGCTGAAAAGATACGGTATTATGAACATTATGCAATGTAGATTCTTCTTTCTTATTTCGGGTATCAGAATACACCACCTCTATAAGCCTTGCCTCACTCCTACGAAGCGAAACCTCATAATCCATTATCTTATATTTGATGGGATCCTTAAGCGGTGCGTTCAGTATAACTTTAATTGTCTTACCTCTAATAAAACCCATCTCAAGAATACGCTTACGAAAGGCGCCGCTACCGTTGACCCGGACAATAACACCTTTCTCTCCCGTTTTCAAATCAGATAAAAGCATAATCTATTTCCTTCTTATATTTTAGGGATACAAAGATGCGTATTTTTATCTGAAAAGAGAAAGAAAAACAACCTTTATTTAGAATGAGTATAAAAAAGGATTTCGAATACTTCTGGCATTCAGCCTGTTTCTTTCGGGATACACTGAAGGAAGTATATATCAAAAGCCTGTTATCCCATGCCCAACACAGAATCCACGAAGAAGCGTGCCCAGAATTGAATCAGCGATCGTCGAAGCGAAGGCGGACCAAAGTCGGCGAAACCGAAGGGCAGCATAGAATTACATTCTATTTTTGCCATGTACTCAACCCCAGACTTATAAAAAAAATCAGATATGGATATTTTTAGAGAAACCAATGCGTAAGAGAAGTGTTTTCAATGACAAAACTCAAGAATCTACTTTCACAAGCAAACAAATGAGGTAAAACACTTGTTAGTTTAAAGATAAGAGTCATTGCAGGATAATAAATGCCCAATAAATCCTTTAGTCACTCCTCTCTTGCATTGGTATATATTTTTGATTCGTATCAGCAAAACCAGAACATACTTATAAAACACTAAGATTTTAATTAATTTACCTCTTATATTACTTTGAATGTTATCTTTTTGGGCTTCTTCGTTTTACAGGTAGTAAAATTAATGTATAGTCCTTTTCTTTTTCAATAATGAAGATTTGATACGTCGTATTTATACAGTTTGCAAAGATTAATAAAAATAATTCCTCTTTTATTATTCTTCACAAAAATAAAACTAAATTTTTTATTTAACAAGCATATTCCATCAATTTATTAAAAAAAAGTTTTAAATCCGGATTAATCTATTTCATTATCTTTGTATCCGATTTAATTAAGGTCTCCGGCCTATATATTACTTTGACTTATATAACAATAAATAGATAGTTATATTATAAAAACAGACTCTAAATACTTACATATTACTAAACATAGTGACTTATCCCGAAAACTTTGAATCTAAAATAGGATTCGACAAAATAAGAGGGCTGCTGACAGACAAATGCCTGAGCCCGCTAGGAGAAGAGAAGGTAGCAGAACTGGCATTTTCTTCCGACTACGCATACATTACAGGGTCTTTATCCCAAACCGAAGAATTCATCCGCATCATAAAAGAGGAAGACAATTTCCCTACGAATTATTTTCTCGATGTAAGGCCTGCTCTAAAAAGCATACGCGTAGAAGGCACATGGATAGACGAGACAGCCCTGTTTGACTTGCGACGTTCTTTGCAGACAATCAGGGACATCGTGAGCTTCTTAAAAAAAGAGGATGAAGAAAATACACCTTACCCCTATCTATATGCTTTAGCAGGCGATGTAGCCGTTTTCCCCCAGCTGATAAGTAAAATAGACAATATACTCGACAAATTTGGGCGGATAAAAGACAATGCATCTACTGAATTAAACAGGATAAGGAAAGACATCGCACATGTATCGGGTGGCATATCGCGCAGCCTCAACGCCATACTGCGGACAGCGCAAAGCGAAGGGCTGGTAGAAAAGGACGTGACGCCTACAATGCGCGACGGACGCCTTGTTATTCCCGTAGCCCCGGCATTTAAGCGGAAGATAAAAGGTATCGTACACGATGAGTCGGCATCAGGGAAAACGGTATTTATAGAGCCCGCCGAAGTAGTTGAAGCAAACAACCGGATCAGGGAACTGGAAAGCGAGGAACGCCGGGAGATTATAAAAATACTTATAAATTTCACGGATATCCTGCGCCCATCCGTGCCGGACATCCTGCAATCGTACGAGTTTCTTGCTAAAATAGACTTTATCAGAGCCAAGGCTGTTTTGTCAATCGACCTCAACGCTATAAAGCCGGCCATAGAGGACAAACAGATTATAAGATGGTACAGGGCAAAACATCCGCTTTTGTTCTTATCGCACAGAAAACAGAATAAACAGATAATACCCCTCGACATAGAACTGGAGGATGACAACCGCATATTAATTATCTCAGGGCCTAATGCCGGAGGCAAGTCCGTATGCCTCAAAACCGTTGGACTGCTTCAATATATGGTACAATGCGGGGTACCGATACCGTTGGACGAAAACTCGATAGTAGGGATATTCGACAATGTCTTTATCGACATAGGCGATGAGCAATCTATCGAAAACGACCTGAGCACATATAGCTCCCACCTTACCAACATGAAGTTTTTTGTGAGGAACTGCGATAAAAAGACAATCCTGCTGATAGACGAATTCGGAGGGGGAACAGAGCCTCAGATTGGAGGGGCAATCGCTGAATCGCTCCTTAAACGCTTTAACGAAAAAGGCGCGTTCGGCGTAATTACCACCCACTACCAGAACCTGAAGCATTTTGCGAACGAGAACAAAGGGGTTATAAACGGAGCCATGCTATACGACCGCCACCTGATGCAACCCCTGTTTACACTGTCGATAGGTAATCCGGGGAGTTCCTTTGCCATAGAGATCGCCCGCAAGATAGGCTTACCGGAAGACGTCATCACCGATGCTTCCGAAATAGTAGGCAGCGACTATATAAATATGGATAAATACCTGCAGGATATTGTCCGCGACAAACGCTACTGGGAAACCAAACGCCAGAATATCCGCCAGAAGGAAAAGCGGTTGGAGGAAATTACAGAGACTTACGAAACAGACCTGCTCAGTGTGGAGAAGCAGCGAAAGGAGATAATCCGTCAGGCAAAAGCAGATGCGGAACGCATTTTAGCTGAGACCAACGCGAAAATAGAAAATACAATACGCACAATCCGTGAATCTCAGGCCGAAAAAGAAAAAACCAAACAGGCGAGACAGGCTCTGAATGAGTTCAAGTCTTCTCTGGGCAATGATGCTAATTTCGCCGATGAGAAGATAGCGCGCAAAATCCAGAAATTAAAAGAGAAGGAAAAGGGCAAGAAAACGAAAAATAACCCACCCAAAGAGCACAAGGAACAACCCATCTCTGTTGGCGATAATGTACGCATAAAAGGACAAACCTCGATAGGGCAGGTACTGGATATACAAAAAGGGAATGCGACGGTTGCTTTCGGTATGATAAAATCTACCGCCAAGCTCGACACCCTTGAATATATAAGCAAAAATCAGGTAAAACGGGAGACAAAGAGTACACTTGTAAGCGCCGCCGCCAGTGACGATGTGCGTGAAAAGAAGCTCAACTTCAAACAGGATATTGACGTAAGGGGTATGCGCGGCGAAGAAGCACTGCAAGCTGTTATGTATTTTGTCGATGACGCCATACTGGTAGGCATGTCGCGCGTACGCATATTACACGGAACGGGAACGGGAGCCTTGCGGCAAATGATCCGGGACTACCTGCGTTTGGCTCCGGGTGTACGCCACTATCAGGACGAGCACGTACAATTTGGAGGGACAGGCATCACCGTGGTCGACCTTGAATAACCAGACAATAAACAAAATGGATATAAACATCAACCCGGACGGCATATCATTAGGCTTTGGCTATGAACTTATAATATATTTTCTGATAATGGCGATACCCATCGGGCTTATCTGGTGGCGGATACTAAAGAAAAAAGTGATGCCGGCCAGTAGCAGAATTATCTATATAGCAACTGCAACTGTCCTTACAACTGTTATTTTGTATATAATATTAGTGCTTTTATGCCTTTTATATTTAAAAATATCATATCTTGCCTAAGCACGTCAAAACTGGATAAAACATTGGCATTATTATTGCCATCAATACGTTATAAACAAAAGACTAATTCAGAATAAATGACAAAGACCGCTATTATAATTGGAAGTACAGGACTAACCGGATCGCATCTATTGAAGATACTGCTAAACAGCGAAATCTATGATAAGGTAATCAGCTTTGTACGGCAAAACACAAAAATATCGCACCCGAAACTGACACAATATGTTGTTGATTTTGACGACACCGATTCGTATAAAGAATATGTGGAAGGCAATGATATGTTTTGTTGCCTGGGTACTACGATAAAAAAAGCAGGCAGCCAGGAAGCTTTCGAAAAAGTAGACCTTACCTACCCCTTGCAATTTGCCAGAGTAGCTGCGACAAATGGTACAAAACAGTTTTCAATTATATCGTCCATCGGCGCTAATGCCGAATCAGACAATTTTTACCTGCGAACAAAAGGGAAATGCGAGGAAGAATTGAGAAAACTACCATTCCAGTCTATTTCTATATTCAGACCATCCCTGTTGGAAGGGAACAGGAAAGAATTCCGGCTCGGAGAAAAATTAGCTAAATATGTGATGACGCTCCTATCTGTGTTTTTTATTGGCAAATTAAGAAAATACAGGCCGATAAAAGCGAAGAAAGTAGCTGAGGCCATGTACAAAATAGCCCGGCAAAACACCGTGGGCTTCCATGTATATCAGTCCGATGAAATAGCTGAACTGGCTAAATAATAGAGGATCAACCGGCAACCTAAGATACAGAACATAGATGAAGAAAATTATTTTACTTTGGTCACTTTGGAGTCTCTGCCTGAGCGTCTTTTCCCAAGACACTCCTCTGGCAATAGAAAAGATCACCGGACGATGGGTAGAAGTGAAAGAAACGGATAACACGGAAACCTATACGGAACCGGAATATCCTTATACATACATATTCAGGGAGAATAATGTATTTCATCTGGGAGAGGCTTCCGATGGTGTCATCCTTTTTAACATTACAGGAAAATACACGCTTCTGGAGGATACTATCAATGTCATTTATTTCGACTTGCTGCATAGCAAGACAGGCGATAGAAAAGCCAGACAGATATCTTTCAAGGTATTGTCTTTAAATAACAATATAATGAGATTGCTCGTCAACGACTACGACTACAGCTACCCGCTGATATTGAAGAAGCAATTATCGACAGATAGAGATGGCAATAAGGAGTAATTTATCAATAGAAAATAAATATGAACGCCCTATAATAATTTACAAAATTATACGTTAAGCATTTAAAAGAGCCAGATCTGTTAAGAGCCTTTTTTAATTTTCGCTAAAATTTAAACAAACTCTTAATAAATTGAAAACTAAACTTTACAACTTAATATTTTATTAATTTATTGTATCTTTGTGTCAAACATAAACATACATACAACAACGGTTCACCAGTAAAACGATGATAAAGAAATTAATCTACGCCCTTTCCCTTCTTCTCACAATAGGTTTAAGCAGTTGTAATAGCGGTGGCTCTGATCCGGATGATCCAAATCCAACACCTCCTATAGTTGATCCTAAAAGTGTAAAAGAAGACGACTTGCTGGGCACATGGGAAATATATTACTCTGTAAAGAAAGTAAGCCAGCTCCTTAGCGATGGTTCGAGAAAGGATTTCCCTAGTTTCAGGAATCCGGAATATGACGGATTTATCAATAAATTTGAAAAAAGTGCAGATGGTACCTATACATTTGAAAACAGGAATGTAGTGAATGCCTTAATAGATAGTGGTAACTACAAAATAAATAAAGATACAATCATTCTGTCTGTTCTTAGACATGACGGTAGAGACACGTCTTTCGTAAGTAAAGACGTAATATCACAGTTATATTTAGACAAAAGTTCCTTAACCGTCTATAAATTCTTTAATTCAGGCAGTAGCTTTATTGTAAAAGATGCCAGATCGATGCGCAAGTATGGCACCACTATACATCCCAATGTAGAAAAGATCGATGTATCAGGCAATATAAATAAACTGTTAGGATCATGGGAAGTTTCCGACTACGCGATGATTCTGAATGGTGAATTTCTACGTAATTACTCAAAAGCGTATCTGGATACAATCAAAAGTAATGTGTATACATTTGAATACAATAACAAAAACGACCTCAGGTGTATATATAAATATAAAGTATACGACAAAAGCGGGAACTGGGAGTGGACTGATATAAATTGTCCGACAAGTATCGTCGACGATATCATCTATGCATTCTACCAGGTACAGGATGAAAATGGAAACAGAGAAAATAAATCATTCTTCCTATGGGTTAAAGAGTGGAATAGCGACACCTTTGTCAGCTTCAACGAATACAGGACAGACAAAAATCCGGAGAATATCTATACGGAGAAAAGATGGGTGGAAAAGGTGGAATAGATCACACACGATATATAAAAAAAATGGAGCAGTAAGGCTATTGCTCCATTTTTTTATATATCATGACCTGATCCGCCCCTTTAGTAAAAATCAGAGAATCGGACGTTAACGTATTTATATAAAGATTATTATCAAAAACAGAATCTTTATACAACATCAAGGTATAATTATGTATCGAGAAGGTATATTCAGTCGTAATCAATCCGACCATATCCTGTGTACATTTATTCCCGTCGAAGATTAAAAAAACCTCCTGTTGTTCCAGATCTTCGTTAACAGTATCGCTCTGTTCCCTTTCTATATCAACCAGCCGCCACTTGCCCTGTATCATCCGGTTATTAACCTCATCGCTATTATAAGGCTTACAACTACTGATAGTAAGTAAGTATAATATGACTAATATAACTTGTATCAGTTTAGACATATAAAATCTATTTGGTACAAAAAAACGAATTATTTTCCATTAATAAGAATTTAACCTTTATAAAAAATTATTCTGTATGCAAAATCCTGCTATATTTGCTTCATTATATCATTCTGAATAATAATTAACGACGCAAGAAACATATGAAAACATTAGGTAACTTGATCTGGCTGATTTGTGGTGGTTTTATGATAGCCATAGAATATTTTATATCCGGATTTGTGATGTTGCTTACCGTTATCGGCATACCATTTGGGCTACAGGCTTTCAAATTGGGTATACTCGCTATCTGGCCGTTTGGCAGTTCAGTCGAAGCAAAAGAATCTGCTCCGGGATGCCTCAACCTGATTTTGAATATAATATGGATTATCGTCGGAGGATTCTGGATTGCCCTTACACACCTCTTTTGGGGAGTGCTCCTTTGCATTACCATCATAGGTATCCCGTTTGGCAAACAGCATTTCAAACTGATACATCTGGCTCTTGTACCGTTTGGTAAGGAAATAAGATAAAAAAAGAGGCTAATCCCAATATTTGTCATCCCGTCTTCTAATACGAGATGACAGGCTCTTTTCTCTTTTTATATCAAAACAGCTCCATCCCATCTTTATAAGTCCGGTACTTCAATTCAGGCAACAGTTCTGTCCTCATACGCCCCGTATCGCCATAATACGATGCCATCCCAATCCTGACAAAGTCTATAGTCAACGGGCTGCGGGTTCCAAAAACGGACGAAAACAGTTCAAAGCTTCCGGCTGCTGTCATTATCATCCATACAGGCATACGCCACGGTTTATGATTGCCTTTATAAACTGTAATGTCATCCAGAAACTGCTGCAAAGTTTGCACTCCCTCATCGCCAAGATGATAAATACCTCGTATACCGGGATTCAGTGACGCGGCAATTGTAGCATCTACAAAATCCACTTTAGAGATAAGATGTATATATGTAGGTTTTTTCCACACACCCAACAGCCAATGGCGGGCAAACCACTGCCCTGCATCTATCATCAGTATCCCTTCGCCATATACCATCCCGACACGTAAAGACACAGCTTCGAAACCGTATTTATCCCCATATTGGAACAACAGTTTTTCTTCTTCGAGCCGTGTACGGGCATGCATCGATTGAGGACTGCCTGTGAGGACGCCTTTAGCCGGATTATCGGGTGTATTCTCGCCTTCTACATGAGGAAAACTAATCAATATAATACGTTTCACCCCCTGCTGTACGGCAATATCCAGTAAGTTGTTGAAGTATTGAGTATTGGTCGTTGGCAAGAATTTTTCAGGATTAGCCTTAAATAAGATTCCGGCAAAATGAACGATAACATCTACATTCTGCAATGCATCGCCAAGCGTTTCTTTTTTTGCCAAATCAACCCTGAACACTGATATATTCTTCTTACCTTTCAGGTTATCAGTAACATTTTTCTTATGTATCAGCAGGTTTAGCCCGACATCGGCTCTGTCTTTCAGCCCCTGAGCCAACAATCCGCCCAGATTTCCGGCAGCTCCGGTTATCGCTATTCTCTTCATTATGTTAATTGTGTTTTAAGAATATAAAAATATAAAATATTATTAGTAATGCCAATCAGGGGTTGAGAAATGGCTTGAAAAGCCAAATCTTCATAACCGCGGATCATCGGCCTGCGGAAAAAGGATGAGCAATACCAGCTGTCTGAAAGACAGGACATACTGTGTGTCCTGCCGCTTCGGGCAGGGGGAGTGTAATTGCCCCTTGCTCCGTAAGCTACGCTGCGCTTGCATACGGTTAGGTAGATTCTGCCTTTCAGGCAGGAGTTGAGCTATAAGATATTGATATAAAATTTAAACAGTTTCTCAGGTTTCATAATACAATTTGAAAGCATTATCTTTGTAATAAATAATGAACTTATGATATTAAATATACAAAATGAAACTGCACGGCTCAAAACCGTAGTTTTAGGGCAACCATACTCTTTGGGAAAAGAACCCGCTCTTGATGAATCTTATGACGCCAAGTCATACGAAAGCATACAAAACGGGACATATCCCAAAGAAGATGATATAGCCGCTGAAATGTCAGCCTTCGAGCAGGTATTGCTCAAACATGATGTAGAGGTATTGCGCCCTCTTATATTGCCCAATTGCAATCAGGTGTACGCGCGCGATGTGGCTTTTGTAATAGATGATAAGATTATCACTTCCAACATAATACCCGACAGGGCAGATGAGCAGGAAGCCTATGCACCTATATACAACGACATAGCCTTCAACAAGATATATAATCTACCTGAGAGGGCACATGTTGAGGGAGGGGATGTGGTATTGTACAACGAAACTATCTTTGTAGGCACTTATACCGAACGTGACTATTCCGAATTTAAAACAGCCCGCACAAACGCTTACGCTATCGCCTTTCTGAAAGAGTTGTTTCCCGAAAAAATTTTTGTTCCGCTCGAACTGGAAAAGAGTGATACAGACCCGCGGAAAGGAATACTCCACCTCGATTGCACATTTATGCCTGTAGGCAAAGGCAAAGCCATCATATACAAGCGGGGATTCAAGAATGAAGACGACTACAATTTCCTTGTCAATTTCTTCGGCAGGGACAATGTATTTGAAATCACACAGGAAGAGATGTATTATATGAATACGAATATATTCTCCATCTCCCCGTCGGTGGTAGTGAGCGAGAGAAACTTCGAAAGGCTGAATCGTCACATGTCCGAAAAATGGGGGATGACTGTAGAAACCATCCCTTACCACGAAATATCGAAAATGGGAGGCCTTCTGCGGTGCTCTACCTTACCATTAATCAGAGAATAATTCTGTACACAGATAAAAAAGGAGGCGATTTTTCAATCGCCTCCTTTCGCTTATAGTTTTTTCTGAATTCATACCCAATCAGGCATTCGCTTTTGCTTTAGCTTCTATTTCAGATAATTCGCTTGCCAGTTTTCCGGCAACTTCTCCGGTAACTTCATTTATTAATTGTTTTCCTTTTCTTACTTCCTGCCTTGCTTTTACTCCGGCACGCAAAGCTTTGCTTCTCCCTACAGAAATACCATAATCCAGCTCCGATTTAGCCTTATCTGTAGCATTATTTACTCTTGTGCGCAGTTCCTGCCTTGTTTCTTCATCCGACAACTTCAATGCCGCATACACACCTAGTGCGCCGACAGCCAATCCTAATATAAATCCTTTCATAATGTGCTGTATTTTATGTGTTATACATTTTCTTTTTAACAAATATAGGATATTTATTAAAATAACAACCAAACAAAGCCAATTGTTTACCAGGAAATAACGCTCAAAATGTTTTTTAGCATTGGATAACAAAGCAGAAGCTCTCCTCAAGCCATATTCTTATCACCTTCTCCATCTGAATTTGAGACACAAAATTCAATCATTTAATTTTTTTTCATACCTTGCAGCCTATTAACCGGATGAATATGAAACAACTCTTTTTTTGCTTTTCGTTTATCATCGTACTCATGGCATGCAGTACAAAACCGACCATCGAGGGCAGATGGGCTATGGAAATGGATCACAACAGGGATACAGTGGTTATTATCGGAGGAGATACGATTGTCGCCCCAGAACTGCGTATCGACCGCGACTCCATGTATATGGAAGTAAGGACAAACGGACTGATAGCGAAGAGTGAATGTCTCGGTTTTTATACAATCAGCAGCAACCTGATTACTGTTACCGACAGGATGGGAAAGCAGCAGACGAGTAAATTTGAAATAAAAGACGACATCTTAACCGTCACAGATAAAGACCACCCCGATAAAATTATCATGCGGCTGGTACGCATAAAAGAAAAAGAGTAGGCTCCCCCTACCCTATCTTACCCTCTGTAATAGAATCTTTTAACGATATATTTAGAGCCTGTTTAAATTTTAGCGAAAATTTATATTACAGGTTCAGGTCAATAGTTCTTAGCAATTTTTTTATGCTCTTTTTACCGTATTTTTGGCTCCGCCGATTTTCAATTCCCTTTTACTCTTGGTCTAGCCCGCTAATTAGCTCCGCTGACCGTTGGTTCGGCTAGCAAAAATGATAAAATACATCTAAAAATAGCTATAAAAAAGATTTGCTATAAAATTTAAGAGGCTCTAAATAAAACCAAAATTAATTTGGGTTGCCCTAATGTATTTTAATGATCTATATTCATTGTTTTGAAATATATTTATCTAATAATAAGGAGTGTTCTTTGGCTTATCTAGAGAAATAGTAACAATGAAAAGTATTGAAAAAGGTGTCACTTTTGTCACTTTTTTAAACAAATATTTAATAATGCCAATCAGGAGTTGTGAAATGGCTTGAAAAGCCAAATCTTCATAACCGCGGGTCATCGACCTGCGGAAAAAGGATGAGCAATACCAGCTGTCTGAAAGACAGGAC
>NZ_QVMO01000090.1:0-13619 GCF_010501055.1 Dysgonomonas sp. 521
TCTTTTATCTTCTGCATGGAAATAAGCGTAAAATTAAAATCCTGAAAATTGAATATATTCTCGAAATTTATTCTAAAATATTGTTCACAGTACCGAGAAAAACGAGCAAGTTGCAAGAAATTTATTTTACCTTTAATGCCTAAATAAAACATTAGCAGGTGGAATATAAAATTTTTTCTTGTCTGCTTGATATTTGAAAAAATATCTGAACTTAAAGTATTAAGTATAAATGCATTAGCATTTGGATATTCGTTGGTTGTCATTACTTTATAGATTTTGGTCAATCTACTAAGATATTGATAATCAGCGAACTATCCAAGTTATTTAATGCTTATTTTGTTGAAAATCAATCAATTATATCTATTTATAACGAACTATTGTTTTATATGATAAGATAAATTTCCCGGTTTGATGTGAACGATTAAGTTAGCTTTAGGGTAGATTTTTGCGTCAAATTATTAAATTCCTAGTCGAAAAGCATGTAGGACGTATTACATACGTCCCCTGCATAAGCTTAAGACAGTTTCTTAAATTAGTCCTTCGGGGAGGATTAAATATAATACTTTCTTTTTGGCATCTATTTTTTCGATAAAATCTTCTGTGGCAGGTATGATTAGCTCGTCATCCCCGTTCTTTATGAGGAACAATGTATTCAGTGTTTTGTCGTCTACAGCTTCTATTGTGCCCAGTTTTCCGTAAACTTTGTCGACAACCGAGAAACCGATAAAAAAGTTCCATGAATATTCGATATCCTCGTCAATGTCTTCTTCATAATATTTACGCGGAAAGTAGACTTCCAGTCCTGACATCCGTTGCGCTTTCTCCTCATTGTCTATGTCTTCGAAGGTAATCAGGGCTGTTTCACTACCTTTGAAACGATATTCTTCCATAAAGAAAGGTACAAATATACCATCTATACGGCATATAAGATAAGGGCAATCGACACGGTCGAATACATCGTTCTCAAAAGCAAAACTTATCTCGCCCTTGACTCCGTGAGGCTTGATAAGTTTACCTATCTTAAATACTTCGCTATCTTTTATCATAGCCGTTAGTATGTTGTAGGTCGCCGACCTGTTGTTTATTTCTTTTTCTGTTGGTTGTTCTTCTTCCCGTTGTTGTTATTATTGTTGCGTTGACCTAAGTCTTTCATTTCGGGAAGTCTTATATCCGAGTTGCGAATGTCTATTTTATGTCCTGATAAGTCGTACAGGTCAATAAATATCTTCAGGTCGTCAACATCCTTATTCCACTGTATATATGATTTTTTCATGTGTGTGGCAACAAGTAATATGAATTGCTCTCTCTCTTTTGGATTTTCAATCTCTGTTGCTATTTTAACCATTTTCTCCAGTGTCTTACCATAATGACGGTATTCCATGTCGGGGCGGCTGTACTCTATTTTCCCCGGTTTTGTGTTCAGGTCTTCTTTTCTCACCACTTCGTAAGGGTAGTCTATATCCAGTTTAAAATCGGACATGATAGCCAGATGATCCCATAGGATATGCTTGAAATCATTCACATCACGAAGGTGGGGGAACATATTTCCCATAATATTTATGATCGAGTCTGCACAACGTTTACGCTCGTTACGGTCAGGTATCGCCATGCAATAATCGACCATATTTTGGATGTTTCTTCCATACTCAGGAAGAGCCAGTTTTTTTAATTGGGTATTATACTCCATATTTTATTTTATGTTCAAATTACGATTTTATTCACAGATGAGAGCTAGCCGGAAATTTTCTGTAGTTTTTTGCCAGTCTATGTGATAATCATCCGGCTAACAAGACTGCAAAGATAATATTTTAGTTGCAGATTATTGTTGTTTTAAGTAAATAATCGGGACAACTGTATCAATTTTCAGCCTCTGCCGGAGAGCCGTAGGGGCGTATTGCATACGCCCGGTTCTACATAAGGCTGAGAATATTTTATATTAATTGAGGGCTACAGTCTCTTGCTTCGGAGTTGATAGTGTTTCCCTATACAGATTTTGATCACCCAATACCTCTATGGCTTTGGCCAAATCCGGATCATGCTGCAACAGATAAAGTTTCTCTCCTTTTTGGTAATAATAGCGTTTTACAATAGCCGAATTGATCTGCTTCATAATATCATTCCTGAACGTTTCGAGATCTCTGTCCAAGTTTGGTACAAGTTTTGCTTCCAGAGCTTTAAATTCATCTCCCGCATATTTCATATAACCTTCAAATTCCATAATCTCTTTTAGCGAAGCCATCGATTTTTCGCTCATACGGTCATACTGGAAGTCTTTCGATTTTACAAACCTCTTAAAGTCTTCATAATCTTCATCCGAAATAGAGAAACTATCGGGTGTGTCTATCGATTTATGTTTTGAAGCCCAGTCGGTAACCCAGTCGAAGACGATATATTGGTTGTCGAGGTAATATGTAATGGTAGGCGTTTTTTCCTCTTCCATAATAATGTCGGGTGTTACACCTCCACCATCTCTTACTGCGCGTCCTGCCTCTGTGTAGAATACTGTGGTCAGGCTGTCGGGGATACGCCCTACACTGCCGTCAGGGTTCCTGTGTGAATAGTCTATCGCCTGCACGCATCTGCCGCTAGGTATATAGTATTTAGATGATGTCACTTTCATCCCGCCGCCATAAGGCATCTCGCGTGTTACCTGCACCAGCCCTTTA
Organism: Dysgonomonas sp. 521; assembly: GCF_010501055.1. Classification (GTDB taxonomy): domain Bacteria; phylum Bacteroidota; class Bacteroidia; order Bacteroidales; family Dysgonomonadaceae; genus Dysgonomonas. Next base: position 2,667 of record NZ_QVMO01000090.1, read on the forward strand.
CCAAAGGTGCGTTCACCTACAAGCACAGCCCTGTCCATATCCTGCAATGAGCCCGCTACGATTTCCGCGGCAGAGGCTGAGCCCCTGTTGGTAAGCACTACAATCGGTATTTCCGTATCTATGGGATCCAGTGTGGTGCGGTATGTCCTGTCGGTCTGTTTGAGTTTTCCTTTTGTAGACAGCACTATTTTTCCTTTTGGCACAAACATATTTACGATCTGTACGGCTTCTTCCAGGATACCCCCGCCATTCTGGCGTACATCAAAGACCAGTGACTCCGCGCCTTGTTTTTTCAGGTACAGGAAAGCATTTTTTACGTCTGTCGCGCTTTTATCGGTAAATGTGCTGAAATTGATATAGCCCACAGTAGGGCTAACCATTCCGAAGTATGTGATAGGGTCTATTACTACCTTCTCGCGTGCTACTTTTACAGTTACAGGTTTCTTTTCTCCCGGGCGCTCCACTTTTACTTCTATTGTCGTTCCGGGCTGTCCTTTAAGGTTACTGCTTACATAGCTGCTCAACGTACGCCCATACAATTCGCCGGGAACCGAGTCGCATCTTGTCATATCCTTCCCGTCTATGGATAAGATAATGTCTCCGGCTTTCAGTCCGGCTTTGGCAGCAGGCTTGTCTCCGTATGGCTCTATAATGGTTACCCTTCCGTCTTTGAAGGCTACTATTGCCCCCACTCCGGCGTATTCTCCTGTGATCTGGGTGCTGAATTCCTTCATGTCCTCATCGTTGTAATACTCGGTATACGGGTCGAGGGTGTTCAGCATATCGTCTATGCCTGTGCGTATGGTTTTATTTATATCCACACTGTCTACATAAAACATATCCATTTCGCGTACTACGGAATTGAATATCTCTATGTTTTTGTTTATATCGAAGTAACGTTGTTGTTCTTTATTTTTATCCGGATTGTTTTGTGCCTGAATCAAAGAAGTACCCCATACTAAAGGGATAGCTAAGAGTAGAATAAACCTGTTTCTCATTGAGCCTTATTATGTATGTTATTTATATTCAACTATGTTTCTATTTTCACACAAAGGAAATACTTTTTTATAAATAAATGGAAAATAGAATGGTTATATATGTCTTAATTTTAACAAAAAACGTAAAAAGGAAGATTAGCGTACTAACTGCTAGTTGTTACCTGTTACCTGTTGTCTGCTTACTGTCACACTGTCGGCAGGCTCATTCCCGTAATCTTCCGGTACAAGTCGAGCGCGTATACATCTGTCATTCCCGATACGAAGTCGAGCACTGCCAGTATCCGTTCGTATAGCGTAGGCGCGTCAGTCTCATATTGTTCGGGTATGCGGCTTAGTATGAGTTTCGAATACTTCGCGTCCCTGTCTTCTATGGCAGTGATAAACGTATCGATGAGAAACCCTATTATGCGGTGTCCGGCCAACTCTATGTCTACAACGTCCTTTGTCTTATATATTTTCTTGTAACTGATATCTGTAGCTATCCGGTAAGCCTCATTGGCTGTGCCGGAAATATATTTTATCAGTGACTTCCCGAATTTACCATCCAGTATTTCCTGTTCGTTTTCGAGGAATACTTTCGAGCATTCATCAACCAACAGCCCGATAACACTCGAACGCAGGTATGCGATCTGTTCATTGATATCGCTTACTCGCTGCAATGTTTTCTGCATTTTCCTTTGCCTTTCTTCCGGGAAGAAATTGAGGAAAAGCTCCTTGGTCTGTTCCGTTGTAAGCAGCCCCAGTTTATGGGCATCCTCCAAGTCCATTATTTTGTAGCAAATATCATCGGCGGCCTCTACCAGATAGACCAGTGGGTGCCTTGCATATTTGAGTGGCGATTCTTCTATGCAATGCATACCTAGTGTGTCTGCTATCTGTTTGAAGTCTTTTTCTTCCGCCTTGAAGAACCCGAATTTACCATCCGACGTTACCGAAGAATAAGGATATTTGACTATGGATGCCAACATCGAATATGTTAAGACAAACCCGCCGCGACGGCGTCCGTTGAACTGGTGTATCAGCAGGCGTATGGAGTTGGCGTTTCCTTCAAAATTGGTGAAGTCTTCCCAGCGACCACCTTCTTCTTTGATTTTTTCTTCTAAATATTTGCCTTTCCCTTCCGAAAAATAGCTGGAAATAGCTGTCTCGCCCGAGTGCCCGAAGGGTGGGTTGCCCAGGTCGTGGGCGAGGCATCCGGCAGCTATGATGGCGCTGATTTCCTCAAAGTCGGCAGGGGAATCGGGATACCTTTTCCTTAGCTCTTTGCCTACTATCATTCCTAACGAGCGCCCCACGCATGATACTTCGATGCTATGGGTGAGCCTGTTGTGGACAAATATACTGCCGGGAAGCGGAAATACCTGTGTCTTGTTTTGCAGTCGGCGGAATGGCGCAGAAAAAATAAGCCTGTCATAATCGCGTTGAAAATCAGTGCGGTCGTGATGTTTTTCATCATGATATTCTTCCATGCCAAAACGTCTTGCCGAGAGGAGTTGCTGCCAATTCATTGTTTATCCTGTTTTGAATACCGGGCAAAGATAAAGTTTTTTAGAGTCTGTTTAAATTTTATAGCAAATCTTTTTTATAGCTATTTTTAGATGGATTTTATCCTTTTTGCTAGCCGGTTTAGCGGGCTAAACCAAGAGTAAAAAGGGAATTGAAAATCGGCGGAGCCAAAAATACGCTAAAAAGAGCATAAAAAAATTGCTAAGAACTATTGACATGAACCTGTAATAAAAATTTTCGCTAAAATTGAAACTGGCTCTTAAAGTTATTCGTTTAAAATAGAGAATAGATAAAGAGTTTTTAAGAAAGTCTTAAGTACATCTTATCCGATTTCTTTAAAAAGGTTTTATATTTGAAGTCTTATTGAAGAGTACCTCAGGTTTCTCTTACTTGAATCTGTTTCATAAATGAATGCAACTCCCGATAAAATAAAGCAACGTGTGCAAACACTGGTTGTGGCTTGTGGCATCATCCTGATGACTGGTAAGTTTACAGCCTATTTTCTCACTAATTCGGTTGGTATACTGACGGATGCGATGGAAAGCATCGTAAATGTTGCGGCCGGACTGATAAGCCTGTACGCCATTCGCAAAGCTGCCAAGCCAAAAGATGAAGACCATCCGTTCGGGCATGGTAAGATCGAGCTGATATCAGCCTCGATAGAAGGTATTCTTATATTTATGGCAGGTGGGCTTATTGTATACGAGGGGATTCAACGCTTATTCGCTCCTTCTGTGATTGAGAAACTGGATGTCGGTATCATCGTTATCGCGGTAGCCGGATTGGTGAACTATATTTTAGGGTGGTATAGCATACGGCAGGGACGTAAGTATGACTCAATCGCACTTGTGGCAGGAGGAAAGCATCTCCAGTCTGATACATATTCTACGATCGGACTGGTAGCCGGACTGGTTATTCTTTATTTTACCGGATTGGCTTGGATCGACAGCGCACTGGCTATTGTTTTTGGAGGGATAATCGCTTTTACAGGCATCGGTATTTTACGCAAGACCATCAATAACCTGATTGATACGGCAGACGTGGAAACCTTGGAAAAAATAGCCGTTTCGATAAGTGAAAACCGGAAGACAGACTGGATCGATATACACAATCTTAAAGTACTGAAATATGGTAGCGATTATTTTATTGACTGTGACCTTACTCTGCCTTGGTACTACAACATCAGCGAAGGACATCAGTCGTGCGAAGAATTGAGGATATGTATTCTCAACTTATTTCCTCAGGATGCGCTGATATCTATCCATTCCGATTCCTGCCTTGAAAAATATTGCCCGGTATGCCAGATCAAAGATTGTAAATACAGGAAAGAACCATTTTCTAAAACGGTACCGTTTACTTTGGATAAATTAATCATGGCGGAGGATGGTTAAGGGATAGAAACACATCCGAAACATTAAACTTTTTGTATCATTTTTTCGTTGATTACAGGATGAGGTATAAAAAATGCTATACTTCAGGCTTTATTTATAATGCATTATTTCCCGTTAACTAAGAGCCTGTTTAAATTTTAGCGAAAATATCTATTATAGGCTCTGACTGTTTATTGACTTCGTCGATTCTTTGAATTCTTAGCAACTTTTCAATGCTCTTTTTACCGTGTTTTTTCCTTTTTTCTTTTTGATTTAGCCCGCTAAATCCGCAAGTAAAAATAAAAAAATCCATCTAAAAATAGCTATGAAAAAGTTTACTATAAAATTTAAACAGGCTCTAAAAAAGTTAACTTTGCACCCGATTTTAAAAACTGCACTGCATTCCTGTAATGAAAATAGATAAATCTTATACAGTTGCCCTGATTGTCGCTATTGCTTTTTTTATGCAAGGGCTGGATACTACGGCAGTGAATACCGCCATACCGGCTATGGCGCGTTCTTTCGGTACGGATGTGGTACATCTGAGCGCCGGGGTAACCTCTTACCTGATTGCATTGGCTATATTTATCCCTGTGAGCGGATGGATCGCAGACCGTTATGGTACACGTAAGGTGTTTTGTACTTCTATTATACTGTTTATTACGGCTTCGGCTTTGTGCGGTACGTCGCAAACATTGACACAATTTATTATATTCAGAATATTTCAGGGGATGGCGGGGGCTATGATGACTCCTGTTGGGCGACTGGCTGTATTAAAGTCCGCGCCAAAGGAACAGTTGGTAACGGTAATGGCATATATTACATGGCCGGCTCTGGTTGCGCCTATACTGGGGCCTATCGTAGGCGGATACCTGACCACGTACTGGTCGTGGCACTGGATTTTTTATCTTAATATTCCCATCAGTATAATCTGTGTCGCTCTGGCATGGCATTTTATTCCTGAAGAAAAGAATGACGGTTTACCCAAAAAACGGTTCGATGCTGTGGGTTTCGTGCTTAGCGGGCTGGCTTTAGCCGGGTTTATGTACGGGGTAGAGTTGCTTAGCCGGAAAGAAGTGCCTTATTATGTTTCGATAATTGTTGTTTTGGCTAGTATATGCTTATTGTTGTTTAATATCCGTTATTCAAAGCATATCTCCAATCCATTAATAGATTATTCGATAGTCAGAATACCGACTTATAAAATCACAATATTCACAGGTTCGCTCTCGCGTATGGTGATAGGTGTAGCGCCTTACCTTGTGCCGTTGATGTTTCAGGAAGGGTTCGGTTTGAATCCGTTTCAATCGGGCTCTTTATTCCTGGCTACTATGGCCGGAAATCTGGCGATGAAGCCTGCAACTATATGGGTAATGCGCCACTATAATTTTCGTACTGTGCTTGTTGCTAACGGATTCCTTGTAGCCCTGTTTACGTTTTTTACAGCGTTGCTACTGCCTACAACCCCTGTAATATTGATAGTAGTGGTTATGTTCCTTTCAGGAATGTTCCGTTCTATGCAATTTAGTGCGATCACTACACTGGCATTTGCCGAAATACCTCAGCCCCGGATGAATGCGGCTAATACGCTGTATAGTACCGTACAACAAATGTCTACAGGTATGGGTATCGCTATGGGAGCGGTCTTTTTGCGTTTCTCGAATATGATAAACGGTCATACGGAGCACTATAGTGTAGCTGATTTTCGTCTGGCATTTATTTTTGTTGCCATATTGGGAGTTGTTTCTCTATATGGCTTTACCAAACTGACACCTACTGCCGGAGATGAGGTAAGGGTAACAAAGAGGGATAGGAACGGGTAAAAGCAAAATTGACTACATGCAGCTTTTTCTTATACATATTCATCTGTATTTATAGAGAGTAACCCTTATTATTGTATTATGAAAAAGTTATTTCCTGCATTATTTCTATTTTCTCTTCTTCTTTCGTGTACAGATAGTAATAGATCCGATGATATGGTTGCATGTACAGAAGAATTAAGGACAATCAGCGTTGGGGTGCAGCATAAAGATGGAAGCCCTTATGCATTGGACAGTGTAAAAACTTTTATCGAAACCGAAGTCGGATTAAAAGATATTAATATCTTTAATGATTTTGATAGCCAGGGTTTCAAAAATTGTCGGGAAGATGGAATTTATCCGGTAACCGGAGATGGGCTGACCCGCCATTATCCGGATTTTGTGATGCCTACAAAATGGGATGAGGTAAAACTTGTAGGAGTTGTTATCTTTGTCGGGTATAAAGATGATAAGGAGTTATTCAGGAAAAACATCAAGGTCTATACAGATGCATGCCATGTGTTTTGTGATGAAAAAGATTTAGCGGTAATTGATTTAGAATAAGGAGTGTATAACTGATGCCACGAAAGCACAGGTATTTTTACTTGTGCTTTTTTTATAAATAATGTAGGTTGGGAGTTAGATTTGCTTAAATTATGTGTTCTTTAATCCTATGCATAAATAATATCCCCTGAAAAAACTTATGGCGGATTTTTTATGACTAGCTATTAAACAATTATCTTTGCTGCTTGAAAGAATAAATAATAATCAGGATTCGTCAATGCGAAAAAAGCTTCACTTATTAATTGTATTTCTATTAATATCATTTTCTATACAGGCCCAGTTTGCTATCAGGTATCAGGTCGCTCCACCCAAACCTGCTGATTCGCTCGATATAGCTTACTATTCTAAAAAAAACGGATGGGGCGCGGCTGCCCAAAATTTTAGCCTGAATATGGCTATCTGGGGATTCGACCGTTTCGTTATGAAGGAAGAATTTGCATATATAAATATGCACACTATAAAGACAAACCTTAGTCATCGCTTTGTCTGGGACAACGACCAGATGGGAACGAACATGTTCTTGCATCCGTATCATGGTAGTTTGTACTATAATTCCGCCCGCTCGAGAGGATACAATTACTGGCAGTCGGGACTCTTCGCACTGGGGGGGAGTGCTATGTGGGAGTTGTTTATGGAGAATGAATATCCGTCATTTAATGATATTATAGCCACACCTATAGGCGGATTGTCGCTGGGGGAGGTGTTTTACCGTACATCAGACCTGGTGCTGGATGACAGAAGGGAGGGGACGCACCGCTTCGGACGCGAGCTGGCCGGTTTTCTGATCGCCCCTACCAGAGGGCTTACACGCATTCTCAATGGCGATGCCTGGCGCAGGCGTTCTACTACCGGAAAACAGTTTGGAGTACCCGATGTCAGTGTGGAAGTATCTGCCGGAGTACGTGTCCTTGAACTGAAAGGAGAGATTCTGGACAAAGGTGTAGGGGCTGCGATGGACGTTAATATAGAATACGGGGACAGGTTTTCCGATGAGAATGAAAAACCATACGACTATTTTACATTTAAGAGCAACCTGAATATACACAGTTCGCAGCCAATGCTTAGCCAGCTGAACATAATCGGGCGATTATATGTCACAGACCTCGTAGACACCCAAAAAGATTTCCTTAGTCTGGGCTTTTATCAGCATTTCGACTATTACGATTCGGATACGATATCAGATGTTTCGGGTAAAATCCCGTATAAGTTCTGTACTCCGGCATCATTCGGAACAGGACTTATCTATCAGAGCAAACGTGTGCGAAATGTTGGATTTGACGCATATATGCACGCGAATCTCGTATTGCTCGGCGGCTCGCTCAGCGACCATTATGTAGTGGATATGCGTAACTATAATCTGGCGAGCGGCTTTAGCACAAAGCTTGGTTTTAACCTGACCTATAAAGACAGGATAAGCTTGTCCGGCAATTATGAAATCTATCGTATGTTTACATGGAAAGGCTATCCTCAGGATATAGACTGGGATAATATCGATGTGCATGAATTCGACTATCAGGGAGATAAATCGCAGGCTATACTGCACGCTATAAGCCTCAGGGCGGATGTGAAGTTGAGAAAACATCTATTTCTCACTGGCATCGCATATAGCTATACCCGCGATACGAATTATAAATATTTTGATGATGTGTTTTCCAGTACTGCGGAAGGCCGTTTAATGTTAACTTATAAATTCTAAATAAAATGACTATATCCGAAGCTCCATATCAGGAAGTATTACTGATGCGCCACCGAGTGATGTACCCCGGCAAGGACATTGAATATGTAAAATTGCCCGAAGATGAAAAAGGATTGCATATCGGCGTATATGAAGACGACAGGCTGGTTTCCGTTATGTCTATTTTTTTGCATGGCAGGGAGGTTCAATTCCGCAAACTAGCTACCGATACCGGTATGCAGGGGAGGGGATATGCTTCTGCCCTGATGAAATGGCTTATCGACTATGCCAATGATATGAAATTCGACCGCCTGTGGTGCAACGCGCGTACAAATGCGACAGGCTTCTATGAGAAATTCGGTTATGAAGAAACCGATAATCGTTATTCGAAGGATGGCTATGATTATGTTGTAATGGAGAAAAAGTTCAATCCTTGATTCTTGAGCAGAGCCTTCGTCAGGTATGTAATTGATAATAACAGCTGTGGCCTTTTGTATCATTAACTTCGTTTTACCCTGTCGAATATTGTTTCTGACCAAAAGGAAGATTCCGTTAATTAAATTTGAACGTTTTAAGTAGCGAGGGCAGAACTGAATTAAAAATTCATGTTATGCCGAGTCACGACAAACAACGTTCACTGGAGCGAAGCGTATGTAAAACGACTAATGAAATTGAACTCCTTTTTCAACGCAAATCGTATTATTATGACAATATTCCTGACAGCTACTAGGGGATCCAATCAATTATGTATGCTCCTGTATTCCGCTTTTTCCACTCAGTCAACTCTTTATAGCTGGATACCCCATCATTGATTACTGCTTTATAATATTCTATACCCATTATCTTGTCAGTATCGGGTGTCTCATATTTTAACCGTAAAATTGTCTGTCTCATTTCGGGTGTTAAAACCTCTATTATCCGCTCTGCAACACGCTCAAAATAGCCATCATAAAAAGAGCCTTTCAGTATATGGATCATATCTATCTGCCACAACTCGTTTTCCTTATCAAGATACCAGGCATGCCATTCTATACATTTTTCATCCGTATCAATCAGATTAGCATATTCAATGCGTTTTACAGAAGGGTTGGTCGCCAATTTCGTTATGGCCCGAAAGCTGTCGCCAATGTCTAGAGGGGCGGAGTATATATGAAAATCGATATCACGGTGCGTCATTAAAAGTCCCGTTTTGAGAGAGCCTACTAAATTAATTTCGGCGCCGATAGACTGCCAGATACTGATAATATCAATATCATCAACAATCTCCCAAGCCCGTTTTTGATTTCTCTCCGCAATTCTTAATATATTATCCATAACATCATTCTATACTGAAGAAGACTGTAATATTCTATTTCAGCCGTTTCTTTATCGTAGCGGGATTGCCTGCAACCATACAGTTGTCGGGTACATCCTTCGTAACTACGCTTCCAGCCCCTATCACTACATTGTTGCCGATAGTAACACCCGGCAATATATTGACTCCTGCTCCTATCCAAACACTATTCCCTATAGTAACAGGGTAAGCATATTCGAGCCCCTGATTGCGTTGCTCCTCATCCAATGGATGACCGGCCGTATAGATACCTACATTGGGTGCGATAAAGGCATTATCACCAATCGTAACCTTAGCCCCGTCAAGAATCACAAGATTCATATTCGCATAAAAATTTTCTCCTATCTCAATATTATAACCATAATCGCAATGGAAGGGAGGTGTAAAGATAAATTCATTTCCGGTCTTACCCAGCAATCGTTTTAGCAGTTCCCGCTTCTCTTCATATTTATTGGGATGCAGCAGATTATATTCAAACAATATTTCCTTGGCTCTTTGCCTATCCGCTATAATCTCATCATTGTAGTTTGCATCATACAACAGCCCTTTTGCCGCTTTCTCTTTTTCTGTCATAGTTGAAGTTATAAATTTATAAATCGATACTTAAACGAATCATGTGCCGGCATTCGATACCATTCTCATAAATCGGCTCTGCGTAATGCTTCCTGAAGAAATCAAAATCCACAGAGGTAATCGTAAACCCGCACTTCTGGTAAAGCGCCATTTGCCCTATGCCCGCGTTACCTGTGCCCAGTTCCAATACCTTATAATTGCCATCTCTAGCTCTGTCGATTGCATACTGAACCATCTTCTTCCCATATCCCATATTATGATATTGTTCTGCGATTGCCAGATTTACCAGTTCGATTGTGAACGGACGGGTCGGCAGTAAGACAAATACGCCAATCACTTTACCGTCCAACTCTCCTACATAGCACGTTCCTCTATTTAAATAGTCTGAGACAGCCTCTGCCGAAGGGTCTGCCAAATAAAGCAAATCGTAAGGAACAGCCTCTTCTTTATTTAATATCCTGATAATTAATTCGTTCATTTGTGAAATTCGTTTATTGTTGATTAATAATGCGAATCAAGGGTTAAATGTGCCGTTAGGCACATCATATTGGTAGAAACATGAATGAAATTCGTTTTTTTGTGCCGTCAGGTACAAAATGTGAATTGTTCTGTAGATATTGCGTACCTGACGGCACGCAATTAACCGGTTAAAGCTTCTTTCTACCAACATTCAGTCCCTAAAGGGACAAAAAATAGCACAATTAACCCTTGATTCGCATTAATAAGTAATATTTATTGTTGTATTTGACTCCAGCGATTCTTCAATTCAGAAATGTAGGGGCGAACCTGTGTGTTCGCCAATTTTTCGGGCAGACATATAAGTCTGCCCCTACATCGCCTCATCAAAATACGTCATTAATTATTATCATATACTTATTTATGTCAATCAGTAGTTGATAAGTTAAATGTTCAATTTCATTAGTCGTTTGTCGTGACTCGGCATAACATAAAATAAATTTTAGTTCTGCTCTCGCTACTTAAAATGTTCTTTTATTTTTTACATAAAGGCTATCCTAGGCTAAATACTTTAGCCGTAGCTTCCTACTGCCGCGCCCTCCCGGGCTTGCCCTTCCTTTTGGCATTGCCCAAAAGGAAGCAAAAGGCTAGTGCTTTGTCCCTCGGCGACCCACCAACG
>NZ_QVMO01000090.1:13730-13965 GCF_010501055.1 Dysgonomonas sp. 521
TGGTGGGTCGTACGGCGAAGCGGGGCGCAATGCTTTTTTGCTTACTTTTGGAGCTTTGGCCAAAAGTAAGGCAAGCAATCTGCGATTGCGCGCAGGATAAAAAATAAAAGAACACATAATTTAAACAAAACGAAATACTGATTTGCATATTCCGGCGATACCCACCCAGTGATTCCGGTGATACCCACCCACTCACTGTGCAAATTAGTCTGACAAAATTACCGTTTTTTTCTTA
>NZ_QVMO01000091.1 GCF_010501055.1 Dysgonomonas sp. 521
ATCGCTAGCGTTCATCCTGAGCCAGGATCAAACTCTTCTTTGTATATTCTTTTTACTTTAAATCCTTTGACCCGACCCGATTAATTATACCTAATTTATTGACGGTAGTTCCATTTAATATATATAATATTATGTACTACACTCTTTATGTTGTCATTTTATCAAAGATCGCTTGCGCTAACCGCTATGTCTTACCGTAATGCTTCTTTCTGTCTTGGAACAAACCAAAAGGATAGTCACAATTAAACGGATATCGAACTATTGCCAAACCCTCTCGCTTAAGGGTCGCTTATGGCGGTAAAGCGGGTGCAAAAGTAAAAACTTATTTAATACAATCCAAATATTAAAGGAAAATAATTCTTGGAAAATTTAAACAGAATGATAAAATTATAAACTATTTGCCACATATGCAACATGTTGTGAAACATAAAAAAAGTTCACTCCCACTTCATTTTTTTTGAAACAAAAGAATCAAATTGCATGTTTTAAATATATGGTTAAGATAAAAAGCGCCTTTCCTATATACTAAATGTCAAAGAATTTCCACCATATGCATTAAATGAAATGTATGACAATTACATTTTGAAACATTAAATATGTTTTACATTATAAAAATAGATATCCCTGCTATAATATATATTCACTATTTTTGTACAAAATAACACTCAAACACCTGTTTTATGGATTACAAAAAGCTAATCAACCCGAAAAGCATCGTAATAGTCGGCGCATCTGATAACATTTTGAAACCTGGAGGTAGTGTTTTGCATAATATCTTAGGCGGAACATTTGATAAAGATCTATATGTTGTAAACTCAAGAGGTGGAACAATTCAGGGAGTAAAGGCATATACTAACATTGAAGATATTCCACAAACAGATCTGGCCATAATTTCCATCCCGGCCAGCCAATGTGTAGAAACCGTAGGTTTTCTGGCTAACAAGAAAGGAGTGAAAGCCTTCATTGTTTTTTCTGCCGGATTTAGCGAAGAATCTAAAGAAGGTGCTATTCAAGAAAAAGAACTTGTTGAAGTAGTGAACAAAGCAGGAGCCGTTATGATCGGCCCAAATTGCTCCGGTTTTTTCAACACAAAGCATCAGAGCATATTTACCCGCCCTGTGCCAAGCCTGGATACGAATGGCGTGGATATTATTTCGAGTTCGGGCGGGACCATCACATATATCATCGAATCCGCCATGCGGATAGGATTGAGGTTCAACTCAGCGTGGTCGATAGGAAATGCCGCACAGGTAGGGGTAGAAGACATTTTAGAATATCTGGATAATGAATATGACCCTAAAAGCAGCCCTAAGATAAAATTATTATATCTGGAAAAGATAGCCGATCCTGACAGGTTCTTAAATCACTCATCTTCATTAATAAATAAAGGATGTAAGATAGCCGCGATAAAATCGGGCAGTTCCTCTTCTGGTAGCCGGGCGGCATCATCACACACAGGTGCGATAGCCAGTTCGGATTCGGCTGTGGAGGCTCTATTCCGTAAAGCGGGTATCATACGTTGCTATTCACGGGAAGAGCTGGCGAATGTGGCCGCCGTGTTAACCTTGAAAGAATTGAAAGGCCGGAAGATGGCTATTATCACTCAGGCCGGAGGACCTGCCGTTATCCTGACCGACGCTTTATCGAAAGGAAATATCGATGTTCCCGAGATGAACAAAGATCTGGCCGCCGAACTAAAAAAACATCTTCTGCCGGGAGCGGCAGTATCCAATCCTATAGATATAATAGGAACAGGAACCGGGGAACACATGTCTACCTGCATCGACTTCTGCGAGAAGTACTTCAAGGAAATTGATGGTATAGCCGTTATCTATGGTAATCCGGGTGTAAGCAATGTGGCCGAAGCCTATGATATGCTGGACGAAAAGATAAAAACAAGCAAGCTACCCATTTACCCGATACTACCGTCTGTAATAGCTGCTTCTTCCGAAATGGAGAGCTTCGTAAAAAAAGGCCATGTCAACTTTACGGACGAATATGCACTGGCAAACGCATTATCGAAAGTAGTATCGTGGACGCCGCCATCGGTAGGGAAGATAGAGGATATACCTGTAGATATCCCCCGCATACGTACGATTATCGACAAGGCTCCGAATGGATATGTAGACAGCGAAATAGTGAAACAGCTTTTCGATGCGGCAGGCATCCCCCAGGTACAGGAACTGGTAACTGCACACAAAGAGGAAGCCATCGCCTTTGCCGAAAAAATAGGGTATCCGGTGGTGGCCAAATGTGTGGGGCCCGTGCATAAGTCGGACGTAGGCGGAGTGGTGCTAAATATACGTGCAGCGAATCACTTAGCCCTTGAATTTGACCGGCTGATGAAAATACCGGAGGCTACTTCTGTTATGATCCAACCCATGTTGTCGGGGCAGGAATTGTTTATCGGGGCCAAGTATGAGCCTACTTATGGGCATATCGTCTTATGCGGGCTAGGTGGTATCTTCGTTGAAATACTGAAAGATGTGGCATCGGGTTTAGCGCCATTGAGTTTTCATGAGGCTACATCGATGGTACATTCGCTGAAAGCCTATAAAATAATAAAGGGAACACGCGGACAAAAGGGGTTGAACGAGAAATTATTTATTGAAATAATAGTCCGGCTATCTGTCATGCTGCGATTCGCTCCGGAAATAAAAGAGATGGATATTAACCCGCTTCTGGCTAATGAAGAGAAGGTGACGGCAGTGGATGCAAGGATACGAATCGAAAAATAGAATTGTTGATTTTTATATATAGTGGAAAAGCAATGTTGGTATAAGAGCCTGTTTTAGCAACTGTTTAAATTTTATTCGTTCAAATTTTTAGAGATGTTTTAGAGATGCTTATTTACATACGCTTCGCTCCTGTGACCGTTGGTTCTTCCTCGAAACGATAATAGCGGGCTATTTACATACGCTTCGCTCCTGTGACCGCTGGTTGAGTTGAGAGAAAGGGAAAAACAGCCGAAAACAGACTAAAAATGAACGAAGAAAAAGGTATAATAAAATATTCGTATAAAATTTAAACAGACTCTAAGTACATCTTGCCTGCATTGCTTTTTTTTAAAATTCTTTCAACCAAGTACTTTCTTGTTTTTCGGAAATATATTACCTTTATCGTCAATAAAATCGAAGGATGTGGAAGCAAAAAACCTAAAATAATAACATTTATAAAAATTATAAAGCCGAACTTTTTGTTCTCGGCTTTTTTTATGTGCAACAGATAAATACAAACACCCAAAATGAAAGAAGAAAAGAAAATCGTATTAGGCATTCAGGAAAAGCCCAAAGCCGCCCAATGGCTGTTATTGAGTATACAGCACTTATTTGCCATGTTTGGGGCAACAGTACTTGTTCCGGCGCTTACAGGGATGAGCCCTGCTGTGGCTCTTATTTCGAGCGGTATCGGCACACTGGCATTCATCGCCATCACAAAGGGTAAAGTTCCATCTTATCTGGGTTCATCTTTTGCTTTTATCAATCCTATTATAGCCGTTAAAGCTTTAGAACTCGACCCTTCATCCGGCGTTGGGTTAGGCAGCTTTATGGTAGGCAGTTTCATGGTAGGGGTCACATATTCGATAGTCGCTTTGATAATCAACAGAGCCGGCACCAAATGGCTGATGAAACTACTACCACCTGTCGTAGTAGGCCCTGTAATTATGGTTATCGGCCTGGGACTTGCCGCTACAGCAGTGAATATGTCTACAAACAACCCCGCCGGCGAATACGACCTGACGTATGTACTGATAGGCTTGGTAACGCTGACAATCACTATACTGACAGCCATTTTTACACGCGGTTTCTTAAGTGTGATCCCGGTGCTGGTGGGCATTATCGGAGGATATGTATTTTCTGTCGTCATGGGTGTAGTCGACCTGCATCATGTGATAGAAGCCAACTGGATAGAAATGCCTCCTTTCATGGTTCCGTTTGTAGATTATACACCATCGTTTACGTGGCGGGTATTCCTGATGATGGTTCCTGTAGCCATTGTTCCCATAGCAGAACATATAGGTCATCAGCTTGTGCTGAGCAAAGTAGTGGGTAAAGACCTGATAAAAGACCCCGGACTGGACCGCTCCATGCTGGGTGATGGTGTCGCTACCATGCTGGCATCATTCATCGGAGGGCCTCCAAATACTACTTATGGCGAAAATATTGGCGTACTGGCTATTACTCGCGCCTTTAGTATTTATGTCTTTGTGGGGGCGGCGATCTTTGCTATACTATTCGGTTTTTGCGGTAAGATAGCGGCTCTGCTGGCTACAATACCGACTCCTGTAATGGGTGGCGTATCTATATTATTATTCGGTATCATAGCGTCCAGCGGCTTGCGTATGCTGGTAGAAAACAAGGTTGATTTCAGCCGCAAGCGCAATCTCATCATATCTTCGGTTATCCTTGTTATCGGTATCGGCGGCGCAGCTATCCATATCGGGAAGGTATTTTCTCTGGAAGGCATGGCGCTGGCTTCTATTATCGGGGTGGTGCTTAATCAGGTGTTGCCGGGCAAACAGGTCGTTGATTTTGACGAGATGTTTAAAGAATAACTTTTTCAGTAAACAGTTACTTAGCGAATCAAGGGTTAAATGTGCCGTTAGGCACATCATATTGGTAGAAACATGAATGAAATTCGTTTTTTTGTGCCGTCAGGTACAAAATGTGAATTGTTCTGTAGATATTGCGTACCTGACGGCACGCAATTAACCGGTTAAAGCTTCTTTCTACCAACACTCAGTCCCTAAAGGGACAAAAAACAGCACATTTAACCCTTGATTCGCATTACTTATAATGGAGTATATACAGCCGAAAAGACAATTACTGGAGGAATATACCAATTCTCCGGATAACGATACTTCAGCGAATGCAATAGCCTTAATTAATTCTATTAACAATCCGAAAAAATATAAATTCGGATAATAACAAAAGTATAACACATGCAACAAAACGAGCCAGATTTAACCCTCTCTCTGCCGGCGCAACAGTTTCTGAATAGCGCCGCCAACTGGGCCAGATTTATAGCAATTCTCGGATTTGGTATCATATTTATAGTAGCTATAGGTACATATATTCTTTCCCTTATCTGGTCGAATGTATCGAAGGTACCCGACGAATCAAGACCGGATACCATTCTGATAACCACAGCTTTCACCGTTATATCTATAATAATGACTGTCATTTACTTTTATGCCCTGTACAAGATGCTGAAATTTTCGGGCACAGTAAAAAGAGCAATCAGGTACAACGACCCGGATACACTGACCAAAGCATTCGAGTACCTGAACTCCCATTATAAAAGTATGGGTATAATGATGATAACCGGAATTTCGGCATATATACTGATGTCGGTAGGTATGGGGATTTTTATGATTTATGCGATGGGTACTCTGGTCAAAAGCTTTTGATAAAACAAAGTTCTGCCACTAAGACTTGTTTTATAATTCATAAAACCATGTGAAATTCAAGATATAGAGTTTATATTTCCATTATTTTATTTACAGAATACAAGAAAAAAGACTAATTTTGTAGGTTCAATTTAACAAACAAAACAACGAAATATATTATTCATTTTTAAATTAATAAAAAACAATGAGAATCGAGAAAATTTTCGCACGTGAGATCCTGGATTCAAGAGGTAATCCTACAATCGAAGTTGACGTAACATTGGAATGTGGTGTGCTTGGCCGCGCTGCTGTACCATCCGGTGCATCAACAGGAGAAAATGAAGCACTTGAACTTCGCGATGGCGACAAAAAACGTTATGGTGGTAAAGGTGTAACTAAAGCCGTTGACAATGTAAACAAACTTATCGCTCCGGCTCTTTTGGGTGAATCTTCTCTTGACCAAAGAGGTATCGACCACAAAATGCTTGCGCTTGACGGAACAAAAACGAAGTCTAAACTTGGCGCTAACGCCATTTTAGGTGTTTCCCTTGCCGTAGCTAAAGCCGCAGCCAATTACCTTGAACTTCCATTGTATCGCTATATCGGTGGTACTAACACTTATACTCTGCCTGTACCTATGATGAATATCATCAACGGAGGTTCTCACTCTGATGCTCCTATCGCATTTCAGGAATTTATGATCCGTCCGGTTGGCGCTAAATCTTTCAAAGAAGGTTTGAGAATGGGTGCTGAAGTATTCCATGCATTGAAGAAAGTTCTTCACGACCGTGGACTGAGCACTGCAGTAGGTGACGAAGGAGGTTTTGCTCCTGCCCTTAACGGAACAGAAGATGCTCTTGATTCGATCCTTAAAGCAATCAGTGACGCAGGTTACAAACCGGGAGAAGAAGTTACTATCGCCCTCGACTGTGCTGCTTCCGAATTCTTCAACAAAGAAGCAAAAGTATATGACTATAGCAAATTTGAAGGAAAAGACGGAGCTAAACGTAATGCGGATGACCAAGTTAAATTCCTGAAAGAACTGACCGAAAAATATCCTATCGACTCCATCGAAGATGGTATGGACGAAGGAGACTGGGATGGCTGGAAAAAACTGACTGACGCTATTGGCGACAAAGTTCAGCTGGTAGGCGACGACTTGTTTGTTACCAACGTTGACTTCCTGAAAAAAGGTATCGAAAGCGGATGTGGTAACTCTATCCTTATCAAGGTAAACCAGATAGGTACGCTTTCTGAAACATTGGACGCTATAGAAATGGCTCACCGCGCAGGTTACACAAGTGTAACTTCTCACCGTTCGGGTGAAACTGAAGACGCTACAATTGCCGATATCGCAGTAGCTACAAATTCAGGCCAGATCAAGACCGGATCGCTTAGCCGTACAGACCGTATGGCCAAATACAACCAGCTTCTTCGCATCGAAGAAGAACTGGGCGACAAAGCAGTCTACGGATGGAGCCGGGTTCAACGTAAAAATTAAGAACCTGTCTTCTTGTCTTAATATATAATAAAACCGGTATTCATTAGAGTACCGGTTTTTATTTTTTATGAATTCTGTTTATATTTGCTGTCGGTAATATTGTTGTAACTGTCTATCTATCTTATGGTAGTTGATTTTAATATATGAAGATAAAATGTATTGTCATACTTTTTTTTCTTGTCTTTTCCTGTACAATATACGCGCAGAGCAGAAGAGCTACGCCCAGAAATGGCGAAGGAATACATGCCTTTCTGAAGAGGAATAAATGTACGGGTACAGATGCATATAATAAATTCTTAGAGTTGAATAAAGGGAAGTTTGGAAAACGGAACACTCTGTTGAAGGGCGTTTCTTACAGGCTTCCGGATAAAAGTAAATCATCGGCTCAAATATCAAAACCTGTAACAACCGGAACTGTTGCCCAATCTGGCAAGAAGCGGAATTTTAAGCTTTTTGGTACTAAATATGCCAACTATACGGTTAAGTCGAATAAACTGAAAGGTGCCTGCTTCTTTCTTTCCAGCGGGCATGGAGGCCCTGACCCCGGAGCAATAGGCAAGGTGGATGGGCATAAGCTCCACGAAGATGAATATGCATACGATATAACTCTAAGGCTTGCACGCTGCCTGATGGAAGAAGGAGCTACAGTCTACATGATTATTCAGGATGCTAAAGACGGCATCAGGGATGACCGCTATCTATCGAACAGTAAACGCGAGACCTGCATGGGTGCGGCTATCCCATTAAATCAGCTTGCGCGCCTGAAACAGCGGACAGATAAGATAAACAGCCTGAACAGGCAATCGAAGGAAAAGTATAAACGGGCTGTCTTTATTCATCTTGACAGCAGAAGGCAGAAGCAGCAACTGGATGTATTCTTCTATTATGCCAAAAACAGTGCGCAAGGAAAGAGACTAGCCAATACAATGCAGGCGACCTTTAACGATCGCTATAACAAATATCAGCCAACCAGAGGATTTACGGGAACAATAAGTACACGCAACCTGTATGTGCTCGACAATTCCACACCAGTGGGTATCTACGCCGAACTGGGTAACATACAGAACTCCTTCGATCAGCGCCGTTTCCTTGATCCAGGCAACAGGCAGGCTTTGGCAAACTGGATGTGCCTGGGTTTTATTAAGGATTATGAGAATTCGAAAAAGGGAAAATAGAAAAACTATAACTGGTGACTTCCTAGTGTTGGTATATGCATGCATTCCGGTTCTTTAAACAAGCTCTAAAAATAGGATTAGTATTGATAAAATCGCATAGATCCGTTATCATACAATTAAATAATTATCTTTTATAAAGAGCTCCTTGAAATAACTGGCAAATAAAAAAGTAACAAAGGAAACCATTAAAAAGTGTCACCTTTGTCACTTTTTCATCTGGTTTGTTACATAAGCAACTACTGATGGATAGGATATAAAACAAAGTATAACAATGAATAAAAGCATCTTACGGCTCGCCATACCCAATATCATATCCAATATTACTGTTCCGCTATTGGGGCTGGTGGATATGTATATTGTCGGGCATCTCGATTCGGAAGATTATATTGGCGCTATAGCCTTGGCTACAATGTTGTTTAATTTCATCTATTGGAGTTTCTCATTCCTGCGCATGGGTACAAGTGGTTTTACGGCACAGGCTTTTGGCGCTAAAGATTACAGAGAGCAAACCAATATCCTGTTAAGGTCGCTTACTGTGGCAATGGGAGCAGGGCTTCTGATAGTCCTGTTGCAATATTTTATAGCGTTGTCGGGCTTTTACCTGCTGAACGCTGAACCTGCCATAAAAGTATTTGCTTACGAATATTTCTACATATACATCTGGGCCGCGCCTGCCGTACTGGGCATGTACACATTCAACGGATGGTTTATAGGTATGCAGAACGCTAAGATACCGATGCTGATAGCAATAGCTGTAAATATAGTAAACATCGCCCTGAGCTTTACCTTTGTCTACGGGTTCGGCATGAAGATAAAAGGAGTAGCGCTTGCTTCGGCATGCGCCCAATACACAGGCTTCTTATCGTTTGCCCTGATATGGAATATTAAGTATGGCCGGCTGAAAAAATATATAAACATTTCCATCTTGAAGGATATGCGGTCTTACATTCCCTTCTTTAAAGTGAATAGTGATATATTTATCCGCACAATGGCGCTGATAGCCGTCACTACATTTTTCATGTCGGCATCTTCAAGGTCGGGAAAAGATATTCTGGCGGTAAATGCCCTGCTGATGCAGATGTTTATCCTGTTCTCTTATATGATGGATGGATTTGCTTATGCTGCCGAGGCCTTGACCGGCAAATATATCGGGGAGAATAACAGGACTATATTAAAACAACTGGTCAAACGGTTGTTTCTGTGGGGGATAGTGGTAGCAGGGATTTTCACGTTGGTTTATGCTACATCGTTGAATCAGATTTTAGGGTTAATCACTGATAAACAAAATATATTAGAGTTAAGCAAAGACTATCAGTTCTGGGTTTTGCTCATTCCGGTCGCGGGATTTTCCGCCTTTCTTTGGGACGGGGTCTTTGTTGGGGCAACGGCATCGCACCTGATGAGAAACTCCATGCTTATAGCAGTAGGTAGTTTTTTCCTGATATATTTTATGTTTTCCGGTACATCTGCGAACAATATTCTGTGGCTGGCGTTTATTGTGTATCTGGCATTGAGAGGTATAGTTCAGAGTTTTATGGCTCCCTCTATTTTGAATGATTCCAGATAATTGATAATCAGTGTAATAAATTTCTTGACTAGTTATGAGCAAAATTGCGATAGTTTACGGTTCATCTACCGGAGCCACAGAAGCGGTAGCAGAAAAAATACAGGCAGCTCTTGGCGATGCCACCCTTTTCAATGCGGATGGCGTAAACGTTGAAGACCTGAAAGCATACGATTTCTTAATCTTTGGAGCTTCTACAACAGGTGTCGGAGACTTACAGGACGATTGGGAGATCCTTTTACCGAAGATTGAAAAACTGGACTTTTCAGGCAAGAAGGTAGCAGTCTTCGGATTGGGGGACAGCGCTTCTTTCTCTACCAGTTTTGCCGGAGGCATGTATGTAATGTACAAGGCTCTTAAAGGTAAGGTGGAAATAGTAGGTTCTGTTTCTACAGACGGATATACTTTTGACGAATCGGATGCTGTAGTAAACGGCCGTTTCGTTGGACTGGCTTTGGATGAAGATAATGAATACAATGAGACTGACAAGCGGATTGCCGCATGGGTAGATGATTTGAAGCAGTATCTGGATTAATATAGTTATTATTTAGTGTGTATATAGAAAACCGGAAGGGGAGCCCTGCCGGTTTTTGTTTTCTACAGGATAGTCTTTATATCCGCCAGCTTATCCACCACGTAAGTAGGCTGAAAGTCTTTTACCGGCTTATGTCCGGGGTTAAACCATATCTGGTCTATCCCGCTATTGTACGCGCCCCCTATATCCGTGAGGAGATTGTCTCCTATCATTATTACATCCCTTTTATCTACTCCAATCTCTTTCAGCGTATGGGTAAATAAGTCGGGATGAGGCTTGTTTACTCCTACTTCATCGGACAGTATTACCTTATCAAAATAGCCGGACAACCCTGCGCTTTCCATCTTTATGTATTGCATCTCGGTAAAGCCATTGGATAGGATATGGAGCTTGTATCTCTCTTGCAGGTAGTTCAACAGGTCGATAGCACCTTCTATCAGAGTGCCTTTTCGCATTATCCGTTCTGTATAATCATCATTGATAGCCAAAGCCTGTTCCTCTGTTATTTCCTCCACCAGGCTTAACGGGGCAATAAAGCGTTCGCGTTGCAGGGTAGCTTTAGAGATTTTACCCAGACCATATAGCTCCCATAGCTGGCTCACGCTCGCATAATAGATTGTATAGAAGTCTTCGAAAGACGGAAAATAACGAGCAAAGTTATAATCCTCAAACAACTCGACTAAGGTTAGCCGCGTATTCTCGGCTGTATCTATAAGTGTATCGTCAAGGTCGAGAAGTATATCTGTATATTTTATTTTCATAATTATCTTATATTAGGCAAAGATAGTGAAAGCTGAGTGCAACAAAGCTTCCTTAAGCTTGCAAGGTGTATCCTATATTCCGCAAAGATACAAAATAGAGCTTAAATGATATTTAATTAATGGCTTTTGCTAACTTTGTAGCAACTTTTTGGAAAACAGAATTCAATTAATATGGCAAAAGAACTTAAAGAACTGACATCAAGAAGTCAGGATTACAGTCAGTGGTACCTCGATTTGGTATTGAAAGCAGAATTAGCGGAGAACTCTGCTGTTCGTGGGTGTATGGTGATAAAACCATACGGTTACGCTATTTGGGAAAAAATACAACGTCAATTGGACGATATGTTCAAAGAAACAGGTCACGTAAATGCTTATTTCCCGCTTTTCATCCCCAAGTCTTTCCTGAGTAAGGAAGCTGACCACGTAGAAGGTTTTGCAAAAGAATGCGCTGTTGTCACCCACTACCGCCTAAAGAATGATCCGGAAGGAAAAGGTGTAATAGTAGACCCGGAAGCCAAACTGGAAGAAGAACTAATTGTACGTCCTACTTCCGAAACCATAATATGGAATACATACCGTAACTGGATACAATCATACAGAGACCTGCCTATCCTTGTCAACCAATGGGCAAACGTCGTTCGCTGGGAAATGCGTACGCGCCTGTTCCTGCGTACTGCGGAATTCTTGTGGCAGGAAGGGCATACCGCACATGCGACAAGAGAGGAAGCCGAGGAGGAAACAGTAAAGATGCTGAACGTATATGCACAGTTTGCCGAAGAGCACATGGCCATGCCTGTCATTAAAGGTGTAAAATCCGCATCCGAGCGCTTTGCCGGAGCTGTGGAAACTTATACAATAGAGGCAATGATGCAGGATGGTAAAGCACTTCAATCAGGCACTTCCCACTTCTTAGGACAGAACTTTGCCAAGGCTTTTGATGTGAAGTTTGCCGACAAAGAAGGTAAGATGGACTACGTATGGGCTACATCATGGGGGTTGTCTACCCGTATGATAGGCGCTTTGATTATGGCACATTCCGATGACAACGGTTTGGTGCTCCCTCCTAAGTTGGCTCCATATCAGGTTGTGATTGTCCCTATCTATAAAGGAGAAGAACAGCTAGCCCTCATTAATGAGAAAGTAGAAGGTATCGTCAAATCGCTGAAGGCCCTTGGCATCAGTGTAAAATATGACAATGCCGACAATAAGAAACCGGGCTGGAAGTTTGCCGAATACGAACTGAAAGGTGTGCCTGTGCGTCTGGCTATGGGAGCCCGCGATATGGAAAATAATACTGTAGAAGTTGCCCGCCGCGATACATTGACCAAAGAAACAGTTTCTTGTGACGGACTGGATATCTATATCAAGAAATTGCTGGATGATATTCAGGTAAACATCTATAAGAAAGCCTATGATCTCAGGGCGGAGAAAACTGTAACGGTAGATACTTACGAGGAATTTAAAGAAAAGATCGAAAGCGGCGTATTTATTCTCGCCCACTGGGACGGAACTCCTGAAACTGAAGAGAAAGTGAAGGCCGAAACAAAAGCAACTATCCGCTGTATTCCTCTCGAAGGAGACAAAACTCCGGGAGTATGTATGGTAACAGGGAAACCTTCTGCTCAACGAGTAGTATTTGCTCGGGCATACTAAGGTATATAATGTAAATGGCAAAAGAGGTATTTGGAGTATTCAAATATCTCTTTTGTTTTAAATACCTTAACCATCACTTATTTTAGTTTCAAACTTTAGGACTTACCTCATCTGTTTTTTTATTAACATTATTTAAAGGCATCTGTAATATTCTGATTATCTGAAAGAAATAATCATGCATTAGTATTATGTATAACATAGTACTAAAAATATTTCAATATCTCTGTAACTATTTGAATATCGTTTGCGTCATATATGTAGAAAGCGCTTCGAAGAGGAAATTAAAAAATGAATAAAGAGGGTAATAACATTAAATAAATACAATCATGAAAGCAATATTTTTAACTTCAGTTTTATCAGTATTATTTTCACTTAATATATTTGCCGCAAATCCAAATCATAAAGTTTACAGCAATATAGAAAATAACGAATACGGATGTGTAAAGGAATACACTATTGTAGATGGAGAAACGTCAAAAGCCCTGAGAAAGATTGCATCCTTCTATGATGTAAACGGAAATATTCAGGAAAAGACATACTCAATAGTTCGTTATAAAAACAGCTTTTTTAAGCGGCAATAGTCCCATATTGTTTTAGTTCATTAATTATCCGCTTATTTTTTTTAGAGTTTGGGT
>NZ_QVMO01000092.1 GCF_010501055.1 Dysgonomonas sp. 521
ACTGCGTAACGCAGGAAGTGTATTGCTGACAAGTTGCTCCCCAGCAGAGCCTGTTTCCTCTTCAACTTCCTGATACAAATGTAGTTGTTTTTATGAAAAAAAATAAAAACGAAAAATAATACTCCGAATATTTGGATTACAACATAGAAGTAACTGTTTAAATTTTATACGAATATTTTATTATACCTTTTTCTTCGTTCATTTTTAGTCTGTTTTCGGCTGTTTTTTCCTTTCTCTCAACTCAACCAACGGTCACAGGAGCGAAGCGTATGTAAATAGCCCGCTATTATCGTTTCGAGGAAGAACCAACGGTCACAGGAGCGAAGCGTATGTAAATAAGCATCTCTAAAACATCTCTAAAAATTTGAACGAATAAAATTTAAACAGTTACTTACTTTAGAAAAGTGACAAGAGTAATGCATCTATTGCCCGTACAATTTCGCTGCGAGAGCCTGTAAACTTATTAACCATTACAGTGAAAGCATACTTCTTTTCGCCATCGATATAGTATCCCGAAAAACATTGTACGCCATTGATACTTCCGCTTTTCATCGCTATTTTACCTGCAAGCCTTGTGCCTTTCAGCCTGTTTTTTACCGTGCCGTCTTTTCCTGCTTTGGGTAGCGATTCGAAGAAATCTTCCGCATATTTGCTTTTGGTCTGCATATATACCAGCAGGTCGCACATAAATGCGGGGCTTACCGCATTGGCAGGCGACAGGCCGCTACCATCGTACATCATCAGGGCGTCAGTCTCCAGTCCGCGGCTTTTCCACAATTCTTTTGTTTTCTCTATACCTGCATCGAGTGCCGGATAGTAAATATCGCTGTTTTTTGCCCTTCCTGCCGTACGTATGAGGTGTTCGGCATAGTGGTTATTACTTCTTACATTGGTGTCTTTGATAATGTCTCTCAGTGGGAATGAGATGTGTGTATGAAATACCTTTTCATCGTAATATTTCCTGTCATTGCTGTACATCTGGCCTATATACCGGTCGTATGTATTTCCTATTTTCACGAGTATATAGCCATTTTCCTGTAATTGCCTGCCTACTAGCTGCCCGAGATATAATCCGGGATTAGGGATGTCTCCTTTGATGCTGAATGATGCCTTTCCTCCGGGAATATCTCCGGTAAGCAGCCTCTTGTTCGAGAGGGGGGCACCGTGTATATATCCGTTGTCACCTCCTCCGGTATTGAGTTGCATCCTGTTGTGGAACTCGATATCCATTTCAGGTTCTGTTTTTAGGATCACAGGGCAGGTATCGCGACGGACGGTGTTGAAATAGAGCTTGTAAGTATTATCAAAAATACTTATCCCATAGGTTGCTGCGCCGTAATAGTTCCCTATATCCTGATAGATCCAGCGGTCTGAGATGCCATCATAGCCAAAATAATCGTCTATTACGGTAATGTCCATACCGGCGATGGAATCAAAGTTTTCCATGATTTTATCTGTCCATTGCGATAAGAACATATTGGGGATGTTATCAAGATGCTCGGTGCCCAGGGTAGGGTCTCCGTAGCCGTGTATCAGCAGCCGCTTTCCGTCATTATTGTCTTTGGCCAGCGTAGTTTTGTATCTGTAATCCGGACCTAAAACCTCCAGTGCCGTGGCAGTAGTCACTACTTTGAGTATCGAAGCGGGAGTGAATGATTTATCCGCGTTATGGGATGCTGTTTGCTTCCCTGAGAAGTCTTTTACACAAATGCCTACCGAAGCATGTTTCAACCCTTTGTTATTCAAAAATTGTTGTATTCCCTGTTGCTTTGTTTGTGCTGACAATGTGTACTGTGCCAGAACAAAGAATAGTAATAAATAGTGGATTTTCAGATTCTTCATGAGCATAATGTTTTAAAAATAAATATCTTTGTAAAGATATAAAAATATAATAATTCGAAACCGCCTATGAACCAGCCTTTTGAAAAACCCTTTACATTCGACAGGACGATACGCATGCTTATCAGTGTTCTGGCAATAGGTGCGGGGCTTTATTTTCTCTATATCCTGAAAGGTGTATTGTTGCCTTTCCTTATCGCGTGGTTGCTGGCATATATGTTAAACCCTATCGTGCGTCTTTATCAGCGAAAACTCAGGTTGGCGCATTCCCTTGCCGTCGTTCTCACATTGCTTACGTTGGCTGCTGTTCTTACATTATTGGGTTTTGTCCTTGTTCCGCTTATCGAGAATGAGATATGGCAGATTAATGCACTGATAGCTACTTACGATTTATCTTCAATCAGCCAGAACGGGATTCCTGTGAGCATTGCCGATGCAATCGGGCGTTATATCGATTTCAAGGAAATACAAAGTAGCCTTTCGCGTGATAACCTCGTTGAAATCATCCAGTATCTGAGTCCTGCCGTAGAAGCGATATTTTCAAATACTGTTTCTTTCTTGCTTGGGCTCACTGTCGTTTTCATCGTTGTTTTATATCTTATATTTATCCTGCTCGATTATGATAAGATAAACGAACTGTGGAGATTTCTTATTCCTCCTAAATACCGCCCGGTAGTGAATCGTATTACTCTGGATGTGGAAACCAGTATGAATAAATATTTTCGTCATCAGGCTTTTATCTGTGTCATTCTTGCAGCATTATACGCGACCGGATTTCAGCTTATAGGCCTGCCTTTGGCTATTATGTTCGGTATCATTGTGGGGCTCGTTCACATGATCCCTTATTTGCAGGTAATAACCTTTCCACCGGCTATATTGCTTTGCTGGCTGCGTGCTTCGCAGACCGACGATAGTTTTTGGGTCATGTTAGGATTGGTTGCCCTTGTGTATGTTGTGGTACAGTGTATTATGGATTTGTACCTTGTTCCCCGTATTATGGGTAAAGCAATGGGGCTGAATCCGGCGATTATACTTCTTTCTTTGTCGGTATGGGGTTCGTTGTTGGGAGTAGTGGGGATGATTATAGCAATCCCGCTGACAACCTTGCTTTTATCTTATTACAAGGAGTTTATTGCATCTGCAGAAAGGATACAGGCTGCTGAGAATGCCCAGCAGGAGATTCCTTTTGACAGTTAGCAGTCAGCAGTCAGCAGTCAGCAGTCAGCAGTCAGCAGTTAACAGTCAGCAGTTAACAGTCAACAGAAAGCAATTAATAATGCGAATCAGGGGTTAAATGTGCCGTTAGGCACATCATATTGGTAGAAACATGAATAAAATTCGTTTTTTTGTGCCGTCAGGTACAAAACGTGAATCATTCTGTACATATTGCGTACCTGACGGCACACAATTGACTGATTAAAGCTTCTTTTTACCAACATTCAGTCCCTAAAGGGACAAAAATAGCACATTCAATTACTGATTGGCATTAATAATAAACAGTTCATTTGTAACTGCCCGCAGGGCGAAGTAACAAGGAACTAATAAATACTTAAATATCATGACTAAAACACATCAGCGCATCGATGTAGCGGATGCACTCAGGGGATTTGCTATAATGGGCATTTTCCTGCTTCATTGCATTGAACATTTCAACTTTTATTCTTTTCCCGAAACTGATAGTTCTATCTTGAAGTTTACCGATAAAATGATATGGGATTCCATGTTTTTTACCTTCGGGGGTAAAGCGTACGGTATTTTTGCGCTGTTGTTTGGGTTTAGTTTCTTTATTCAGGACAACAATCAGTTAGAAAAAGGGAATGATTTCAGATTAAGGTTTCTTTGGAGATTGTTCCTCTTGTTTATCTGGGGGAATATCAATGCCATGTTTTTTACCGGGGAGATACTGGTATTATATTCTATTGTCGGGGTTTTATTAATCTTTGTGGCGCGGCTCAAGACACGTACTGTTGCCATTGTAGCTACCATACTGATGCTACAGCCGATGGAATGGGGGAAACTGATATATGCTTTACTCAATCCTGATTACATTCCCGGAGAACCATTAGCCAATTATTATTTTGGTCAGGCTTATCCTGTGCAGGCAAACGGAACATTCCTTGAAACGGTAAAAATGAACCTGTGGGATGGTCAGCTTGCCAGCCTTACATGGGCTTGGGAGAATGCCCGCTTTTTCCAGACTCCGGCTCTCTTTATGTTCGGCATGTTGATTGGGCGCAGTGGTTTATTTAAATATAGCGATCGGAATGTATCTTTTTGGATAAAGGTATTCGTTATCGGCATCATTTGCTTTTTCCCATTAAACGGATTGGTAGACCTTATACCTAAATTTATCGAAAATAAGGCTGTATTAGGCCCTTTGGCTTTAATCATAAAGTCATTGGCTAACATGGCGTTTATGTCGTTCCTTGTTTCGCTTATCATACTTATCTATTACAAAACCGTTAAAGGGCATAATCTGTTGGATAAGCTCCGTCCTTATGGAAAGATGACCCTGACTAACTATATCATGCAGTCGGTTGTCGGTTCCGCCTTATTCTACAACTGGGGGCTGGGATTGCATAACAAGCTGGGCGTGACCTGTTCTTTCCTGCTTGGTATTGTATTGTTCTTACTACAATATCTGTTTTGTTACTGGTGGCTGAAAAAATATAAGCACGGGCCACTGGAATATGTGTGGAAGAAATTGACATGGATAGGGAAGAAATAAAAGGGTGATCCGGTTTTCTTCGTTGTTTCTGAATGTAGTAGGGTGTGCGAAAAGTCAAAAAACCTGTTTAGATTATTTCGATACAATTTAAACAGGCTCTAATATTTTGAAGGTTTTCCTTTTTTGTAAAACGTCTCTATTTTTCAGATCGAAAATCTTTAAAATTGAAAATTTCTGTTTTTTTTGTACCTTTACACACCTTTTTGATCGTTTATAAGTAGCGAGGGCAGAACCAAGGATTTATTTTCTGTTATGCCGGGTCACGAAATAACATTCACAGAAACGAAGTGTATGTAAAAACGACAAATGAAATTGAATATATAAATTAAACTAATTATAATGGAATTAACAGCTAAATTGATTCAGATAATGCCCCTACAGACAGGGATGGGGAAAAACGGCGAATGGAGAAAACAAAATATAATACTCGAAACAGATGGGATGTACCCTAAAAAAGTATGCATTACACTGTGGGGAGATAAAATAAATGAATCGGTATTGCAGGAAGGCAGCATACTGAACGTTTCCTTCGATATCGAAAGCCGCGAATACAACGGCAACTGGTATACCGACCTCAGGGCATGGAAGGTAGAGCCTGCAGGTGCGGGTGCTCCTGTTCCTCCACCGGCCTATGGCGCGGCTCCTCAGCAACAGGCTCCGGCTGCTCCTGTCGATTTTAGCGGCGATGATGGGGATGACTTACCGTTTTAAACCGGTATTTTATAGCTTAATTATTTGTCCCTCAAAAAATAAATATTATCTTTGCACCTCGTTATAAATAAATTATAAATAATTACTTATGTACTTAGACTCAGCTAAAAAGCAAGAAATCTTCGCAAAATACGGAAAGTCTAACACTGATACTGGCTCACCTGAGGCTCAGATAGCATTGTTTTCATACCGTATTTCGCATTTAACTGAACACTTGAAGTTAAATAAGAAGGACTATAACACAGAAAGATCACTAAGACGCCTTGTAGGTAAACGTCGTCGTTTACTCGATTATCTGGTAGACAATGATATCGAAAGATACCGTGCTATCGTAAAAGAATTAGGACTTAGAAAGTAATTCTTTCCGTAGAAAATTTAAAGGAGATTGTTTCAACAGATTCAATCTCTTTTTATTTTTGTATATTCTGGAAAATAAATTGTCTTATATAAGTAGTATTTTACTTTAGGCACGGCCCCTACAATGGAGAATACGGAAAAGAAAAAGGTAACATTATAAAACAACAAAAAAGTGTCACTTTTGTCACTTTTTCTATCTAACAATAAATATATCAATATGATGGAAAAACTAACAATTATAAAAGTAGGAGGGAAGATAGTAGAGGAAGAACAATCCCTGCGGCAACTATTAAAAGACTTTTCGCAAATAGAAGGTTTTAAGATACTGGTACACGGAGGTGGCCGATCTGCTACAAAACTAGCCGAAAGGCTGGGTATAGAAAGCCGTATGGTGGATGGACGGCGCATTACGGATAAGGAAACCCTTGAAGTGGTCACGATGGTATATGGGGGCCTTGTAAACAAGAATATAGTGGCAGGGCTACAGGCTCTGGATATAAACGCGTTGGGGCTGACCGGAGCCGATATGAACATTATCAGGTCGGAGAAGCGTCCGGTAAAAGATATCGATTATGGCTACGTAGGGGATGTGAAAGAAGTAAACGCGGAAACATTGTCAACCCTTATCCGTCAGGGAGTGGTAATCGTACTGGCTCCGCTGACACACGATAAGCAAGGCAATATTCTGAATACAAACGCTGATACTATGGCCGGGGAAACAGCAAAGGCTTTGGCCGGTAAGTTTGATGTCAGGCTTATTTATTGCTTCGAGAAGAAAGGTGTACTGATGGATGAGAACGATGATGATAGCGTGATACCTGATATAGATAAAGACACTTTCGGGCAGCTGGTCCGCGATGGTATTGTACAGGGGGGGATGATTCCCAAGCTGGAAAACGCATTTGACGCGATAAGCAAAGGCGTAAAAGAGGTAATAATCACTAAAGCTACTGAAATAAAGGGTAATACGGGGACTAAGATTACATAATAATAGGGAAGCTTTATAAATGTGAATTATTTTTGAATGGGGCGATACTTAAGGAAAAAGCTCTATATTTGAATTAAGAAAAAGATATAATAAAATATTCGTCTTAGTACATGACAAAAAAATATCCAATATGGAAAACATTGATAATTAACAAATTGTCCGAAAGGCAAAATATATGCTGTCCTGCCTTTCAGACAGTAGTTTCTAAGCATTGCAATTTTCGCAGGCCGATGCCCCAATGTCTTCAAGCTAAGGCTGAAATAAGACGGGCTTTCAGCCCTGATCTTTGGTTCCATAATCCTTAAGTTGATGACACTGGACCGATAACCTTCGGTTATGAATTGAATTGAAAATCAGCGGAGCTAAAATCGGCGGAGCCAAAATCTGGTTTTTCAAGCCTGTTTCAATGTTTTTTTGTCATGTACTAAAAATATTCGTATAAAATTTAAACAGTTACTAACTTAATTAGCTTATTTTATGAGAATAATCATCAAGACAGGATTAGCCGCAATCGTGTTTTTAATTGCGATCTCTGTCAATGCACAAGACAAGCCCCTTACCTTTGGGATTAAAGCCGGAATGAATATCTCTAACTTTAGCGGAGACGGGGTTGACGACAGTGATGCCAGGATAGGATTTAATGCAGGTGTAACATTGGATATTACTCTTACTCCCGATGTTTACCTGCTGACCGGATTAGAGTTTACGACAAAAGGGGCAAAGACAAAAGGTCTGGTAAATGCTACAGATGCTAGTGGAGCATTAATTGAAGGTTCAGGCAAATGCAATCCCATGTACTTACAATTGCCTCTCCATATAGGCTATAAAATAGGGACTTTGGGTGATATGAGATTTGTAGTCCATACAGGGCCTTACATTGCATATGGTATAGCTGGTTCTTACAAGGTTGATGGTAAGGCTGCCGGAATGGAATCTATTGACACCGATATTTTTAGCAGTGCATTTTTCAAAAAATTTGATATGGGATTGGGTTTTGGTGTTGGTGCCGAATTTGGTAAGATCTGCACTGCTATAAATTGTGACTTTGGCTTGATAAATATATCAAAGATGGAAGGGGAGAAAATCCGGAATATGAGCGTCGCTATCTCTGTAGGATATAAATTCTGATAATAGAGTTTATATTCAATAAAAGAGTAAGATGCATATTTTTAGGAGTTTTAGTTGCCACGACTTTCAAGTCGTGGATAATAATACAGATAGAAAACGACTTTAGTCAAAACATTTTGGCTAAAGCCGGACGCTGTTTCGAAGAATCGGCGGAGCCGGCGACAAAGAAGGTCATAATTTGATAGTATAGTTCTACTTTTGGGACAGCTCCGACAGTTTTTTTGATATGCTTTCCTTATTTGAGTTAAAACACAATATACCAAAACAAATTTCACCTCCTTATTGTTACCTTTGCGTACATAACAGAACAGCCGGATGGAAAATAAATTCTATAAGGAATTTGGAGAACTTCTCTCAAAACATTTCCCTTATAAAGTACAGAAAATATCAATCAATGCAGGATTTACCTGTCCCAACAGGGATGGCTCGAAGGCTGTGGGAGGCTGCACATATTGCAACAACCAAAGCTTTAGCCCGGGGTATGGAGGTAAACAGCGGAGTGTAAGCGACCAGCTAAAAGACGGGATAGCCTTCTTCTCCTACAAATATCCAAACATGAAATATCTGGCTTATTTCCAGTCATATACCAATACTTATGACAGTGTTGACAAGCTGATAGAACTATACGAAGAGGCGTTATCTTATCCCGATGTGGCCGGCCTTATTATCGGTACACGCCCCGACTGTATGCCGGACGAACTGCTTGACTATTTCGCTGAATTGAATAAAAGGACATTTCTCATCATCGAGTACGGACTGGAATCAACACTCGATCCCACCCTGGAATTTATCAACCGGGGACATACCCATCAGGAGAGCGAAGAAGCTATCAGAAAGACTGCCGCCAAGGGAATCTACACAGGGGCACACCTTATTCTGGGCTTACCGCACGAAAGCCGGGAACAGATACTTGCCCACGCCGATGTTGTGGCAAAGCTGCCTCTGACAACGCTGAAACTGCATCAGCTCCAACTGATAAAGGGCACAGTGATGGCAAGGCAGTACAGGGAGCATCCCGAATGGTTCAACCTCTTCGAAGTGGATGATTATATTGATCTATGTATTGATTTTGCAGAAAGATTAAACCCGGACTTTATAATAGAACGCTTTATATCGCAATCGCCAAAACAACTGCTTATAGCACCCGACTGGGGGTTGAAAAACTTCGAATTTACCGCGAAAGTAATGAAACGCTTCGCGGAAAGGGAAACGTTTCAGGGAAGGTTATTTATTTGATTGCTCTTTATTTTTATCTTTCTTCTTTCCTGTGAAGAAGTTCTTGACCTTGACAAAAAATCCCGTGGCTTTCTTTACAAAGTTCTGCTTTTTTTGCGATACTCCCGCCGATTCTACTATCGCAGGTTGAAGTATCTGCCAAAAATAGTTGAATGTGGAATGATACGGGTCGCGCCCGATAGACACATGTGCTTCTCTTGGCTTGGAGTTAGGCTTGTTGGGATTATTCGACCTCACTATTATATTTGCCAGACGGGATAAGAACTTGTTTTGCTGTTCGGTTTCAATATCTTTCAGAACAGATACTTTCAGGTCATTATAAAGGAACAGCATATCGGCAGTCGCCCCCGTAGATGATGCCTCGGCACTAAACCTGAAATCTCTCAGCATACCGCTTTGTATTTCAGCCTTGGCAAGGGGCAGGAAAATACCATTCAGGTTCATCAGGTCGAAGTCCTTTATATTCGCGCTCAGGGTAAAGCAATCATAATCAGGGTTTACGGGAATATTCCATTGGGCAGTAAAATAACCATTCATAAACCGTCCGTCAGCATCCAGTTTTATAAACTGATTTGGGTATAAAACAATGTTGGTCAGGCCAGTGAGTTTACCATTCATCTTGTCAAACCTGATTTTCCCTGTAACAGTACCGTTTCTGGGCAGTTCTTCGTATAATACCGAGAAATTACGGACATCAGCCGTGTCTATATCCAGTTTCAGAGGAAGCTGTTGTATCTTCTCATATATCAACGGCATTATATTGTGAGACACTTCTATCTGCTGATTTTTCAGGTTTTGCAAATTCACGTCCTTCACTGCCAGCTTAGCCGCCTTCAACATATTATCAGAAAAGTAGGCCGGAAAATCCAAGCCTGAAAGTGTAATATCCCCAATGCTCACATCGAACCAGTCTTTATGCTTCGGATGCTTATAGGCAAATTCGAACTTCGGATAAGCCGATTTCATCGTTATATCCGACATTTCGGCAATTTTCTGTTTCTGGTCGATCTTTATATTCCCAATACCCAGTGTGTAAAACCCGTCCATAATAGGAAAAGCCAGATCCTTTGTATCGAAACGGATGTCTGACATATCGAACTTCCGTTTATCCGTATCTAGCCTAAAATTGCGAATAGCAAGGTTGGTCTGATTTACTACCTGATGTTTTTTTACCTCTTCATTTAAAGAATGGGAGTAATTGATATTCGCATCCGACAGGTTAAACTCCCTGACTGATAATGAATGAAAGTAAGGCTCGATAAGTGAATAGAAATCTTTCGGCGAAACCGGTACTTTCAGGCTATCTGCAACCTCTGCCTCTACATCATTTCCCTTCATATTCAATACAGGCTGCTCTATGTTGATTGTGGCTAGACCCAGAGAAGAAGCATTATCCTGTATCTTCCAGTTAAAGCCGGAGAAATCGAATTGCTTCATCCTGAAACCGAGCGTATCGGCGGGACGTTCTAAATCGAGGCTGGCATTGGATACGATAAATTTGCCGATATTCACATTTTCCCCTAAAAACTTAAGGTCTAATTTATCCTTTCCTTTCTCATTCCCTTTTCTGTCTCCGCCCTTCTCCGCATAATAGACATGAGGCGACCGCAATATAAATTCTCCTATACGGAAGTTATGCAGCAGATCCCATTTCAACGATCTCAACTGTAGATTGGATAATGAGGTTTGCAAGCTGTCATTTGTCGTCCTGTCCAGATAAATAACCTTTGCATCGTCTAAAGAGACATTCTCCGCTACCAGACCGGTAAGCAGGGATGTTATTCCTGAAGGGGCAGAGTCTTTCGCCTTCGCCTGTGCATCCTTTGTTTTTATAACCCGTATTTGCGGCGATTTTATAACAAAATCGCTGACGGCAAGTATCTTCTTCTTATCGTAGGTATCGTTATTGAATCCTGTTGCCCTGATAAGCGGGGTGTTTATCTCATAATAGGTGGATGGAGCCTGTTTCCACGTTTTATCCTGTGGAATAAGCCTTACCCCCTCCAATATCATTTTTCCCGAACGGGTAGAAACATCGGCGTTGCTGACTTGCAACCGGTAATATTTCCCCGGTAAATAGTTGTCGAAGTTCCTGATTGAAAAAGCGATGTCGCGATATGTGAACAGGTAAGGAGATGTGTTGCGCGTCTCTTTATTAATAAAGAAATCGGAAGCGCTAAAATTAAGATTATTCAGGCGGTAAGTCTCCCCCGCTCTCTTATCGTGATAGACAAGGTTGGCATTCGTAAGCTTTATTGCCTTTACAAGCAAAAAGTCGGAATAGGGAGTGAAAAAGTCCAGCGCATCTTCTGTTGTCGCCGGGCTTTTATCCGCAGATGTATCCTGTGGCTTCTTCGTCAGTTTAAAATATTCCACGTTGGCAGAATCGACAATGATTTCACCGGCTGAAACACCTGTACTGTAATCCAAGCCACCCACGTCAATGAGCCGAATACTCCCCGACAGATAATCCTTCTTCGTATTGGTAGATATGGGGCTGATCCTGATATCCGATATACTAAAGTCCTGAGTGGAGGTATTCAGATAGAGCCGTTTGACATTGATATTCGCGTTGTTACTCCTTTGCAGGCCGCTTATATCTTCTCCTACCAGCGCGAAATTATCTACATACCAGAACTTTTTTTGCCGTTCGGATAACGGATTGACAAGGAAATTATTCGCGTGGAAGTCGAACTGCCCGAGTGTATAGATATCCGTATATTCGCCCTGCGTATAGGTGTAATTGAATTTAGTCTTTTCTATACCTATCTTATCTATAGAAATACTGTACAGTATGGGCGATATTATCGAATACAAAGACCATGTCTGGTCAGCAGCGTCGTCCTGCTTTATACCTATCGTATCGCCTTTTACGCTATAGTATTCTATACTGGTGGAGGTAATGTCAAACGTACGGGCATGGAGATGATTTAGCCCTTGTTTTCTCTCAAAACCGGCACCTTGTACCAATACTTCGTCAATTCTGGCATTCAGGTAGCCTCCGGCCTTTTCCAGCCTGCCTTCCCAAAACTTATCTTTGGGATGTATGTTCACTCCTTCTATCTGAATAACAGAGTCGATCGTGCTTAACTTGATATTTTGCGTATTCAGAATTATCTGGTCACTATACAAAAGTGATTGAGGCTTACTTGCCGAAAACTCGAAATTATCACAATAGAGGAGTTTGCCCGAAAGGGTCGAATTCTCATCTAAACGGAAATTATAGGCATGGAAATTGGCCTCCTGCAAGGAGTAAATAACCGGAGAAATGGAATCAACCACTGTATATGAAACATTCGCGTCCGTCAGGTTTATCTTGTCTACGGTAAGCAAATCGATATAGGGAGCCACTACCTGATACAATGATTTCAACTCGCCATCTACATGTTTCCGGTTCAGGGTGTCTGTGGAGTAAGTCGGCTCAAATATCTTTAGATCCGGCGCCTTTACTTCAAACAGGCTAAATTCCAGTTTCTTGTAATTCCTGCGCCAGGTAAGGTTAATTCCTTTAAAATGGATTTCCCCTATATTGATGTCATAATATACATTGGGCAGGCTGTCTGTTTTTTCCCAGCGGTTGAATACAAGTGAATCGGGAGTAAACTTTATACCCCGGATAGAAAGTTCTCCTGAGAATAAACCGATAGAAAGGCTTTCGAATGAAAAATGATAAAAACCGTCCGTAGCATCAGAGACGGCTTCGCTGAGCTTTTTATTCAACTTGTCTTCGAGACGGTATGTCATATACCAGTTGATTAAAAATCCCCCTACGATAAGCAACGCCAGTACAAGCAGTGAGGTCTTAATTATCTTTTTCCTGTTTTTAGCCATCAAATATTGCCAGTTTCGCCTTGTGTATTACTATTTAACAAATGTTGCAATATTTTGTTTGGAACTACCTGTAAATAAAAATATTCCGGATGGATGGAATTTGATTTGATCCTTTTTTATTCTGAAATTAATATTTATTGACGTATCCCATATCGTAGCTGTAGGGGCGAACCTGTGTGTTCGTCCCCTTTCTTTGAGGGTGTGTCAAAACTAAGAAATTGACGCATCCTCTTTCTTTTTGTGGGATTTATCTTCTTTCTTTTTTACGCTGCCCATTTTGCTTGGTTCATGGATTTGATTGAATTTAGGTCGCATATAATTTGAAAACGAGTAGTCTTTAGTGTATTTTTCTCTCTATTTGCGCTTTTGTTTGCCTGT
>NZ_QVMO01000093.1 GCF_010501055.1 Dysgonomonas sp. 521
AGTTTGCTAAGAATTTGAGCGAATAATGTTATTTTTGCCATGAGAGGTTCGTTTTTTGTGTTGCACCTCAAAGGTAACTTTAAGGAACAGAAAACGAAAACCTCTCACTTTTTATTTAGGACGCTATTGATACAATAAGTATTTCCCTTTATATAATACGGAATTGTAATGAATACCTTATATACTGCTTACAAAGAATGGATTGATATACTTTCCATAAATGGAAAAAGGGATAATTTAATTACCCCTTTTCTTAATACTTTGAAAGTATATTTATTTTGCTGCTTCGATAGATTTCTTACGGAAGTCTTTCAACGCTTTTTCGATTTCAAGAGAAACCTTCCTGGCACGTTGACCGGCTGCTTTATTACCACTTTCGATTTGAGAAGCTGCGTCTTTTGCAAATGTTGCAAAATCTTGATTTAATTTTTCTACTAAATTTTTCATTTGTTTTTATTTAAAAAAGTTTCGACAAAGATAATTTCATTTTAATAACAATCATAATGAATGACAGTTTAAGTATTAACAAAAAAAATAGAAATAAATTTCATAATCTGTGATTTTAAGAGCGATATTTTTTATTGAGAGATAAATAATATGATTGTACTATCTTTACTTCTAATTGATTAACTTTGCCACCTCATTAATTTTCGATTATGAATTTAGAAACTCTTACATCCGAGGTTTGCAAAATAGCAAAAGAAGGTGGTAATTTTTTAGCAAAGGAAAGAAAATCATTTAACAAAGAGCGTGTTGAAGAAAA
Organism: Dysgonomonas sp. 521; assembly: GCF_010501055.1. GTDB lineage: Bacteria > Bacteroidota > Bacteroidia > Bacteroidales > Dysgonomonadaceae > Dysgonomonas. Next base: position 764 of record NZ_QVMO01000093.1, read on the forward strand.
GAATGCTCACGACTATGTGTCGTATGTAGATAAAGAAACCGAAAAGCTGCTGGTTGACAGGCTTTCGCAATTATTACCCGATGCCGGATTTATAACGGAAGAAGGCACTGTCGAGTTTGAAGTGAAAGATTATTACTGGATTATAGACCCTCTGGATGGAACCACCAATTATATACAAGACAATGCACCCTATTGTGTAAGTATCGCCTTAGCCACTGCTTCGGAAATACTGATAGGCGTGGTATACGAAATATGCCGAAATGAGTGTTTCTACGCATGGAGAGATGGGAAAGCCTACTTAGATGGAGAGCAAATACATGTATCTGAGACAGATAATATCAACAAAGCATTTATCGGGCTTGACCTGCCATATAATGATAAGGATTATAAACCCCTGATGAATCACCTGATAGATGCCTTGTATGGTAAAGTTTCCAGTATCCGTATAAACGGCTCCGCGGCCATGTCGATGTGCTATGTAGCAGCCGGACGCTTTGACGCATGGGCCGAAGCGTATATCAACCCTTGGGATTTTATGGCCGGAGCGTTGATTATTAAGGAAGCCGGAGGATATGTTACAGACTTTACCGGAAGCCTGTCCTTTTTTAAAGGTCATCACATTATCGCTTCTAATTCTCTATTACATAATTTCATGGAGAGCTTGATTCATCCCTTTCGCAACCAGATAACCGGCTTGTAATAAATAGAATACAACTTATCTATACCGCCCTGCTTTTAACACAAGGCGGTAAAGTAGGTATTGTCTGTCATCCATGCCCATACATTTGCCTGATTGGCAGCAACAAAATGGATTACCGGAGGTAGTCCTTCCTGCAAATAAGAGCATCATTGGTTTCGAAACTGTAAGCAAAAGTTTTTTACTGTTGCTGTAGTAATCTTCGTATACATCAGAGAGATAAACAAAACAGTCATGGTAAGATGCGACAGTAAATATTTCAGGTTACTTAATAGCGGAATTTCAGAATAATTGTACGATTATCAGTAACTTTTTTTCAAGAATTTATATTCTCTTTTCCTTCCTTATTATGTTTTATGTAGTGAGTGACTTCAATATTTTTCTCAAATTATACTCTTTTTCATCTTCTTGTTCATTCTGGCTTCTTTATTCACTACAGCACATACCATCTCGTTGGCACTATCAAGGCGAGAACGTTCAAGTTGTGCCAGATATGTATAAGTTGTCTTTTCATTGCTATGGCCCAGCCCCTCACTTATAACCCATAGAGGCAGATTTTCGCGCTTAGCTATAGAAGCCCAGCTATGACGCGATACATGTGTGGTCAGACTCAGGCCTATACTTGCCTGCTGCGCCAATTCTTTGAGGCGGCGATTCTGCATTCTCAATCCCGTTTCGTATTGCAGGCGTTCCTTTTTTCCCGGTGTGGTTATAACAGGAAATAAATAAGGGCTTTTGGTTACATCCTGAGTAAAGCTATCTATCAGCACCTGCATGATTGGTGTAATTTTTATTTCGATCAGCCCTCCTGTCTTTTTACGATAATAACGGATAATATTTCCCCGTATATTGTCCTTACGCAAAAAAGACAAGTCTATAAAGCACATTCCCCTTGCTTGAAAACAAAAAATAAAATAACGCCATGCATCATATAAAGATTTTTCCTGAGTACAAGACGGGCAGGTTCTTTTCTCCAGATAAGTAGCATATTTCATGTGCTGTAAACGTTGCATTTGCTCTGTACCTAATGCCCGCTTAGGTGTTCTTTTAAATCCGGTAAAGACCGCTTTGAACGGGTTTTCGCTTGTATAGGGAATCATCCCTTCATCTACTGCTCTATTACAAATAGCCCGCAGATTACGCATATAGAAGGAAATAGTATTTAAGCTCTTTCCTTTGGCTTTGAGATCCTGTTCGAAAGCCCGTATCAGTTCAGCTGTAATAGATAGAAGACTAATATCCTGACCTTTCACAAACTCGCTTAGCTTACGGTAAGATGAACGATAGGCTCGAGCCGTACGTTCTTTTCCATGCCTTTCCAAACGGCGCGAAAGTTGTTCGGCATATGTACTTAGCCCGTCTCTAGCTTTAAATGGAGGGCATAGTAAGACAGCAAAATCTTCCACCGAATAGAAATGATCTGGAAAAGAACTCATGGTCTTGTCAAAGGCTTTCCGCATGTGTTCCATATATTCCTGAACTTTTTCCAGATAAGATTTACGAGGCGCGTCGTCTGGTATCTGATCTTGCTGTAGAATTTCCCACTCTTGTGCATACAATTTGTAGGGACTGGAAATGGTTTTACTTCTACGAGTATGTACGAGACGCAAACACAAACGTCCCGGTGAGTCTGTGCCACAACTGGACAGACGAAGAATAAATGTAAGTGTAGACATAATTTTTTAATTTCCTTAATAAGTATAAATGATAACAAAGGTAAAAACAATTAGTCTCATTGTTTGTTTAGGCCACAGATATACATATAATCTTTATTATATAATTTAAATGCTTTATTCTAACGATGTTCTAATTTCTTTATAGTCTTTTACAAACATAAAAAAGGAAGTATCTACGCCGATACTCCCTTTCAAAATAACAAAACAGATTCTTATCCGTTTATCTTTTTCACATAAACAATACTATTAAAACTTTGCACGAAAATCCCCACTCGTTATCGTATCAGGCAACAATCTTTCCGAAGGTATAGCTCTTAATATGATACCAGCTTTTTCATCAAAAAATGAACATGGACAGTTTCCTATTTCTTTTCTTCTTTAAGATAGAGATACCAATATACTCCGCCCACAAGTAATGCACCGCCAATAAGGTTACCTATTGTCGCGGGAATAAGGTTATGTAAGATAAATTCGCTCCATGTGATAGCTGCGCCGGAATAAATAGCCGCAGGGATAAAGAACATATTGGCAATAGAGTGCTCATAACCAAGCGTTACGAATAACATAACAGGAATCCAGATTGCTATACATTTTCCTGAAATATCTTTTGCCGCATAACCCATAAACATCCCTAAGCATACCAGCCAGTTAGCCCCGATCCCTTTTAAAAGTACTTTGATAAAATCCTGACTGACCTTAGCCTCGGAGTAATGATGCAAGTAAGCCTGCCACGGTTCTTTATCCAATAGCCCGACCTCATAAGACAGTAAAAATGCAACGATCTGTGCTCCAACAAGGTTGAATAAGTATGACAATATCAGGAATTTGAAGAAAGTTCCAACGCCAATCTGTCTCTGTAACAATGGGTAGCTAAATGCCGCGCAGTCGCTGGTAAACAGGTCGGCTCCTGTAATGGAAACCATAATAAGCCCTATGGGAAATAATGCTCCGGCTACAAATTTTATTAATCCGGGATTCGATTCTCCAATACCCGGCATCCCACCCGCAACCATCACAGACAGCAGGCCGCCGAATGCAATGAAAACTCCGCCAAGAATGGCGATAAGCATAAATTTGAGTAATGGTAAATTCTTTTTATAAGTAGCTGACGCAGCAAAATTCAGTGTTATTTCTTTTGGCGAATAATAGTTTGCCATAGTTTGTTTGGTTAAATTTTCAATCCGTAAGACTTAAAAATACTGGATGCGCTTTCTATCTGTTCTGTAGTTGGAGGTTCTGTATCTTTCAGTTTGTATTCTATGCCCAGTTGCTCCCATTTGTGGGTTGCCATCTGGTGAAACGGCAGGATATCAACCCTTTCTATATTCTTAAACCTTGACGCATATTCAGCCCATTCGGTCAAGTCTTTTTCATCATCCGTATAATGTGGCACAAGTACATAGCGTAACCATACTGGCTTATCTACAGAAGCCAGATATTCCATAAATTTTAAGGCCGGCTCTAATGGGGCACTGGTTAATTCCTTGTATTTTACAGGGTTGATCTGTTTTATATCCAGCAGAACCAAGTCGGTATATTCAAGTAACTCCTTCACTTTATCATTCAGGAATATTCCGGATGTATCAAGAGCCGTATGAATACCATGCTCTTTACATATTTTGAAAAGTTCCAGTACAAATTCGGCCTGAAGCAACGGCTCTCCACCGGAAACAGTTATTCCGCCACGCACGAAGTTTTTCACTTTATCCAGTTCCCGATATACTTCTTGTGGCGCATATGAATATTTCGCATCCTTCTTTTCCCATGTGTCAGGGTTGTGACAATACAGGCAACGCAACGGGCAGCCCTGCATAAACAGGACGAAACGGATTCCCGGTCCGTCTTTTGTTCCGAACGTCTCGAAAGAATGTATGAAGCCTTGCATTAATTAAAGAATTTGTAGATAAAACAAAGTGAAGTTTTTAGGCTTCACTTTGTTCATAAATATTTAAATAGTTGTCGTTATTGTACGGTTTATCACATCCAACTGTTGTTCTTTGGTCAATTTCACAAAATTCACGGCATAACCCGATACGCGGATTGTCAACTGCGGATATTGCTCAGGATGTTCCATTGCATCTATAAGCAACTGGCGGTCAAATACATTTACATTCAGGTGATGTCCTGTCTGCAAGAAGTATCCGTCTAACAATCCTGACAGGTTTTGTGATTCTTCTTCACGGTTTTTGCCCAGAGTATTCGGTGTAATAGCAAACGTATAGGAAATACCGTCATTCGCATGCTCGAACGGAAGCTTAGCTACAGACGAAAGTGAAGCTACGGCACCCTTCGTGTCACGTCCGTGCATCGGATTGGCTCCGGGTGCAAACGGTGTTCCGTCGCGACGCCCATCAGGAGTATTACCTGTCTTTTTACCATATACTACATTCGAGGTAATGGTCAGTACCGACTGTGTAGGTATCGCATCTTTGTACATTTTACGTTTACGAATCTTGTTCATAAATTTCTCCACTATCTCTACAGCGAACTTATCGGTATTGTCATCATTGTTTCCAAAAGGAACATAATCGCCTTCTACAATGTAGTCTACCGCGTCATTGTCGGCATCCCTTACCACACGTACCTTGCCATACTTGATAGCGGCAAAGGAATCGGCGATAATAGACAGTCCTGATACACCGAAAGCCTGAGTGCGAACGATATCCACATCATGCAAAGCCATTTCCAATGCCTCGTATGAATACTTATCGTGCATATAGTGGATAATATTCAAAGCTTTCACATAAGTTTCCGCTACCCAGTCCAATGTGCGGTCGAATTTTTCCCATACTTCTTCAAAGTCGAGATAATCTCCTGACACTTTTTCTACCCAATGCTTAGGCAATACCTGTGCTTTGGTTTTTTCGTCCTTCCCACCGTTTATAGTGTAAAGAAGCGCTTTAGGCAAGTTAGCCCGTGCGCCGAAAAATTGCATCTGATGACCTATGCGCATAGGAGACACACAACAGGCAATACCGTAATCATCACCTAATTGCGGGCGCATTATATCGTCATTTTCATATTGTAGTGAAGATGTATCGATGGATACTTTCGCGCAATATCTCTTCCATGTTTCAGGCAGGCGGTCACTCCAAAGTATAGTCAGGTTAGGCTCTGGTGCCGGCCCTAAATTATACAGGGTATGCAACATGCGGTAACTGTTTTTAGTTACCATCGATTTCCCGTTATTAGTCATTCCTCCTAACGACTCGGTAACCCAGACCGGATCGCCGGAGAAGAGTTCGTTATATTCGTTGGTACGAAGGAACCGGACGATACGAAGTTTCATTACAAAATGATCTATCAGCTCCTGCGCATCTTTCTCCGTAATCAGGCCTTCTTTTAAATCGCGTTCGATATAAATATCCAGGAATGTAGTTACACGTCCCAGACTCATTGCAGCACCGTTCTGGTCTTTTATTGCACCCAAATATCCAAAATATGTCCATTGAATAGCCTCTTGTGCATTAGTCGCCGGATTTGATATATCGATGCCATAAGAAGCAGCCATACGTTTCAGGGCTTTCAGCGCTTGTATCTGTGAATTCAATTCTTCGCGAAGACGGATCAGGTCATCAGTCATTACTATCGGGTCACATTCCTTATATCGTTTTTCGCGTTCTGAGATTAAACGGTCTACTCCATAGAGTGCTATACGCCTGTAGTCACCAATGATACGTCCCCGCCCGTATGCATCAGGCAATCCTGTTAACAAACCATTACTTCTGGCTCGGCGGATACTGTCTGTATAGGCGGAGAAGACCCCTTCGTTATGTGTTTTGCGATATTTAGTGAATATTTCGGTTATAACCGGATCTAATTTATAGCCATATTCTTCGAGGCTCTGCTGTACCATACGCAACCCTCCGTTGGGGAAGATTGCCCTTTTGAGGGGTTTGTCTGTTTGTACACCGACTATTTTTTCCAATTCTTGGTCAATATAACCGGCTCCGTAAGCGTCAATTTGGGAAGGGATCTTAGTTTCGGCATCATAAACGCCTTTTTCTTTTTCCACCTTGAACATTTCACTAAGTTTATCCCATAATCTGGTGGTCGCTTCTGTTGGTTCTTCCAGAAAGGACTCGTCTCCGGCGTATTCTGTGTAGTTTTTAAGAATAAAATCGTTTACATTGATTTCTTCTTTCCACTTGCTTCCTTTAAAATCTTTATATGCTTCCATATTTATTAAAATAGATATAAAATATTATACATAAAAAACTTAAGTTATAATGATATAACCTGTTACTTGTGTTTTTTATGGTAATACTTTAACTTGAGTAGTTAACAGTCAGCAAAAATGAAGGCTGATAGTTGATAACCGATTACTGTCAATCAGTGGCACTTGGTATTGTTCAAAGAATTTTCCTGCTGTATTGTTAACTATTCACTGAAAAGAACTCACAGCAGCGGGTCTGTCAGGATTTATACCTGATTCCCTTTTCACCATTTTCTATGAATAATAGAAAATGACACCAAAATGTGATACAAAGGTAATAACTTTTATGTGAGTAATTTATTTGTTTTACTTTTTTTATGCTAAGAAAAGGCTTGTTTTGTAAACTCGATTTAACAATCCAGCTCTAAATAGGAACGTTTTAAGTAGCGAGGGCAGAACTAAAATTTATTTTTTGTTATGCCGAGTCACGAAATAACATTTACAGGAACGGAGTGTATGTAAAAACGACTAATGGAATTGAACTCTAAAAAAGATGCGTCCTCTTCTTTATGGCTTATAACAAGATATTAAAGGTTAAAATGACAGGGAAATTGCCTCTTTAATTCGATTTATGGAAAAGAAAAAGAGGCTGTTCGATTTCTCGATTCAGCCTCTTTACCTGGGGATAAATTTTATATTATCAATACTTTAACCTACAAATTCGCATTTATGGAATTCCACTTGTCTATTGCAGGGATAACTCCGGATTGAATTAGTTGATCTCTTAAATTGCATAGATGAACATAGCTTTCTTGTAAAGCCTTATGTTCATCCGTAGTACCTTCTACAATCTGATAATGTACTCCGCTTTTATCAAGTTTGGTTTCCATAGCCATCATAATATTTGAGAAATCTTTATTAGAGACATATACACCTACAGGCCAGTCGAAAGCGGAGCCGCCCATAACAGCCTGTATCATTTCCAATGACAGGTATGCCGGGCTCTGAAACGAAGAGCGTCCTCTTAGTTCTATAATTTTTTTTCCGCCTTGCACTACTTTTTCTTTGATTTCATTCCATGCTGTATCAGTAAGAGCCGAAGTTCCTATCAGGCTGTTTAAAGGCTTCCCATCTACAGTAGCAGTAGAAGAAAATACAGCCATCTGCTCTCCGTGACCTCCATACGTTCTGCAATTAGCCACTTTGTCGGGATGTATATTGAAATGTTTTGCTAACTCGTTTCGTAGCCTTGTGCTGTCTAAGGCGGCCAATGTAGATACCTGCGATGGTTTTAACCCGGAATATAACAACACAAGCAACCCTGTTATATCTGCGGGATTGAATATTACGACAACATGTTTTACATCCGGGCAATACTGTTTTACATCTTTACCAAACTGGATGGCGACTTCCGCATTACCCTTTAACAGATCTTCCCGGGTCATGCCTTCTTTGCGCGCTGCACCTCCCGACGTTACAATATATTTACTGCCTCTAAGCGCTTCTTCTATACTGTTGGTATATGTAATGTCAACTCCTTTAAATCCGCATTGCAGTAATTCTTCCGCAACGCCTTCCAGTCCTTTAGCATAAGGATCGTACAGGCAAATATTGGATGATAATCCCATGAGGATGGCTGATTGTGCCATATTAGAGCCGATCATTCCTGCGGCCCCGATGATTGTCAATTTTTCTGATGTAAGAAATTTCATGTTCTTATTATTTTATAGTTATAACTCTCAAATGTCCTGCTATGGAGCAATGAAAAAATTTAGTTCTGTTAATAGATAAACATAAGAAAGACTTATTTGTTTAAAACAACAATAATAAGTCAGTAAAATTTAAATAATATTACATAAAACAGAAAAAGATGATCGATCAGAAAAGAATGCATATAATCCACGGAATATTATTTGTTGCATTGTTTGCTTGTGCAGCATTCTACATCTCCGAGTTTCAGGTTTTGAAATATTTATCCTTTAGCCCCCTGATAATAGGGATTATTTTAGGAATGCTCTATGGTAATACACTCAAAAAGAATATGCCTGAAGCATGGCTTCCGGGAATTACCTTTTCATCTAAAAAATTACTAAGGCTGGCTATCGTCCTGTACGGTTTTCGCCTAACCTTCCAGAATGTCGTATCAGTAGGGCTTTCGGCTATTGTCATCGATATAATTATAATAGCAGGAACATTGTTTCTCGGATTATTACTGGGAAAATTGTTTAAAATAGATAAGGAGATATCATTGCTTACAAGTACAGGGAGTGCTATTTGTGGAGCAGCAGCGATATTAGGGATGGAGCCCGTATTGAACAATAAGCCACATAAGACCGCCATTGCTGTGTCCACTGTCGTCATATTCGGAACTATCGCCATGTTTCTATACCCTGTTTTGTACAGGAATGGAATATTGGAGCTAACCGATGAGCAATGGGGCCTTTACACAGGAGCTACGGTGCATGAGGTAGCCCATGTAGTGGGAGCAGGCGATGCAATGAGCAGTAGTATATCAGAGACAGCTATCATTGTGAAAATGATACGCGTTATGTTTCTGGCTCCTGTCTTATTAATATGTGCGCTTGTTGTTAGCCGGCAGGCAAAGCATACCGATGATGGCGCTTCAAAAGCTATAAAGATAACCATTCCCTGGTTTGCGTTTGGATTTATAGCAGTTATCGGATTTAACTCCTTAAATCTTTTGCCCCAGAACATTGTCGACGGTATTAATTATTTAGATACATTCTTATTGACGATGGCCATGACTGCGCTTGGTATGGAAACGCATTTGAGGAAGTTTAAAGAAGCGGGAGCCAAACCTTTTGTCTTAGCCTTTATCTTATTTCTTTGGCTGCTAATCGGAGGTTATTTTATAGTAAAATATATCCCTGTATTTTAAGTAACTGTTAGGAAATTTCACGAATTCTTTTTCATAAGAGAAAGGTTAAGAGTTCTTCGTTCATTTTTAGCTTGTTTTCGGCTAATTTTCTCTTTCACTCAGATCAAGTAGCCCGCTACTATCGCTTCGTGGAAATAAAAATTATCTCAAAAACAATTCTAAAATCAGAACGAGAAATTTCCTAACGGTTACTAAGTAACTGTTAGGAAATTTCACGAATTGGTTTTCGTATGAAAAAGATCTAGAGTTCTTCGTTCATTTTTAGCTTGTTTTCGGTTAATTTTCTCTTTCACTCAGCTCAAGTAGCCCGCTACTATCGCTTCGCGGAAGTAAAAATTATCTCAAAAACAATTCTAAAAATCAGAACGAGAAATTTCCTAACAGTTACTAAGAGCCTGTTTAAATTTTAGCGAAGATTTTTACAGAGGCATACAAACTTAAAAAGACGGTTTTTAAAAACCGTCTTTTTAAGTTTAGTCTTGTATAACTTTACATTTTTATGCATCTAACAGATTGCCCTTCTGCATTAAAATAGTGGCCTGGGCGTACACCTGGGATTCCTAAACCATATGTACCTAATAAAAAGTAGTAACCATAGTAATATTCGTCCCCAACAGGCCTGATACTAGTTCTGATCGAACTGGTCCAATAGCGCCCATGTTCTCCAACATTGCGAAGATCAGTATTGCTGGCATTAACTAGTTTATGGCTACGCGCACCACCAGCAGGCAAAAACAATGACGGAACAAATCCGGCACCGGCATTTGTACGTTTTATCATATAGCCGGTAGCTTTGTTGGTACCTCCAACCCATTGCCATGTATTAGCCGTTGCCGTTCCAGCACTATATTCATTACTTGGTATAGCATCTGCCCGGAAGATAGAAGTTAATTGCTCTAATGACGGCACTTTCCAACCAGTTGGGCAAGGATCTCCCGTTCCTTTTTTTGATGAATCGCTATCCCACAGCTTATTATCTTGCGGAGAACGCCAATCATCTTTATCTTCATCAGGGTTAGCATCGGAATTCAGCTGTATAAATTTACCGTATTTGGCATTCCCTGTCTTTACCTGTCCATTTGTATTTAAATCGGTGCCGGAGGCTTCACCTGTTACTCTTGTACTTGTACGGAGCTGATGATTGTCATCTTTTCTTCCCCACTGGTACAGGTCTCCGTAAAGGAAGCAAGGATCTGTATCCTTTTCAGCCCCTAAATTCACATGAGCTATTTCAAGTGTACCTTTAACCCCACTCGCATTAATCGTATTCACTGTGATAGCCTTCAGTTTACCTATTTCAGCTTCTACCACTTCTATTGTTTCTTTATTAGAATTCACTGTACTACAGGCATTTGACACTTTACAATATACCTCATATAAGCCTTGGGTTCCCTGGCCAAAGTTGTATGTTGCGGAAGTTTCACCGGGTACCGCATCTCCGTTTACATACCACTGATAGTCAGTGTTGCCATCACCTCCGGTTTTAATTACTTCAAGTGGTAATGTCTGATAAGTGAACATATAAGTGGCACAAGGCGTATAGGTGGCTTTTGTTATCACCGTACATATTCCCAGTGTCCGATAACTAACCTCTTCAGAACAATCATTCTTTGCTACTACTTTGTAATCTCCCAGATCATCGATTGTAGCATTCGTTTTAGTATATGTCGCACCTGTTCCTACAAGAGTCGGGCCACGATACCATTCATATTGCACAAAAGTGGCATCTGCAGGAGTCGCTTCCGCGGTCATGGAAATCGTAGAGCCGACAGCAAACTTTGTGGTTCCGGTGATTGTAATTCCTGTTATTTCCTCACAGTCTATAACTTCGCTCTCCACACAGCGAACCGAACGTCCGGTAGCCCGGCTGGTATTGTAATAAGCTGACCCGAAGAAGCCGTTGTAAAAGTCTATGCCGTATGCCCCATAAGGAGAGCTCATAAGAGAGGAAGTACTCCAATAAAGCCCAAGGGTTCCTACCTCAGTGAGTTTTCCGTTACTGTATTTTCGGTAGCCGCCAGCCGGCAGGTGAACCATTTTAGCAAAACGGTAGCCCTTACCACTCCACGACCAATTGCTGGTCATAGATAAAGCAATATCCCAAAATTTCTGGCTTGGAACCTTCCAGCCTGTAGGACAAGGATCACCAGGTATAGCTTTTGCCTGATTATAGCCCAACGTTCCATCTCCCCAAAGCGTATTCATTTTCGATATTGGACGCCAACTGAAAGGAGAATCAAATTGCTTGATAAACTTCTTTTCACGAATATTACCAACAGTTATTTGTCCATCGGAATTAAGATCCGAAATGGAAGCTATACCACTCTCTTCGGTGATATTATCATTCGTAGGATAATTCTCGCTGTTTCTTAGCTGATGCCCGTCAGCTCTTCTACCCCATTGGTACAAGTCTCCGAAACAGTTGCATGGATCGGTGTCTCTTTCAGCTCCCAGGTTGACGTGGGCAAAGGCTGTTTTTACCAGCTCTGTCCTACCCTCGTTCCATACCATTACATATATCGGATGCAGTTTTCCGTCACCTTCTGCCGGCCCTGCCTGTATTACTAGTACTTGGTAGTTAGCAGCTTTTATCATTTCACCATTAACCTCCATCTGGCAGGAGAAATCTACTACTTTTTTGAAATTACCAAGGTCGTCTTCTTCCAATTCGAGGCTTCCCGGAGTGTATCTGTATGTACTCGATGTTGCGCCTGCTATGGCTTCACCATTCACGATCCATTGATATGATGCAGGTGTGGCTCCACTATAGGATGCTGTGAGTTCCATCTCCTGATAGTTGAACATATAAGGGATGCAACGTAATCCTTCGGTCTCGGTCATCTTTTACAAGATTTATATAGTTTTTACCTTTGCATAGGAGAGAGTTAACGATAAATTAAGGAGCCATCAGTTT
>NZ_QVMO01000094.1 GCF_010501055.1 Dysgonomonas sp. 521
TTTAACTAAGAGTGTAATTTGTTGCTTTCCTTTTTTTATTCTATCTTTGAACTCTATTAATGTAGAATACAGCAAGATAAAGATATGGAAAAGATTGCAGCATCATTATTGAGGGTATCGACAACCCAACAGGAATTAGATTCTCAAAAGGATGATATTAAAAAAGTGGCAAATCAGTATGGCTATGAAATTCCTGAAAATTATTTTTTTGGTGAAAAAATAAGTGCCACCAAACCACAATTTATAAAAGAACTTGATATTGATGGAAATGAAACAGGATATTTAATAGCACAAGATGACAGTAGGAGTTTACAGAAATTAAAAGAAGCCTGCCAAAATCCTAAAACAAGGGATCAAATTTCTGTTATTTTTATATGGGAAATCAGCAGGCTATCACGTAATACAGCACTGCTATTAACCCATATCAATTTTTTCAACACATTAAAGAAACCAATATATTTTATCAATGAAAGACTTTGGACTTTGGATAGTATAACAAAAGAAGAAATTTTTCAAACACAGATGGTATTACCACAACTTGCCATGTATGCTGAACAGGAATATCATAAGATAAAAGAAAGAATGCAAAGGGGGCTAAGATATGCTTTTGAACATAATAAAGATAGATATTTTGGAGAAAATATAGCTTATGGTTTTAAGTTGGAATCAGATGGAAAAAATAATTATTTGGTGGTTGATAAAGTTGAAAAAGAAGTTATAGAAGATATTTTCAATAAATACATTAATGAAGGATGGTCTTTTAAGAAAATAGCAGATTACCTAAACAATAAGAAAATTCCAACAAAAGATAATAAATTATGGATTGATTCAAATATTTCAAGAATAGTTAGTAATAAAAGGCTAATTGGCAAAAGAAACAGATCAAATATGACTGTTGATTCAACTCCAATAATTGATGAAGATATATATAACCAAGCTCAACAAGTTCTTGAAGACAAGAAGCTAATCTATGGAAGAAAAGAAAGAACACATAATTATCCCCTTAAACCATTAATTAAATGTGGCTGCTGTGGTAGCAAACTGCAAGGTGTTGTTTCTTCTTCAAGAAAGTTATATTATTGTAAGGAATGTAATATCAATGTAAATAAATTCAGGGCTGATGGTGTTGTTTGGGATGCAATTAAAGACAGTGATACCCTTTCATGGTATTTGTTGGATAAAAGAAAAAATAAAAAGAATTATCAATCTGAAATTGATGAATTAAATAACCTGATTAACTTAAATAATGTAGGTGTTGAAGATAGAAAAATAAGAAAAGATAATGTGTTAAAATTGGTAGGAAAAGGCAGATATTCCTTTGAACAAGCAGATAGTATAACAGATAATTTAGATAAAGAGATTGCAGCATTTGATAAAGAAATCAGGAAATACAGAAAACAGATTAACTTATTGGAAGATGAATTAAATGCACCTGATTTAAATGTATTTGAATTAGAAAAAATGATTGAAGAAGCAGGTGATGATTTAGATAAGATTAAAAATCTACTCAAAACATTAGTACAGAATATTAATGTTTATAATCCTGATGACAGATATGTTGTTTTAGAAATAGTGTTTTATAATAATCATTTAAGCAAAGATTCTGAATCAGTTAAGTTTGGTAATATATCTACCTTCTGTATATTACATAGAAGGTCTAAATCAAAACAATATATCCAATTAAAAGGATCATCTTTCAAGTATGATAAAACTAACAATGAATTTTTATCTTATAATAATGGGAAAATAGAAAATCATAGTATTGAATCTTTTATGGGTTCCACTTTAACCAATAATTTTGAATATATTGAAGTTGATCCATATTCAGCAGAAGTTAATGAAAGAGAAAAAGAGAGGAATAAGGCAGAATATGATAAATATGGCAAAAAGTATAAAGCCAAATTGAAAGAGTTGAAAAAGAAAAAAGAAAGTTAATCCTGTTATAGGAAAAAGTAATTTAAGAATTGGCACTATGGGAAATAATTATTTCCTTTGTCTTGAAAATCAAATGATTATTTATGTAATTTTTCTATTCAAATATATGTACAATATAATCTCAAAATATCAAGTATGTTAGAATTAATAAAAGAAAATCAGGTATTAATAACTCTTCTGTTTAGTGGTATAGTAATGTTATCAACAGTAGTTTATGCTATTCTAACATGGAAGTTGGTAACAGAAACAAAACAAATGAGAGTCAGCCAATATGAGCCTTATATTATGTTTTATCTTTCAAAAGGAGAAACCATTACTGAATATCTTTTTCTCAATATTATTAATGTGGGACAAGGAGTCGCAAGAGATGTGAAGTTTGAGATATTGAAAGATCCAATGTTCAAAGACAGTAAGATAACAGATAATTCTTTTTTTGAACAAGGTGTTAAATACTTTCCTCCAAATAAGAATTACAGGCATTTTTTAGGTTCTTGGCAAGGTTTAAAAAAAGATGAAATTCTATCTCGCAGTCTTGCTATAAAGGTTTCCTACAAAGATATATTTAGAAAAGGAAGGGAAGAAACATTTTCATTAAGTTTTTCTGATACTGAAATTGATGGAAAATTTACTCCTCCTGAAACATATATAGGGATGATTAGTTATGAACTTAAAAAGATTGACACATCTATTCAAAAATTGAATTCCTCTATTATTAAAGCATCAAATAATAATCAATAAAAGTCTATTTTTTTAATGAGGGAATATATAAACCATAAACAGTAATTAGTAATATATTGCTAATTATGCTATTCAATGAAAACTGAATTTAGAATAAATGAAATTATCGTTATTCTATCAATGGTTCACAGAACATTTTATTTACAACTCTATCTCTCATTAAGATTTTATTGGTAAAATTACGAGATATACTTCTTACAATATCACTATAATTGTCTTCGCTATCATTTATTTTATGATAATAAGGTTTGATTGATGAACAATTCTTGTGTTCAAATAGGGTATTTAAAAGAGTTCTGTCTGATATTCCACAAGAATGTCCCAATATAAAAACTTGATAAAGATCTGATTCTATAAAATTAAGCAGTTTCCTATAATTATCAGTTTCAAGATAACGAACAGATTTCATATTCTTAAGAAACTCATTATTGTTGATATTTTCAAGATGATGATAATCATCTCCCAATTCGTCCCCATAGCCAAAAATTATAGGATTATTACTGTTTTTGATTTCTCCATGTATATGTATAACATTGATAATAGGGGAAGGAATTATATATCTTTCTTCTGTATGAGTATAATTAAAATTTAAAATTAAAAGATTTTCTGGAACCATAAAAAAATCAGGGATTCTGCCCTTATCTATGGATTGAGACAACTTTTTCTCTCTATCAATTTGAATTTTGCTATGAGAAGATATAAATCCTGAAATTTCATCTAAGTCAAAAAATAAGTCATTATATGCTTTTTGATAATCAGATATCATATTTTCTGTATAATTTGTCTTTTTCTTATCAAAAGCAATATCTATCTTGTTTTTAATATCTTCCTTGATGGATTTTATAGATGAAAGTGAAAAATCTTTGATTTTAAATTTAGAGTAAATTTTTTCTTTTATTTGAGGATTAAGTGAGTTGTAGGTGTTTTTTTCTTCTACATCTATAAGATAACTTTCAAGATATTTTTCAATTTGTTTCAAATTATTGTTTAGAAGTTCTGCTGTTTCTTCATGGGCTTGAGGGTTAATTAAGTCAGTAATTTTTTTGAGTTGATTAAAATAAATTTCTTCAATATCTACCCATCTTTTTTGATCACTTAATTCATAAGTTATAGATTCTAATAGCTCATTAGTAAATGTAATTTTAGCAGAAGCAGAAGGATAAGAATAATTGAAAGATTCAATTTTTTCTTTCAACTCTTTAAAGGAATTAATTTCACATCCTCCCAAAACATGAGCTATGGTTTGAATATTAGTTCTAAATTCAATATTTTCATCTTTATAGGTATTTCTTACTTTTAATGCCTCCTGCGATAATTTTCTATAATAATCATCAATGAAATTGGCATATTTAGTTGGCATTTCATGAGCTATGTCAAAACCATTTCCTATAAGTACAATTCTATTCATATCCTTTTATAATTGATAAAATACAAAATTACTGTTTTTTAGAATACTATTCATTGAATACTTCAAATACCCTTCCTCATTGAAATTATAGAAAATATCTTTTCAGGCAATATTATTAGTAATATATTGCTAATTTTGTAGCCTTATGAGAATAGAATTTAGAATAGATGAAATTTGTAGGCAGAAAGGTATTACACTTAAACAAGTTGCAGAAGGTGTAAATATTCACCCTGTCAGTTTTACCCAATTATTAAGTTGCAAAGGAAACCCCACCTTTGACACCCTATCTAAAATTGCATCTTATTTGAATGTTGATGTATCAGAATTGTTCAGACAGTCTGCACCAACAATTGAATTAAACAAATGGGAAATTTACGACTATCAGGATGTAGTTACTTTCAGAAAATTGGATGACGAATATGGAGCATTATCTAATATGTCAAGGCAATTTGGAATAAAGCTATTTGATATTCAGTTCATTGCTTCTGAAATTTTGTACATGATAGCAGGATTTAAAGATAAATCTATTCAAGAGGAATTGCTTAAAGAAAATAATCCTACCAAAGCCAAACGTATATTTCGTCATGGTGATTATCTGAGAAAACATTGGAGAAAAGATTGGAATAAATTTAATCTCGAATGGATGAAATTCTGTATTGTCCAAAAATATAAACAAAATCCTCAATGGGTTGATTTGCTAAACTCCACAAAGGGGAAACTTATATTAGAAGATTCCACAATGCAAACAGGCTTTACATCCTCTTATTGGGGAGCGAAAGATATCCTTAAAAGTAAATTAATCAGGGAAGAGCGTAGCTATTTGAAGAAGAATATAAATTTATCAAAAGAAGAAATTGAAAAGCAAATTGAAGAAATTTATCCAAATCTTGGTAATGGTTATTTTCAGGGAGTGAATACTATGGGAAAGCTCCTTACCTTATTAAGGGACAATAATGGAAAATTAGATTATAAACTTCCTGATGATATTTATATATTAGGAAATAAGATACCATCTACACCAAGTACAATAAAGGGGATAATATTTGATTTTGATAATACATTGATAGAAAGAAACATAAGCGAGCCATCTAGATTAAAAAGAGATTGGAAGAGTGTATTTATGTCTATTCCTCAATTTACTTTATATGGTGGGTTGGATAAAGTGTTTAAGTATATAAGAGACAGTGGTATCATTGTTTCTATTGTGAGTTTTTGTAAGTCTGATTTAATTGAAGAAACATGCAAGCATTTTAATATTCCATTTGATTTTATCATAACTCAACCACAAGCAAGAAAAAAAGACAAGACTGAAGGGATAAAAAGGGCTTTAGAGAAAATGAACATACACCCAAATGAAGTAATATCCTTTGGAGATTCTGATATAGATTATAGAGCCTCAAAAACAAACAATATTAGATTTGTTGGGTGTTTATGGGATAGCAAAAATAAGGAGTTGTTGGCAAAAAGTGGTTGTGATGAATTTATTGAAACCCCTGTTGATATAATAAAATCTATCAACATGTAAACATTAAAAAATCATTTTTATTTGTTTGTTTTTACACAAAAACTATTAACCTCCAAGTTTAATTTGAATATAGGGATTATCTTCTGTACGATACTGAGGAGCAGCCCAATAGCTGAAGATATCACTTGTCCAATCATTGATATAGATAATGTTATGGTCATATTTCTTGTTTTTGGAATAATATCTTTCCTCAAATTGGATTTTGTTTTCAAAAAGATGTTTGTATTGCCTGTATGTATTTTCTTTTTTTTGTTCGTATTCATTGAATAATTTGCCATCAAGTTTAGCTGTGATTATAGGATAGTCTTTCATAAATACAATGAATTTTTCAGCCATTTCTTTGTCTATCAGCCTATATACATCTTTTGCATTAGTAATATTGTCAGGGATGGTTTGATTTTTTGCTTTATCCAAATAAGCTAAAAACTGCTCACGAATGTAGGGGAAGGCTACTACCATATACTCAGTCCCAAATATATGATTAACTTCATTTCTCAATTTATAATCTTCAATGGGTTCTATCCATTGTTTATAAAACTCACGTCCCTGCTTATGTCTCTTTTCCTGATCTTCCAATGAATAAACAACAGGCTTTGTAAATTTATAGATTTTAGTTAGTTCTGTCCTCGCTTTTTCTCTAAACTCATCGCAAAATGAATCCATTGAAACATCCTTTATTGTAAGTTCGGGACGAACTATCACAGTTGTAGGCTCTGAATTGATGGACTTATTTTCAATATTGGGTTTAGTTGCTATATCCTGACTAATACTATCCTGTATTTCTTTGCTACCTTCTTTGTTTGTATCAGAAACGACCATCGCCTCATCCTGAACCTCCCTTTGTTTCTCAGAATAGGGCTTAACTAAGAAAAACAATCCAACACATAAAACCACAAAACACAGCAACCAATATTTAGCAGGCTTATTTTTTGATGATTGGGCAATGTCTTTCTTTAAGGAAGCAATATCAAAATATCTATTCTCAATGCTATCACTCAGGCATTTACTTACAATTGGTCGATAGTTAGAGGGGATTTTGGATAATGATTTCTTGTCTGATGTTTGAGTAAAAACATACAATAAAATCATTCCAATGCCATAAATATCAGTTCGTTGGTCTATCTTCCCATTATTGATTTGCTCAGGTGCAGCATATAAATCTGTTTTGCCAATTGTTAAAGTTTGGTAGCAATCAGAATAAGAGAACCCCAAATCTATGAGTTTCACATTGCAGTCAATGTGGGTTATTAGAATGTTCTGAGGTTTGAGGTCTAAGTGAAGTATTTGTTTGCTGTGCAGATATGATACAGCAGAGAGTAATTGATTGATAAACTTTTCTACATGCTGTTTTTGCTTGAAATAGTCAGGATTTTGCTCTATAAACTCATCCAAAGTAAGCCCATCAATAAACTCAGTGATGAAATATGTTCCTGTCTCATCTTTCCCCTTGTTTATATAGCGTACTATGTTAGGATGTTCAAGATTAAAACCCAAATCAAACTCTTTCTCAAAAGCAGACAGATAGAAAGGGTTGCGGTTCAATTCCTTTTTGGGTCGTTTAAAAAAATGCCACTTCCCATTGATGCGCACCTTATAACAATCGCTTGTACTTCCTTGCGAATGAAATTCAGTACAATCATCAAAAGGAAATGAAAAATCTATCTTCCCAAAATCAGAATTGTCCATACCTAAACTAATTGGAATGCAAAATTAGCTTATATTTTTGATAGGGAGGTAATTCCTGATACTTTTCCTGCTGTAAAGCTGCCTAAGTCTATATTGTTTCTATAAACATGTTCAACAATTAAAGGATAGTTTAGAATGAAATAGTAAATTTCTACTTCATCATCTATTTGGAGTTTGCTGTTCTCGCTTGCGATAATCCTGAATTTTCTATCTCCCAAGTGCTGAAGGGAAACATTTCTATTTGGACTATAAGTGAAGTTAATTTTATCTCCAATTTTCAATGAATCAACTTTAATCTCTTCAATACTTGTATAATCTGAGTTTCCTTTTTTATTCAAACTCATCATCAACTCATCCCAATTTTTAAAATCAATGTAGCGAGCGACAGCATCCAATGTGAATAGTCGAGGTTCCTGAATAGCCTTTACAAAGCCTAAGAGACGTTTAAGTGTAGTTGTGCTTACCCTTTGCCCTGTGTTCTTCTCTATATCATAAGACAGGTACTCAACATCAGAAGGATAACGAATTTCCTTTTCTAACTTAGTCTCTAACAATTCTTTGATAACAGGAGATAGCATATTTTTTTGTTTGCAAAGGTAATGAAAATATATCAGCAAAAAATGAATGAACAAAATGAACGAAACGATTAAAATGAATGCAAACTTATTCAAAATAAGCACATTACTTTTGTTCAAAATTAATCTTGGAGTATGCTGAAAATCCTAAAAAGAGTAGGCGAACAATTAATAACAATGTATTCTATATGAAAAAGTATCTAAACTTTGGAGTGTTGGTTATGGTAATGTTAGCCTTGTGCATTAATCTATCGTCTTGTTCTGATGACGATGACGATAATGGAACAGATGGGAATGTAGTAGGCAAATGGAGCTTGGTTGGAAGAACTCTAAATGGCTCTTCTGAAAGAGTTAATGCTTCTGATTTCCTTGAAATTAAATCAGATGGAAGTTTTTTAGAATATGATGCAGGGGATTATGCTGTTGGAACATGGAGACAGGCTAATGGAAAGTTAGAGATTAATTATGATAATGAAAAGACTTTTGAATTATATCCCAAGCAAGGATGGATAATATTTCTTCCTGTAAGTTATAACATAGCTAAACTGACAGATAAAGACATGGTATTAAAAGCTACT
The DNA here is from genome assembly GCF_010501055.1 of Dysgonomonas sp. 521. GTDB lineage: Bacteria > Bacteroidota > Bacteroidia > Bacteroidales > Dysgonomonadaceae > Dysgonomonas. Next base: position 8,446 of record NZ_QVMO01000094.1, read on the forward strand.
GTATTAGGATTTGAAGGAGTTCAAACCTACAAAAGACAATAGATAAATTCATTAAGCAACAGCCATTTGAGAGGTCGCTTGCTTGTGTATCAGTAAATTTGTCTATCTTTGTATCGTGCTTAGGCACAGACATATTTTTGTGATTACACAGGAAAGTGTAGCTTGATTCTCGCAAAACGAATCTGACAGTTCAACAAAGCAAGAGAATAGGGCAAACTTCTCCTCATCATATCTCTATATGGTGTGGGCTGTTGCTTATATTTGATTGCTTGGGGCTTTGTCAGAGCCTGTTTTGCTCAAGTATTAAGCTAACAGCACCACACTTTTCTTTTTTATAAATCAACTTTTCTTTTGGTGCTTGAGAAAAAGGAGTTTCTGAAAATCCTTTAAGAGAGTAAGGCATGGTAGAATAAATATGTTAACACAAGAGCAAATTCTAAGAATTAAGGAGATGATAACTCCTTCTTTAAAATTAGTGGAGGATGATTTTAATAACAAAAATGAGATTCCACAAAAAAATATTGATGATACAGTAGAATCACTTATTAATCAATGCTTGCAATCACTATTTAGAGATGAAGAACGTTTGTTGTATCAACAATTACAATCTGACATTAGAGATTATATAATCAAGGCTTTCAAAGATTTTCAATGAATATAAATATGAAAACAAAAAGCCACATTATTATCCTAATTTTTATAGTTATAATTTATTCTTGTAAAAGAAGAGATGCAGAATCTGTTTCTGAAATAGTAGCTCAAGAAGAAATTGCTTACCCTCCTGAAGAAATTGTGGAAGATATTGAAGTTTACAATACCTATCAACTTAAGAGTGCTATTTCAGGAAGAAATTATGAGAGAGAAAAAATCACTATGACTGAAAGTGATAAATGGATATTGGGTAGATGGATAGGGTATATTGAAGGTCAAAAAATAATTTTAGGATTTGAGGAGGATAGGTATATTTTAAATGACGAGTATGAAGGTTCTTATATTATAGATTATTATGCAACATGGGATAACTTAACTTGTCGTGGGGATAGAAATTATAATCTTTATATTAATCGTAATGATAAAAAGCTAAAATTGAAAGAGTATGGAAACCAATACATTTTGGAGAAAGCTTCAAATAATGCAACTGATAAAACTAACGATTTTGAAATAGAAAAAAAATATGAATTGCTTGGAGAATGGGTACATATAACTCATCAAGAATGGGGAGACGAAATAGATCATACATTAGTTTTAGAAGACAATGGTTTTGCTAATTATCGTCCTTGTCATGATGATTGTGGATATAATGGAGAATACACTATCAATAATAACTATGTATATTTCAAAGGAGAAGGAATTGTTGCTAAATTTAGTATAAAAGAAAAATCATTATTGACAGAGAGTGGTGTAGAGTTAACAAAGGAAGAACAAAATCAACCTCAAAAAGAAGACTTTGAATATACCTATGAAGAAATAAATATATTCAATGTAGAAAAAGGAAAGAATTGTCTTCTTAATCGAGGATTTGAATATCGACAAGGTCGAGATGCCTATACTTGGAATTTCTCTCAAAAAAACAATTCAAGGAACAAGATAAAGGCTACAGTAATAGTCTATACTATACCCAATAATCCCAATATTAATACATATATTGAAGTGAGTAGAGGATATTATGAATTTGAATATATTGAAACGAACACATTAAATGTAGTAGAATTCAAAAAAACACAAGGAAATGGTCCTGATGTAAATATTAGGGTTATTGATTGTGGTAATATTATCGCTATTTTCCCCAACAATAAGGCTGTACGCCTAAATCAACGATAATTTTTTTAAAAAATAATTCAAATATGAAAACAAGAAACTATTTTTTCATACTGCTGTTTATAATTGCTATATGCTCTTTTTCTTTAAAAGCACAAAATAAAGATAATGAAAACATATTTTTATCAAAGGATAATCCTGACTACAAACCAAAAATGGTTAGTGAATTTACTGATGAAGATGGTTTTTATATTCCAAATGCTTTAAGTGATACACTTTGGACAGGTATTGTGATCTATCCAACAAATATTTATAAAAATCTCAATATACAAAGTAAAACAGACATCGTTTTAAGTGAAAATACAGAGGTATCTGTATTTAAAGAAGAAAATAAAATGGCATTTATCAGAGTTAAAGGAAGTAATAAGAGAGGTTGGATTAAATTGGAGGATATAAAAAGAATCTCTGACAATAAAGATTCTAATCCTACTGTAAAAACCCACGAAAACTCAAATAATATTACTTATGAAAGTTCAGATGTAGAAGTATTACCATATTTTAAAGGTGGAGAAAAAGAAATGATGAACTTTCTTGCTCTAAATCTTAAATATCCTTCAATTTCTGTGGAGCAAGGGATTAGAGGAACTGTTATGTTGCGTTTTCTCGTAGAAAAAGATGGAAAGATATCTAATATTACAGTGCAACGTTCATTGGACAGATATTGTGATGCAGAAGCCATAAGATTAGTAAAATCTATGCCTTTATGGATACCAGGTCGAAAAAGTGGTCAAAATGTTTCAGTTTATTATATACTTCCAATCCATTTTAGATTGAATTAGTACAATATCTTTCATAAATCCTTTGCGCACTTGCACAATTTGAAATTGGCAGCCTCGACTTGTCTTAAATCCCTGTAAATTCAGGGATTTTTTCTTATTTCTAAAAAACAAAAATCAATCAAAACCCAAGCAAATCATAAGTTTCCAATAATTCCTCCTGCCTAAACCCAAGATATTTTCTTGTAGTTTTAACATCTGAATGGTTGAATAACTCAGATAGTTTAACCAAAGCTAATTCAGCGTTAGAACCTGCATTGTTATAAACTTGTCTGCCGAATGTTTTTCTCATGGAATGGGTTGAGAAATTTTTGATTTTGAGATTATACTTTACCCTGATTTCTTTGAAGATAACATTTATTCTCTGAACTGAATAAACAGTTTCTTTTTGGCTTGTAAAAATAAAGCCATTTTGGTTGGCAGGTTTTATTTGCTTGTGGCAGGATAAAATATGTTTTTTTAGCTGACTGTTAATTTTGATGGTGCGATTTTTCTGTGTTTTCTTCTCAACAATATTCAAAATATCAGTATTAAGGATATCACACCATTTCAATTTTAATAAATCAGAAATTCTAATACCAAAGAAAGAACCCAAAGCAATCAATAATGAAAACTTATAATTTTGATCTTGATACAGTCTTGAAATTAGCAATATATTACTATCCCATTCTATATAATCAGCAGTTGTGTTTTGAAATTTTAAGCTCATATAATATTCAGTTTTGAGGATTATACATTAAAAGTGAATGTGAAATTTTAGGTGAAATATTTAATCATTTGTTTGTCAGTCACTTATCTGTTTCACTTATTATAAAAGTGAATATTCTTGTTTTACTCTATTTTCGTAATCCCTTACTTTTTCTACATTGGAATCAATGACATTAACCAATTCATCAAAGAAAATTCCTTCAATCTCTTTTTTAATTTCCATTTTGGAAGAAAGAAGAGTAATGTCAAACAAATCTTTTCCCTGATTATATTCAACTTTAATCCATCCTTTGAAAATGAATCCCTGAACTTTGAACATTAAACCATTTTCAAGAGCCTTTGGGGAATTAAATCCCCAACTCCACATAATATTTAACTGACTTCTCAAAATAGAGAAAATGTATTTTGTCATTTCCATAATTGTTGATTAATTTAGAATTGTGATTAGGTTTTCATATTTAAATGACCTCCAAGCTTGTTCTTCTATATCAAAATATGCCTGACAATTATAAAATTTGCGAGGTTCGCCCAAGCCATTAATATTTTTTTCAACTACTCTGTTTAATAAAGTTCCAAAAGCTTCTCTGATAGAACCATCTTTCTTTTTATAAAGAAAATGTGCAGTTCCATTTGATAATCTTAATTGAAGTAATTCTATCAGTGAAGATGTCGTTAGGGATTGTTCAAGGTTATACCCCTTTAATACCATTGTCTTTGCTCTGTCTAATACAGCTATTTGATTGATTGTATTTTTCATATTAATACCATTTAGAAGGTTTATTCCAACCCATTAATTCATATAAAGTTTCTAATGCGTGAACTCTTGAGAAGCATGAGCAAACCTTATTACCTTCTGAGTTCCAAATACCCCAACCTGAACCGCTACACCCTATACTATATTTTCTATTTTGTTTCATATTTGTAATGCTTTATTAATTATTTATACAGCAAAGATAATGGTTTAATATTACATATACAAATAAAATAAGATAAAATGTAGTGGTTTATTGTGTATTTAACATTTATTCGTAGTGGTAAATGGATTTATATATTTACATTTGCATAAATAAACCATTACAATAAATATGAGATGGAGGAATTAAGAGTAAAAGAGATATTAAAACAGCAGGGTAAAACAATGCAGCAACTTGCTGATATGATTGGTATAAATCGAGTTAACTTATCCAATTCTTTAAATGGAAATCCAACCTTAGAGAGATTGAAACAGGTTGCTGATTGTTTGAATGTTAATATAAAAGACTTATTTATATCAACCAAACCCCAACAAATGGAAATGGTAGGAATTATCAAATATAATGGAGAAATATTTGATATAAATGATTTCAATGATTTGGAG
>NZ_QVMO01000095.1:0-806 GCF_010501055.1 Dysgonomonas sp. 521
CATAAACTGATGGCTCCTTAATTTATCGTTAAATCTCTCCGTAAAGGTAAAAACTATATAAATCTTGTAAAAGATGAGGCAGACCGAAGGCTTACTTTGCAACAGCTTGCTATTTCTGTTTTTACAGTTAGCTTCTAAGTCCGCGAAGCGGTCTAATACGGATAACCACGGGTAAATCCCGTGGTAAAAGCTGAAAGGAATAGACCGTCTCCGTAGGAGGCGAATGAGACTGTTTTTCGCTATTTGCCTCCTACGGAGACATTGTCTTTCGGTCTGTCCCTGCCACGGGTTTTACCCGTGGTTATCCATGTTCAGTCCCTTCGGGACATAATGCGTTCTTTGATATAATCGGAGGAAAAAAGTAACAGATAAAAGTAATGAAAAAAGTCACTATTGACTACGCTTCGCTCCGTCGATTTTCAATTGTCACTTTTTTGCAGCACCTGCTATTTCTGCTTTTACAGTTAGCTTCTAAGTCCGCGAAGCGGGCTAATATGGATAACCACGGGTAAAGCCCGTGGCAAAAGCAGGTAGGAATAAGCCGTCTCCGTAGGAGGCGAACGGGATTGGTTTTCGCTATTTGCCTCCTACGGAGACATTGCCTTTCGGTCTGTCCCTGCCACGGGTTTTACCCGTGGTTATCCATGTTCAGTCCCTTCGGGACATAATGCGTTCTTTTGATATAGTTGGAGGGAAAAGGTGACAAGTAATAGTAATGAAAAAAGTGTCACTATTGTCACTTTTTTGCAGTGCAGAACAAAAAATATTATTATAGTTCAACCCCTCTCCCTTTGGGCACTCCCGAC
>NZ_QVMO01000095.1:815-13745 GCF_010501055.1 Dysgonomonas sp. 521
AGGGGAGAGTCGCAAAGCGAAGACAGGTGCCTTTTGATCCGTCAGGCACTCTTCCCTTTTGATAAAGGGAAGTCCCCGAAGGGGGAAGGGTTAGAATGATAGTATATATTTTTTATCATGTACTAAGCACCTTTGTCACTTTTTTGCAGCAGCCTGCTATTCCTGTTTTACGGTCAGGCATCTAAGTCCGCGAAGCGGTCTAATATGGATAACCACGGGTAAAGCCCGTGGCAAAAGCAGAAAGGAAGAGCCCGTCTCCGTAGGAGGCGAATGGGATTGTTTTTCGCTATTTGCCTCCTACGGAGACATTGTCTTTCAGTCAGTCCCTGCCACGGGTTTTACCCGTGGTTATCCATGTTCAGTCCCTTCGGGACATAATGCGTTCTTTGATATAATCGGAGGAAAAAGGTAACAGGGATAAGTAATGAAAAAAGTGTCACTATTGTCACTTTTTTGCAGTGCAGAACAAAAAATATTATTATAGTTCAACCCCTCTCCCTTTGGGCACTCCCGACCCCACCCCGGCCCTCCCCAAAAGGAGAGGGAGAAGCGAGGGGAGAGTCGCAAAGCGAAGACAGGTGCCGTTTGATCCGTCAGGCACTCTTCCCTTTTGATAAAGGGAAGTCCCCGAAGGGGGAAGGGTTAGACAACTAATGTTACAATAAATACTTTCCATTACTTATAAAGAACTCTTTGATATAATCGTAGGAAAAAAGGTAACAGAGAAAAGGAATGAAAAAAGTGTCACTATTGTCACTTTTTTGCAGTAGCCTGCTATTTCTGTTTTACGGTCAGGCTTCTAAGTCCGCGAAGCGGGCTAATATGGATAACCACGGGTAAAGCCCGTGGCAAAAGCAGAAAGGAAGAGCCCGTCTCCGTAGGAGGCGAACGGGACTGTTTTTCGCTATTTGCCTCCTACGGAGACATTGTCTTTCAGTCAGTCCTGCCACGGGCTTTACCCGTGGTTATCCATGTTCAGTCCCTTCGGGACATAAAGCGTTCTTTTGATATAGTTGGAGGGAAAAGGTAACAAGTAATAGTAATGAAAAAAGTGTCACATTTGACTACGCTTCGCTCCGTCGATTTTGACTCCGTCGATTTTCAATTCAATTGTCACTTTTTAGTAACATCTCTAAAAATTTGAACAAATAAAATTTAAACAGTTACTTAATACTTAGTTAAAAAAACAGGGTCTATTTACAGTACATGACAAAATGTTATATTGCCCTTTAAATGTATGTAAACATAACTTATTATGCACAATGGATTAACGAAACAAAAAAACTCTATCTTTGTTATATTATTCGGATTCCAATTAAAAAAAACGATTTAAGTTCATATGAATTACTTCAATTATAAAAGACGCCAGTCATCCGAAACCAGAATAGGTAATACGCCTCTGGGGGGTAATAACCCTGTCAGGGTGCAGTCGATGACCAACACCAATACCAATGATACGGAGGCCAGTGCCGAACAGGTAATAAGGATTGTAGAAGCCGGAGCCGATTATGTACGCCTGACGGCTCAGGGTGTACGCGAAGCCGAAAATCTCAGGAATATAAAAGATGTAGTACGCGGGCGCGGTTACGATACGCCTCTCATCGCGGATATACATTTCAATCCGCGCGCGGCGGAGGCTGCAGCCAAAATTGTGGAGAAAGTGCGTGTCAATCCGGGAAACTTTGTAGACCGGGTAAAGACTTTCGAGACATTTGAATACACTGACGAGGAATACGCGCAGGAGATAGGTAAAATAAGGGCGAAGCTTATCCCCTTGTTGGATATATGCAAAGAACATAAGACCGCTATCCGTATCGGTGTGAACCACGGATCGTTGTCGGACCGTATTATGAGCCGTTACGGAGATACACCCGAGGGGATGGTAGAATCGTGTATGGAGTTTCTGCACATCTGTATCGAAGAAGGCTTCAGGGATATTGTCATATCGATGAAGACATCCAATACGGTAGTGATGTCGAAGGCCGTGCGCTTACTCATTGCCCGCATGGAGCAGGAAGGGCTTAGTTTTCCGCTGCATCTGGGTGTGACCGAAGCCGGAGACGGCGAAGACGGGCGTATAAAGTCGGCGGTAGGCATTGGCTCGCTTCTAGCCGATGGCATTGGCGATACGATACGTGTTTCGCTGAGTGAAGACCCCGAATATGAGATTCCGGTAGCCAGAAAGCTGGTCGCTTATATCAAGGAGAGGGAAAACCATCCCGAAATTGTGGCAGAGGCAAGCGATAGGTTCTCTCCTTTTTCCACCGATCGCAGGGAAACGTATGTGGTAGGAAATATAGGAGGAGACAATGTCCCTGTAGTTATTTCAGACCGCTCGCAGGGCAATTTTGAACTGAACAGCCATTTCCTGCCTGATTATATATATGTGGGGAAAGAGCTGCCTGTGGCCGCTCCCCGTGCTATTCCTTCCATTATAGACATTGATGGATGGAAAGGAGAGAAGAATACTTACCCATTGTTTGATCGGTCGAACCGGAATAAGATTAAAGAGACGGATGCGGTGGTTAAATTCCTGCGGTTGTCTTATCCTGACCTGAACAAGGATGTGATCGCTTTGTTGAAGAATGATAAGTCTATTGTATTGATTATAGATACACAACATGTGAATGGGATAGGGGAGCATCGCGCTTTTGTGCATACCCTGATGAATAACGATTGCGATACACCTGTTATATTTGGCCGCAGGTATGCCGAGAATGAGGCAGAGGATATACAGATAAAAGGCGGAGCCGATTTTGGTACGTTGTATCTCGATGGGTTCGGTAACGGTATCATGTTGCAGAACGATGGCGAAATTCCGCTGAAAAATATAGATGCCTATATGTTTGGTATCCTGCAGGCTTCGCGCGTACGTACCAGCAAGACCGAATATATCTCCTGTCCTAGTTGCGGGCGTACGTTGTTCGATTTGCAGACGACTGTTGCATTGGTAAAAGGCGCTACTTCGCACTTGACACATCTCAAGATCGGTGTGATGGGTTGTATCGTCAATGGTCCCGGAGAAATGGCAGATGCTGATTATGGCTATGTAGGCGCGGAGAAGGGAAAGATCTCCTTATATAAAAAGAAGCATCTTATAGAAAAGAATATATCTTCGGAAGAAGCGGTCGAGCGCCTTGTGCAACTGATTAAGGATAATGGCGACTGGGTAGAACCGGAAGATTAAAGTTATACCGGCTTAGAGTACTTTTTCTCATTATTCAACATCAACTTGTCAAGCGAAGCCGCAACATTCCGCACGAATGGCGCGGCTTCCGGCACAACGGTGATATAGTCTTCTGTAAACTCAATCACTCCATCCTTCTTAAAATCAGCCAATTGCTCACAATTGTAATTCAGTGCGGATTTTACTTCATCCACAGATGCGTCCATCCGGCTTGCTATATCCCTCCAACTAACTGTATAGTTGCACATCAGGGAAGCAATCACTTCGCGTGTAATCTGTTCATCCTTATTCAGTTCATAGCCTTTAGCTATCGGATATTGCCCTGCATTTACCTGCGAGATATATGTATTCAGGTCTTTTGTATTCTGGCTGTATGCATTGGCTAGCTGGCTGATGCCTGTGATACCGAAAGCATATACCTGCCCTGTGGTACGGCGGGTGCAGTATCCCTGAAAATTACGGTGCAAAGACTTAGATTGCAGTGCTTCGTATAGTTCATCGCCAGGCTGTACAAAGTGGTCGAGCCCTATGGCCTTGTATCCGGCATCAATCAGTAACTGTTTTGCTGTCTCATATATTTCATTCTTTACAGAAACAGACGGAAGTCCAATCTTTTCCAGATTCTTCTGCAACTCATTCACCCACGGAACATGGGCGTAGGAGAAGGTTACTATCCTATCCGGCTTCAGCGATATAGCCTGATTTATAGTTTTGGCAAAAGATGCTGGTGTTTGCAATGGAAGCCCATATATGAAATCCATATTCAGCGACATCCCTCTATCCTTCAGTATCTTCACTATATCTGCCACCGGTATGCGCGATAGTTTGCGGTTCGATGCTTTCAACACATCTTCATCGAAGTCCTGTACCCCGATACTGATACGATTGAAGCCCGCATCTATCAGCTCATCCCAGTATGCCTCATCCATATATCCGGGATGGCATTCGATAGCAATTTCCGGATTTTGGATACACTCAAATTCTGAAAGAATCATTTGGTTTATCTCCTTTAGCACCGATACCGGTTGCGATGTAGGAGTACCCCCTCCATAATGTATTTGCGATATTTTGCGGCTATGGTCGAGTAGGGGTAGCACCATCCGTATTTCCTTTTTCAAAGCATCTATATAGTCCTTTATTACATGGTCATTCTTTAATAATTGAGAATTGCAACCACAATAAAAACACATCTGATAACAAAACGGGATGTGTATATAAATGGATATATGCTGAGGATTCTGCTCATTCGATTTTACAATATTATCCCTGTACGAACCAGCTGAGAGTGATTCGTTGAAGAAGTTGGCCGGGGGATAACTGGTATATCGCGGTACCGGGATACTATATTTTTTGAGTAATTCTTGTTTCATATAAGCAACCACCCCCTCCCGCCTCCCCCAAAAGGGGAGGACTGTTAAGTTTTGATATTGCCATGCCTTTCAAGGCGTGGATAAAAGGCTTCTAAGGAAAGACTTTAGTCAAAAAGGTTTGGCTAAAGCCATTCTCTGATTCTAAACCATATTCCTCCACTTGAAAGTGGAGGCAATTAAATCAGAACTTAACAACCCTGCCCAAAAGGGGAGGAGACGCAAAGTGAGGATTTTGTTTTATATATTGATAATCATTTTATTCATTCTCTTGTAGTGGTTTACTTTCTCCCTCTCCTTTGGGGAGGGCCGGGGTGGGATGCCTGCTGAATGCAAACAATATAAATATCAATGACACTGCCGTTATACACACTTCTACCACAAACAGCCCTTTGTATGTTATCATGGCAGCTATCTTACCCGAACTTACCCCCATAATAATACCGCTCAGATGGGTTATCACAGTTTGTATAGTAAAGTCGGTACCCTCAAATCCGGGACGCACACAATCCATAGCAGTGGTATACACAACGATAACCGCCATACCGTAACTACCCCACAGTAAGGAAATCCCAAGATGCAAGGTAGCAATATTTATGGGTAATACCGATACCAGCAGGCAGAAATAGATAGTCGTTGTCAATGTGCAGACAGCAAATAATATACGCGCCGCATGCCGTCCTATCCTGCGTACTACAAAGCCGCCACCAAAGGAAGCAAGACAGCCGATAGATGTACCTACTATGCCCGACATTATACCTATCTCTTTTATATTGTATCCGTAATCTACCAGCATGGGTTTCAGCATAGCCAGCACACCGATAAGCCCGGCATAGTACAGGAAAAGGAAAACGACCTGTTTCCAGATGCCTTTTTGCTTGAAGAAGCCTAATATGTCGTCCGCTGTTGGTTTTTTTTCCTGTTTAGTCCTGATTACTTCCTGATTGTGCCCTCTTCTGAAGAAGACGAGAGGTATTAGCGCAAGAATGACAAACAGGGCGAGAAACGGCAACAGATTGCCCCATCCTAACTTATGGTAAAGCAGTAGCAAGGTGCCTCCGCCAATCATCGCCCCGGCAAAGCTGCCCATCGATTGCATGCTGTTTGCCAGGCTCTTATCTTTCTTGCTAAAGGACAGTACTGCCAGCGAGTCGGTTGCAATATCCTGCGTGGCCGAAGCAATAAAGGATAATATCACAAGCCCGATAATGAGATAGGGCGTAGTCTGGAAGTTGAGGAAAGATACAGAAAATATAAAAGCAGCATATATCAGTTCGGAAGAGAATATCCATCGTTTAAAGTCTCCTATCTTAAACGTGGAGCGGTCAACCATAGGAGACCATAGGAATTTCAGTATCCACGGGAGCTTAAGCAGTTGGAGCATACCTATTGTTTCCAACGAAAAGTTATTCTGCCGCATGATAACAGGTATCACCGTTGAGAAAAAGCTCATCGGTATAGATTGTGCTATGTACAGGCAAAAGAATGTAAATAGTTTTCCTCCTTTTTGTATGTTTACTCCCATATTTTCAGTTATCGGTAAATTGCTGACTGATGTTCTCAGTCCTTTAATTGTTAAAAAGTGACAAAAGTGACAGGTTTTTCGTGTTTTTTATTGTTACTTTTTGCTTCCTCCGTCTTCCGTCGCAGGGGATTTGTAATCACCTGTTTTATATTAATTAATTATGCGAATCAGGGGTTGAAAGCAGTTCAACACCTGCCTGTTTTCTAAAATGTTTACTGTCGCATGTCATCCTGACCGTAGGGAAGGATCTCGACTCTAAAAAAGAGGTACGAGATGCTTCGTTCCGGCATGACAACCAACGGTCTGTAGTTAAATCTGAAAGGACGAAACAACTCCATGCTTCTCCGTGTTTTAATAAAAAATATTCAGTCCTTCCTCTCCGGGAATTGCTAAAAAGTGACAAAGGTGCTAAGTACATGACAAAAAATATTTTACATATATTTAAAGGATTTATTATGTTGCCCTTACAGGGCGCAGGTACTTCGCCTATTGTTTTCCTAGGGCGTTGCCCTAGGCTGAATTATGCTAGGCTTACAGCCTGTTTTATCAAAACGCCCTGAAGGGGCAGTATATTTCAGCCCAATGGCAGCGCCTTGGGTAGAATAAATCCACTTATCTGGATTCGCCCTGTAAGGGCAGTATAATAGATAGTAACAGGCTTTATATTATTTTTTGTCATGTACTATGCAAATGTGACACTTTTTCCAATGCTTTTCCTGTTACTTTTTTGCCAATCTACAATCTAACAGCTACTATATAATGCGAATCAAGAGTTGAAAAATAAATCACATCTTGCCTGAAAGGCAATATATTCATAACCGCATACAAGCGTAGCGCAGTTTGCGGCAGTGCATAAACGATAGAGCTACTGCCTGGAAGGCAGAACTCTTTCACTCTCTTAAAAATTTTATTAGCGTTTTGTTCTGCCTTTTCAGGCAGAGTCAACCCTCATACTGCTTCCGCAGGCAACGCTTCGCTCGCCTGCGGTTATGAAGATAAGGCTTTTCAAGCCAGTTTCTCAACTCCTGATTCGCATATATAAGATAATTTTATCCATAATCCCTTAAAATTTCATATTCACATTTATCCCACATGTAAAAGGCTTGCCCTTTTGCACAAAATCGCCGGACGACTTAAAATAATAAGCAATATAATTCTTTGATCCGATATTCTTAGCCCACAGGTCTAATGAAAATTGTTTCTTGACAAAAGAAACCTTACCGCTGTACAGCCCGTAATAAGATTGTTCAACATCGTTGGTGTCGTTCCAGTATATTTTGCCCACTCCGGTATATTGCGCATTCAGCATAATATTGTCGAGCCACTGCTGATTTGTTTCTATTGTATAATTGGCCGATATGGCAAGCGTATTCTTCGGCACCATCGGCAGGTAATTGTTATCGTAGCTGGTTGTCTCACTTTCTTTGTACTCTTTATACTTGGCGTGTGTATAACCATATGACAACTGAAAGCTGAGGTTTCTCACAGGATTTACCTGTGCCGAAAACTCAATGCCCTTACTTTCCGACTTTCCCGCATTGCGAATCAGGAATCCTTGTCCAGTCGGCTTGGTTTGCGAAATCTGTTGGTCGTTCCATTTTATATAAAAAAGAGTCAGGTCGAGATACAATAAGTTATCAAGAAAACCCGATTTCGTTCCCAGTTCGTAGCACCAGCTATGCTCGGGGTCGAAGGTGCGGTCTTTATCCTCATCGGCAGTATTGTTAAAACCTCCGGTCTTGTATCCCTTACTGACAGAGAAGTATGCCAGTCCATCCCGATTGAAAGCATACTGTATAGACCCTTTAGGTGTTATTTGCGAGAAATGGTCTTTTATCTTTACTTCCGGTTCAACATCGGGTTTAGCATCCGGATTTTTGGTTGTCCGTATCAATGAAGACTTCGTTCTTTCCCAGTCGTAACGGATACCGAATGTAGCCGAAAGTCCGGGAATAAATATATCATTCAGGGTGGACTGGTGATACAGTGCAATCCCTTCGGTAGGGTTATGCACATTTTGCAGCACATGCTTCTTTGAGCTACGGTAGTCCACATCATTAACCTGAAAGTAATTTTGATGAAATCCGAATATCCCGAATTGCCATTTATAGTTACTATCCTCCCTCAACGATTTGATATTAAACTCCTGTGAATACATTTGCTGGCGCTGGTAGAAATCCACATAGTAGAGGTTTTCGGGCGAAAAATCCTGATCGAGTCCCTGCTTTCCGTCATAAAACTGAAATGAAGTCTGTGAACCCAGTTTGAAATTGTCCGTCACATATTCTATATTGAGCCCATTGGTAGACATATTGCGGCGATAGAAACTCCGTGCATCATAGTTAATGTCTTCCATCTTCTTTGTCTCCTTATCATAGATGCGGTACGGGTAACCGTCCTGATCGGAATATTCGTAAGCGAGGATAAGATTTGCCGTCAGTCGAGGCATAATGCGCCAGCTTAATCTGGCTCGTGTAGATACAGCGCCAATAGGGTCGGCACGTTTTCCGGTGGTCTTGTTCATAAAGTAGCCGCCGGCGTGCATATAGTTGCCTGAGAGGGAGTAGCCTACTTTATTATCCACATTTCCATAATGCGAAATTGCGGTCTGATATGTATTATAATTGCCTGCGGATAGGTTTATATTGGTACCTGTAGTTTTCAGAGGAGATTTAGTAAATACATTGATAATGCCGCCCATTGTATTTCTTCCGTATATTGTTCCCTGCGGGCCTCTTAATACTTCGATGCGGTCGATATCGCTGATATTTATATCGAATGTAGAACGGTCGAAATAGGGAACACCATCGACATACAACCCCACTGATGGAGCGTTCTTCGCAGAGCCAATGCCGCGTATATAGACAGGCGAAGTCATCTTGGAGCCATAATCAGGCATAAAAAGATTGGGCACAAAAGCAGATACTTCTTTTATATGGACGATATTATTTTCTTTAATTATACTCGCTGAAAGAATAGATGCAGAGATGGGTTGGACGGAAATGTCGCTGTTTTGCTTAAAAGATTCTATCACCACTTCTTTTGCCGTATATCTCATCTTTATAGAATCATTGTCAATAGGTATATCATCTGCATGAATACTATCAATAATAGTGCAAAAGAGGAAGATGAACAAAAGAATATGTTTTAAATTCATTCTTTTCAGGAGTGTTGGGATTATCGTTTTTCAGTTGATTTACAAAAGTAGGGAAACTAAAAATAGCCGTCAATCACTAAATGTAGTGATATTCACCCTGCATTAGACGTTTTTTTTATCGTTTGCATATTGAGGCAAGATCAAAGATATAAACATGGTATAGATAAGAATTGTCACATAAGTTGCAAGTGCTGATTTTTCTTGAAGATATTGCGTAGGGGTGGGCAGGCGCCGCCACCTATACAGATTTATATCCGTAACAATAAATTAACCGTTATCCGTTCTGTTTTTATGTTAAATGAGCGTAACTTTGTTCCTTTTGTATAACTATTACAGATACTTGATTGTTAAAAAAAGACATAACCTATAAATAATGGAAGCTAGAAAGAATTATACAGGACTTACCGATAAACAAGTTAAAGAGAGCAGGCAGAAGCATGGCGCCAATATTCTTACTCCTCCCGAGAAAGAACCCCTCTGGAAACTTTTTTTAGAGAAATTTGAAGACCCTATTATCCGCATATTACTGATAGCGGCTTTTCTTTCACTGGGTATTTCCATTATTCATAACGAATATATAGAAACCATCGGTATTTTTTGCGCTATCCTTTTAGCTACGGGCGTTTCGTTTTGGTTCGAGATGGATGCCAGCAAGAAATTTGATGTGCTCAATCAGGTAAATGACGAAGACCTGATAATGGTAATGCGTAACGGGAATGTAGGGCAGGTAGCCAAGAAAGATATCGTTGTAGGAGATATTGTCCTGCTTGAAATAGGAAATGAGGTTCCTGCCGATGGTGAACTGCTCGAAGCCGTATCGATGCAGATGGACGAATCCTGCCTTACCGGAGAGCTTAGTATTGATAAAACGATCGATCCCGAACACTTTGAGGAGGGGGTTACCTATCCTTCAAACTGGGTGCTTCGCGGAACAAAGGTTATCAACGGGCACGGGGTTTTTGAAGTACACAGGATAGGAGACGCCACCGAGTTTGGAAAGGTGGCCGTGAAGGCTACCGAAAAAGTTGAGGGAGAAACACCGTTGAACCGCCAGTTGGATTCATTGGCTAAGTTTATCGGGGTGGTAGGCCTTATTCTGGCAGTGCTCACTTTTGTCGTTCTTCTGTTCAAAGATGTAATCCTTGATCCGCTAGTGCCTATCCAGAACAGGCAGTTAGCCCTGCTTGGTGCCGTTATGCTTGGTGTGATCATCGGTATGATAAAAGTATGGCTGCCTATATTATATGGTGGGTGTGAACTTCTGGGTAAAAATTCGGAACTGCCTAAATCTGTAAAGGAAGGCAGTTGGCTGCGATGGTTATTTACAGGGGCGTTGGCAACGGTTGTTGTTGCCGCGTCAGGGTATTTATTCGGTGTCGATCCGTTAGCTGCCCATTCGTGGATAAACCTTGATACCGCTACGGAGATTCTGCAGGCGTTTATGGTCGCTGTTACCTTGGTGGTGGTCGCCGTCCCCGAAGGTTTGCCGATGAGTGTCACACTCAGCCTTGCCCTGAGTATGCGCCGCATGTTGAAGATGAACAACCTCGTGCGCAAGATGCATGCTGTGGAAACAATGGGAGCCACAACGGTTATCTGCACCGATAAGACAGGCACACTGACGCAAAACCAGATGCAGGTAGCGAATACCAATTTTTACGGATTGGAAGACCAACGCCTGACCGATAGTGAGATCAGCCGTCTTGTGATTGGTAATATATCGGTAAATTCTACCGCGTTCCTCGATTTTTCCGATCCGAAGAAGATTTCGGCACTGGGCAACCCTACCGAAGGGGCGTTACTGCTTTGGCTGAACAAGAATAAGATATTATATAGCAATATCCGTAATAAAGAGGAAATTATAGATCAATTGCCATTCTCCACAGAGCGCAAATTTATGGCTACATTCGTAGACTCCCCGAAACTGAAAAAAAAGGTACTTTATATAAAAGGAGCGCCCGAGGTGGTACTTGGCAAATGTAAATTTGTGGCAACTGCCGAGGGTATGGTTTCCGTAAGCGAATATAAGCAGGCGATCGACAGCCAGCTGTTACAATACCAGAATCAGGCAATGCGTACGCTTGGTTTTGCTTACCAGTATGTAGATGATTCGAAGGCTGCCCTAAAAGAACTAATAGACGGGGATCTGATCTTTCTTGGCATTGCCGGAATATCCGATCCGGTACGCCCTGATGTACCTGAGGCTGTAGAGCGTTGCCTGAAGGCAGGTGTTAGCGTGAAAATAGTGACAGGCGATACTTATGGCACGGCTAAAGAGATCGGCCGCCAGATAGGGATTTGGAAAGACGATGAAGATACCGACCGCAATATAATAGGCGGGGTAGACTTCGAAAACCTGTCGGACGAGGAAGCTTTTGACAGGGTAAAAGATTTGAAGATAATGTGCCGTGCCCGTCCTACCGATAAACAGCGTCTTGTGCATCTGCTGAAAAAAAGGAATGAAATCGTAGCTGTAACCGGAGACGGGACGAATGACGCTCCTGCCCTTAACTATGCCGATGTAGGGCTGTCGATGGGTTCGGGTACATCAGTGGCTAAAGAAGCGAGTGATATAACGCTGCTTGACGATTCGTTTAGCAGTATCGCCACCGCGGTGATGTGGGGACGATCCCTTTACAAGAATATACAACGGTTCCTGCTGTTCCAGTTGACCATCAATGTGGCTGCCCTTCTCATTGTATTCCTGGGTTCTATATTTGGGCACGAATTGCCTTTGACCGTAACGCAGATGCTATGGGTAAACCTGATAATGGATACTTTCGCCGCGGGTGCTCTGGCTTCGCTGCCTCCTGACCCGAATGTGATGAATAGCAAGCCGAGGAAGAACAGCGACTTTATTGTAACATCCTCTATTGCTAAGCATATTCTCATTACAGGTATCCTGTTTGTTGTCCTGCTTCTGGGTATGATGTACTATTTTGCAGACCCTGCTCATTTGAATTCATTCTTTAGTTATATTGCCGAAGGAGACAGAGAACGCTATTTCCTTTCTTATTTCTTTACGGTATTCGTATTGCTTCAATTCTGGAATATGTTTAACGCAAAAGCCTATGCCAGTGGTAAATCAGCCTTTGCCGGATTGAGCAAAAGTGCCGGATTCGAACTTGTGGCTCTGATTATCCTTGTCGGACAGGTATTAATTGTTACCTTCGGTGGCGACGTTTTCCGTACTATGCCGCTGACTATACAAGACTGGGGTATAATTATAGGAGGAACCTCTTTTGTATTGTGGATAGGGGAGCTGGTACGATTTTTAAAAAGGAAAAAAGTTTAGAGTCTTTTTTAATTTTATACAATAGTTCGTTATAAATAGATATAATTGATTGATTTTCAACAAAATAAGCATTAAATAACTTGGATAGTTCGCTGATTATCAATATCTTAGTAGATTGACCAAAATCTATAAAGTAATGACAACCAACGAATATCCAAATGCTAATGCATTTATACTTAATACTTTAAGTTCAGATATTTTTTCAAATATCAAGCAGACAAGAAAAAATTTTATATTCCACCTGCTAATGTTTTATTTAGGCATTAAAGGTAAAATAAATTTCTTGCAACTTGCTCGTTTTTCTCGGTACTGTGAACAATATTTTAGAATAAATTTCGAGAATATATTCAATTTTCAGGATTTTAATTTTACGCTTATTTCCATGCAGAAGATAAAAGA
>NZ_QVMO01000096.1 GCF_010501055.1 Dysgonomonas sp. 521
CCCTTGCTCAAGGCTAGACACTTCCCGTTGTTAGGGCGTGTGAGGGACTTGCACCCATTAGAATACACCCATGCTGGGCGAACTAAAAAAAAAAAGCCGGATATATTAAATATCCGGCTTCCCTATCTTAAGTATTATTTTATTACCGTATACGGTTTAATGATCTGACAAGTTTCTCGTCCTTCCTAATACGCGAAACGGCCAGAAAATCGAAAATAAGAGCCGCTACAGGAAGAATTATACCCAACTGTAGATTCAAGGTATATTCGGCGCTTATCTTACTCAGGAAAGTATTTAGATAGACCATTGCAGTCACAAAGTATACCACTATCAGCAAAGCGGTCAGCAAACCTAAGTTTATCTGCAATTTTCTTTTCTTATACAAGAATATGTTAACAAACGCCAATATAGCGCTCAAAACCGCAAAGACCGCAACTCCCCATGTAGGATAATCAGTCGCTGCATCGAACATCCCGAAGGAATCAAATGATATACTTGCAAATTTAAGCCCTTCACTGCTTATTTTGAGGGATGGAAGCCGAAATGTCCCCCCCATTAGTATAGCCGTAAGGAGAAGAAATATAGTCTGTATACGTTGTATCATTTTTATTTAGAAACTGTTTAAATTTTATTCGTTCAAATTTTTAGAGATGTTTTAGAGATGCTTTTTTTACATACGCTTCGCTCCTGTGACCGTTGGTTCTTCCTCGAAACGATAATAGCGGGCTATTTGAGTTGAGAGAAAGGAAAAAACAGCCGAAAACAGACTAAAAATGAATGAAGAAAAAGGTATAATAAAATATTCGTATAAAATTTAAACAGTTGCTTAGAAGTTATCCTTATTGGGATTTCTGTAATAAAGCTTACCTTCTGTATATTCCTGGGCAGCAATCAATGTTGGCTTAGGCAATTTTTCGTAATAACGCGAAATCTCTATCTGTTCCCTGTTTTCGAAAACTTCTTCCAGATTATCGTTATATGAAGCAAATTCCTGTAATTTTTTATCCAGATCCTGTTTCATTTCAACAGCAATCTGGTTCGCACGTTTCGAAATAATTCTCACAGTTTCATACACATTACCTGTATCTTCAGACAAAGACATCATGTCTCTGGTAACAGTATTACTCGCTGCATTGGTTTTTCTATAATCCATAGTGATTCTAAAATATAATTATATTGAATTCTTTTTATTTATTATTTCTGCAATTCCTGTTGTACCGCCTCATTAGTAGCGTCATCGATTTCCTGACCCAACGCTTTCAGTGCAGAACGGTAATAGCGTTCCGATTCCTTTGTATACTTACCACCCGGAAACATATTCTTGTAATTGAAATACTCATCCATCACTTCCCTGTAACGTACAGGCTTTTTCTCTTCAACACTATAAACAGCCTGATCGAACCGTGATCTTACAATCAGAATCTGAAATTCTTCTGTAAACTCGGAGAAAGGATAACTCTTGAGTGCCTCACGAGCCGTTACAACACACGATTCATAATAATTCTCCCTGTTGTACAGCCCCATATTATAATACAGGCGTGCTGCCAGGAAATCCTTATAAGCCAGCTTTTCCTGTAGTTTGAACATCAAATCCTGAGCTTCGGGAGCTTTTTCGCTCTGAGGGAAATATTCCAGAAAATTCTGGAACTCCTGAATGCCTCTGATCGTACTTGTCTGATCGAGACGGGCATCAGGGGAATCAAGATATAATCCGTAAGCCGAATTGAAACGGGCTAACTCGGTATATTCGCCTTTCGGGAACTTGTTGTAATATCTTGTGTAATATTGAGTAGCTGAAGTATAATCTTTGTCGTAAAAATAAGATTGAGCCAGCAAGAACAATATTTCCTGCTCTTTCGATGAACCGGTATAGGTGGATAAAATCTCATCTAACAAAGAAATTGAGCGGCCATATTTCTTTTCATCGAAATACTTCTTAGCATATGTATACTTCAGCTCAGCATCACGGCTTTTCAAGATTTTGTTATATTCGCCGCACGAGGCAAGCAACATCGCTAATAATAAGGTACACAGAATTCTGATCTTCATTCTACTCAAAAATTAGTTTGCAAATTTACACAAAGCTTTTATTATTTGAAAATAAACTTTTACAATTATGATTTTTTTGAGATTCTCAGAAGCTTTAGCCGAACATAGAGGCAACCCTTTTTATTCCGGCGATCAACTGATCTATCTCTTTTTTTGTATTGTAGAACGCTAACGAAGCCCTCACAGTGCCTTCTATGCCCAACTCTTCCATTAGGGGCTGAGCGCAATGATGCCCTGTACGAACGGCTATTCCCATTTTGTCTAAAAGCATTCCCATATCATAATGATGAATGTTACCTACAAGAAACGAGATAACACTGCTTTTGTTGTCCGAGGTTCCGAATATTCGGATACCGTCTATTTTCAACAACTCATCAGTACAATATCTTAATAACTCATCTTCGTATGCTTTTATTGAGTCAAGCCCTATTTTTTTTATATAATTTATTGCCGTAGCCAATGCTATCACAGCCGGATAGTCTGGTGTGCCTGCTTCAAATTTAAACGGTAACTCATTGAATGTGGTACCCTTAAATGAAACGGTCTTTATCATTTCGCCGCCACCCTGATAGGGAGGCATCAGGTTCAGCCATTTTTCTTTTCCATACAGCACCCCTACTCCATTCGGCCCGTAGATTTTATGCCCCGAAAATACGAGGAAATCACAATCCAGTTTCTGCACATCTATACCTATGTGCTGTACAGACTGAGCCGCGTCTATCAATACAGGAATATCATGGCTATGGGCAATGCCGATAATTTCTTCTACCGGATTTATCGTACCCAATACATTGGAGACATGTGTAACCGATACAAGGCGCGTTCTGGGTGAGATAAGTTTCTTAAATTCATCTAAAATCAATTCCCCCTTTTCATTGATAGGAATTATTTTCAGTTTAATCCCCCTGATACTCTCCTGCAATTGCCACGATACGATATTCGCATGATGCTCCATTGCCGATATAATGATTTCATCCCCTTGGCTGCAAAATTGCTGGCAAAAACTGTGAGCTACCAAATTTATAGACTCCGTAGTTCCTCTGGTAAAGATGACCTCTTTACTATGCCCTGCATTGATAAATTGTTGCACTACCACACGGGCTTCTTCTGCCAGGTCGGTAGCCTGCTGGCTTAAATAATGTACACCACGATGCACATTGGCATTCGTGGTGTAATATATATTTTCTATTTCTTCCACTACACATTTTGGCTTTTGAGTAGTAGCACCATTATCCAGATAGATAAGCGGCTTACCGTAAACGGTAGTGGAAAGAATGGGAAAATCGGATCGAATCTGTTCTATATCCATCTTTTAGTTACTAGTTACATGCCCCTCCCAACCTCCCCAGAGGGAGGAGTCTTAGCCCCTCCTTTGGAGGGGTTGGGGGGGAGGCCATTATTATTTACAAACAGCGCAATTGCCACAGCGGGCAGTCTCGCCCCTGAAACGCTTTTCGACCAAATCCAACAAACGGTCTTTCAAACGGTCGATACGGACATGCTCCAATACGCCGGCTGCAAACGCCTGCATCAGCATCAAACGGGCTGTTTCTTCCCCTATTCCCCTCGAGCGGAGATAGAATAAGGCTTCTTCATCCAGTTGCCCCGTAGTGAGTCCGTGCGAACACTTTACGTCATCGGCATATATCTCAAGCTGTGGTTTGGAGTACATGTGGGCATTGGGCGAGATACACAGATTGTTGTTTGACTGATAAGCCATTGTTTTCTGTGCATCTTTCTCTACCCTGATACGCCCGCAGAAAGAGCCCTTGGCTTCGTCCTGCAGCACATATTTGAATAACTGCGTACTGGTGCAATGAGGCACGGCATGGTCGAGGAAAGCGAAGTTATCCACATACTGATGCCTGTCGGCAATAACCATTCCGCAAACGTATGCTTCGGCATGTTCGCCTGCCAGTTTCACATTGTAATTGTTGCGGCTGACACCTGTATTCAGCGTCATATTATTTACCAATACATTCGATGATTCCTGCTGAAGGACAAAAGTATTTGTCAAACGGGTTACTTTATCCGAATTTTCCTCCAGATCATAGCAATCCACCACAGCGTTGCGTCCGGCGAATATCTCAGTTACCTGCGTTGCCAGAAACTGCGATTCATCTACCGTATGGTCGCAAATGAGCAGTTTTACCTGCGCATCGTCTTCCGCTATGATAAGAATACGGCGGTTAACGAGATAATTAAACTCGCTTTTCAATATATTTATTAACTGGATCGGCTTTTCTACAACAACACCTTTCGGAACGTAGATAACAAAGCCATCTTGCGCAAACATTGTATTAAAGGCGACAATACCATTGTTATTCACATCCGCTATCTGTCCGTAATATTTAGAGAATATTTCCGGTTTTTCTTCTGCAAATTGCCTGAAACTACCCACAAAAACACCTTCCGGATAATTTACATGGGGCTTGTGCTCTTCATGAAATAAATCATTCAGCACAAAATACAGATTTGTTGTCAAATTCGGTATCTCGCACCTGAAAGCCACATAAGGGTTCCCCCGGAAAGGTACTCTGTTTATATTCAGGGCAAAATCCGGCAAAAATTCGGCAGCAACATCCAAGTAAAGGTAATCCTCCAGTTTTTTGGTAGGAAAGCCCTGCTTTTTAAAGGCGTCAAACGCTTTATCTCTGAGGCTATTCATCCCAGATATAGATTTAGCGTCAATCTTGTCTCTATATTGGGTAAATATGCCTGTATATTGATTTTCTATCATTCCTGAAACTCTTTAATAATCCAATCGTAACCTTTTTCTTCCAACTCTAATGCCAGTTCGGCACCCGCGCTTTTTACAATGCGCCCTTTGTATAATACATGGACGAAATCCGGTTTAATATAATCAAGCAAACGCTGGTAGTGTGTAATAACCACTGTCGCGTTATCCTTGCGGCGAAGCTTATTCACACCCGATGCAACGATACGGAGTGCATCGATATCAAGCCCTGAATCAGTTTCGTCGAGAATGGCTAACTTAGGCTCCAGCATAGCCATCTGGAATATTTCGTTACGTTTTTTTTCTCCACCGGAAAAACCTTCGTTAACGGAGCGTCCGGCTAAATCTTTATCCAGTTCTACCAGTTCACGTTTTTCTTTTATCTGTTTCAGAAAGTCTGATGCAGATATTGGTTCTTCTCCCCTGTGTTTGCGGATTTCGTTCAGTGCAGCACGCATAAAGTTAGTCATACTTACACCCGGGATTTCTACCGGATACTGGAAACTAAGGAACAGTCCTTCACGCGCCCTGTCTTCCGGATCCATATCCAAGAGATCATGCCCTCTGAAGTCTACTTCTCCTTCTGTTACCTCAAAGTTGGGATTTCCTACCAAAACAGAAGCAAGGGTACTCTTTCCTGCGCCATTAGGCCCCATTATCGCATGGATTTCGCCTTCGTTCACTACAAGATCCAAACCTTTTAATATTTCCTTGCCTTCTACATTGGCATGTAAATTATTTATGTTTAATAAGTTTGCCATTATTTATTTTATGTTGTTTGAATTTAATTCCTCAGTATTTTACTAACCTTTTAACACTAAGGAAAACTATATGTTCAAGTCAAAATGACTTTCGAACACAAAAATAGTAAATAAAAAAGAAAATAGCCTGCTTATGACAGGCTATTACTTATATATTAAATCTATATCACAGGTCTATATCGCCTATCGCATCTGCTATCCCTCCGGCAATGTCGCCGGCTATCTTAGCCGCGCTTTCCAGTACTTCTCCTGAATTGTCGACAATAGCATCCTTTACTGTTGAAATAGTCTCTGATATACCATCGAAAACCCCACTTTCGTCCGCAGCATCTGTAGCCGATTTACCCTTCTTTGGCGATGAGCCCAGGACAATATCAACTATATCCAATACACCGCTTCCTATATCGGATAAGGGAGAAGCGTTTTCTTTATTTTCATTTTCTTTTTTGTTAATGTCCGCTTGATTTGTATCCATAAGTTTATTTAAGGTATAAAATGCAGACTAAAAATCCATCTCGACAACAACAGGGCAATGATCGGAAAAACTGACCTCATTCAGAATAGACGCATTTTGAAGGCGTTTCCTGGCAGCTTCCGAGATAATGTGATAATCGATACGCCAGCCGAGGTTTTTCCCTCTGGCACCCGCCCTGTAGCTCCACCAGCTATATTTTTCCGGACTCTGGTCGTATACACGAAATGTATCGATAAGCCCTGTGCCGATAAATTCATCGAACCACTGGCGTTCTTCGGGTAAGAACCCTGAACTTTTGGTATGCCGTTCCGGATGGTTTATATCAATCGGCTTATGGCAGATATTATAATCGCCACAGACTAAAATTTCGGGTCTTTCTTTTCGCAATTCATTGATAAAAAGGGTAAAATCTGCCAGAAATTTCATTTTAATATCCTGACGTATATCTCCCATTGTACCGGATGGAATATATACACAGACAACGGTCATATCTCCAAAATCGGCACGCAATACTCTGCCTTCCCTGTCATATTCAGGAATGCCCATTCCTATTTTAACCAGATCAGGCTTGCGTTTGGAAAGTATGCCGACACCACTGTATCCTTTCTTTTCTGCGGGGTTAAAGTAATAGTTATATCCCAAAGATTGAATTGTCAACACATCTATTTGGTCTTCTGTAGCTTTTATCTCCTGCAGGCATAGTATATCCGGCGATTCATTTTCAAGCCATTGATATAAGCCTTTATTCACGGCGGCGCGTATGCCATTTACATTATATGATATGATTTTCATCGTTTATTAATTAGTCAATGAGCAAATTCGGAAATTTACGGATATGTTAATTAGCACATTTGCTAATTATTATGTCAGTTTAATGCCTTCGTTTTCTGCAGCTTTAACTTTTTTGAACAGGTCAGATGCAAAAACGAAGTCATTAAAAGATTCGTTTGTAGAAGACATCACATCTTTACTTGTGCCCCGCCATTCTACCTCTCCTTCTTTGATAAAATTGATGCGTTCTCCAATACCCATTACCGAGTTCATATCATGTGTATTGATAACAGTCGTAATATTATATTCTTTTGTAATATCATGTATCAGTTCATCTATCACTAAGGATGTTTGGGGATCGAGCCCTGAGTTGGGTTCATCACAAAACAGGTACTTTGGGTTGAGCGCTATTGCGCGGGCTATTGCCGAACGCTTCATCATACCACCACTGATTTCGGATGGATATAGATGCCCCGAATCGCCTAAATTTACCCTCTCCAAACAAAATTGTGTACGTTTCTCCTGTTCTGCTTTCGTCATTTTAGAAAACATCATCAAAGGGAAATTCACATTTTCGAATACAGTGAGGGAGTCGAACAGAGCCGACCCCTGAAATATCATTCCCATCTCCTGACGAAGGTCTTTCATATCCCTTGTACCCATCTTTGTTAAATCGCGCCCGTCATACAATATTTCGCCGCTGGTAGGGCGCATCAGTCCCACAAGGTTTTTCAGAAGCACGGTTTTACCCGAACCGCTTCGTCCTATGATCAGATTCGTTTTTCCGGCCTCGAAAAGAATGTTTATATCCCTTAATACTTCGCGGCCATCAAACGACTTATATAATTTTTTTACTTCTATCATGACATCATTAATTGGGTAAGCAATAAGTCTGCAATAAGAATAAGGATACTACTCATCACCACGGAGTCTGTACTGGCCTTACCTACATCTAAAGAGCCTCCCCGTGCCGAATAGCCGTAGAATGAGGCTACAGAAGACATAATAAAAGCAAATATGATTGTTTTTATTATAGCATACCATACATAAAATTCTTTAAAGTAAAACTGAAGTCCGTACTGAAATGTATCGGCCGGCATCACTTGCCCCAATATACATACTACAAATCCGCCTATCACACCAAAAAACATACTCAGGACAACCAGTACCGGCACAAAGCTCATGAGTGCGATTACCTTAGGCAAAATAATGTAATTAGCTGAGTTTACGCCCATTATTTCCAATGCGTCTATCTGCTCGGTTACCTGCATCGTACCTATCTCCGATGCTATATTGGAACCGACTTTACCTGCCAGAATCAGACACATAATGGTGGATGAAAACTCCAGTATCAATATCTCTCTGGATACATAACCCACTGTATAGCGTGGCATAAAGGGCGAATCGATATTTAATTTAATCTGTACGACTATGACTGCACCTATAAAGAAGGAAATTATGATAACGATCCAGATAGAATTAACTCCCAGTTTACTTATTTCACTTAAATATTGGCGTAAAAACACACTCCACTTTTGCGGTTTTGTAAAGACCTTTTGCATAAGAAGCGCATAACGCCCTATTTTTTCAAGAAAGGATATTATAAGCATATCTTAATTTTCAAAATTCAAAAATTTAGGCAAAGATACATTTTTTTATATAAATGCCCGATTTGAAAGAAAAGGAATGAGCATTCATCCAGTTTTTTGGTAAAATTTTCACATTTATTAAGTCCCTGTTTAAATTTTAGCGAATATTTCTATTACAGGTTCTGGTCAATAGTTCTTAACAATTTTTTTATGCTCTTTTTACCGTAACTTTTCGGGGTGATCCAACTTTAGCCCCCACTCCTACCCGATTAAACAAAAAAAGAAACTGTCTAATAATAAACAGTTTCTTCTTTGAGCCTCTTGTCGGATTCGAACCAACGACCTCGAGATTACAAATCACGTGCTCTGGCCAGCTGAGCTAAAGAGGCAGGTGGGCAAGCTGACTATATCGCGTCGCTACAACCGACGGCCCTTGCTGCGATCAAACCCTGGGGGATTAATCGGGAGCTGACCGTATAGGACTTACCCGCGACAAAAGTAGATAAATTTTTCTTATTCACAAAATGTGCATTCAATTTTTTCCTTTGATTTCCTTTTACTACATTTGCATGAAACTCTTTTGTAGAAAGAAAAGTCTAACTATCAAAGCGTTATAAAACGAATACAATTCAATAAAAAATATTATAAAATCAACAAAAAATATGACAGTAGTAGATCGCTTCTTGAAATATGTAAAATTTGATACAGAATCAAGCACAGAAACAGGTACAACTCCAAGTACTCCCGGACAAATGGTTTTAGCGCGTGAGCTGGAAAAGGAACTGCACGATATGGGATTGGAAGACATATCACTGGATGAAAAAGGATATATAATGGCTACATTACCTGCCAACACTGATAAAAAAGTTCCTGCTATCGGCTTCGTAGCCCACATGGATACAAGCCCCGACCTGACTGGGAAAAACGTGAATCCTCAGATAGTGAAGAATTATGATGGGAAGGATATCGTTCTAAGCAAAGAACAGAATGTGATACTATCTCCTGCGGATTTTTCCGAAATGCAGGATTATGTAGGCCAGGATCTGATAGTAACAGATGGTAAAACACTGTTGGGGGCGGACGATAAAGCCGGTATAGCCGAAATACTTACCGCCGTGCAATATCTGAAAGACCATCCCGAAATCAAGCATGGGAAAATACGCATAGGATTTACACCCGACGAAGAAATCGGTGCAGGCGCCGATTATTTTGATGTAGAAAAATTCGGTTGCGAATGGGCTTATACCATGGATGGCGGCCCTATAGGCGAACTCGAATATGAAAACTTCAATGCCGCAGGTGTAAAAATCTCCATACAGGGACGTAGTGTTCATCCGGGATATGCTAAGGATAAAATGGTGAATGCGCTCGTTGTGGCAAACAAACTGATATCCCTCCTGCCCGCTAACGAACGCCCGGAGCATACAGCAGGTTATGAAGGATTCTTCCATTTGACAAATGTATCGGGAACGGTAGATGCCGCTACAGTAGGCTATATTATACGCGACCACGACCGCACTCTGTTCGAACAACGAAAGAAACTGATGACCGAAACTGTAGACTTCATCAACAAACTATATCCGGGAAGCACCACAATAGAAATAAAAGACCAGTACTACAACATGCGCGAAAAGGTAGAGCCTGTAATGCATGTCGTAGATCTGGCTTTCGAGGCGATGACTGCCGTTGGTGTTACCCCTATTGTAAAACCCATCAGGGGAGGAACAGACGGGGCTCGTTTGTCTTTTATGGGACTGCCTTGTCCTAATATATTTGCCGGAGGCCATAATTTTCACGGACGTTACGAGTTTGTACCCATCCAGTCGATGGAAAAAGCTGTAGAAGTGATAGTAAAGATTGCAGAACTGGCGGCTTCTAAAGCATGAGAAAGTCGTCACTACCAGTAATTATAATAATATTATCGCTGATTGCCTGCAATACACACAAAAACGGCTGCGATATGAATTCACTTGTTACCTTAGGCAGCCTGGACGAGACAACATGGGTTTACCAGAATGAGGAGTTGGATATCGAATTCAAGCTGCCTCACGGTTGGTATAAAACACAAATGGTTGTAGAATCCAAGGATAGTTACATCGCCCATTCGGTGCGTATAGGGGAGCCTAATGATATAATTAAAGTTCCATCTTATTTTATTCCTTTGTCCGATTTGAAGAAGGGGGATGATAAGAACAACCATACAATGTTTTTCTCAATCACAAAAGACTCCGTTGGCGGAGGATCGGGTATAGATATAAAAACGTCACATCTGATTGCCGGAATTGCATTTTCCGAAAACATGGATCCGATAAAAGACCTGGAGTTGAAGAAAAAGAAAAGCCTGAAAGCAGGTGCAACCAGAATTAAACTGACCGAATCGGCGATAAAAGAAGGACTGCCTGTAGGAGATTGGGAGCAACCATATTGGGAAGCAGCATCAGAGGATAGAAACGATGGAATCAAAACTTATGGAATCGTATCCCTGAAAAATTACGGCTGCTACAATTTTTATATTATGGCAACATATTATAAAGAAAGTGATAAGGAAGAAATTCTGACTATATTAAAGAATAATATTAGTACAATCTCTAATTAAAATTATCTAATAATAAAGGTGTAAGTTTTAAGTAATGAGTTTTAAGTTGAAAGTAAAAAGTGACAGAAGAAGAGTTGAAAAAGCTGTCACGTTTGTCACTTTTTAACAATTTATATCTCGTAAAGACGCTAAGGCGCAAGCAGCTAAATATTATTTGACTTGTAACTCGTAACTGCCTGCAGGGCGAAGTAACTTGTAACTATTTCATGTCACATTTGTCACTTTTTAACAAAATATAAAATATTGAGAATAATGAAAAAAACACCATTTACAGACATTCACATTGCTTTGGGAGCAAAGATGCACGAATTTGCAGGATATAATATGCCTATCGAGTATTCCGGCATCATCGACGAACACATGACAGTATGCAAGGGAGTAGGTGTATTTGATGTGTCGCATATGGGCGAAATATGGGTAAAAGGGCCACGGGCACAAGCCTTCCTCCAACGGATGATGAGCAATGACGTTGCCGCACTCGAAATAGGAAAAGCACAGTATTCGGCAATAATAAACGATAATGGCGGCGTTGTGGACGACATTATAGTATATCATTACGAACCCGAGAAGTATATGCTTGTTGTGAATGCGTCCAATATAGAAAAGGGCTGGAAATGGTTTGTCGATCATAATGATGAATTTGCCGATCTGGAAAATTCCTCCGATAATATGGCCCAATTGGCTGTGCAAGGCCCTAAAGCATTGGCAACGCTACAAAAGCTGACAAAAATAGATCTGACAAAGATACCTTATTACTCCTTTGCTATCGGTAGTTTCGAAGGTTCCGCTCTGGATAATGTTATTATTTCAAACACAGGCTATACCGGAGCAGGAGGCTTTGAACTTTATTTCTATCCACAATACGGAGTCGATATTTGGAATGCGATATTCGATGCCGGAGAAGAGTTTGGCATCAAGCCGATCGGGCTGGGTGCACGTGATACGCTCCGCCTCGAAATGGGCTTCTGCCTGTATGGTAACGATCTGGATGATACCACTACTCCGATTGAAGCAGGTTTAGGCTGGATTACCAAATTTACCGAAGGCAGAGACTTCACTGCCCGTGAGATCCTCGAAAAGCAAAAGAAAGAAGGAGTCAGCCGTAAGCTTTGCGGATTCCAAATGCTAGAAAAGGGTATCCCTCGCCACGGATATGATATCGTGAATGATAAAGATGAAAAGATAGGAACCGTTACATCAGGCACTATGGCGCCTACAACGAAAACAGGTGTGGGACTTGGCTATGTAAAACCTGAATATACCACATTAGGCACTCCTGTCTATATAAAGATAAGGGATAAAAAACTGAAGGCTGAAATAGTTAAGCCACCTTTCAGAAAACTGGATTGATAAATTGGTAATATAGAATAAGTTGAGGGTGTGTCAAAAGTATTTTTTCATATCTTTTTGTCATGTTGAACGGAGTGAAACATCTCGTATCTAGTAGGTCGAGATTCTTCGTTGCACTCAGAATAACAAAGAGAGTAGCAATTTGATAGAGATGTTTTACTTTTGACACACCCTCACTCTATTTTATATAGTTTGCATCAATGCTTTTCTATTTAATATCCTTATCTCTTTTCCGGTCATTTCGATCAAGCCTTCATCCATCATATTCTTAATCTCCCTGGCAAGCGCCGGACGGGTCGCTCTGTCAAATCTATCTGATTATCCATAGCTTGTGGTGTTAATTAGTCGCTCCTTAAAAAGTATATAATAAGTTATTTACCAACAAATTATCTCTTAAATTATTTGCTTAATATTGCAGAATTTCGTATCTTGA
>NZ_QVMO01000097.1 GCF_010501055.1 Dysgonomonas sp. 521
GGTTCATGGATTTGATTGAATTTAGGTCGCATATAATTTGAAAACGAGTAGTCTTTAGTGTATTTTTCTCTCTATTTGCGCTTTTGTTTGCCTGTTTTGCTATTTTGGCACACATCTTTTTGATGTTAAAGGCTATGGCAAAGAAAGTAAAGTCCATAGTAACCTTGTCGATTCCGATGTGCCGGAACCTACGGTATGCCATATTGTATTTCATTTGTCCGAACACCGCCTCCGGTTCTATGGGACGCTTTGACCGGTGAACCAGCCCTTCCTCTGAGGTTAACCTCTCCCGGGCTTTCCGTTTGTATTCCGATAGACGATGATTAACTTCTATTGTGCGATTCCCTTCAGCTTTGAAGCATTGGCTTCGAAGTGGACAACCTTCGCATCGCTCGGCCCGGTAACGGTTTGATTCAGTTATATATCCGTTTGCTGTCTTCCTATGAGTCTTTCCTATCAGCGACATGTGCTGTCCCATAGGGCAAACATAGTAGTCATCTTTGGCATTGTAATAGAGGTTGTCTAACAGAAAAGCATTGTTTTTGAAGGCTCGCTTCTGCTCTTTGTGGAACCAATTATATTTAACGAAAGCATCCACCTGATTCTCTTCCATAAAGCGATAGTTTTCTTCGGAACCATAACCTGAATCGGCAACACTTGCTTTGGGCAGACGGTTGTAGCGGTTAAGAAACGAACCCATAAAGGGAATAAATGTCAAGGTGTCTGTCGGATTGGGGAACAGTGAAAAATCAGTGATAAACTGGTTCTCTGTCCCTATTTGAAGGTTGTATCCGGGTTTAGTTTGACCGCCCGTCATCGCATCCTCTTTCATACGCATGAAGGTAGCCGAGGGGTCGGTTTTGGAATAAGAATTTCGATCACCTAAAGTTTGTAGCTGATTATCGTATTCGGCAAGTTTTTCTGCATGCTTTTCGAGTGTCTTCACCTGCTTCTGTTTTTCTCTACGCGCTTTCTTCTCTTCCTTGGTTTGCCCAGCAGGCTGTTCGGCCAATGCTGCATTCAATTCCTGGGCAAGACTGGAAATAGCCGCCGGAGTGAATTCAACCTGTTCTGTCTCAGAGGCATTATCCTGAGCAATGGCTTCATCTACCTGATCAAGTAATACTTTAATCTTATCCAGTAGTTTTGAACGGTTCTTTTCAATACTCTTACGCCATACGAAGGTATATTTATTAGCTTTAGACTCAATCTTTGTGCCATCGATATATTCTACATCAAGACTGACATAGCCTTTGCTCGCAAGCAGAAGAACCAGCTGGGTAAACACCTGGTTAATCTCTTTCTTGACCCGGTTACGAAAGCGGTTAATTGTGATAAAATCAGGTTTCTCATAGCCGGCAAGCCAGATATAATGGATGTCGCGCAGCAGAAGTTTCTCTATCTTGCGACAGGAATAAACGTTATTCATATAGGCGTAGATCATTACCTTGAGCATCATCTGGGGGTGATAAGGACTACGACCGGACTCCTTGTATAACTTCTTGATCCCACTAAGATCAAGATGGTCAATCAAGGTGCTCACTACACGAACAGGATCGTGCGCTGAAATATCTTCATCAATCCTACCAGGAAAAAGTAGCGTTTGATTGGGTATGTACGGACGAAAATGTATCTTTGACATAACAATTTTTTGAATACCTGAAGTTAGCAATACTTTAGGAAATAGCAAAGACCGAGCTTGGGAAAGTTCGCCCTTTGTGCGTAAAAAAGAGGGCATGTCTATTTTGACACACCCCCCTACAGCCATTATAAAAAACGCGACATTAGTTCCTTTCATCTACTTAATGCGAATCAAGGGTTAAATGTGCTGTTTTTTGTCCCTTTAGGGACTGAATGTTGGTAGAAAGAAGCTTTAACCGGTTAATTGCGTGCCGTCAGGTACGCAATATCTACAGAACAATTCACATTTTGTACCTGACGGCACAAAAAACGAATTTCATTCATGTTTCTACCAATATGATGTACCTAACGGCACATTTAACCCTTGATTCGCATACTTAATAGATAATTATAATGGAATTTTCTGACAAATGCTTACAAGCAGATTAAAGCGTATAATCTACAATATCTGCGGCTACTTCTTTCTTGGATTTGAGGGCAAAATCTTTTTTCTCTCCGTTCTTACTCAGTATTGTTACCTTATTGGTATCGTGTTTGAATCCTGCGCCTGCATCATTCAACGAATTGAGGACGATGTAATCGAGATTCTTTTTTACCATTTTTTTCAGGGCATTGGTTTCCTCATCATTTGTCTCCAGAGCGAAGCCGATAAGGCGTTGGTTCGCTTTTTTAATTTTACCCAGCGACGCGGCAATATCTTTATTGGGAACAAGGGATATAGTAAACAGGTCTTCCCCCCTCTTTACTTTCTCGCTGTACTGCTCCGACGGGCGGAAATCGGCAACTGCGGCGCACAGTATGGCAGCATCCATCGCAGGGAATTCTTTTACCGAGGCATTATACATTTCATCGGCAGATTCCACATCTATCCTTGTTATGTTCGGGTGGTTAATCTTTAGCGAAACAGGGCCGGCAACAAGTATCACTTCTGCTCCGCGGCGCGCGCACTCTTCGGCAAGCGAAAAGCCCATTTTACCGGAAGAATAATTCCCGATAAAACGTACGGGGTCTATTTTCTCATACGTAGGTCCCGCCGTTATCAGTATTTTTTTTTTAGCAAGGGATTGCCCTTCTGAGAAATAATCTTCTACAATAGACAAAATCTTTTCGGGTTCTTCCATGCGGCCTTTTCCAATCAGGTGGCTAGCCAACTCTCCGGAGGCAGGTTCTATTATGATATTACCGTACGAACGGAGTATTTCAAGGTTGCGCACAGTAGCAGGATGTGCAAACATATCCAAATCCATAGCCGGAGCCACCATAACAGGCGCTTTCATCGACATATACGTAGTGATCAGCATATTGTCGGCAACCCCGTTTGCCATCTTGCCCAACGTAGAGGCGGTAGCCGGAGCGATGAGCATCAGATCGGCCCACTGGCCTAAATCCACATGGCTATGCCATGTACCGTCATTCGCCGTAAAAAATTCACTGACCACAGGTTTCCCTGTCAATGCCGACAAGGTTACGGGAGTGATAAACTCTTTTCCGGCAGGAGTAATAACGATCTGAACCTCTGCACCCGCTTTTATCAGCAGACGTGCCAGCGATGCGGCTTTATAAGCAGCAATACTACCTGTGATACCCAGTACGATATGTTTATTCTTCAGTGTCATAGTTCTTATATTTTGAACAAAGATAATTGTTTTGAATTATAAGTTATGAATTATGTCAATCAGTAGTTGTAAAATATGCTTAATATAATCGTTCTTTAATATTAAGCAAAATACTATCCTAAGCTAAATACATAAGTTGTCGCTCATGCTGTCGCGCCCTCCCGGGCTTGCCCCTTCTTTTGGCATTGCCCAAAAGAAGGCAAAAGGCTAGCGCTTGTCCCTCGGCGACCCAAAACCGTAGCTGCGGCTGAACAAAAAGAACTCGCTCTGTGCTTAGCTAAAATTCGAACCCATGGCTAAGCTCAAACAGCTTTTTGTTCTACGCCTCCGCTCACGGATTGGGTGCCCCGCCTGCGGAACATATGCGCGAAACCGCAATGCGACGACAAGTGTTTCGAAAGCGATTATTCTTGTCAGGCGTCAGCCAGCGCCGTTAGTGAGCGTACGGGGTACCCACCCGGTGCAGGCGGCGTAGAATGAAGTGCGGGCGCTTTTAATCATAATCTTCCAATCTGTAGAAGGATGAATCTTTCATCACTTCATTCAGCCGGCAAACCGATGGTGGGTCGGACGTTGAAGCGGGGCGCAAAAGCCTTTTTGCTTTCTTTTGGGGCTTTGGCCAAAAGAAAGGCAAGCAATCTGTGATTGCGCGCAGATAATAAATTAATCAACATATAGTTTAAACAAATCTAACTACTGATTCCCATGAATCAGGGCAAACACATCAAAAATCAATGTCTCTTTAAGAACATTATAAAGGCTGTATCAAAAGCTAATAAAGGGATATTGTCATAGCGGGCCTGACCCGCAACCCCCTTGACAACCACAATGGATTTTTCAGGGGATCCCGCGCTGGGCACGGGATGACAAGCTTCTGACACAGCCTCGACATACTACACAAATTTTGCAATCTTTTCCTGCCAATACGTATCGTATTCGGGAAGAAGTTGTTGCAATTCACTATAGAGCTTCTTTAGTTCTTCTTTATCTTTATCGAAAACGAGATTGCTTTTTCTTGAATTCTTTAATTTCAATTCAAGAATATATGCCTTGAATATCTGCGCGCTCTTATAATATTCTCCATCCTCGGGCTTTATCTTCTCTATATTGATAAGAGCTGTGCAGAACCTGTCATCGAACAGCCCCATCCGTATCTGATCCATGATTGCCAGTATAGGAGGTTCGGGCATTATCATCGGACTGCCTTTTGGCGTTTCTATCCCGGGTACTGCGTATTCTTCCATCAGGGCTTCTACCTCATCGTCCTTTATTTTGCGTTTACCCATTTTCAGCAATAGGTCGGAGGACTTTAAGGCTCCATAAAGCACCACCGGCTTGTCTTTGCCATTGTATATAAAAATACCATACTGGTATGGAGCCACCGAAAGGTCTATTACCCACTTGTTGTCCAATTGGTATAAGCAATTCCATCCCGAACCTGATACGCCTATTTTATTATAAATATCACGCTCGCTCCTCCTGTTATGCTCAGTAATTAACAGCTCCAGAAACCGTGGGTCGGTAAGTACAGGGGGAGAAAAAACATTAGAGTACCTTCCTTCCGATTTGCTTATAATATTATCGTCAAGCCCTCTTTTCTTCGCCTCTTTTATATCAATTACTACAGGCTTGTCCTCTTTCAGTTCCAGTCCGTACGCTTTTTCTTTTTTAGTCGCTTCCACACCTGCATACGCAAGTGGCTCAAGGCTAAGCTTACTATAGCTTAAAGCTGCGTCCGAATCAATCACAAGATTGTAAAAGTCCGCATATATATTCTTTATCCTTGCATCGGTAGCATTATCATAATATGCTTTCAGTGCGTTCATCTTTACCTTTAGGCCACCTTTGGGAAACATAGAGCCCATAAAACGGACGATCTTCCCTTCCTTAAAGTGCGAATCGTCTCCATACAGATATTTAGTGAAGGCCTCCAGCACTTCGGCGTCTTTGTAGAATGTATCCTTTACTTTGTTTTCTGCATGGTCATACGAAATAATCAGTTCGTAGATAGCGGGAGCTGTATCTTTATCCACGCCATACACTTTTTCCAGGGCGTAGGCCAGTTCGAGTTGCGTCTCTTCATGTTCGCCGTCCGACTGCTTGCCGTACCTGATAGCCAGATCCAGATGCTTCCTGTCGGCAAGAGCCAGCGCGCTTGCCGCAAAAGCGCCTACAACAGTACATCTCTCGTCCCCGTCAAGGTCGTGGTAGCCATCAAACATATTCATTCCCGTGAGTACATACTGCCTGATCCTGTCGTGAAGGCTTTCGTATCGTACAGCCCTTGCAAAAAAGGCGTTACACTGTGTTGCAGGCAAGCCCACTTTCGGGATAAATTCCGGCTTGGCCACAAAACGGACGCAAAGCTGGTAACCCTCAAAAATAGTTACATATCCTTTGCTTATCAGGTGTAAAAGGAAATCTAACGCCTCTTCGTATGCTTTCTCCGATTCCTTCTTAAAGTAAATATATACCCTGCTATTTGAATAAGCACGCATTACTACATTATCAGTCTCCCTGAATTTATCCTCTTCGGTAAATTTATCAAGAAACTCCTGAACCCGAGCCTCGTTACCATAACCAAATTCATCGGTGTAGTAATCATCATCATCTTCTTCATCACTATCTTTTCCCTTTTTACCGGCAGTTATTACCCCGTCGGCCAGTTGCTTCTGGTAAAACTCCACCGCAGGCGGATACTTTTCATCTAAGGCATACCGCTTAATTGTCCTGAGAGACCAGTCGTAGTCCATATTGTCCCACCAGTACACAGCACGCTCGAACCACCATGCCGTACGATGAGCGCCATCATCATATCTTTCAAGCGCTTTGCGCGCCTTTTCTTCGGCATTGCCGTTGCCGGAATATAAGAAACGCTTGATGATACGAAGGGCTCTGTCGGGGTCGCTTTTCTGATATACAAGGTAGCCTGTCACTTCGTCTATCAGTTCCGCTTTCTTTTCCCATTCTTCTGTATTCTCCAGTAGCTGTGCTTTTTCGAGCAGTTCTTTATTCTCGGTTTCTACCTTACTTTCATATAATGGGTTTTCGATCCCTTCTACCATTACCTGCATAATGCCTGAGGATATTGAGTCAAGTTCTGTTTTATCTACTTCTTCGAATTTCGACTTAAGGTAATCAAGGGCATATATGGAAACGAGCGACTCGTCAAAATCGTTGATCCCTTTCAGTTCTTCTTCCGCAAGGGTTGTATTGCCTGTGTTCTTGATCCCGTAAACAATGACTTTGTCATAATCGTGGATATAAAGTTTGAGCCCCCGTATTTCCTTCGGCAGGGTGGTCTGCCCTTCATATTTCGGGTGTTTGCCACTTTTAATTTCTTCGATCAGGTTATTTACAAGCTTAATAGCTATGTCTGTGGATTTTTTGAACAGCCCTGTCAGGTATTCTTCGAAATACAGAGCGGTTTTTGTGTAATCAGGATCTTGCCTGTACCTTTCCACAAAATTCATCCACATGGGGTGTATTCTTTCATCCCAGAAAGGATCTCCTATACATTCATCTATTTCCTCTTTGGCGACTGATTCGAAGTCCGCTCCTTCTTTCAGCAGTATTTCTATAATCTTTATGTGGTCTGCCTTAAATGAAATATTATCGAAAATCCATTTGAGGGTGGCGGTTAAATTATATTTATACAGATTCCGAACCGGCATATAGTAACTGTTTTTTTCCGGCTCTATTTTATCGGCCATTACAGCATATTGCTTCACTATTTCCAACTCTTTGAGGAACTCGTTGAGGCGGGCAAACCTTCCGCTGTCTTCCATTTTATGCAGGTGCCTGCTGTACTCTTTCTCATCAAATTTTCCGACTACGTCTTTTTCCGGCCCTTTAGCGGCCGGTTTCACACTTTCCGGCTCCCTTATTGTCCCAAAGGTTTCATCATCAAAGCCATCATCCCAGAAATCTTCCTCTTTCGATTGCCATGGATGTATCTTGCCATCGTCAGCTACGTCCTCAGGAGCGACAATGTCTTGTTTTGCTTCCGGTTTTTTCTTCTCTGATTTTTCCTGCGCCTTGATCTTGGCGCCTTCTCCATGCGAATCGGGAGCGTCTGCCCTTTCATATCCTTTTTTCAGCTTCGAGTTGAGCAATTTATTCGCTTCTTTCTCCGCTTCGGATTCTGATGCAAAGGATTTGACATCGGCCTTGCCTGTCGACCCTATTTTACCGTAGACAACAGTAAAAGTTTTTCCCTCAAGTTCTATACTCCAAAATTTACTGGATTTGTCGTCCTTAAACTCTAAATACTCTCTCATAAATGCTAATTTGTGTCTAGTGTATGATTTAAATTAAAATAGTTTCGTGTTTGGTATAACAGATTGCCATGTTTTTGAGCATATTGCAATACTTTTATAATTCTTTTCAATACTTTTGCATAGCAAAATTTAAAACTAATATTAAATACCCAAAAACAAGTCCTGTTATGGCTGAAATATTAAGACAAGAATTAAGACAAAAGTTAAGTGACTCTAAGGCTGCCCGATGGGGAGTGCTGTGTGTGGTTGCCCTTACCATGTTCTGTGGTTATTTTATCACAGATGTAATGGCTCCTTTAAAATCAATGCTTGAAAGTGAATTTGAATGGTCAAGCTCGGATTACGGATTTTTCACCAGTGCATACGGGTGGTTCAATGTATTCCTGTTTATGCTTATTCTGGGAGGTATTATCCTCGATAAGATGGGAGTCCGCTTTACAGGAGTAGGGGCATGTATCCTAATGCTTAGCGGCTGTGCCCTGAAATATTATGCTGTGGCTTATGGCGGGGCATTTGAAGGGACTATATTTGGTATCAGTACGCAGGTAATGGTGGCAAGTATAGGTTTCGCTATTTTCGGGATGGGTGTCGAAATTGCCGGTATTACCGTTACCAAAGTGATCGTAAGATGGTTTAAGGGGCACGAGATGGCTTTGGCAATGGGCTTACAGGTTTCTGTCGCACGTATAGGAACTACTCTTGCCTTATCAGGCGCGGTGCCTATTGCCAAATATTTCAACAATATTTCCGCACCTATATTATTCGGTCTGGTTTTGTTATGTATAGGGTTAATCGCTTTCCTCGTATTCTCCGTTATGGACAGGAAACTGGATGCTTCTATGACTCAGACGGACGAAAACGCCGAAGAGCCATTTAAGGTATCGGATATCTTGTTTATAGTTAAAAATAAAGGATTCTGGCTGATTGCC
Organism: Dysgonomonas sp. 521; assembly: GCF_010501055.1. Taxonomy (GTDB): domain Bacteria; phylum Bacteroidota; class Bacteroidia; order Bacteroidales; family Dysgonomonadaceae; genus Dysgonomonas. The sequence continues at coordinate 8,467 of NZ_QVMO01000097.1, forward strand.
CTCCTGTGTGTTTTGTTCTACTCTGCGGTTTTCCCTTTCCTGAAATATGCTGTGGACTTGATGACGAACAAATACAATGTAGAGCTTGAATTTGCAGGCAATATTCCGGCAATATTGCCACTTGGCGCAATATTCCTGACCCCTTTCTTCGGCGGTGTGTACGACAATAAAGGCAAAGGCGCCACCATTATGATAATAGGTGCGATATTGTTAATCGCTGTCCACTTCCTGTTTGCCATCCCTCTACTAAATGTATGGTGGTTCGCTACTGCATTGATGGTATTACTGGGAATCGCTTTCTCCCTTGTTCCTTCCGCCATGTGGCCGTCTGTTCCTAAAATTATCCCTGAAAATAAACTGGGAACTGCTTACGGGCTGATATTCTGGGTACAAAACTGGGGATTGATGGGAGTACCTTATTTAATAGGGAAAGTGCTGGAAAAATACTGTATCACAGGACAACGTCCTGACGGAAGTTTCACATACGATTACACCCTTCCGATGATAATTTTTACCTGTTTCGGAATATTAGCGCTGATCGTGGCCTTACTACTGAAACGGGAAGACAGGATAAAAGGTTACGGGCTGGAATTGCCTAACATAAAGAAATAAAAACAAAATCCGGTTCGTAAAAACAACCGGATTTTTTATTGATAGTACAGGCAACAATCAGTTGTTTTATTTCTATAATTTTATCTATATATGATACGATTGTAGGGTGGGGGGTACCCAATAATAGGGAAAAATGGAAAAGGAAAAGTAACGATTGAAAACACTGAAAAAAGTGTCACCTTTGCACAGTACATGACAAAAATTATTCAAACACGATTTGGAGACGATGTAGGGGCAGTGGCTTGTCCCTGCCCGCTTGTCATCGTTTACGGGCACCCACAAGGGGATGCCCCTACAGCAGGATATAAAATTTTGTCATGTACTTAGCACCTTTGTCACTTTTTTGCAGCAGCCTCCTATTCCTGCTTTTACAGTCAGGCATCTAAGTCCGCGAAGCGGGCTAATACGGATAACCACGGGTAAAGCCCGTGGCAAAAGCAGATAGGAATAGACCGTCTCCGTAGGAGGCGAACGGGATTGTTTTTCGCTATTTGCCTCCTACGGAGACATGTTTTCAGTCAGTCCCTGCCACGGGTTTTACCCGTGGTTATCTGTGTTTAGTCCCTTCGGGACATATAACGTTCTTTGATATAATCAGAGGAAAAAGGTAACAAGGAAAAGTAATGAAAAAAGTGTCACCTTTGTCACTTTTTTGCAGCAGCCTGCTATTTCTGTTTTACTGTCAGACTTCTAAGTCCGCGAAGCGGGCTAATCCGGATAACCACGGGTAAATCCCGTGGCAAAAGTAGATAGAAATAGACCGTCTCCGTAGGAGGCGAACGGGATTGGTTTTCGCTATTTGCCTCCTACGGAGACATGTTTTTCAGTCAGTCCCTGCCACGGGTTTTACCCGTGGTTATACATGTTTAGTCCCTTCGGGACATAAAGCGTTCTTTGATATAATCGGCGGAAAAAGGTAACAGAGAAAAGTAATGAAAAAAGTGTCACATTTGACTACGCTTCGCTCCGTCGATTTTCAATTGTCACTTTTTTGCAGCAGCCTGCTATTCCTGCTTTTACTGTCAGGGTTCTAAGTCCGCGAAGCGGGCTAATACGGATAACCACGGGTAAAGCCCGTGGCAAAAGCAGATAGGAATAGACCGTCTCCGTAGGAGGCGAATGGGATTGTTTTTCGCTATTTGCCTCCTACGGAGACATTGTCTTTCAGTCAGTTCCTGCCACGGGTTTTACCCGTGGTTATCCATGTTTAGTCCCTTCGGGACAGGTTGTTTATTGGGGGTGGCTGTCACTTTTTTGTAGTACAGCCTGTTGTTTTTTCGTAGAAAATTGTCTTATATAAAGAGATCTTTGATATAGTTAGAGGAAAAAGGTGACAGGGAAAAGTAATGAAAAAAGTGTCACCTTTGTCACTTTTTTATAAACAAGAGAAAGAGAGGAGAGAAAAGAGATTACGCTGTACAAACGAATCTTAACATTTTTACGTTATCTATTTGTTAAACATTGTATCTTTGTCGAACGTTAATAATTTTAATGAAAAAATATACATTCATATCATCGGTTCTCCTCCTCATTCTTGCGGCATGTACTACCACAAAAGACATTCCGGACGGGAGTTATTTACTGGACGATTTCAGTATAAAACATGACACGAAGAATGCAACTTCCGATTTGGAAGATTTTGTCCGCCAGCAGCCAAACACAAGCGTTCCCCTGTTGGGAAAGTACCGGCTAAAGATATATAATATGGCAGGCGAAGACTCCACATGGACAAATAAAATTATACGTAAGCTGGGGCAGCCTCCTGTGATTTACAGCGCTTCGCAAACAGAAATGTCGAGAAACCAGTTGCTAAAGCAACTGAACAACCAAGGATACCTGAATGCCGTGGCAGATACCACACTGAAAGTGAACGGGAAGAAAATATCGGTCACATATAACCTGCAAGGCGGCACTCCATATCTTATCCGCGACTATAAATATACCCTCAGTGATACTACGATGGCACGTATTATGAACAGGATACCAATGAAACCTGTACTTAGTAAAGGCGACATGTACGATATGGATATGCTCGAAGAAGAGCGTGCAAGGGTAAGCAATATAATGCGTAATGTGGGTTACTATAACTTTTCGAAGGAATACTTGTATTTTAAGGTCGATTCTACGCTGAATTCGCATCAGGTGGATTTATACCTCGATGTGTATCCGGCTAAAGACAGTTTGCCATACCCACGGTATAGGATGAACAAGATAACCGTTATTTCGGGTATAAACTCGCTTAACAGCGAAAACCGGGGTGCTGGCGGAGGACAAATAAATACGAACAGATGGTTCTTCAGGCGTGCAGATACCACAGAATATAAAGGAATCACTATCATACATGGCAGGAATAATTTTCTGCGTAATTCTACAATTGCCCGTAACAACTATATGCGAAAGGGACGCTACTTCTCTGATATGGCTCTGAACGGCACTTACGAGGCATATACCAAGATGGGAGCCATAAAGCAGGCCAATATAAGTGTAACTCCGTCTCCGGAAGACAGTACACGCTTGCTGGACGCGACAATAATTTTGCTTCCCGCCAATGCGCACCGCTTTAAGGCAGGGGTAGACGGAACAAACTCCGCAGGGGATATCGGTGTAGCACCGAGCGTTTCATATCAGCATCAGAATATCTTCAATGGCGGCGAGCAGTTCAGTATAAAGTTGAAAGGGGCTTATGAATTCATCGCCGGTAAGAAAGAGGATGATATCATGAATCAGAATTATTATGAGTATGGTGCGGAAACAAGCCTTACTTTCCCTTTGTTCCTTTTCCCGTGGCTTAAGAAAAGCTGGCGCGAACAGCCTTCTGCGTCTACAAAGATTTCGTTAGGGTTTACCAATCAGCATCGTGAGGAATATACCCGCCAGTTCTTTAATACAACGTTGAATTACGGGTGGTCTACCCACAGATACAGGCTGCGCCATGCTCTCGACCTGATAGACATCAACTATATACGGATGCCGTGGATGTCGGACGATTTCAGGGAAGATTATTTTGAGAACGATGAAAACGCTTTATTGCGGGAGAGCTACAGAGATCAGCTGGTTTCGCGTACAGCCTACACCGCTACTTTAGTAAACGGGCGCCGCCTGAATTCCCTGGCTCCTACATATACCCTTCGCGGTTCATTTGAGGTGGCCGGAGCCTTACCCCGGTTAGTGACATCCATAAATGGTACTAAAGCAGATGAAGAAACAGGGCAGAAAAAGATACTGGGTGTTGCTTATGCCGAATATGTGAAGGGAAGTATAGAATATTCGAGTACTTTTTACTTCTCAAAGATACACTCGTTTGCTTACCGCATCGGATTAGGATTGGCTCAGCCTTATGGGAATTCGGACGTATTACCGTTCGAAAGGCGGTTTTTTGCAGGGGGAGCAAACAGTATAAGGGGATGGAGCACGCGTTCGCTCGGCCCGGGTTCGTATCAACGCCCCGATGGAGCAAAGAGTGACTTTGTAAATCAGACAGGCGACATGAAATTGGAATTCAGTATAGAAAACAGGTATAAATTGACTCCTCTTTTCGAATTTGCCCAGTTTATTGATGCCGGAAATGTATGGACATTAAAAGATTATACATCACAGCCAGACGGGCAGTTTAAGTTCAACCGCTTCTATAAGGAGATTGCCGTATCTTACGGTCTTGGTATCCGATTCGATTTAGGTTTCTTATTGTTGCGCTTCGACGCGGGTATGCAGGCTTATGATCCCGGGCTCGATCAATCAGACCGCTTCGTACTATTCAAACCCCGGCTGAACCGGATGGCATGGCATTTTGGGATAGGCTATCCTTTCTGATAAAAGAAATAAGGCTGACCCTGATCTTAAGGGACAGCCTGTCTTTATTTTATTAAATATGTGATTTTATATTGAGAAACACTATTTTGGAGGGCATATTAAGAATAGATGAATTGTAAAGATTCTTATTTACTATATGGTCTATAAGATATTCCTATATAGTCTTGAAGTAGATTATCATCTCGGTGGTGTATCTTAAATTCAACTTTTCCATTATTCCATGAATGGCTCTCTTTTAGTTTCCCATTATCAAGAATTAGTTCTTTTTCAAAACCTAATTGTTTACAAAAGGAAACAAAATCTTTAGGAACTTGCTTATCGTATGTCAGATGTTCATATTCTGCAACCTCGATTAACTTATCTTTTTCAAAGGTATATACTGTGGCTGATGATAAAGAGTTCATATTATAACAAATTCCAACATACAACATTGTAGGGGAGATCTCTGTTAGTTCAAAGTTTCCCTTTATCCTATAACTTTCTTTTTGCATTACTTCGCTTTTCGACATCTGCCATTTTAAATCATAGATATCTGCGACAATTTTATTTTCTTTTACACTTATTCCTCGTTCAAAGACTTCATTATCAATGCAAATTCTAGCTTCAATTTTATCTCCAAAATTGAAGCTAGATTTTATATCGATACTTGATATAAATGATGTCTCCCACTTTTGGATATCCGCTTTCCAATCTTTTCTATCTTCTATTGATTCATAGGTTTTGCTGTTAATCTTCCATTCTACATTTACAGTTTGTCCATCATTATATCTAATTTTTATTCGAGGGAAGACACTTATATAGTTCAATGTCCCTATAGAAGAAACATAATTGTTAAACGTGTATTCTTCTGGACTCCATATAGAAATCCCATCTTTATCAAAACCATCAGAGAGATCTAAACTATCAGCCTCTTCATTATTGCATATTCCGGCGATACCCACCCAGTGATTCCGGTGATACCCACCCACTCACTGTGCAAATTAGTCTGACAAAATTACCGTTTTTTTCTTAAGC
>NZ_QVMO01000098.1 GCF_010501055.1 Dysgonomonas sp. 521
CTTATAGTTTCTTGCCTAAGAAGCCATCTATCAGAGTTGATATTATTGAGGATAAGCAACTAGCAATATGGTAGTGCCTTATTTCGAACTCACGTTAGTAATAATTGAGTCAACATGCCCTATCGATCAGAAATATGAAAAGGATAAGAACATCAGCTTATTAAAATAAATCATATTTTATAATCACTTACACCAATTATTACCTTAATATCCCATCATTATTGCAAAACTAGTGTTTATTCTATGCTTATTTTTTATATCTTTAAGCGCTCAAAAGTCTAATACATTATATATATTTGAAAATTCGAAACAATTATTTCAAAATATTATGAATAAAAAAAACATGATTGACAGACGAAAATTCCTTAAAAGATCCATCCTTTCAGCTGCTGCCCTTACAATTATCCCCCGTGAAGTTATGGGCAGGGGTTTTATTGCCCCAAGCGACCAGTTGACTAAAGGTATTATCGGCACCGGTAACATGGGCCGAGGACACCTGAATTATGCAGGCACACGCCTTGTAGCTGTTTGCGATGTAGATAAGAAACACCTTGAACTGGGTAAGGCGTTGGTTAGCGACCGTATAGCTGCCTACCACGATTTCCGCGACCTGATTCTGGACCGGAATGTAGATATCGTACACATAGCCACTCCTCCGCACTGGCATGGCATCATGTCGGTAGAAGCGGCCAAAGCAGGAAAAGACATCTGGTGCGAAAAACCTATGACCCGCACTATAGGCGAAGGCAAGCGTGTAATGGAAGCCGTAAAACAATACGGCTCCAAGTTCCGCTTAAATACATGGTTCCGGTTCGCCGACAATTTTTACGGACTGGGAACACCTGTGAAACCTCTAAAAAAATTAGTTCAAAGCGGTATGCTCGGCTGGCCGTTAAAAGTAACCATCAGTAAGCATACAGGTTTCGACTGGAAATTCTACTGGGTAGGAAAAGAGTATCTCGCTCCTGAGTCTATTCCGGCCGAACTGGATTATGATATGTGGCTGGGACCTGCGCCTTATAAACCATACAACAGCCACCGTGTACACCAAACATTCCGTGGCTACTGGGACTATGACGGAGGCGGCCTCGGCGACATGGGGCAACACTATATCGACCCTGTACAATACTTTCTGGGAAAAGACAATACCAGCCCTGTAAAAGTAGAGGTGGACGCTCCTCAACAGCATCCCGATGCCATAGGCACATGGCGTTCTATTACTTATACTTACGATGATGGTTGCCAGATTGTACTCTGGGGTGGCGACTTTGGCAATCCGGATACGCCATATATATCGGGACCTAATGGAAATGTCTATAAAAACTTTGTTTGCGACATCCCGGGATGGGAAAAGAAACTGGCCGATTATCCCGAACCGGAGGAACAAGTAACAGATTTTCTGGAAAGCGTAAAAACACGTAAACAGTTTGCCCTCAACGAACAGAACGGCTTCCGTTCTTCCACGATTGTCAACATGGGGATTGTTGCATTAAGGCTGAACCGTACTCTAAACTTCGACCCTGTTAAACTGGAATTTATTAACGATGAAGCAGCAAACCGCTTGCTTGACCAGCCAATGCGCGCACCTTGGAATATTTAATCTGTTAGAAACTGTTTAAATTTTATTCGTTCCAATTTTTAGAGATGTTTTAGAGATGTTTTTTTACATACGCTTCGCTCCTGTGACCGTTGGTTGAGTTGAGAGAAAGGAAAAAACAGCCGAAAACAGACTAAAAATGAACGAAGAAAAAAGTATAATAAAATATTCGTATAAAATTTAAACAGTTACTTAATACCTGTAAAATAAGAAAATAATCATGAAGAAAATATATTCACTATTAGGCATCCTGTTGTTCTGTTCCGTGCTGGCATACGCCCAATATCCATCAAACAGAACAGCAAAGACCATTGTAGCCGACGTTCTGGCACAGATGCCCGCCCAACAATCAGAGCAATATTACAACCAGATAAAAGATCTGGCATCTACGGGAGAAGAAGGCATCCTCCAGCTAATAAAAATGATGAACCCTCCGGGAAAAGGATCGAACGCACAAGTAGAGTACGCCTTAAGCGCACTTACACACTATGTGTCGGCTCAGGGATTGGAAGACAAGAGGCTCATTACCTCCAACGCATATATAAAGGCGCTGGATTTGACTAGCGACAATGAAATCAAAGCCTTTATTATCAAGCAACTAGAACTGACAGGAAAAGATGAAGCAGTGGCTAAATTATCCACATATCTGGGTGACAAAACCTTAAATGCTCCTGCTGCCGCAGCCTTGTCTGCCATCAATACACAGTCGGCGCAAAAAGCGCTATTAAATGCATTAAGCGCAGCCACCGACGACAAGGTGGCCGAAAATATTATACTTGCCGTTGCACGGTTACAGATCGCCGACTCGGAGAACATGCTGAAAAGGAGGCTGAATACGAGTAACCAGAATACAAGAAAAACAGTGCTATATGCGCTTAGCCGTGTAGGGTCTAAAGCGTCTTTAGCTGATCTGGCATCTGCCGCCGAACAGGATAATTACACCATGCAAAAAGACGGCGCTAACGAAGCGTATATTTCGCTGATAAAGCGGGTACTGCTGCAAGGTGATGTAAAAGAAGCCGATAAAGCCGCCAGTGATTTGATGAAGAAAGCCGAAAAAGCCGGACAGGCACAGACCCGGGAAGCCGCATTACAGATATTGATGGCTACAAGACCATCCGAAAGGCTGAAACTTCTACAAACCGCATTGAAAGACGACAACCGTAATTACCGTTATGCGGCTCTTACCTTTGCCTCTGATTATGCCGACAGTAATATGTATAACGAACTCATAAAATCTGTAAGCAAAGCGAAACCGGAAGTACAGTCCGACATTATCAACTGGCTGGGACAGGAATGCGACAGTCCGGAAAAACGGAAGGTTATCACACCCTTAGTTACGGAGACGGCCATAGGATTACTGACAGAAGGTAACACAGAAAGCCGAAAAGCGGCCGCCAACATACTGTCTAAAACCGGAGACGCGAAAGCCATTGCAGCTATGGCTTACCTGCTGAATGACGCCGACCCGAAAACTGTAAAAATGGCTAAAGAAGCCTTAGCTTCAACAAAAGGAGATATTGCGTCTGCTGTAGCGCCAACGATAGAGACAGCCAATACTGCGGGGAAAATCGCCGGATTGGAACTACTGGCTCAGCGCAAATCTACAAGTCATTTGGGTAATGTCTTCGGTCAATTAAGCGCAGATTCTCCCGATGTGAAAACAGCTGCTTATGCCGCACTGAAAGATGTAGTATCAGCCAACGATCTGGATAAATTATATCCATTACTTGAATCCGCCGATGCAGATGCTGCAACACCTGTTCAACAGGCTATTTCCGAAGCACTGAAAGCTTTTCAGAAGGAGAAACAATTCGACATGGTTACAGCCCGTATGAATCAGACGGACAGAAGCAAACAATATTTATATTACCCCGTTCTGGCTGCAACCGGCGATGAAAAAGCCCTGCCTCTGATTGTCGACCGCTTCAATAAAGAAAATGCCGGCGCAAAAGATGCTGCATTCCAGGCCTTACTGGACTGGAAGGATATCAATGCTGCCGATGAGTTGTTCGCCATTTGTCAGAATCCATCGGATGTGCTGTATTTCGACCGTGCCCTGAGTAAATATATCCAACTGGTATCCAGTTCTCAATTGACAGGGGAGAACAGGCGTATATTCCTTACCAAAGCCATGGAAATAGCGAAAAGCAACAGCCAGAGAAATACAATCCTTACCCGCTTGGGAAATACTGGTTCTTACTTAGGGATGCTATATGCTGGAGAATACCTGGATGACAAAACCACGGAGCAGGCGGCTGCGCAGGCAGTGTTGAACATTGCCCTGGATAATAAAGCTTATACCGGAAAGAATGTAGAAGAGCTGCTCAAAAAGGTAATCGAAATACTGAACAATCCGGACGCCGATTATCAAAGACAGGCGGTTGTCAAACATCTGAATGAAATGCCAAAAGAAGAAGGTTTTATATCCATCTTTAATGGAAAAGACCTGACAGGATGGAAAGGCATAGTAGAAAATCCGATAGCCCGTACAAATATGAAACCGGCCGAACTGGCTAAAAGACAAGCAACTGCCGATAAGACAGCTGCCGCACACTGGAAAGCCGAGAACGGAATACTTGTCTTTGACGGAACGGGTGGAGACAATCTTTGTACAGTAAAACAATATGGAGATATAGAAATGTACATCGACTGGAACCTTGACCCTGCAGGGCCGGAAGCCGATGCAGGCATCTATCTGAGAGGAACGCCACAGGTACAGATATGGGATATTGCCCGTGTGAATGTAGGCGCGCAAGTTGGTTCCGGCGGACTGTATAACAATGAAAAGAACCCAAGTAAGCCACTGAAATTAGCTGATAATAAGCTGGGCGAATGGAACACATTCTACATAAAAATGGTAGGCGACCGCGTAACCGTTAAGTTGAATGGAGAACTGGTTGTGGATAACGTTATACTGGAAAACTTCTGGGATCGTAAACAACCGCTGTTCCCTGCCGAACAGATTGAACTACAAGCTCATGGCAGCAAAGTATATTATCGTAACATCTATGTAAAGGAACTTGAAAGCGCCAAACCGTTCGAACCTTCCGCCGAATAGAGTTACTCTTAGCGGGCGAGGTCATTCTCGATGGAGACATCAAAGAAGCCACTAAAATCGGAACTGCTGACGGGCAACAACATCCCGGATTATTTAATAAAAAGGGATATATCGGTTTTCCGGGACATGGCTTTCCTGTAAAGTTCTGAAATATAAGTATTAAAGAACTGAAAGATTAGAGGTTCACTATATACTAAAAGAAAGGGGTTCTATTTATACAAAATAGAACCTCTTCTTTTATATTTTAATACCAAATGGTCTTTACGCCTCTATAATCTTTACATCATAACCTATAAACAGACCGCTTTCGATCACTCCCGTAATTTTCTTTATTTCGCTCTCCATATTCCTGTCAATAGAATCGAACCATGCGTCGAGAACAAAGTTCCCGTTTTCGGTAATGACAGGGCCATCTTTCCCCTTAGCCATACGGAGAGCAACGTCACGGGCGCCCAAAGACCGTATTTCTTTTTCCGCGTATAGCAGCGAAGACGGGAATATTTCTATTGGCACAGGGAATTTTGAACCCAAACGATCTACCAGTTTAGAATCATCTACGATGATATAAGTTTCCTTACTATTCCGTATCAGCAGCTTCTCTTTAAACATCGCTCCTCCCCTACCCTTTATCAAGCTTCTGTCAGGATCAACCTCGTCGGCACCATCGAAAGTCCAATCCGGTTTCTTATCCAAAAGAGTAGTCTGAGGTATTCCCAATTGCACACATGTCATGGAGATTTCCAGAGAGGCCGGTATTACCAGAATGCTCAGATTCTCCCGTCTCAGCCTTTCCTGCATAGCAAACAACGCAAGATAGACCGTAGAACCCGACCCGACACCGATAGTATCGCCATCCTGCATTTTAGATGCGATATCTTTAGCAACACGCTCCTTTCCTTCCCTGTTGATTATATTATCCGACCATTTCAGGTTACTTATTATATTATTGTCCCATTCCATATTATCCTACATTAAAAAAAGCCTGTTCAAAATTACATTATTTATATCACGTAACATAAAGTTGAACGATAAATGAGAGATATGGAACAGGAAAATATATTCTATTTCGCCTTAAACAGCCATCTGGTACCTACCAGAATGGTATGCGTATCTTTGTTGCTCAACTCTTTAAACTCTCCCTGAAAATCAGTATTCCCATAGGCATACATCGCATGAAACCGTAAATCCTTTGTCAGATTATTTGTAAACGGATAAAATTCCACTACGGCCTGTATTCCCGTACTTTCATAGGCATTACTTTCGAATCCTTTATCATGGCGTTGATTCCATGTACCCTTTATAAAAGGCTTCCATTTACCGAAGTCATATTTAAAGTTTAACGAAACGGACTGGTCTCTTACATACCTGGAACCGAGATCTGCATCATCAACCACCGTGCTATAATCCATATCACGATTACCTAAATAATAATCCAATTCGGTTGTAAAATTTCCGATATTCAGTTGAGTACCGGCTGTCAGCCAGTTGTAGAACTTCGTTTTGCTATGCTGGAAAGCGCCGTATCCCCAACGGGTCTTAACCATCCCGTCAAGCAGGCTGCCCTCCCATAATACATTTACAGCCAGCGCCTTTTTCTTATAATCATCGCTGGCAAACTGAGGAGCATCCGAATTTACAACCTGTAAATTCATCGTTTGTCCCAGAAAGTGGTAAGCTACATTGATACCCGTCTTGTACGCATCCAAATCATTAAAAGCCATCGTTGGCTGATAGATATCGGCCGGATTGTAGTCATATTCGAACGTACCGAACTGTACCGACTGCTTACCAACCGTAAAAGTCCATTTTTTTCCTAAATCGAATGCAAGCCACGCCTGGTCGGTTGCGGCAGAATACCCCTCGCGCAGAGGCGTTTGCGGTTTATTCAACCGGTGACGTACCCTATAACGTATGCCCGGTATAATTTCCCCTACCAGCCACAACTTGAATGTCTGTCCTTCAAACGAAGCTTCATCAAGGCTGCTCCCATTGAAGGTTGTCTGAAAATCGACACGTGTATCCAGCATTATATTCAGCATCTTGTCGTCCCATAGAAGCTTATCCAGTATATTCTGGCTTTCCTTATGCTGCGCAAAAGCCCCGAGGCTTAGGAATAAAGCCCCAATTATCATATATATTTGTTTCATGTAATTACGATTTTAATAATTTAAGCAACTCATCCCCCGCCTTCTCCAAAAGGAGAAGGAGCGGCAAAGCCACTACAAACGAATCGAATCATAAGGTAAATAGTGATATGCTTTTACCTTTCTCCCCTCTTTTGGAAGGGGCGGGGGGGGTGTTTCAATATTCCGAGAACATACGTTGTATTTCCCTGTAATCGGATGTTTTAGTCAAAGCCAGCATCAGTAATACCCTCGACCTGTATGGGTTGATGAACCATGATGCAGAAAAGCCCAACTGGTCATCATTAATTTCGTCCCATTGGGCTGTAGGACCAGTCATAATACGGGATGAACGCACAACGGCTATGCCATGATTTTTAACAGCTTTTTCCAAAGCGTTCTGCAATACAGTCGTTAAGTTCCCATTGCCTACACCTGCGGTAACGATACCTTTTACATGAGCCTTTACCGCCGCATCCACAAACAGATCGGTAGCGTTGGAATAACTAAGGATAATCTCTACCCTTGGCAACTCTGTAAGATTTCTCACATCGAACTCCGAATTGGATGTATGCCTTTTTACGGACTGGCGGGTATATATCGGTTTTCCATTATATACAATACCCAGTGGCCCATAATTGGGATTCTGGAATGTGCCGACACTCAACGTATTGGTTTTGGCCAGATCATCCGCTCCCAGAATCTTATCGTCCATCACGACCATTACTCCTTTCCCTACCGATTCGGGAGCTACTGCCGCAGCCACTGCGTTATATATATTACGGGGGCCATCGGCGCTGATCGCTGTGGAAGGACGCATAGAACCAACCAAGATCACAGGCTTATCGCTCTTTACGGTCAGGTTAAGAAAATAAGCAGTTTCTTCCTGTGTATCTGTTCCATGAGTGATAACAACTCCGTCTACGTCGCCCTGACTAAGCAACTCATTCACACGTTTGCTCAGTTTCAGCCACACCTGATCATTCATATCCTGACTCCCGATATTAGCAACCTGTTCCGCTTTGATATTGGCAATATCTTTAATTTCGGGAACAGCGCTTAATAATTCGTCAACAGTAATTGCCCCGGCCTTATATCCGGCTGTAACTTCCGTTGCTCCTTGTCCGGCGATAGTACCACCTGTGGCCAGGATATAAATTGTTTTCTTAGACTGGGCGCTGACAGCCACCGATACAAACAGAGCAACCAGCAACAGATTGAATATTCTTCCTAAAGTATTTGTTCTCATAACGATATAATTGATTTTGATTTCCTATTATTTTTTAGTGCTTTCCCAAGCCTCTACATAATCCTGCATAGTCTCCGACAGTTCTTTGCCGATTACACTATAATCCGCGTCCTCAAGATTAGCGAGAGATACACGTACTGACCATTCCGGACCGGCAAATCCTCCACCATTGAGCAACACGATCGATGACTTTTCAGCCAGACGGAAAACAATATCGACCGGTTCGAAATTCTTTTCGAGGAATGCCACGAACTCCTTGCCATAATTCTTCATTGCCCACTCATGAATGTCTATCTCGCAATAATATGCTGCGCGTTCAGGGTCTTCGACAACGGGGATATTCATACCTTCCCAAAGCAGGGTATATCGATGTTGGATGAGGTCGATACAGTCTTTCTTATATTTGTTTTCGGTATCCAGTAAGGCGAACGCGGCGAACAGCAACATCTGGATTTGCTGAGGAGTGGATAACCCGGCTGTATGGTTCAGCGCCACCTGACGGCTATCGGCCACCAGCCTGTCTATAAATTTCAATTTTGCAGGATAAAGGGTAAGGCTCTCATATAATTTGGCCAATCTTTCCTTATCCTTTTCGGGTATTGCCGACAACATATCATCATAGATATTATCTTCATATAAAGCGATTACCCCCAGACGCCAGCCGGTAGCCCCGAAATATTTGGAGAATGAATATACACAGAGTGTATTTTGGGGAAGTTCGTTCATTAATGAATTGAATCCGGGAACGAATGTACCATATACATCGTCTGTTAATATCATCAGATTGGGATTCAGGTTCTTTACCACCTTTACCAGATACTTACGGCTATGGTCCGAAATTTCTACCGATGTAGGATTACTTGGATTCACAATAAAGAATGCCTTTATCGATTTATCTCCCAGTTTATCCAGTTCTTCGTCGGGATACTGAAAAGTCGAATTACCGTCTTTGTCCTTAGCGGAACCATATATATAGGTTACTTTGAAATTATATCTCGCCAGTTCGGGTATTTCAAGATAAGGAGTAAATACCGGCACACCCAGAGCGATACGGTCACCTTTTTTCAACAGGCAATTTTCGACCAGTGAATCAAAGATATAACACATGGCCGCTGTACCACCTTCTACAGCAAACAAATCGTAGCGCCCGTTCCTCAACGGATTGTTACCGCACATTTCCTGTATGAGGTAATCGTGTATAATCTTCTCGGTATGTTTTAGTATACGTACAGGACTTGGATACTGATCGCCGATAATACCTTCCGCAAGTTCAAATATCCAGTTATCAGGGGTAAAATTATGTTTCTCTATGCCATAATTATACAATCCTTTAAGCAATTCTACCCCGGGGAGCTGCTTGTTTTTCTCTAAGAAGGATTCAAATCGTGCGGCAATGCCACCTGTTTGGGGAATACCGCTCAATCCCGAAGGTTTATTCATAGCACGCTTACTTTCTTCAATACCAAACTGTCCGAGAGCAAAGAAAGCTTCGCGGGGAACAGTCGCTGTCCAGTTAGGATTTCCGCGCCCTGCGTTCAACATCGTTTTCACCGGTTTCTTTTGCTGATCGGAAGCAAGGGTGATCAGATTATCTTTCAATTCAAAAGGGCTTAGCTGCTCCAATTGTTGTTCACGCTTACGCGATGTTTTTAATTTATCAATATCCATAACAATATTATTTCAAGATTTAAAAATTTCAAGATTCCCAGACAGGGTTTACCTATCTTTATATTTATTAGCTCATCAGCAATACGATAACTACCCCCCAGATAATAAGCAGCGTATTTCCCACCGCGTATGTAGTAGTATATGATAAAGCAGGGACTTTACTTTGTAACGAATCTTCCAGTGCACCCAAAGCGGCTGTCGTTGTACGTGCTCCGGCACAAGCGCCCAATGTGATGGCAGGATGGAATTTAAAGACAAAACGGCCTAACAAGATGCCGATCAGCATGGGCACAAGGCTGACAAATATACCTGCTATAAAAAGACTTACCCCGGCAGCCTTGAGTCCCGCAATAAAATCGGGCCCGGCATTAATGCCCACAACAGCTATAAAAATATTCAACCCCATATTATTCATCAACCATACGGCAGGCTCGGGTATAGCGCCAAAGGTAGGGCGTAACGAACGTACCCATCCGAACAGAATACCCATGATAAGTACACCGCCACTGGCACTCAGGCTCAATGGCACATTTCCTGTACGAAGGGTCAGAGAGCCTAATATTCCACCTAAAAAGATACCAAGTCCCACATACAGCAGGTCGGTAACATTAGTCGGGCGCTGCGCATATCCCAGATAGTTGGCAAAGCGGTCTACATCTACCTTACGCCCTTCTATTTCAAGAATATCGCCACGTTGAAGGGTAACGTTTTTAAGAAGGGGTATTGTAACCTTTCCACGGTGTATCTTCCTGATAATTACGCCATGACGTTCTTTCGTAGTCTTCATTTCCAGCAATGTCTTACCTATGACTGCTTTATTAGACACTATTACCTTAATCGCCTCCGCCTGAAAGTCAAGCAACTCTATATCAGCAACCTCTACGCCTATCGAATTTTCATCTGAGATAAGGGTATCTATCGGGCCATTCAATACGAGCCGGTCACCTTTATTTATCTTCATATCCGAGGTTGGATCCTGAATTATCGCACCGCCATTAGCCGGACGGATACGTTCAATATATACAGGCCATCCTTTTTGTACAAGCATATCCTCTGTTTCCTGAACAGTCTTACCATTTGTAAAAAAATCATTGGTCACTTCTATCGACCTGAAAGTAGTACCATCATAAGCATATTCCAGACTGGCATCTTCTTCGTTGATAGAACCGCCTAGCGATTTCTCATATTCTTTGGTTTTCTCTACAATGTTCTTTCCCAGCAGCTTTGGCCCTACAGATGCCAGAAACCAGGCAGTACCGGCTGTACCGAAAATATAAGTAACAGCATAAGCGACCGGTATCTGATTGATAAAGGCATGCTTCTGGTCATCGCCTATCGACAACTGGTTGATAGTATCTGTAGCAACGCCGATAACAGCCGAAATAGTGTTCCCTCCTGCCAGTAATCCGGCAGCATTACCTATATCAAATCCGGCTATCAGCGCGGCAACCCATGCAACAACCAGACACGCGACACAGACTATGGCCGCGAAAGCGATCTGAGGAAGCCCATCCTTTTTTAGCCCGTGAATAAATTGAGGGCCGACACTATATCCTACCGCAAAAAGGAAAATAAGGAAGAACGTGGATTTTACAGTCGGAGAAATCACTATATCAAGTTGCCCGATGAGTACACCCATCAACAATACACCTGTTACAGGCCCCAGTCCGAAGCCTTTTATTTTAATTTGCCCAATGGCGAATCCAAGGGCGAGGGTTAGGAAAATCGCAAGTTCAGGCGCGGCTTGCATTGTCTTAATTATCCATTCCATAAGTTTTATGTAATTTATTGTATGTAAGCATTTATTATGAAGTGCACTTGATATGGATTAAACAAGTTGTTTTGTATATTGTTTGAGCAACCCCAATAATTATCTGTTGCGAGTCTAAATAAGAGAATATAAAAAAACAGAAAACAGTTTAATAATCAACACATTATTTAATCCCCCATAAATATTAATAATTTACCTCGTATCACTAGTGTCCGGTTATAAATCAAACAGTTTCAACTGTTTATCGTCACCAGGACTTATTGATTTGTAATTATTTTTTGTAAACAGTTCATCT
>NZ_QVMO01000099.1 GCF_010501055.1 Dysgonomonas sp. 521
AGTTTGCTAAGAATTTGAGCGAATAATGTTATTTTTGCCATGAGAGGTTCGTTTTTTGTGTTGCACCTCAAAGGTAACTTTAAGGAACAGAAAACGAAAACCTCTCACTTTTTATTTAGGACGCTATTGCGATTGAATCAATTCGCAAATGGCGTATAACGATGATTTACAAATTTACAGATATGCGGATATGCTAATTTTTACGCTGCACATTATTCCTGTTTTCTTATCTCAGCCCGTTTTATTTTTCCGCTTATTGTTTTCGGCAATTCATCTACAAACTCTATTATACGCGGATATTTATAAGGTGCCGTTACGTTCTTCACATGGTTTTGTATTTCATGTTTCAGATGCTCATCGGCCTTCTCTTTATAGTCCTGAGCCAGTACAATAGTGGCTTTTACCACTTGCCCCCTTATTTCATCGGGAACGCCAGTGATAGCACATTCTACTACGGCTGGGTGTGTCATCAGCGCGCTTTCAACTTCGAATGGCCCGATACGGTATCCCGAACTTTTTATCACATCGTCCATACGTCCTACAAACCAGTAGTATCCGTCTTCGTCGCGCCAGGCCATATCTCCCGTGTGATATACATTGTCGTGATACACTTCATTGGTCAAAGCCTCATCACGGTAATAGCCCAAAAACAATCCCAAAGGCCTCCATCTATCGGTTTTGATAACTACTTCTCCCACTTCGCCATCTTCGACAGAACGTCCGTCCGGAGCAATCAAATCCATGTCATAGGCGGAATTGGGCACTCCCATCGAACCCGGTTTAGGCTCCATCCACGGAAAAGTGATAATAGTCGGGGTCGTTTCAGTCTGCCCGAAAGCTTCCATCATCCTTATTCCCGTACCTTTATAAAAGGCCTCAAAAACAGACGGGTTCAATGCTTCTCCGGCTGTTGTAGCATACTTCAGTGACGACAAATCATAATGCGACAAGTCTTCGCGTATCATAAACCTGAACACTGTAGGAGGGGCACAGAAGGATGTAACCTTATATTCCTGTATGAGTTGCAGCATGGCCTGTGGCGTAAATTTCTCATGGTCGTATACCATTACGGCCGCGCCTGTAATCCACTGTCCGTATAGCTTACCCCATACAGCTTTAGCCCAGCCGGTATCGGCTACTGTAAGGTGCAGGC
The DNA here is from genome assembly GCF_010501055.1 of Dysgonomonas sp. 521. GTDB lineage: Bacteria > Bacteroidota > Bacteroidia > Bacteroidales > Dysgonomonadaceae > Dysgonomonas. The sequence continues at coordinate 1,154 of NZ_QVMO01000099.1, forward strand.
TATCTTCATTCAGGTTGTGCCAGTATTTCGCGGTAACAATATGCCCCAATGGATATACAAAGTTGTGTATTACCATCTTAGGCTCTCCTGTAGTACCCGAAGTAAAGTACAGTATGGAAATATCATCATTCGTATTTACATGTTCCGGACGGGTAAACGGCTCGGCTTCTTCCAGCCCTTTGTGAAAGTCGCCCCATCCCGCCGGGATATTATCTCCGCATGCGATAAGGTGTTTCACTGTAGGCGACTCAGCCATAGCGTCATTTATATGCTGAATGACTATTTCGTCGTTGATGCTGACAATAGCCTTTATGTCCGCCGCATTGTTACGGTAAACAATATCCTTCTTGGTCAGCAGGTGGGTCGCGGGAATGGCTACAGCGCCAATCTTGTGCAGCCCTATTACGGCAAACCAGAATTCGTAGCGGCGCTTCATAATCAGCATTACCATATCGCCCTTGCCAATGCCCAGCGACTGGAAATAAGAGGCGGCACGGTCGCTCTGTTCTTTTATATCTGCAAATGTAAAATCAATATGTTCGCCAAGGTCGTTAGCCCAGCAAATTGCCCTTTTTGCAGGATTTATCCTTGCCCATTCATCTACAACATCGTACCCGAAATTAAAATTCTCTGGAATTTCAACATGATAGTGTTCCGCAAAATCTTTTGTTGAAGTGAAGTGGGTGTGTTTTACAAATTTTTCAAGCATTATAATATATATTTCATGATTTCAAGTTTCAGGTTTCAGGTTTCTGTTATAAAATTTTGAAATTTCGAAACAATTACAAAACAACAGCTATGAACTTTACTTTCTTCCCGTCCAGCGCCTTCATGCCATGAGGCAGTCCCGAATCGAAGTAAATGCTATCTCCCTCTTCAAGGATAAGGTCTTTTCCATTTATCTGTAAAAGCATACGTCCTTCGAGCACAAGGTTGAACTCCTGTCCGGTATGGGTACTGTGGTGTATGTCGATATCATCGGCTTTGGGCTCTACGGTAACTTCAAACACATCCGCTTTACGATTGTTAAACCCGCCGGCCAATGTCTGATAGCTATAGCTGGAGACACGGTTTACAGCCAGTCCCTTACCTTTGCGCGTAAGGAAATAGCTACTCATACGGGGTTCATCGTCAAACATCAAAACCGAAACGTCTACATTATGCTTCGACGCTATACCTTTCAGTATGCTGATAGACATATCTTTTTCGCCGGCTTCATATTGCTGATATTGCGGCAACGGAATACCACACGAATCGGCAAACCCTTCCTGTGTCATATCCAAAGCCTCCCGCAATCCTTTCAGGCGTTGCCCTATTTGTTTCAAATCTTCGTTCATATTCTCCGGATTATTTTATTTTTCTTGTTTTTGCTTATCGGTATCAGATATCAACACCTGCATTTTTTTTGGAAGCGGACTTTTAAATTCCAGCAGTTCGCCCGTAACAGGATGCTTCAATGCCAATTCCCCGGCATGAAGGGCGATCCGCTTGATCGGATTGTTGGACGCTCCATACTTTTTGTCGCCTACTACAGGATGCCCTATCTGTTGCATATGGACTCTCAGTTGGTTCTTACGCCTTGTTTCGAGATCGAAACTCAATAAGGAGTAACCGCCTTTAGATTTTTGCGTCTTGTAATGCGTGATTGATTCCAAGCCTCCGTTATCAACAAGGGATGACATCATAACAAAGTTTTTATTTTCGGACAGCCATGAGGTTACTGTTCCGTTTTTAGGCTCCGGACGTCCCTCTACAATGGCCACGTATGAATATTGCGGTACCAAATGATCCCAGTTTTTCTGAAACATTTCCTGAAGCCCCGCATCTTTCGCAAACATCATCAGTCCTGAGACTTCCCTGTCCAGGCGATGAAGTACATAGATACGTGCATTCTTATCTTTTTTCCTTACATATTCATTCAGGGCATTATATACAGTACGCACTTTTTCTTTATCGGTAGATACAGACAATACGCCCGCTTCTTTATCGATAACAATAAGGTCATCATCTTCGAAAACGATTTTCAAGCCTTTCAGTTTTTTCTCTTTTCGCGACTGGTCATATTTCATTACGGCCACCCGATCTCCGCTTTTCAACTCAAAATCAAACTGTGTAATAAGCTTACCGTTTACCTTTATTTGCTTATGTGCTAAGAGCGACTTTACTGCATTGCGGCTTTTACGCACCTGACTTTCGACTAAAAAATCGAGCAAACGGGCAGGCTGGGCCACTTTGATTTCTTGTAAGGCTTTATCTCTGGATGTATTTCTCATTTAGTTTTATATATGAATATGAAGCAAAGGTAAGCGTTTTCTTTTAAGCGAAGAATGGATTTTTATAAAATAATAAGAGATAAAAAATATATAGAAACTAAATAAAAGTCTTTAATAAGTGTTCAACTTCAGATTTACTCCAGATTCATAGCCTATGTTTGTTCAAGAATTTACAGGTTATTAAAACAAACTACAAGATTTACAGATATGAAAAAATTACTATTATTTATTTTATTGGCTGTTTCCCTGCCTGCTATTCAGGCTACAAGCAACAATATAGCGGAATATAAATATAACGATGGCAAAGGATACCCTTATGGAAGAAACTATCCCAAAGGGAATATGTCCCCGAAACAACTTCCTGCCCCAATCTTGAAATATCTGAATGAAAACTACCCCGGCTATAGCATCATCGTTTCCAAAAGAAAAGGGAATGGAAACTATTTTGTAAAAATCGCATTTGGGAGTAATCAGTACAGATCGTATTACAGAAGCCTGGTTTTTGACCATGAAGGCACTGTGATAAAAGGCTAAAACAATTCCAATGTACTACACACTGTAGGGATGCCCACGTTTATAGATGTGGGCATCTCATTTTTTTGTAGCCTCTACACATAAAACAGGAAGTCAGGATAATTTTGTAATTTTGTTATTCAATAACTTAATATTATTTCACAATGAATCTATTGGTTATAGAAGATGAAGTGGATTTGCTTGAATCAATCACAGAATTCCTCATATCCGAAAACTTCTCTGTGGAATCGGTCACTACATTCGATGAAGCTGAAGAGAAAATAGAGTTGTATGAATACGACTGTGTCATTGTGGATATAAACCTGCCCGGAGGCAGCGGGCTGGATATAATACGGAAACTGAAAGAAAAAAAACAGGATGCCGGCGTGATTATTATATCGGCTAAAGATTCATTGGAAGATAAGCTTACAGGGCTGGATATAGGTGCCGACGATTATCTGACCAAACCCTTTCATCTGTCGGAACTGAATGCCAGAGTTAAATCCATTATCCGAAGGAGAGGGTTTCAGGGAGATAACGAAAAGGTATTCAATGAACTAACTATCTTGTATAATAGCCGAAAAGTGCTTGTTAACGGAAAAAAGGTAGAATTTACCCGCAAAGAATATGACTTGCTGTTATACTTTCTGATGAATAAAGAAAAAGTACTGAGCAAAGAGACTATTTGCGAACACTTATGGGGCGACGACATGAGCCTCAGCGCCGACTCTCTGGATTTTATATATACTCATATCAAGAATCTACGGAAAAAGCTGATAGATAAAGGTTGCAGGGATTATATAAAAACAGTGTACGGTATTGGTTATAAATTTTCGGAATAATGACTCTGATTCAACTTATAAGAAAATATCTGGTTATATCCATGCTTGTAGTACTGGTTATAGGGTGTATATCGCACTTTCTTATTTTTCGCTTCTTCATCCATTACTCCAACGATCAGATGCTGGACGACCAGCGAAAGAAGATTGAGAACTTTGTCGCCGAACACGACACCCTGTCCCTTGCATCCACCCTTGTACTGAAGCCTGCACGTATTGAGCAACAAAAAATATCAGATACTGACCCCTATCCGGATAAGGTATATAAGGATACGGTTATGCTTAGTGAGGAAACAGGATTACTTACGCCCTACCGTCAATTATATTTTACAATATCTTATAAGGATGAGCATTATCTTATCAATATCAATCAGGCTACTATTGTCCCCAACGATTTATTCTATGCCATAATCTCCTCCCTGCTGATATTGATTATTTTGCTCTTATTATTCACTTACGTCATCAGCTTCCTGCTGAAAAGGAATATATGGAATCCTCTAAATAAGAACCTGCAAAAACTACACAATTATGACTTAAAGGCTAATACATCGCTTGACTTAAAAGACCCGGGGATAAAGGAATTTGATGAAATCAACCATGTGATAATGAAGATGGTTCAGAAAATCAATGAAGATTACGAGAATTCCCGTCTGTTTGCGGAAGACACATCGCATGAAATGCAAACGCCTCTGGCTGTCATAAAATCAAAGTTTGACCTGCTTATTCAAAATAATTCCATGCAAAATGACGAAAAACAATCGCAAACCATACAGGCAATATCACGCGCTGTAAACCGTTTATCAAGGCTGAACAAGTCTTTACTGCTGATTAATAAAATCAACAACAACCAGTTCGACATAAAGAAGGATGTTTCGATAGACATTCTTATTAATGACTATCTGGCTGACATGGAAGAGCTGACCGAAGCTAAAAATCTGACAGTAACCGTTAAAACTGAACCCTGTACAGTATATATAAATCCGACCCTTGCCGAAATACTTATTTCCAACCTGCTGAGCAATGCGATCAGACATAATATAACAGGTGGGAATATCAGTATTGAACTAAATTCCTCAAGACTTATCATTGTCAACACATCGGCTACAAAAGACAATAGCGAGAACCTCTTTAACCGCATGACAAAAGGAAACCAATTGAATGATTCATCCGGATTAGGCCTGAATATTGTAAAATCAATTTGTGACAAGAATGGTCTTTCAATCCGATATTTGTATATTGAGGATAAATTCGAAATAGATATATTATTCTAAAAAAATAAGCTACTATATTTTTACTAAAAGAAAAACACAAAATATCTTGTTTTACTCTACATTTTATCCTTACCTTTGCATCGCTTTGTTTCGTTAGCGGATAATTATCTGCGCGAATGAAAAGGGAATCAGGTGTAAATCCTGAACAGACCCGCTGCTGTAAGCTCTTTTCGGTGAACGGTTAACAATAATCAGTTAACAATATAGCTGGAAAAGTCTTTGAATAGCAAACCACTGTCGCAAACAGTGAACAGGCATCAGTAATCAACATTTTGTTGTTAACTATTAACTGATAACCGTTAACTGATATAGATGGGAAGGATGTTTAAAGATGGAGTAAGTCAGAAGACCTGCAAAGTGAATAATTCGGACAGCTTTCGAGGAATAAGGCTTAAGAGACATCAGTAAAGGATATATACTATTTCTTTTCTCTGTTCTTATCGGAAGCATTTTATTGAACAAAATGATGAAGGTAAGGACTTTTTTATTCACTATTCTCTCTTTTTCTATCACATGCTACGTTCCCTTGCATGCCCAGATTAATGACAGCCTCAATGCGAAGAGACTATCGGAAGTAGAGGTTTCGGCTCATATAAAGCCATCTGTATCACGCTCAACCACACCGTTGCAGGTAATTGACAACACCGAAATAGAACGTATCGGAGTACTCTCTGTGTCGGATGCTGTACGTCGCTTTTCCGGAGTTACGGTTAAGGATTACGGAGGTATAGGCGGTATGAAAACCGTATCGATAAGGGGAATGGGTGCCCAGCACACAGCAGTAAGTTACGATGGAGTAACAATGAGCAATGTGCAATCGGGACAAATAGATATAGGCCGCTTCTCGCTGGATAATGTATCCATGATTTCGCTTACAATCGGGCAATCGGACAATATTTTTCAGCCTGCCAGATCGTACGCCTCTGCCGGATTACTGGAAGTGGTAACGGAGAACCCTGTATTTGCGAGCAAGTCATACGGTGCTAATATACAGCTCAAAACAGGTTCTTACGGTTTATTTAACCCTACCATATACTATGCGCAAAGGCTAAACGGAAAATTCTCCCTTTCACTAAACAGCGGATGGGAAAGAGCAGATGGAAGGTATAAATTCACATATAAAAATGCCGAACAAACCGAGGAGCGTAAACGCAGAAACTCAGATGTAGATATCTGGCGCACAGAGCTAAACCTTTATGGAAACATGGGTAAAGCAGGAGAACTTAAATTCAAGGTCAACTATTATGATTCGGAAAGGGGACTGCCAGGTTCGGTTATCCTGTACAGGGACGACAATAATGAAAGAGTCTGGAACAGGGATTTGTTTTCCCAACTATATTATAAAAACAGCCTTAGCGATAAGGTTGATATAAAGGGACAGTTGAAATTCAGCCGCAACTATTACAAATATATATCAATAAACAACAATGTGGAAGATGGCAGGCAGGAAGACCGTATTACCCAGTATGAGTATTATGCTTCTGCCGGTGTATTATACAGACCTCATCAATATTTTACCTTAAGTCTCTTCGAAGATATTTTTCAGAATCGGCTGAACAGTAATTTCGCAGATGTGGATAAGCCTAAAAGACTATCGTCACTTACTGCATTGGCAGTACAATTCAGCAACAAACACCTGACAATCACAGGAAGCCTTCTGGCAACCTATGTGGATGAAAGTGTAAAATCGGGGGAATCGCCTGATGATAAGAAAAAGATAACCTCTTCGCTCAGCATATCATACCTACCTTTCGTACAAACTAACCTGAGGGTTCGTGCTTCGTATAAAAAGATATTCAGGGTGCCTACATTCAACGACATGTACTATATACGCATGGGAAATATTAACCTGAAGCCAGAGTACGCAACGCAATATAATATCGGGCTGACATGGGCCGGAAAACTATCCGAAACATTCGATTTTTTCAGCATCTCGCTGGATGGGTATAAGAATAAGGTAGATGATAAGATCGTACCTTTTCCCACTATGAATATTTTCAAAATGCGTAATTACGGGAAAGTGGATATGACAGGCCTTGACCTGAATACACGGCTGCATGCGTCACTAAGCCGGGATATTTCACTGGATGTTACGGGAAACTACAGTTATCAGAAAGTGATAGATATTACTGATAAGGACAGTAAAAACTATAAAGACCAAATTCCTTATACTCCGCGACATTATGGCTCTGGCTCTGTTAGTCTGGAAAACCCTTGGGTAAACATAGCCTATACTGTTATTATATCAGGCAAGCGCTATGCGCTTGACCAGAATATCACTGAGAATGAAATAGAATCATACACAGACCATAGTATATCATTAAACAAGTCTTTTTTGATGAGAAACAACAACCTGCGCCTGCAATTCAACCTGATTAACCTGGCTAACAAAAATTACCAGATTGTGCAGTACTACCCTATGCCGGGGCGCTCATTTACTATTTCGGCTAATTATAATTTTTAATATATAAATATTTTATCGTTATGAAATTGAACAAATTCTTTTATGCTTTTCTTTTTGTCTCATTAGTTCTGGGATTCGCATCCTGTAGCGACGATGATGGTTATCCTGTTGTAGAACCGCCAGTAGTAGGCACAGGCTCCTATATTTTAAATAGCGGAAAAAGCGGAAGCAATAATTCCAATATCGCCTATTATGATTACGAAACCGGTAAGCTTACCTATGATATTTTCAAGTCTTTAAACAATAAAGAACTGGGCGATACCGGACAAGACATCATCACGTATAAAAACAGGACTTACGTAGCTGTATATGGTTCCGCTGTTATTTATGTATTGGATAAAGAAGGTAAAATACTGAAGGAAATAGAATCGACAAAAAACGGACAAAAACAACAGCCTAGAAACCTGACAGCTTACGATGGCTGGGTATATGTAACATACTTTGACGGATATCTGGCGAAAATTAACCCGAATACACTGGAAATCGAAGCACAGGTAGCTGTAGGTCGTAATCCTGAATATGTACGTGCATCGAAAGGTAAATTATATGTAGCTAACTCAGGTGGTTTAGACTACAATACTGCTATCGGATATGATAAAACGGTTTCGGTTGTAGATGTTGAAACATTTACAGAAGATAAAAAGATAGAAGTAGTACTGAATCCGGATAAAATAGCTGTTGACAATAAAGGTAATATTTTTGTTATCTCGAATGGCAACTACATTCAGACAAGGCCTGACTATGTTCCGAATAAATTACAACGAATTGATGCTGAAACCCAAAAGGTAACCGAAATAGGAAACGCGACATATATGACAGTATGTGATGATAAGCTATATACTATCTATTCTCAATGGGATGCTAATGGAAGTCAGGAAATAATTTATAATGTATATAATACTAATACCGGAACAAAACTTTCTGACAGTTTTATTACGGATGGTACAATTGTAAGCCAACCATTCTGCATATCTTCCGACCCTGTAAAAAAATACATATACATCGGTTCATCCGATTATAAAAGTAATGGAGATATGTATGTATTCGGCACAGATGGTAAGTTAATCACAAAATTTGACACAGGAGGGCTAAATCCGATGACAACATGCCCGACTGTAAAATAGACTATTTAAAAACTTCATTTATTAACTTTAAAAATTACAAACATGAAAAAGATTTTTATTTTATCCTTTTTAACACTATTTTTTTGCTTAACAAGCTATTCTCAAAGTTGCTATACAATATTAGATAATAGCGTATTTAGGGCATCAGATAATGAGACAAAACCATATGCAACTGGTTTTCCTAAAAAAGGACTTGAATATGAGTACCAAATTAATTTGAGTCAATCTATGCAACAGCTAATTATTAGTGTCGAAGGCGGTACAATAGACGGAAAAACAACCATAGGTTTTACTGGAATAACTCCTAGAATAATTACATTTAAAATAAAATGGGATAAAGAGGCTATTGGCCAGCCTAAGATTAAGTTAGAAGGTATAGCTTGCAATTATAGGCAAGGAAAAGAAATAACTTTTATCTCTTGGCAAGATGATGTACCAATTTGTACCAGTTGTCCTAAATAAGCCCATGAAATTCCTCAACATACCACTACTTTTTACAATCATTTTTGTTCTGGCGGGCTGCAACAAACAAAAGCCTGCCGGACAAAATGATACTGGGAATCATAAGCAGGCGGACTCTGTCTACACTGTTCATTATGCCAAAGGGTTTCAGGTAAAGAAGTATAACGATTATACACTTGTCTCGGTACGCGACCCGTGGGATACGACACGTTTATTGCAAACATATATCCTCGTAGACCGCACAAAAGAACTTCCTGCAAATCTGCCTAAAGGTACGATTGTAAAAGTTCCGTTAACAAAAGTTGCGACATATTCTACCATCCATTGCTCTTCTCTGAACGAATTAGGAGCAACCGATATCATAAAAGGGGTCTGCGAGCCCCAGTATATCAAGCTTAGTGTAATTCAGGAACGTGTAAAAAGCGGAGCGATAGAAAATCTGGGTATGGCTAGCAAGCCGGATGTTGAAAAAATAATCATGCTCAGTCCCGAAGCTATATTTGCCACCCCGATACAGGGATGGACATATGGCAATGTGGAAAAAACAAATATCCCTATCCTCGAAACGGTAGACTATACTGAATCTCATCCGCTCGGACGTGCAGAATGGATACGTTTCTACTCGTTATTTACAGGGAAGGAACATTTGGCAGATTCTCTTTTTGCCGTTACCGAAAAGAATTACAACGAGGTAAAAGAAGCCGTAGCCAAAACAACAGACCGCCCTTCGGTACTCACTGATATACGTTATCAGGGTAAATGGAATATGCCGGGAGGCCGCAGTTTTATGTCGAACATGCTGGCAGATGCGGGAGCAACATATCCGTGGAAGGATGATAAATCGACTTCGTATATGCCTCTCACATTTGAGGCGGTCCTGGACAAAGCCGGAGAATCCGACACATGGATTATTAAATACAATACTCCGTCTGACATGACCTATGCCACACTTGAAAGGGAGTATAAACCATATTCATATTTCGAGGCATTCAAACAAAAGAATGTTTATGGATGCAATACCGCGTATAGCAGTTATTACGAAGACTTGCCCATCCATCCCGATTATATACTGAAGGACATGGCATATATATTCCATCCGGAGCTTTTCCCGGATTATATACCTAAGTATTATAGGAAACTCAGCGAATGATTATTTATATATAGGTAGTAAAAGGCGTCGGATAGTGATTTATCCGGCGCTTTTTTACATTTTGATAGAACTTTAATAATAATGGTTAATCAAGGGTTAAAAGCAGCTCAATACCTGCCTGAAAGGCAGAATCTTCATAACCGTATGCAAGCGCAGCGTAGCTTACGGAGCAAGGCAATTACACTCCCCCCTGCCCGAAGCGGCAGGACACACAGTATGTCCTGTCTTTCAGACAGCTGGTATTGCTCATCCTTTTTCCGCAGGTCGATGACCCGCGGTTATGAAGATTTGGCTTTTCAAGCCTTTTCTCAAATCCTGATTGGCATATATTATGCGAATCAAGGATTAAATGTGCTATTTTTTGTCCCTTTAGGGACTGAATGTTGGTAGAAAGAAGCTTTAATCGGTTAATTGCGTGCCGTCAGGTACGCAATATCTACAGAACAATTCAC
>NZ_QVMO01000009.1 GCF_010501055.1 Dysgonomonas sp. 521
CCGGATTCCGGAGCATCCCCACCCAGTAGGGAAAATTGATGGTCAAAACGACCGTATTCCGGAGCATACCCACCCACTTTTCATCCTTTAAGTAGCTGTTTTTAAGCGAAAAAACCTTCTGTCTTGTTCATTGTTTCGGTCGTTCCGGATTCCGGACGATACCCACCCACTTGCTGGCAAAAAAGACCTACATTCTATGGTATGTCGATAAACGCATATTAATACATAGAAGAACGGGGCAATGGCAGGAACATTAATTAGAATGAGTAAGATTAAACAAGTGCTTAGATTGCACAAGGAAGGGATCTCCAACCGTCGCATCGCTGTTGAGTTGGGACTTTACAAGGGTACAGTTAATGACTACATCCGCAAAGTAAATGAACATGGGTTTGATGTAGATTCATTGTTGAATCTGGAAGATCCTGTATTGGAAGAAAAGTTTTCAGCCGGTAATCCGGCTTACACTGATGCACGCTTTAATTATTTGAAAGGGAAGCTTTCTTATTTTGAAGGTGAACTGCGCCGGGCACATGTGACGCGTAAAACACTGTGGAATGAGTATATTCGTGAGTGCCCCGATGGGTACCGTTATAGCCAGTTCTGTTATCACCTGAATCAGCTGCAACTGGCTCGTCATCCTTCTGCTATTTTGGAGCATATAGCTGGCAATGAACTACATGTTGATTTTGCAGGCGACCGGCTCTCTTATGTAGATCTGGGAACAGGTGAAGTGATAGAGGTCCAGGTATTCATCGGTTGCCTACCCTACTCGAACTATACCTTTGCAATGGCTGTTCCATCCCAGCGGACGGATGACTTTTTGTATGCTCTGTCCTGTTGCCTGAAGGATATGGGAGGTTGTCCCCGGATACTGATCCCTGACAACCTCAAGGCCGCTGTTATAAAAGCTGACCGTTATGAACCGGAACTAAACCGTGTGCTGGATGACTTTGCCAACCATTACGGTTTTGCCGTACTACCAACCCGTAGCCGTAAACCCAAAGACAAAGCTTTGGTTGAAAACCATGTGAGAATCATTTACACCCGGGTATATGCCCAGTTGCGTAACCAGCGATTCTTTTCCATAGAAGCGCTGAACCAAGCCATCGCAGAGAAGGTTTCTGAGCATAATCAGACACGTCAGCAACAGAAGGATTACTCGAGAGAGGAAAAGTTTCTGGCTGAAGAGAAACAGGTATTGCGACCATTGCCGGAACAGGAATTTGAGTTGAAATACTATACAGACCTCCGGGTTGCCACCAACAACTGTATCTACTTGGGACGCGACAAGCATTATTACTCGGTACCTTACATCTACATCGGACAGAAAGTATCGGTTATTTATACACGCTCACTCGTTACGATCTATTGCCAGGGCAAAGTAATAGCCACTCACTCCAGGACGGTTGGATTTGGCTATACCACAGAGAAGGAACATTTGTGTTCAACTCACCAGCATTACAGGGATAGAAGCCCTGAATATTATATCCGTTTGGCAGAAAAACGCTCCGGGGTTCTGGGAGAGCTTATTAAGCGGAACTTTGAAAAAGAAGAGATCCCCGAAGTTATCTACAAACGCTGTGACGGGTTTCTGTCGCTGCAGCGCAAGACCGATCCGGTTATCTTCGAGAAAGCCTGCCGGTGGGCATTGCAGAATAACCTTCTTTCATACAAGTCACTACAGAAAATTATAGAGAACAAGACCTACTGCCAGGTGGAAGACTGTGGTGAACAGGAAGATGGAAACAAACAACGTTCTCATATAAATATACGAGGTAAACAACATTATGACAATCATATAAATCAACAACAAACAGAATTATGGAACAGATCAGACAAGGATTAACAAAATTGAGATTGTCGGGCATGACACAGTGCCTGAAAACATTAGAAGAAACACGCAGGGCGGATTCCCTTTCGCTCAAAGACGGTTTGATGTTATTGTTGCAGGCAGAGCAGGACCGCAGGGAGTCTAACCGTTATGAACGGCTGTTAAAGAATGCAGCCTTTCGCTATCGGGCATCGGTGGAAGAATTAAGCTTCGACCAAAGCCGGGGATTGGAAGAAATGCGTGTGCTCTCGCTGGCCACGGGAAACTATATCAAAAACGGGGAAGCAGTATTGATTACCGGTGCTGCCGGATGTGGAAAGAGCTTCCTGGCTTCCGCTTTGGGAGCACAGGCCTGCCGCCAAGGGTATACGGTAGCCTATTACAATATGCAGAAACTCGCACGCAGCCTTAAAGTGGCAAGGGTAGAGGGAACGATTATACGTCTGTTTGAGAAACTGGCTAAAATCGAACTACTTATAATGGATGACTTTGGACTGGCTAAAATGGAAAATCAACAACAACTTGATTTTATGGAAATCATCGAAGACCGTCACGCCAGAAAAGCTACAGTGATCGCCAGTCAACTACCAGTCACAGAGTGGTTTGATATATTCTCGGATGAAACATTGGCCGACTCGATCATTGATCGAATCGTATACACCTCACACAGATTTGAATTAATAGGAGATAGCTTAAGAAAAAAACGGTAATTTTGTCAGACTAATTTGCACAGTGAGTGGGTGGGTATCACCGGAATCACTGGGTGGGTATCGCCGGAATATGCAGAAGGAAAAAAAATTCAAGATATTTGTGGTTTTAGAGTTACAACATACTTTATTGAAGATGTTAAACTCTTATGGGATATTTTTGAGCGAAAATATGAAAAGGTGGATGAAGCGAATGATGTCCTTACTCAAGAAAACAAGGAGATTTTTAAACCTGTCCATAAAAATCTTGTTTGTAGGATGAATGGAGCAGATACTAAAACATTATATGAACTGTCTTCTTTTTATAATAATGATAATGTATATAAATTGATAGATAACACTTTTGAGATTCAATTCCGAACAACTTTGTCAGAAGGATGGCATGAAATAGATCACGTTTTAAGATATAAATGTAAATCTGATTGGGATGATTTTTTAGAAGAGTGGAGAATGCTAAACGGAATTTATGCTATTCTTGAAACAAGTGACAACACATTGAAATCTTTATTCGATGACTTATCATATCAACACTATAGAAATCATAATTGGGAAGCAATGTTGCGAACAAAATTTCGTCTAAAATTCATAAAAGAACACTTAAATGAGAATATATGCAGTATCTTCAATAAAAACAACGAATTAGCAAAAAATATTTTTAGGATTGATAGGCAAGAAATAATTGAAAAAGTCGCATTTTCGAAATTACACATTCCTATTTCTTTCGATAATCTTGTTTATCTTCTCAATTGTTTGGTAATAAAAAATTCTGAAATTGAAAATTTACAACCTACAAATATAACAAAGGATTTTGAAATATATTTAAGTTGATTATCACAAATGAATTATATATGGAATATGAACGCATTAAAATACAATTTTATAAATTTCTTTCAAATCCTCTCCCCAAAAGCCCTTAGAGTGCGTTTGAAAAAGAAAGATATTGTCAGATTAGTTGAAACTTATTTTGAGAGTCTGTAATATCAAGTCCCATTTTTTAGGTAATGAGCTCAAAAATAGTTGATGTAAATAATTAAAATAATGTTTATCTTACGAGCGAAGTTGAAGAGGAGATAGGCCCTGCTGAGGAGCAACCTGTTAAGCAATAAACTTCAAGATATACCGAAATGGGGAGATTTTACATCTCCCTTTTTCATTTCGGGCATCTTCCAATGGCTAAGAAAACCTATTATTCGTTGCTTTTGAAGAATAAATACCATTTAATATAGTTTTTATAATGTTCTTTGGATAATCCTCTGTGAATAGCGATATTTTGTTTTAGATGTCCGAAAAAAGATTCTAAGCCATTCGTGGATTTAGGTATATCAGGATTATCCAAGTAATGGAACATGTCAGGTAAAGCTCTTTTAATATGAATAAAAGCTCTCCGAAGCATTTTATGAGTATACCAATATCTTCCTGTGGGTTCGTAATAGGATTTTTGGTTGATAAAATTCTGATATTTTTCATACCAATGGATCAGATCTACTACCCAATATCCCCAAACAGTTCTATTGCGGATTAAATGAATCTGTCCTACCAAATACCGTAAATCCTTACCGGCCTGACTTTGAGGATTCCTTGATAACCAAATCAAGCATTCTCGCTGGATATGAACAACACATCGTTGGATGATGGCTTCAGGACATATCTTTCTTACAGCTTTGATGATATTGGAAAGTCCGTCACAAGTAACACTCTCTATTTTAATTCCTAATGATAACAGATTTTCTAAATCTTCACAAATCTCATCAAACCACTCCCTGTCTGTTAAACGATAAAGTTGTGTAGCCTTGATATTATTGTCTCGATAAAGAACTAAACAGACCTTATTGTTAAAGTAAGTGCCATCTATCAATAAATTAACTTTTTCTGATGGTCTTATCTTCCAAGTAGGACAATCAGATAAATAAGTATGAAAATAACGTTTTAAACTACTTTTACTGTAACCGCTACTTTGCTCTAATTCTGAGAGTGTTTGTTTACCAACGATCCACTGACGAAACCAGATAAACCGATTAGATTGGGAAACAGATTTGTTTCTCCATTGAAATACACAATTACAGTCTTTGCATTTGTAGCGTTGTTTACCCTTTTGAAACCCATTTTTTACAACATGATTTCCTCCACAAATCCAGCATTTTTTTTGACATAAAAAATAAAATTGAAAACGGTTTCAATTTATTTTGGCAGCAAACTGTAGTATACTAATTGTTTTTCTTTTCGAGACCTCTTATTGTTAAGGTGGAAGAGGATTTCAAAAAGAAAAACAATTTTGAAAATATAGTAAAATACCAACCCATTTTGGCATCGTTACCTTTTTTACAATTAAGGGTATTTTGTCCTGTCTTGTTTCTCTTGCTGTAATCATTGGTTTTATACTCCTTTGGGCAGTATTAACTTTCTAAATCATACAAATATGAAAATAGTTTATATTCTTTAAGCAACTATCACAGAACATTTCTACGGACGTTTACTTAAGGATTAATTTAGGATCATCTGTAATAATACCATCAACCCCTTTTTCAATCATCTGTTTTATTTCTACAGAATCATTAACAGTCCAAACATTTATCCTTTTCCCTTTATCATGAATTTTCTTTATAAGAGATCTATCTGTTAAGTTGTACATGCTGCTGAATTCTGTCAAGGATTCATATAGCGGCTTGTTGAGATTTGAAAGTTTAGGGCTGAAAATAATATTAGTAAAGGGTATTCTTCCTAAAAATAATTTATGGAGTTCAATATTCTTGTCGTATTTACGGATTTCAGATAGTATGTCATCATTAAAAGAATGAATAATACACCATTCTGTGGCATTATATGCATGTAGTAAATCGACCACCTGTTTTTCTATTGATTGGTAATAATCGTTCCCTTCTTTGATTTCAATAAGTAATTTTGATTTTCCATCTATGGCCTGTATAGCTTGTTCCAATGTAGGTATTTTATAAATATTCCCATCTTTATCTAAAATATCATATTGTAGAATTTCAGAATATTCTAAATCAATAATTTTTCCTGTCCCATTTGTCGTTCTATCAATGTCAATGTCATGAGAAACAACAATAATCGAATCTTTAGTACGTTGAATATCAATTTCTATTCTATTAACATTTAATTCCAGTGCTTTCTCAATACTTGCAACTGTATTTTCAGGAGCATAATGAGCTGCTCCTCTATGCCCAGTCACAATAATAGTATCACTGATTTTATTTTGAATTAAACAGTTAGTTATTACCTGACTCAGAACAGCAATAAAAACTATTAATGCCGTCAGCAATATTACTTTTGTCCTCATTTTTATTTTCATAGTTCTATATTAATTAGGTCCTTCACCCCTTTTTCGAAAACTCTAAATGCCCATTGATTGGCATTTTTCACTTTTTCAGTAGACTCTAATATTTCAATAAAAAAATTACGAACCTCAGGAGAATTTTTGCATCCCCATACAAAAAAATTACCAAATCGATGAGTTAATAGTCCACCTAAACCTTCATGCTCTTCTTTCGTTTTCATTTCATCCTTTATTCCTTGTGCTAATGGAGAATCAAAGTTCGGATATAACTCTATCTCAATATAACCCTTTACCTCAGCTGGATAATAATTTCCTAAGGTACATAAGACTTCACTCATAAAAGATGGTAAACTTTTGCTATAACGTCTATCCACTTGTGAATCAACTTTGAAATTGCTGATTTTCTCACTTGTGTCTACATGCCTTACAATGAAATCAAATAGTTGTATTGCTATTTCAATATAACCAAAGTCAGTTGCTACTATACTTATATTTTCAAGAATATAGAATAGTAAATCTTTGTTTTTATTTTTTAATGCATCATCTACGACCAACTCTATAAAAACAGGGATGTTATTTTTTATTGATTCAATATTTTGCCAATCTATTACTTGGTAATTGTGCCATTTAAAATAAGAAACGATATACCAGTTTAAGATATGTTGTTTATAGTATTTTTCTTTTTTACTATCTCTTGTAATTATGAATTTCCCCTTTGTTGATATACACCACTCCTTGGTAATTTGGGATAAAATATTAAAAGCTGTTTCATTAAATTTGTCAGATTTTTCAATAATATGAAACAGAACATACGATACTGACATTTTACTGTAATCGGATATATTATTTAATACCAGAATTTCGTCTATTATATCCGATACATTGTTCCAATTAGAAATCCCCTGTATTATAAGCAAACGTTCAAGCAACATATATGAAAATACATTATTTGAATTATAGCCTTTCAATATCTTATCTTTCTGATGCTGTATATTATTGGTGTCTGGGTTTAAAAATTGCGTCAACGAGCTAAAATCTTGATGAGACCAATCTTGACTATCCCGTTTTGGAATATCTGTCCAAAACTTTTTGAATTCATAAAAATTATTAACAAAATCATTTTGTACACTCCCATACTTCATCATTCCTCTTTTAATAAGAAATTTTACAATACTATTTCTAACGGGAAGAGGAAGGCTATTTATTATTTTTGAAGAATACTTGTAATTAGGTGCTATAATTTTTAACTCTTTAGTTAAAATTTTGTTTCCCAATTTTTCCCAATTACACAAAATATTGTTTTTAATAAACGTTAAACTATTAGTTGAGGTTAAATCATTCATTTGGGTAACAATATCTATAGATAATATGAAAGATATAACTCCAAGTTGCATTAAATATTCTATGTTAAGTTGATTACTCGTCAATGCAAAATCAAACAACTCATTAATTATTTCTTTCGACTTTTCCTTGTTTTGTCTTGTTATTATGTAAATATTCATCGCCAATTGATTTGACATTTTCGAATTACTACCTGTCATAATTTTTTGAAGAAGAGCTACTGGCTTTTTATCATTTCCTTTCGACTGTAGGTAAACGTTAGGTATAAATAAATCAGCAATTAAATCCATCGTTGTTTTTGATGCAAAACGTAAAACATTATCATCTTCAATAATGTGCTCTATAATTTCATAAACAGGATTATAATGCTTAAGTACGAGCTTTGACAGTGTTAAATATGCTAGTTTTTGCATTCTAGCTTCATTTGTTAAAACTAATTCCTTTATTGTTGAGTTATTAAAATCTTTTTCTATGAAATCTTTGATTAATGCATCCCGCAAAAAATTGTTATATACAACATCATACTCTTTTTCTTTATACACTCCTATATATTCTTTTACAGGAATAGGTTCATTTGCGAAAATTTTGGCTTTTTCCTTCACAAACACGTGTGCAAACATTGCCTCCTGTATTCTTTCAAATTCAAAACAATAAGCATAATTAGTATCCTTCTTAAGAAAATTAGCTTCAATTAGCATCCTACCTGCATTAGTATAATCAGATTTTTCGTCTAAAAAAAGCAACTTGATATTTTTTAAACCCTCATCATCAGTATTAAATAAATGAGAACGATGTAACTTGTGAATTTTGTTCTCAATCAAATATTTTGAAATTAAAAAAATTAGCTCGTAAGCTTGTTTATCATGTATAGTTTGAAGCTTCTGGATGCATAAATTTTCATAATCTAGTTCGTTTTCACTTTGAGGTAGTTTCTTTCCTTTATAAGCTTCTGCAATCCATCTTAGTTTCAGAGGGTCTAACATTGAATTATATACTGTCGCATAAGCATGAGTATTGATTTGTTCAACAGAAGTGAGTAAATTAAACTCTTGTTTATATTTTGGATATACTTTTAGCAACTCTTCTTTTGTAAAATACCTTATTTCCTGCTGATTTTCATCTGTTAATAAGAACGAGTATTTTGACAAATTATGCTGAACACTATCCCTCCATGAAAAGGTGCGACAAGAGACTATGATCTTTATGTTTTTATTATTGATCTTCAGTAATTTATTATCAATATCTGCCAATAAATCAAGATAAGGTATTTTTGAAGCACTATAGTTTGTTGCTTCATTAATAGCATCGAAGAAGAAGATCGTTTTTTGATGAGTTTTTTCTATTTCCTGTATAATGAAAGATAACAATTTTTCTATTTTTTCAAAAGATTCTTTAGTTAAACCATTACTATCATATGCAAAAACAAGATTACCATTTTTCTTATTTAGCTCAACCAGATTACATACAATATTAGTTTTCCCTACACCACTTTCACCTAATAATAAATAAAAATTATTTTCAGATTCAATAAAGTTGTTGTATGATTTTATAAAAGCAGTCCTCTCCTCAAATACTTCACTTATGTATTTAGAACTATTATTCTCCAGAAATTTTTTACATAGTGAATCTGAATATTTTACTATATCACTAATTCCAGTAATTGGTCTTTCTATTAAAACTTTCGCTTCAGTATAACTTTCAGAACTATTAAATTTTAGACTTTCTGTTTGACCAAGGAAAGTATTGCTTAGATTAATTGGTTCTAGCATTTTTTCAAAGAAAACATCAGCACAACCTTTTGAGTTTATAAAATCTGTTATTACCTCAAAATGAATACGATGTTTAGTTGTGTCAAGCCCACCTTTTAATATAGTTCCTTCCCAATATTCTGAACTTGCAGAAAATGTTATATATTTTAGTAGCCTCTCTTTTGCATTCAACTTATTTAGCTTCTGCCTTGCTGAGACATATGCTATCTTGTCGTTTTTTTTTGGCAGCGGTTTAATATTCAATATCGCCTCTAACTTTTCTTTAACATTAGAAACAAAAAACTCTAATTTGAGCGATAAATCAATTTGCGTAATTGATAGTTCTTGCAAAGATTCAACTATCCTTTTTTGCAGCTCTGTCCATCCTATAATATTGTTATTCACCATCAAAAAAAATTTCACTAAAGATACATATATATCATTATATAAAAAAACCAATTCACATGCATCTATCTAATTGCAACAAAGGATGTAATATCACAACATTTTCTCGTAACATTAATTCTCCCCTAAATTCTCCCCTAAACTCTCCCTGATATAGATCCCAATACAATGAGAATGCGATTATAGCTTTGTAGCAACAAATAATAAAATGTATGAGAATATTTTTCAGTGAACAAAGTAAAAAATTTCTAAGGACGCTCAGCTATCCTATAGAAAGCGCATCACAGATACTAGGACATATTGAGAATAACTTTATTCGAATTGATAAAATTGTATCATTTAAAATGATATCACAATTAAATGATTGTTGCTCAATTGCTCTTCCAAAGAAAAAGTTAGACGATAATGTAATTGGTGTTTTTCACACTCATCCTAATGGTAATATTTTACCCTCTGATAGTGACGTTAAGGTTATGAAGAGTTTATTCTCCCAAAAGGAAGTTGTATTCTTGATTTCAGAAAAAAAAAATGATATATGGATAATTCATCCTTTTATTATAGAAAATAATAATAAAATGACAATGCTTGATAGTGTAACCATTTGAAATTAATCAATGATAGGAATAATACAGTGTCACCTAAGATTTATTGAAGAAGGTGTGATCAAGATTTTAAGTAACTGTTTAAATTTTTCAAGAACATGATTTTGAAGGATAAAACGAGCGATTTCGCAGTCAAAATTTTTGAGTTTAGCGGGCTAAATGATAAAATTTCTGACAAGATAAGAGTTGTTTTAGGTTCAAAATACTTCATTGACTAAAATTTAAACAGTTACTAAATCAATAGTCCGTTAAATTTTTGAATTTTCGATATTTTGAAAATAACAATGCGTTGATTATGAGTTGTTTAACCGAATTGAGCCGCGTTTTATAATAATTTGATTATCAGTTACATATAAAAACTTAACGGACTATTATAAATATAATAAAAAATTAAATCATTTTGAACATGAAAAATTTATTATACAAAATAAGCGGGTATGACCCCAAAATAGTTAGAGCAGGACGACTTGGTGCAAAATTTCTCCTGCCCGGATTGTCTTTGTTGATAGTTTTGATCACTTCTTCTTATGGTGGATGGCATCTAGCTGATACAGTTACGAGCGGTTGGATTCGAGTTCCTTTTGTGATGGGCTTTGTGTCGTTAATTCTGTTGGTAGATTTTTTGCTGTTACAAGGCGAAAAATCAAATTGGACAGCAGGAATGCGTGTAATTTTATCTGTTACAATGGGTTTTATTATTTCGCTTTTAACTTGTTTGATAGTTTTTGGAAGCGATATTAAAGCAAAAACGGCCAGAGATATAGACACTGATGTCAAATTAGAAACGGAAACTCGTAAAAGTGACATTACATATTGGAAAACGCTACCAGATTCAATAAATTTCTACAATACTTTATCTGTAACTGCACATAAAGGCGATTATGTAACCGAACACGGACAGAGGGTTGGAAAATGTAAAGATTTCGACCAAGCAAATTGCCCAAAAGGTACATATTGCGAAGTTTTCAGAAGTAAAGCAGAGTATTTTAAAACCATATACGATAATAATAAGCATTTAATAAACGACACTACTTATATAACAAGAGCGGAACAAAAAGCAGGGGAAAGAAATTCAGATGGCATTATCGAACAAATTAAAGATTTATGGGAATTGATGATGGACGAAGAGGTTGTACTTGTCGGTGTGATATTGTTTTTTATTTTCTTAATGGTAATAGATTTAATGCCAATTTCTGTGAAATTTGGTATTAAAGATACTCTGGACAACAAGTACGATGCTTTTTTGAATAAACTGAGAACAGAAAGAGATGCAAGCGGGAATCTACGATTTTATGATGTTGAGTTAGAAAAGTTCTTTCTAGAAAACGAAAGAGAAAAAACAAACATAGAAGAAGAAAAACAAAAAGAAACAGAAAAAGCGAAGCGAGTAAAAGCAGTTATCGTAAAATTAGAAGATGTAAAAAAAATATATGCTGAAAATAAATTGCAGCATGTTGTTGATGGAATCAAAAAATGGTACACTTCTTCGAAACTCGAAAAAGATGCGCAAACAAGTGAAGATACGCTGAATGGCACTACTGAAAATTCGAGAACTACAGAAGAAAATACCTTTGCACAAATTAAAGAATTTGCACAAAGAATAAAAAATGGCGAAAAAATTTATTCTGTCGAAGATTTACAATTTCAATTAAATTATGCTGCAGAGATAGAAAACGAGTTGCAAAAACTTAAATACCTAGAGAATGATGAGCACGAATAGCAAATTATCTTGGCTAAAAACTTTTATTATTCACGGTGATTTTGACAATGCACCTGACGATTTTGATGTTTTTGACGAAACAGAAAAATTTAGCAGACACAAAATACGCTGTAAGCAAGAAGATACGGATAGGGAAGAATCTATAGTTAGAAAAGGAAAAGGTGGTAGCGGAAAAAGACCGCCAGCAGATACAGAAAAACCAACGATGCCAAAATTTGAAGACCCACTTTTAGTTTTTGCTCAATTTGACAAAAATGACGAACTACTAGAATTGATACGCGACAATTTGTGGGAAATTCAAGAATTTGAAATGAAGTTAAACAGCTCTTTTGAGCAATTAGAAAATAAATTTGGAAAAAATATATATCAATATGATACAACTTCTACATAAAATATCAAATACAAAAATTGTCGGAAATGCGAAGTTTATTATAATAGCATTGCTTTTTGTCTGTGCATTAGCTTACGCCTTTTGCACAATGCGAGTTTTTGTTTATAACAACGAATATTCACACACATTGTCGTTTCATTCTTTGAAGTTGGACAAATCAAAGGAATATCTTTTTGTCAAAGAATATAAGGTTCCCACCTCACAAACCACAGTTATAGTGCCAATGGGCAGAGTAAATATGCCTGATAGTTTGTGCATTTTGTATCACAATGGCGAAGAATGGAAATTGAAACTTACCGACAATTTGCGAAAAAGCCATATAGACAACGCCAAAGAAACTATTTTTTATCCATTTTGTCGTTTGAACGAGAAAAAGAGAGATTATAGTGATGAGGATTTTTTCCATAATTCCACAAAAATGCCAATGCAAACAGATTTATTGGCAGGCATAAGATTTAATAACGCTTCAGGGCGAGATGCTTTTGTCATTAAGATTGAAGAACAGAGTGGTGAGTATTTTTTAACCAAAGGCGTGGCGTTTTTTACTAATCGAAATGTGCCTATTTCCAACAAAGGACAGCGGATTGTCGAATTGAATTTTTGCATAAATGGTGACACTTTGAGTGGTAATAAATATGTGTTTTCGTTTCCATTTTTTAACTCTCAAAACCAACCTGAAAGAAAAAATATAATCTTTGAAAATGGCGAGTGCAATAATTTTATACTCGACAAAGACAATTCTATTACTATAAATAATTGTCGTTTTTTGCTGAAATCCAATTATAGTAATACCGCAAAAAACTTCGTATTACCGTTGTTGTTTTCAGTCTTACTTTGCTTTAGTTTATTATTGTTGAGACAAATGTATGTTTTGACGAACAAAACTCAACATTCAAGACAAAGGAATTTAATCAAAGTAGAACAATTTAATATTTTAAGTTTGAGAGTTTTGTTTAACTGCATTATTCTATTAGGTTTTCCGATTTTACTACTTAAAATACAAGAGGCGGAAAGTCGCTTATATTTGATTACATTACTTGCTGTTATATTGAATATTAATTGGATAAATGCAATAAAATGGCTTGCTAAATTGATAAAGAGCGATAGTGAGAATTTTTCTAAACTTTCTCTTGCTATAATTATGGTAACAACTTTTGCTACTTATTTTACAAGCGACGAACTTGTTTTTGGCAAAATTCCTGTGCTAAAAATAACCGCAATTATTTTTATATTTTTACCTTTTGCCATTAGTCCTTTCTCAAAATTACAATTGCCAAGCCATGAAATATTTTCCAAAATAAAAAAATATTTTTCCGTTAAAAAGAAGCAAATATTAGACGGAGAAGAACATTCTAATAAAGTTGAAAAAGACAAGTCAGAGCAAGATTTTGTATTTAATATGGCTTGCTATTCTGCCTTAATTATTTTGGGGGGTATAATTCTTGTCTTATCAAAAGATTTTGCAACACTCATTTTCATACTATTATCATTGTTTTTAATATTAATAATTAATTTCAAACGATTAAAACTTTTTATAAAATCAGCAACCTTACGAGAATGGAGTTGGGTTTGTGTTCCTATAATAGTTTTGGGATTGATTTTTTGGTTTTTTGTAACTAGCCCTGAAAAACAATATAGATTTCAATCTTCATTATTTTTTCCTGATAGTGAACAATTTGACAACACGCCTAACATTGAAAGTTCAAGACAAACAATAGCGGGACAGATTTTTCTACTAAATTCCGTAGAAAATGATTTTAATCCCCATTTTAATACGGTAGTCTTGCCCGAAACTAAAAGTGTGTTCTTTTCCGATTATGCTGTCTTGTGGAGTTTCAAAATAGGTGGTTGGCTGTGGTTTTCGCTCTATCTTGGCGTATTGTTAATGCTTTCGTATACAATTATTTCTTTACTTGTTATTTTTAGCAAGCCTATAAGATTAAAAACAGGAAAAAGAGGTTTTTATAACAAAAAAATAGTTTTTGGTTTAAATATATTGCTATCCATAATGCTTGTACAATATATTTATACTTTCCTTACCAATTTTTGGACTATTCCACTCACAGGGCAAAGTCCGGGCTTGCTTTCGCCTGTTTATTTTGAGTATATTTTTCATATCATTCTAATAAATTACTTGTATGTGTATTTGGTAAGTTCTGTTGGAAATAGGCAAATAGCAATAATGCAGGACAATTATGTAAATCATTCTATCTCGCCTTATGTGCCTGCAAAATTCAAAGCACTTATCATTCCGATTGTATTTTTTGCAGGTAGTATTTGCCTTTTATTCTATCAGCGTTGCAGAATAAACGACCGTATACAAACAAACGGTAATAAAATGTCTTGGAAAATAGTACAAGAATATGATTTGGATTCGTTGGTTAATCTAGGAAAAGATTCTTTGCTTGTGTTAGCACACAAAAGTTTTGATAGAATGCAAAATAATGCAGAAGAACAAAGAAAGTTCAGAAATTATCTTTTTGCTTATTATCAGTCAGATAATGCAAAGAAAAAGCATTACATTGACATTGACTATATTAAAACAAATACCAATATTGATAGCATTACAAGTATTAAGGAAGTTTTGGATAAAGAGAGCGTTGTTCGCGGTTATTCCAAATATATAAATGGAAACCCGACGCTTTTTGTCAATAATAAATATTATGGTGGTTGTCCTCCAAATGCCGAAACTGTTAATTTTGAATTACAAGAAATTTTGAATAAAGTATTAGAAGAATGGGCAGAGCAAATTGATACTAAGCAAGGGTTTAAAATGGTTGGTGGTTCTATAATTATTGCCGAAAACGAAAGTGGTTACATTCGTGCTTCTGCCTCATATCCGCTTATGTATAACGAGAATTTGTATCATATTTTATACAAAAACAATCAAATAAATGATGTTTTGCAAAATTACAATGCAGGAGCAATTACCGAAAATATAAAAATAAAGTGCGATAATCTCGAATACATAAACTTTGCAGAATATGATATGATGCCAGGTAGTGTTGTAAAACCATTTTTGGCTTATTACTATTTGGCAAGTGGCTTACCATACTCTGTGAATGATTTAAATGCCTTGCTTGGTTATTCAAGCAATCAAATTGCAGAAAAATTGTTTAGGAATTTATTTGAGAAGAATAATTATTATAATGAAGCAGATGCTGTTTATAAAAATGATTTTGGACTTACTGTTTATAATAACAGTTTTAAGAGAGACAAAGTGTATATGAGCCACGCTATTGGACAACAACAGAAATTAATTTTCAAAGATATTGTTCAAGGATATATACGAATAAAAGAAGGTAAGAACATTAAATTAAGTTATAAAAAATCAGATATTTCATTCGAGAATCTCTCCCTTAATGAGATACAACTTGATATTTTAAGAAATGCTATGAAAGTGTGTTTGAAAAATGGAACTGCTAAAGATGTTGGAAAAAAGACGGGAACAAGAGATAAAGGGTATTTAGCAAAAACAGGTACTGCAGAAATTTTGGGAGACAAAACTAAAAACAGGACTACAGCATTTATTGTTGTTACTGAGCAATATACTATTGGCATACAACTTTATGGTATTTTGCCAGGGGATAAAACAGGACTGCATGCAAAAGATTTATTTTCCCAAACAGTCGAAATTTTAAAAACGCATAATATTATGAACTTTTTATGAAAACAGGAGAAAAATCAATTTGAAAAAGTGAATTAATTCAAGGGATTATTATCGGTTGTATACTTACTGCAATTTGTATCAATGTAAAAATTCATTTCAGAAAAGTTGCCTCGTAATAATCACGATTGATAATTTATTACTTGTAAACCCAAATACTGTATTTAAAGAATAAATTTCGGACTTGATACAATGAATTTAGAGGAATATTCTATATCTTTGAAACAAGAAATCAGGCTTACAGCGGTCTGCCGACACAAAACAATATGACATTATTATAATCGTTACGAATTCGTTACGGTATGTCTTCCAAGAAAATATAATAAGCTGATAATTTAGCTATTACGAGATAAAAAAATGATCCCGCTCGGATCACTAGGCGAACCGAACCTTCGGGGACAGTTCGAAGCCAAAGACACAGAAAAGTCTTCTAAATTAATGATTTAGAAGACTTTTTTTTATTTATATATACTTCTGCCAAGACTGATATATGACAACAAAATAACTTCTAAAAACCGAAAATCGTTACTAAACTATGCACCTAAAAAGCAAGAACGGATAAAACGGCGTAAATAGCTGACCCATTGGTGCTAACTTCATTAATCTTCTCTCCACTGCAAGCAGTAAAAAAGCAAGATATTGTGTATTTCGGAAGACTTTCCGTTACGAATGCGTTACCTGTTTTTATATTGCAGCAACCATTCAAACAACGGATTTTCCCATGAAAGAAGAAGGATTCTTGTCTTGTTCTTCTGTTATGTAAGAAATAAGCCTGAGTCCGGGTTTTTATTCACTGAATCACAATTTCTTGCGTAACATTGATTAGCTCTATAACAGTTAATTTTGTAACCTGTAAAAGAGTTAATTATGACAGAAGTAAAAGTAAATTTCTACCTCAAACGAAATGAGGAGAAAGCAGACGGAACAGTTCCCGTTCTGGGACGTATCCGCATCGGTAAATCAATGGTGCAGTTCAGTGCCAAAGTGAGTGTTCTTGTATCCCTTTGGGATACCAAGTCCGGCAGGGCTACCGGAAAAAGCAAAACCGCCCTCTCCATTAATGCATCCCTGAACAAAATCTGCGTAGCCATCCATTCCGCCTATCGGGACTTACTGATGAAAAAGGAAAATGTATCTGCCCAAGATGTGAAAAATGCGTTTCAGGGTATAGCATCCGAACAGGATACCCTTGTGAAATACTACGAAGCACATAATCAGTCTTTTCTGAAAAATGTCGGCGTAAATAGGTGCATGGAAACCTACAAACGTTATGGCATCTCCCTTAACCACCTAAAAAGGTTCATGCGGAAGAAGTATAATGTTGGCGATGTGTCTTTTCAGGCATTGACCCCATCGTTTGTTGCCGACTATGACTATTATCTGCGTGTAGAACTCCGTTTTGCTCCCCAGACGATTGTAAATATTATTGGACAACTTCGTAGAATCGTAAAAATAGCCATCAACAACGGTCTTCTCCGTAATGACCCATTCATCGACTATGAATTTATAACGTCGCCCATTGTCCCCAAATCCCTGACATCCGCAGAGTTGAAGAAGCTGATGAATGCAAAGCTATCCCGACCCAACCTAAACTTTATTCGTGATATGTTTTTGTTTTCATCTTTTACCGGCATCGCTTTCAGCGATATGCGTAGTCTGACAGAACAAAATCTTTCTATTGCCGAAGATGGTGTCCGGTGGGTACATCTCAGAAGAAAGAAGACCGGAACACCTTGTCATATTCCATTGTTGGAAATTCCCTTGCAATTAATTGAGAAATATAAAGGACTGGCGAAAGACGGTAAATTATTCCCAATGATCAGTTGCAGCAAGACCAATATCTATCTCAAACGGATAGCTACGGAATGCGGTATAGATAAGCGAGTTACATTTCACATGGCAAGGCATTGCTATGCCAGCGTAGTAACTCTCTCTCAGGGAGTTCCGCTGGAAACAGTAGCTGAATTACTCGGTCATCGGGATTGGAGAGCCACCCGCATCTATGCACAGGTAAGCAATGAGAAAATCGGTGAAGATATGTGCCACTTGAATAAACGTCTGTCCGGCAAGTTTCATTTGACGGAGAACAATGTACTATAATAAAGAAAGGAGAATATTATGAATACAAATAATAAGAGCAGTCATTCCAATACTACTTACAGCACTTTCGCAGTTCTGTTTTATATCAACCGGCAGAAGATAAAGAAAAACGGCATGTGTCCGTTGATGGGCAGAATCTCCATCAATGCAAAAGTAGCCCAGTTTTCTGTCGGAATAGATATTGACCCATCACTATGGGATGCAAAAGCCTACCGCATGACCGGCAAAAGCCGTCATGCCGCCGAAACAAATTATCATATAGAGCAGCTGACAGATAGAATCAATCGGTACTATAAACAGATATTGGACGAGCAGGGATATATTACGGCGGAGCTTGTTAAAAATGCCGTAAGTGGTATCGGGAGGAAAAAAGAAAACTTGCTGGAACTCTTTCACGAACATAATGAAGAGTACGCCAAACAGATAGGCGTTACACGCTCGAAAGGAAGCATTAAAGCTTATGAAGCTGTAACTAAACAGACAAAACGCTTCCTGCATATCCATTACAATATGGAAGATATCCCGTTACGGCAACTGGAGTTATCCTTTATAGAAAAGTTCGACTCTTACCTTCGTATCGAACAGGGATTTACCGCCCATACAATATCTACCTATACAATCATTCTTAGGAAGATAGTCCGCAGGGCAATCAGTCAGGGGACGTTACATAAAAATCCTTTTGCTGCTTATATTCCCGAACAGCCTCCCCGTAAGCGCAGGCACATGACTCTGGAGGAACTGGAGAAGTTCATGAACGTTCCGGTAGTCTCCAAACGCTTGTGCCATACACGGGATATGTTTATTTTCGCGACATTCACGGGTTTGTCATACGCGGATATGTGTAACCTGTCAGAGGAAAATATCCATAAAAGCAGGAACGACAGTTTCTGGATCGACATCAACCGGCAGAAAACAGGCATCCAGTGCAATATACCCTTGTTGGATATCCCTTTGCAGATAATGGAAAAGTACAAGCCCGAGCGCAACGGAAATAAAATATTCAAGATGCCATCTCCCTCTTGCGTTCAGGTCAATTTGAACAAGGTCGCCAAATTATGCGGAATTGAAAAGCGGATTACCTACCATCAAAGCCGTCATAATTTCGGAACCCTTATTACGCTCTCCCGTGGAGTTCCATTGGAAACGGTCAGTCAGATGATGGGACACAAATGTATTCGCACCACCCAAATTTACGCAAAACTTACCCGGCAAAAAGTTAATGAGGACATGAAGAAAATTAGCGACCGCATCGGTCGGAAATACAAATTGCCAGTTCAAAGTAATGGCAAAACGAAGAAAAACAATGCAAAATAACGAAATTCAAACCGGACAATCATGAATAGAGAGATAATAACCATAGAAAACGGCACAGTATCCGTTCCGGCATCAACTGAAATCTGGATGACACAGCATCAGCTTGCCGATTTGTTCCAATGCTTTGTAGCCAAAATAAATACGAACGTTCGTGCCATCCTGAAAACCGGAGTATTCGATGAAAGCAAAGTTTGCCGGACTTATCATTATAAGAATGGCAATAGCGTAGAACAGTATAATCTGGAAATGATAATCGTTCTTTCGTTTCGGATTCAATCAAGAAATGCAGAGGTATTTCGGAAATATATAGTTGAAAAATCCATCAGAAATGAGGAAACAACAAGGCTTATACTTCCGTTACATATGATGGATATCAATAATTTAAACTAAATTTGTAGAACCAAGTTGTGGCTAATTTGACACAATTAAAAACAGGAATAATAATGGCTAAAATAAAAGTACAAGAAACAGAAGTTACAGTTGTTAGTATCAATAATGCCGATTATATCTCTCTGACGGATATTGCAAAATATAAGTCAGAAGAACCATTTATTGTGGTTGTAAACTGGATGCGCAATCGAAATACAATTGAGTATCTAGGAATATGGGAAAGTTTGTATAACCCGAATTTTAAACCTATCGAATTCGATAGGTTTAGAAAAGAAGCCGGATTAAATGCTTTTACCCTCTCTCCTCAAAAATGGATTGAATCGACAAATGCAATAGGCATTATTTCAAAATCTGGACGATACGGTGGGACTTTTGCGCATAAAGATATTGCCTTCAAATTTGCAAGCTGGATTTCGGTTGAATTTGAATTGTATATCATCAAAGAGTTCCAACGCCTTAAAGAGCATGAACAGCAACAACTTGGCTGGTCAGCCAAACGGGAACTGTCGAAAATCAACTATCATATTCACACGGATGCAGTAAAGCATAATCTTATACCGGAGGAACTTACCGCTCAACAAATATCAATCGTGTATGCCAGCGAAGCGGATGTATTAAACATGGCTCTTTTCGGTATTACCGCAAAGCAATGGCGCGATGCTAATCCTGATTTGAAAGGCAATATCCGCGATTATGCTACTATTAACGAACTGATATGCCTGTCTAATATGGAAAATATTAATGCTGTTCTGATAAATGAGCAAGTGCCGCAACCGGAACGACTGCAAAAGCTCAACCAGATAGCTATTCAACAGATGCGGGTATTGCAAGAAGTTGAAAATCGCAAATTGTTGAAATGACACATATTTCATCTAACCGGCGGCAGGCTTTTCATTTTTTAAGCCTGCCGTTTTTTATAGCCCTCTTTCATCTGAACACAAAGAAAAAAGAAGGAAATAAAACGACAAGGCTAAACCCTTCGGGTATTTTGCCAAATCTTCCTTTTTCACGGGACGAAAAAGAGTATTTACCAAAATAGCCTTGTCTTATTTATTCTCCTTCCATTAAGAGGTGTTTATCAGTCGAAAAAGGAAAAGATATTCAAGAGGATTAGTGTGTGCAAAACAGCTACCTGAACTTATCCTGACACCCATCCTCCAATAGCTTTTCAATATCCGATGACCGATACAGTATCTTGCCGCCCAGTTTGATATAGGGAATACGTCCTTCGTTCCTGTAATCCTGTAGACTCCTCCGGCTCAACTTTAATTTCTTGGAAAGTTCCTCATCCGTATAGAAACTTTCTCCGTTTAATGTCGGCTTGCGAGCTGTAAACAGCTTCTCTATCGCAGTAGATAGCCGTTCGAGTGAAAGGAAAAATGATTTTACCCTTTCGTTTTCTGATGTAATTAATTGATTGCTCATACCTGTTTTCCTTTATATTTAGCTTGTTTGCGTTTTTCTTCTACTACTGGAACGATTTTTTCCACGTCTTCCGGTTTGTAATAAGTTTTATGGCTGATTTGGGTATATGCCAATGTTCCGTTATCCCGTAACGTTTGAAGTGTCCGCTTCGAGATGTTCAAAAGCTGGCATACGTCCTGATTATCCAACCATTCTTTCATGTCCCTGTCTCCATGCAAGCGGCATAGATGCTCCATCCGACTTGCAAAATCTTCAAACTTGGAGAGCATTTTTTCGAAAGTTTGTGCTTCAATGTTTATTATTTCCATATCTTTATTTTTTAAGTATTAATTTCAATCGAAGCACAAATATATATACAAAAAATCGGTTAAATAGCAAAGAATCAGACTGTGGCAGCATTTGTCCGGGGTTGTCCGGGGTTTCGAAGACAAACTCATTTCAGAAATGGAAAAATTTTGCTTTAAATAAGGAAAACAGCCTTCGAAAAATCAATCCGAAGGCTGCCCTGTTTTATACGTTCCATTACTCACGTATAAATTTTCGGAACTCCTCATTTCTGATAGAATCGTAAGGAGCGTTCCCTTCTGCCTGTTCAAAAGCCAAGAGGATACGTTCCTGTGCACGAGGTATCCGTGTTATTATCTGCTCGAAAAGATCTGTATCACAAAGTTCGAACGCTACATTTAAGGCAGCCTCCTTTTCCTCTCTGTCAACAGTTCTGCCTGATGCTAAACCTCCCAACATCTGGAGTTCCTCATAAGAAGTCCCACTCTTCCATCTTCCTATTTGCCGTGCCCTTGAAATAGCGGCTACGAAGTTTTTCTCTGTCAATTCTTCGAGCAGTTCTTTACTTACCAGCGAGCGGGCAACCTTGACACGCAATTCATAAGTACGATTCTCCACATAAAGCGTAGTATCCTTGAATCTTTTTGACATTGAGTCTATTACTCTCTTGTATGCTTTTACCACCTGTCCCCAAGTAGCATCATAGATTCTTTTCAATAGTCTACGGTGCATATCGCCAAAAGCCCTGCGTAGCGGACCACTCAGGAGCATCCCTGCCCAAAACCACAGGCTAACCAATACATAGGATTTTATAAATACTTCGTTCATTATTCTGTCGGGTTTATATTATTCGTATGGTAAATGGTATCTATCTCTTCTTTGAACGTATCCAGATGGTTCAGAATGATATTCTCCACATAGCTACTTATAGTCGCTTTTGATTCATCCATCAGGTGGACAATCCGCATCAACCGGCGGTGGGTCGTGGCAGTTATGTACAGCGGCTTCCGGTGAGTGAAGTCTATCCGGTTGAAGAACAAGCTTTGATAATCTGCCTGTGGTTTGCGCTTTCTTCTCTCTGGTGGTTTTGCAGGCGGTTCAGGAACTTTGGATACTGGTTCTGTAACTTCCGAATCCACGCTGGCGGACTTTACTTCTTCCGGTGTTGTATTCTCCATAGTCTTTTCCAACGGCACACCCTGATGTACCATTGAGCGGAGTTTATCGAATTTATTTTCTGTTGCCATTATAATTGAGGTTTAAAGTGAATAATCTCCATAATTTCATTAACCAGTAAATCCAAGTTGCTGCCTTTGAGTAAATTCCTATCAGCAGGAAAGATTGTGGATAGAAAAACAGCATCGCTACCCTCGATGGACTGTTCCTTGTCGTAGCGGACGGATTGCGGGATAACTGTCTGCATCAACGGTAATCCAAATTGCCTGATAACTCCCTGATAGTGTTCAAGCCAGTCTTTCTTGATACGTCCATCGACACGATTCCAAAACAGATGGATCGCTTTCAGGTTTAAATCCTTGTGTTCTGCCAGCAACTCACTAACAGGAATAATGAAAGAGAGGGTGCTCTCCATAGACATCCGTGAAGGAGCCATTGGCACGAAAACATAATCCATCGACATAAAGGTTGAAATTACCCCATCGTTGTTGATGGTTCCCGGCAGGTCGAAAAACACCACATCATAGTCGGCAGGTTCGCCAGCCAAAAACTCACGGGCTTTCAGGATTGCTTCTTCCGGTTTGGAGCATACGATGGGATAGGTCTGTTTACCCAGGGAATCAAACAGGGCAATAGCTTTAGACTGATAGTGCAGGTTGGTCTCCAACTGCCGGATTTCACGTTTACGCATGTCGTAGACACTGCATTGCGGATAGTCGCAATCCATTACAGCAACATTCAGTCCCTTGAGATAATGCAGATAGCTTGCCACGAGTACTGTAAATGTACTTTTACCGACACCTCCCTTTTGAGTGGAGAAGGCGATAAATAACGGTTCTTTTTTCATCTTGTTTTCAATTTTTAGAATTACACATATTGATATTTGTAAGTTTTTCAAGCTTTATTATTTTGTTGTTTTCAAGCTTCCTTGTTTTCAAATTACCAAACCGCCAAGTTTTCATGTTTGATATTTTTCAAGTTTTCAAAATGTAAAATCAACTTGAAAAACTTCTAATCAGAAAAACGGTAGAGATTGAAATTTGTATATTATCCTGTCTATAAAAACTGCCAATTTCAAACTTTCCAAACTTTCAGCAGCGAATGTATAACATTCTGTTTGTCAATATGCAATGTCGGTTTCTTATGCATTGAAAGGGTGCGTTTTGCACCAAGTACATGCTATTAGGAAGACTATTTGAATAATTGCAGGACAAGTATGGCTTTTTTATCTCTCAATGGTTTGTCGGAATTTACATTTGGCAAATCGGGGCAATTCGCACTGATTGCTTTCCGGTCAAACAAGCAATATATAGCAGAGTTATACATGTCAATCCGGCTTTGACATTAACCGGATATTATTAATTTTCTTCGTGGTCTGAAATATTAAAATGACAGACCGATGAATGAAGAAAATTATTTTAAGGCGACCTCCAATTTAAGTCGCATTAGAGAATCCGGGCTTCTACGTTTTATGCCCCGGATAGTGTATAACAGTTGCCGCCGAAGCAAAAAACAAAGAGCCTCTCGCCTCTTTATTTTTTTGCCGTCGTCAAAGGAGCAAGGTAATCACACAGGTAACCCGAAATTCGCCTTCGGCTCTTTCTTGTTCCTCCTGTGCATACCTTGCCCTGCGGGGCTGCGAACTCCTGCACCCACTCCCGATGGTCGACAGGTTTGGGTTCGCTGGACAACCTTTCCGTTATTCTCCCGATGGTCGCATGGTGGTCAGGTTGTCTTGCAAGCCTTCGCTTCATCTCCCGGTGGTCGCTTTCGTTTTGGCTTGCCCGGCTATCTGAATAGCCGGAAAGATTCCATAACCTTCAAATGTATATGTTATGGAAGATAAGAAAGAAGAGAAGCCCAAACGTGGTCGTCCGGCCAAGGAGAAAGAGAAGTTAAATTGCTCAATCAATCTCAAATTGACAGAGAAAGACTTCGGTTTAATCAAGGAGAAAGCGGAGAAAATAGGGATGAAAGCTACACGATATGCACGGGAAATGGTGCTTAAAGGAAGAGTGAAATCCCGTTTTACATTGGAGGAACTTGACCTTATGCGAAAACTTTCAGGTATAGCAAATAACCTGAACCAGATCGCTAAGAAAGCTAATCAGGCAGGATATATTGCGGAAAGCATTAATATAATGGGAATGATGATCAGAATTAAAAGGATACTGGATGATCGCTAAGAATATCAAGGGAAAGTCATTCAAGGGATGTGTATCATATGTGATGAACGATACTGCCAAGTTGCTTGAAGCCGAAGGAGTGCTAGCTTCAAGTAAACAGGATATTATCCGCAGTTTTGCCATGCAACGTTCCGGCAGAAAGGAAATCAAGCAGCCTGTCGGACACATTCCATTGTCATTTGCTCCCGAAGATAAGGATAGAATGACGAACGATTTTATGGTACAATTAGCTAAGGAATACATGGAAGAAATGGGCATTAAAAACACCCAATATATCATTGTCCGGCATCACAACACCGACAATGAACACATTCATATTGTCTATAACCGAATTGACAATAACCTGAAATTAATATCAGTCAACCACGATTACAAACGGAATATCAAAGCTTGCAAGAAACTAAAAGACAAATATGGATTGACTTATGGGAAGGATAAAGAAAGGGTTAAGCGAGAGAAATTAAGGAATCCGGATAAGGCAAAATATTATATCCATGATGCGATTAAAACCGTTCTACCGAATTGCAAAACACCTAATGACCTGCGATATAAGCTTCAAAAGTTCGGAATTGAGCTTGACTATAAACATAAAAGAACAACATCTGAAATTGAAGGAGTATCATTCCGATACGGAAATATCTCTTTCAAAGGCTCTGAGGTAGATAGAAAATACAGCTTTGGAAACATCAAAAAAGTATTAGAAAAAAATATCGAGGAATCGAAAAAACGAGGAGAGGAAGAACTTTTACGGGAACAGATGGCACAAAAAGTAAGGCAAGAGGCTATGTTAAAAGTCAAACAAGAAGACGAAGAAAATGCGAGGAAAGAAGACGAGGCAAAAGCACAAGTAGCCAAACGGAATATTATTATTAAAGGTGTGGTATTGAGTGATGAGCAAGAGAAAACGCTGCTGGGCAGTGGTCATATATTCCTTGAAAATATGACAGCTAAGGATGGAAAAACTCAATTCTCAGCTTATGCTTTCCTAAATGATGAGAAGAAACAGGTGTTGTTCTCCTATGACAATCCTGATGAGTTTGTGAAATACGGCAAGTATGAAATGCGTATCCGGGATAAGATTCTGATTGAAAATGGGTATATGACCAAGGCTAAAGTAAAATGGTTTGGAGGAGTAAATTATGCCTATCCATTTCTTTGGAAAACGAATAAGTCTGATGCC
Organism: Dysgonomonas sp. 521; assembly: GCF_010501055.1. Classification (GTDB taxonomy): domain Bacteria; phylum Bacteroidota; class Bacteroidia; order Bacteroidales; family Dysgonomonadaceae; genus Dysgonomonas. Next base: position 25,764 of record NZ_QVMO01000009.1, read on the forward strand.
GAATATAAAGAGTCATGGAATGATCCAAGGTTGCCGAAAACTCAAAAGGAGGAACAGAAACAAAAGCCAAAGCAACCTATTATTCAACAGAAGAACAGAGGGAGGAAGAGGTAAATAAACAACATACGCAACGATTTGGCATACAGATAGATTATTTTTGTTGCAGCAAATAGCAACAGCCTGAACGTTACTCGCTTCTGAAAATAAATGTGTATATTTGCAACCAGCAACAACAGGTTGCTTATACATATTGAAGAAGCGTCAAGTTTCATCCTTTGTTTAGGAAATCGCCAATTGACTAATGTAGCAAGGATAAACATAGCGTTCCTGTTTGATGATTGTACATTTTGTGCAACATATCAGGCGTGGGCTGTTGTTTATTTGCTACAAGGTGTTTGGCGATACCTCTAACAAGATAAGCGTACAGTACCACGCTTTTTCTTTATGAGAATAGTAATTTAGAATATAGACGAATGTTAAATTTCGCATCAATAGATTTTGAAACGGCGAACTACAATCGCTCAAGTATATGTAGCTTGGGAATTGTAATTGTAAAAAATGGTGTCGTCGTAGATAAGATATATAGTCTTGTCCGCCCACGACCTAATTTCTATTGTTCATGGGCAACGGATATTCATGGGCTATCTTATTATGATACGCTAAATGAACCGGAGTTTCCTGAAGTATGGGAGGATATTAAACCTAAACTAAAGAGTCTCCCATTGGTTGCACACAATAGCTCTTTTGATGCAGGTTGTTTGAAAGCTGTACATGATTTATATGAGATCCAATATCCTAATTATGAATTTCATTGCACCTATCGAACGGCTAAAAGAGAGTTCCCCAACTTGGAAAATCATCAACTGCAGACAGTGGCAGTACATGTAGGATATGACTTGGAGAATCATCATCATGCGCTGGCAGATGCTGAAGCGTGTGCGAAGATAGCATTGCAAATTATAAAATGAGAGAATATGAGAGAAAATACTAACGAAAATCCAAATTTCAGATTAAAAGCTGTTGCCGATTTTTTAGATGGCAAGCATCATTTTTACATTCCTTCTTACCAACGTGGGTATCGGTGGGATAGAAAGCAGGTAGAAGACCTTTTGAAAGATATTACTGACTTTTCTAAAAAAGCCAAAGACGGAGAGTTCTATTGTTTGCAACCTGTTGTTGTGAAAGAAAAGCAATGGGAATTAAATGGAAATACAATCAACGGTTGGGAAGTTATTGACGGGCAACAACGACTGACCACTCTTCTATTATTGCTTAAATACCTGCAAAGCAAAAGTTGTGATTGCAAGAAGCCTCTTTACGACTTATATTACGAAACAAGACCCGAGGTGGATTTTGACAATTTGCACCCTCTAAATGACATTGACAGCTATTATGCTCAGCATGCCAAAGAGATTATTGATGAATGGTTTAATGAAAACACAATAAAAAAAAGTAAACTTGAAGAAGTCTTATTCGACCCATATAAGCCGGAAGATAAAGAACCACAAGTTAAATTTATCTGGTATGTAGTAGAAAATGCCGACAATCTAAATTCTATTAAAGTATTCAACAATCTGAATAAAGGTAAAATTCGCTTAACAAATGCCGAACTGATAAAAGCTCTGTTTATATTGAATGCAAAAAACACAATATCAAATATAAACGAAGTTGTACTAGAGTGGAATGTGATAGAAAGTTCTCTACACGATGACGAATTCTGGCTGTTTTTGGCAAACAAAGATTACAATCCTGCCACAAGAATTGATTTGATTTTTGATTTTCTCACCAACAAACCTCTCAAAAGCGATGACGACTTCTCGTATCGTAAATTTCAAGCCTTATATGATGGCGAAACAGAAGAATGCTGGGGAAATTGGGGTGTGAAAAATTTCGCTGAAGCTTGGGAGAAAGTAAAAACTGTATATCAACTATTTCTATATTGGTTCGAAGACAACAAACTATACCACTATATAGGCTTTTTGCTTAGCATTGGCATTTCTCACAAAGAAATATATAATAAAATACATGTTCTGCCTAAAAACAAAATGGAAGAGGAGGTAAAAGCTATCATTAGAGAAAAAATTAGGATTTCAAAAACAGAGCTTGACGAATTGACCTATAGCTCAGACAAAATATCATCAATATTATTATTGTTTAATATTGAAACCGGAGCAAAATCAAACTCGTATCGTTTCCCATTCGATTTATATAAAAAAGAAAACTGGGATATAGAGCACATAGCCTCTCAAACGGATAATAAACTGCAAAAGACAGGAGATAAGATCGTTTGGCTGACTTATCTTAAACAAGTTGTTTGTCATGAAGAAGGCTGGACTGAATTGCTTGCCAAAGCCATGCAGCTCTTAGAAAAGCTCAATAAAGAAGGGAAAGAAGCAGAAGGAGAGTTTAGCAGAATATATGAAGAAGTCTTTGCCATTATAGAACCGGAGGATGAACAATCGATAAATAAAGATTCTATTGTAAATTTAGCTTTGCTTGATGCTGGCACCAATCGCAGCTATGGAAACGCTCCTTTTCAAACCAAACGTCAACGGATTATAGAAAAAGACAAGAGTGGAGGATTTATTCCTCCGTGTACCCGCAACGTATTTTTAAAATACTACACTACTGAAAGCGAAAATGCTTCCCAATGGAAAAATGCATGGAAAGAAAATGATGGAAATGCTTATTTGGAAGCAATACACGCAACAATAGATGACCTGTTAAACAATTAAACAATGGAAAAACAAATGCAAAAAAATATATCTTTTTTGGATATGATAGAAAAGTATTCAATCTGCGTTCCAAAAATACAAAGAGACTATGCGCAAGGACGTGAAGATGATAAAACTGCAGAAATACGAGAATCTTTTCTCGAAGAAATGATAGAATCATTAATATCAAAAGAGAGCATGCCCTTAGTGCTTGATTTTGTCTATGGCTCTACCGACAACGACAACGTTTTTACACCGCTCGATGGACAACAGCGTTTAACGACTCTCTTTCTTTTGCATTGGTACCTTTTGCCAGCTGACAGACCACAACTATTTAAAGATGACACTAGCATGCCACGCTTCACTTACGAGACCAGAATATCCTCGAAAGACTTTTGCAAAAGCTTGGTTGCAACTTCTCCTCGGATTATAAAGGATAATACAGCAATGTCTGTATCAAAAAGAGAGAACGAAACAACAAAAAAAGAATGGACTTTATCTGAAAGCATACAAAACGAACCTTGGTTTTTGTGGTCGTGGCGAAAAGATCCGACTATAAAAGGAATGTTGGTAATGCTAGACGCAATGGACAAAAAGCTAAAAGCAATACCCGACAAGATTTCTTTATGGAATAGTTTGACCGAAAATCGTAAGATTGTTTTTCACATACTCCCTCTTGAACAGTTTAATCTGGCAGATGAACTTTATGTTAAAATGAATGCCCGTGGAAAAGAATTATCTTCTTTCGATATACTTAAATCGACGTTTGAAGAACAAATGAAGAAGAATGAGGTAAGCGAGTTATTGCAAGAAGAATGGCGAACGCACATTGATAGCAAATGGATGGATTTATTCTGGAACAAAAAAGCAATAGCATACCTTGATAGCTCAGACAGTAATAAAAATAAAGAAATAGTGAACGCTGTCGAAATGTCTTATTTGCGTTTTTTGAAACGAATGATGTACTTTCATTTGTTTATGATTGATGATTTCGAAAACCCCGAAGCTTTAGATAAAGATAAATTTGTGGAGGGTATTAAATCTGTTCGTATATATGTGAGAGACCATGATATTATTACGATTATTCCGCAACTAAGTAAGTGTGGATTCTTTAACGAAGCTTTCTACTCTTTTGTAATTGAGACAATGGAACAATTGCTATTTATAGAAGATGAGCGTGTAAAAGAAGGAAGCGATTTTATTACTATGCCGTTTTGGAAAATTGACAACCGAGATGTAAACAATCTTTTCGAAATGTTTATTGACAATAAGATTACTTATTTGGGGCGTGTATTATTCTTTGCCCAAATGCAGTTCTTCAAATACTACGGAGCAGAAGCTCTACAAGAGTCGGAAAAGTTGAGAAAAGAATTAAACAACTGGATGCGTATTATTCGCAATTTATCTTATAACACGAGTTATAACAATGAAGATGAATTTAGAAATACGATAAAGGCGTTAGATACGTTAGCTTTTTTTGTTTATGCCGAGAGCGATACGAAGTCTATTCTTGACTATTTTGCTAAGGATGGTGAAGTACTCCGTTTTGACGGAGAACAAGTAACGGAAGAAAGAGAAAAGGCACGTCAAATACTACAGGATACCAAATGGGAAAACAAAATTGAAGAAGCAGAATGTTATGCTTTCTGGCAAGGAACTATTCGTTTTTTATTTAGAACAAATGAGCATAAATACGATTGGACACTTTTTGACGATAGATGGTCTAAGTCAAAAAGATATTTTAATGTAGATGGAGTATCCGACGAGTATAAGAATAATAATATTCTCTTAAGGCTGTTAATTTGCAGCTTCACAAAATGGGAAAGCTTTTGGGGCATTACTTACGATAATAAAGCTTCCTCATGGGGAGATATTTTATCGAATAAAAAATGGATTTTACCATTAAATTCCTTGTTTATAGAAGATCCAACTACGTTTGATTATATGAACTTCAATATCTTTCATGAAAATCAAAATGAGCAATCAGCTCTTGTTCATTCTGACTTATGTAAAAGCGACCTTCTTAATTGCATTGTAGATGGCTGTTTCTTAAATTACAGAAATAATCAGCATGCTTTATACCCATACAATACAAGAGCTAAATGGAAAATTTATGTTATTGGTAATGCGAGGAATTCGATATTTTCAAGATTATTAGATCAAAATAAAATTGAATTAATAAACGGAGAATGCGGTAAATTAGGGAACTACCCGTATTTCTGGGGCTGGAATTTATACTTTAAACATAGTGATGTTACTTATTATTGGGGAACTGATGATAGATTACAAAAATATAATAATGAGTTACAAACGTGGGCTACAGAAAATATTTCTTTAGAAAATATCGAGGATTATTTTAGTACAGATAATATTTAGTAGCAATCATGCGCCTCCTCCACCTCTCTGACACTCACAACCTCCACCGGCAGTTAAATAATTTACCGACTGCCGATATTATTGTCCATTCCGGTGACATTTCGTATGCTGGCACTGGTAAGGAAGTTGTGGATTTTGTTGAATGGTTTGGAGCGTTAGATTATCAATACAAAATTTTCATTGCAGGTAATCACGACTATTGTTTAGAGGGAAAAGGGAAAGAAAAAATTCAGCGATTTTTGCCTGAAAACTGTTTTTACCTCTACAATAGTGGCATAACAATAAACAGCTTGAAATTTTGGGGTATTCCATTTTTCTTTTCTGATGACGTGAGTGGTCAATATCTCAATATGATTGCACAAATTCCGGCGGATACTGATGTTTTGATTTCGCATCGTCCACCACTTGGTATTTTGGATAACACCAATAATATTTCTTATGGTTGTCCTGATTTACTTCAAAAGATATTTGAGGTTCGTCCTCGTTATCATCTTTTCGGGCATATCCACGATGCTTATGGTATTGAAGAGTCTAAATATACAACCTTCGCCAATGCAGCATTAGTAGATGAAAATTATCGACTATTAAATAACCCTATCGTATTTGATATATAAATAGCGGCAAATGACACATACTGAGAAATGGATGGAAATAAGAGCGAGATATTTAGATAAAGAAATATCCGAGAGCGAATATTATAAAATTTGTGATGAAGCAGGTCTTGAAATGACTGCATGGGTAGATGAAGATTTTGCAAGAGAGCACGGTTTTATCGGTGATAGCATAGACCTAATAAGTTTTGCATCAGATAGAGAATGGCAAGAAAACGCAATCCATTAATTTTTGATTCAAATTAATGCTCTCTTTTGGCACAGGTGAGAAGTATTTTTGCAAAAATATATTAATCTCTAAAATTGAAATGTATGGCAAATTTTTATTGTGAGTATTGTGGAAATAAATATTCCAGCGTATCGTCATTGACTGCATCTACATGTTCACGACATCCTAACGGAGCTGGAAAGGGAAAACACAAATTGTATGAAGGAAGTGAAAAAAGTAAATACACATGCAAATATTGTGGTAATTCATATTCTTCTATTAGTTCATTAACTGCATCAACATGCTCAAGACATCCAAATGGAGCTGGAAAAGGGAAACATGCACCAGCTCTTTAATTTCTCATTGCATAAAGAAAACTGCTCATATGGGCAGTTTTTTTAGAGACATTTTACACCTGTGCTATTATTTGGCGCATGCCGTGCATATCTTTGCATAAAAACAATAGATATGAGACAGTTGAACATTACACAGAAAGACGAGAATGTCAACGAAAAAGTTGATAAAAAGGTTCTTAAAACCTCTTTAGACCATATAGAAAATATAGTGGAATTAGTTGAGAATTCCGGTTTGAATAAAGAGTTTTTCCAGAAAGCGAAGAAAAGCATCAACTTTGTGGCTAAGAAAATGGGACTTACAATAAATCAAACGGTTCTCTTTGCTATTTTTATAGAGAAAAGTGACGACAGTAGAATATATATCAGTGAATTTTCTAAGCTAATTGGCTGTCGTTTAGTTAGGATTATAAATTTAATGAGTGATATTGACGAATTAGAAAAACGGCGTTTGGTTCGTTGCAACAGAAGCAGCAATCAAAAAAGTTATCGTGTGCCTATGGATGTTGTTAATGCTTTAAAACAAGATATCGCATATACTCCTGAAAGCACTCAAAATCTGACCACCAAAGGATTGTTCAAGCATATCAATCGCTTGTTCAGTGAAAGAGAGGAAAGTGAGATTTCTTGTGACTTACTATTAGTAGAATTGCGTTCACTTTTTGAAGATAATTCTTCCTTAGCTTTCTGTCAGCAAATCAAGGAATATGAAAAAATAGGAATATGTGGAAATGAGTTCTTGTTACTTTTATTATTCTGTCATAGATTTATCAACTTGGATGATGATTGTGTTGGATTTCATGACTTTGATGATTTGTATGAGGAAAAATGGATATTCAAAGATATGAAATCCGAATTACAAAACGGAAATAGTGAGCTGCTTGAAAATAACATTTTGGAACATTCTAATGACAATGGTTTCGGAGACAGGGAATACTTTAGAATATCATCAACTGCAAAAGAGAAACTTTTTGTTGGATTGGATATTAAGACCACTCAGAGTAATAATAAAAAGGATCTTATGCTGCACGGTAGTATTTCTTCAAAAGAACTATTCTATAATAAACGGGAACAATCGCAGATAACACAACTTACATCACTTCTTCACAAGAATAATTTTCAGTCTATTCAAGAGAAACTGGAAAAAGGTGGAATGCGAAAAGGTTTTGCTTGCTTGTTTTATGGAGCACCCGGAACTGGAAAGACCGAGACTGTCTATCAAATAGCTCGTTCTACAGGTCGCGATATTATGATGGTGGATATTTCAGAAACGAAAAGTATGTGGTATGGTGAAAGCGAGAAGCGTATAAAAGGAATATTCGATAAGTATAAAAGCTTTCTGAAAACGTGTGAGGTTGCCCCCATTTTGTTATTTAACGAAGCTGATGCAGTTATTGGTAAGCGAAAAGATGCCGGACAAGGCTCGATTGATCAAACAGAAAATGCAATACAGAATATCCTATTACAAGAAATGGAGAATTTAGAGGGGATAATGATAGCGACAACTAATTTGACTCAGAATTTGGATAAAGCTTTTGAACGAAGATTCTTGTACAAGATTGAGTTTGAGAAGCCTTGTATTGAAGCTAAAGAAAAAATTTGGCAAACCATGTTGCCAACATTATCTGAGCAAGAGAGATTGGAATTAGCAAATAATTATAATTTCAGCGGTGGACAAATAGAAAATATCGTTCGCAAATATACTGTGGACTCCATCTTAAGCGGAGTAACACCGACATTGGAGACGGTACATAGCTACTGTCAAAGCGAGTTTTTGTATAAGAATGAAGAACGAAAAAGAATAGGATTTAATTGATATGGAAAAGAAAAAAAGTTCTAAGGATACCACATCCAATTTATTCAACCGATATGTTTGGTTGGTTGACATCATTTATCGAAGAGGGAAGATAACATTTGAAGAAATTAATGAATATTGGCAAAGATCATTATTAAATCTTGATGGAGAAGATCTTCCTTTGCGCACGTTCCATAACCATCGACAGGCTATTGAGCAGATGTTTGATATTAACATTGAGTGCGATAAGCGAAATGGATACAAATATTACATAGAGAATACCGATGATATGGAGCGTGGAGGCGTTCGAAGCTGGCTATTAAATACATTCGCAGTAAATAACCTGATAAATGAGAGTCACAAACTCAAACAACGCATTTTATTTGAAAAAATACCATCTGGGCAAATGCATTTGACATCTATTATTGAAGCAATGAGGGATAGCCTATCCATAGAAGTGACTTATCAGAGTTTTTGGCGAGATACACCTAATACTTTTGAGATTCATCCTTATTGTATAAAAGTATTTAAACAACGCTGGTATGTTATAGGGTACAGTCCATATAAAGAAAGTATCCTCATTTATGCTTTAGATAGAATCAAACATATCCACATCAATGAGAATAAATTCCAGTTACCAAAGAACTTTGATGGAGAGGCCTTTTTTATGGACAGCTTTGGAATTGTAGCCGGAGACGGACACAAAACAGAAAACGTTCTGATTAAGGTATATAAAATTCAAGATAGTTATATCAGGGCTTTGCCATTGCATCACTCGCAAAAGGAAGTTGAAAGTACATCCGACTATACCATATTCAGCTACCATATAAAACCAAGCTTTGATTTTCGACAGGAGTTGCTCTCTCATGGATCAGAGGTTGAAGTTTTATCTCCTAAATGGTTTCGGGATGAAATTGCAGAGATTATATCGGCTCAATATGATGTATATCAAAGTAGTAAAAAGTAACTCATGGAGGCGATATGCATCATCTATACCAAAAGGAATTTGTCAATAGAGAAAATTTACTTAATTTTGTGCCAAGCTAATCAACCTGCTCAAAGCGGGGCAAATTGATGAAGTTATCTCGTTACTTATCCGTTACCTATTCTGATTTACAGCCAAGACAAACGGCTGATTCAGAATGAAATAATCCAAAAGCATAGTTTTGTTACCAAACCGTTACTATTTTTCGAGGCTCCGAAATAGTAACGATTATTCAAATATAACTCTCATTTTCCATCAGTTGTCAAAGAGTTGTCCGGTATTCTTCAAAACAAAAGAACAAAAATTTGTAACTAAAAAAATTGAAGATTATGAAGTCAACATTCAGAACACTTTTCTACCTGAAAAAGAATCAGCCCAGAAAAGACAAAACGGTACCTATTATGGTTAAGGTGACGGTAAACGGAAATCCTCAGAGCAGAGCAAAGCAATATATATTGCTCCACTGGAGGTTGCATCCGCGTTAAAGGGCAAAATTTAGGTATTATCTGGTAAACAATTTTGTCAGATGTTTTTATATTTTATGACAACAGCTATCCATTCAGGAGTTTGCCTGTTTTCCAATCGAGATGGGAATATGCTTTGTGAAGATTCTCCTCGCAGTTCTCAATTCCGCTGCCTCCGGAAGTAGCAAAGGGTATAAGAGTCTTGCCCGAAAGATCATAGCTTTCAATAAACGTATTGATGATGGTCGGTGCAATATACCACCATACGGGAAATCCGATGTAGATCGTATCGTATTGCTCTACATTGTCAAGCCTTCCCGCTATGGCCGGACGTGATGATGGATTGCGCATCTCCACCGAACTACGGCTCGCTCGGTCGTTCCAGTTCAGGTCTGCGGCCGAATACGATATTTCGGGCGTTATTTCGTAAATATCGGCATCCATATCCGCCGCCAATTTATTTGCCGCCTTTCTTGTTGTTCTGCTACAAGAAAAGTAGGCTACTAAGATATTCTTCTTCATATTATTATGCAAAATAAATATTTCATTTCAAGTACTCTTTAAAGAATGACTCCAACTTATCAAATGGTATAATATCTATCCGGTCGTATAAGTCCACATGACTGGCACCCGAGATTATCATCAGTTCTTTGTTGTCGCCTTTGAGCATTTTAAAAGCATCTTCGCTAAAATAGCGTGAATGGGCTTTCTCTCCGTGTACAATCAATACCGCATTACGAATTTCTCCGGCGTAGGAAAGCTGTGGCATATTGATGAAAGAAAGAGAAGATGTTGTGTTCCAACCTTTGTTCGAGTTAAGCGAACGTTCGTGATAGCCGCGTTCTGTTTTATAATAGCTGTAGTAATCTTTCACAAACTGTGGCGCATCCTCCGGTAGCGGGTCAATCACACCACCGGCCAACGCATACGTGCCGTTTTTTGCGTCGGCTGTGCGTTGCGCATTGAGTTGCTCACGAAGTTTATAGCGGGCATCCGCATCCATTGAATCAAAATAGCCGTTGGCACTGACACGGCTCATATCGTACATAGTAGAAGACACCGTAGCCTTGATGCGGGTATCCATAGCGGCGGCGTTGATGCCCAAACCACCCCAGCCACAGACTCCGATAATCCCGATACGCTCCGGATCTACATTATCTAATGTGGTAAGAAAGTCCACGGCTGCACTGAAATCCTCCGTATTAATATCGGGCGAAGCCACATAACGAGGCTTACCTCCGCTTTCTCCCGAATAAGAGGGATCGAAAGCGATGGTAAGGAAACCACGTTCTGCCATTGTTTGCGCGTATAAACCGGAAACCTGTTCTTTCACTGCGCCGAAAGGCCCGCTTACGGCAATAGCCGCCATTTTTCCGTTCGCATTCTTTGGCACATACATATCGGCGGCAAGCGTGATGCCGTAACGGTTGCGGAAGGTTACCTTGCTGTGATTGACTTTATCGCTTTTGGGGAATACTTTATCCCATGCTGTTGTTAGCTCTAACTTTTCCATATTCTTATCATTGGTTTGACTATTATCGGTCGCTTTGTTGTTCACGCATGCCGTGAGCATTCCGCTTACGAACAAAGCTATTACTGCTGCTTTCTTCATAACTATCCATCTTTGCATTAAATAATGCAAAGATCGAAGTTAATCAGGCTTCCCTGTTAACGATATTCAAACCAATAATTAAGAATTTCAAACCATCGCTTCCCGAAGCGATTTAGGATTTGTTCCCGTTTGCTTCTTGAAGAAGTTGTTGAAGTAAGTGGGATAGTCAAACCCGAGGGCATAAGCAACCTCCGAGATATTCCAGTCAGTATGTTGCAACAAGGCTTTTGCTTCTGCGATAATACGTTCGGTGATATGTGTAGTGGTTGACTTGCCTGTGATTTCCTTTACCGCACGGTTCAGATAATTGGTGTGTACATTCAGGTATCTGGCATAATCCTGAGCTGCCCGCAGTTGCAATGGGCTGCCGAATGTCTCAATCGGGAATTGTCTTTCCAACAATTCAAGGAATACGGAGGTAATCCGGGCGGTGGCTTTTTTTGTTTGATGGTAATGTTCTGAGGGTTGCAGCTTTAATGCTTCATGGATAATCAGGCTGATATAGTTGCGGATAAGCTCATCTTTAAACGTATAGTCATTCTCCTGTTCTTCAATCATCTTTTGGAAGAGAGAATTTAGAAACAGTCTTTGTTCTTCTGATATTTCCAAAACGGGCGTTCCGTCAATCTTAAAAAACGGAGATTGGAACAAACTCTCTGAACGGTCGGAGTGCTTCAGAAATTCTTCCGAGAAAAGGCAGGTATAACCCTTATAAGTAGTTGATATGGTTTCCCATGAATAAGGGATATGCGGATTGCCGAAAAACAGAACTGTTCCTTCCTGCTCAAAACTTCTATTAGCATAGTTGATAATACTTTTGCCGGTGGTAAGGCAAATCTTATAGAAATCTTTGCGGCTGTATGTACGTGTCTCGTTACAGTCATCGTCGATCTGAAATGCCTTGAAGCCTTTTAATTTAAGTTCGTTATTGAACTCAGAGATTGAACGTTCTGTTTTCATTCTGTAAATATAAGAATTTCAAACCAATATTAATGTCCTTAATTTGCTATTCTTCTTAGGTCAGGATTTATTATATGCTTTTCCCCACATATATTTCCAGATATTCTTCAGTTTTGGCAATTGATGAAATGTTGGCTTCATATAAGGAGTAAATAGAATACCCAAAAGAACAATTATTCCGAACAAAGTGATTCCGCCGAATATCTCTTTCCAACTTAGGAGCATAGCCTGCATATTGGTAAGCCCATACAGCGTGTGTGTTGCAGCTACCTGTGCTTGTTCTATTGTCATTCCCGTTGCAATAGATTGATTAATTGTATTTTGTAGAACATGATTGGATGCCGGATCAACTAAATCCATATTCTGGGAGAGTATCATCAGATTTCTTTTCTGTAGAGCTTGCAGCACATTTACACAAAGGCTGCTAGCCATTGTACCACCCACTGCTGTCCTTACAAAACCGAGAAGCGTTAAACTTGGGAAGAAGTGAGGAAATGGTATTCCTTCGGCTGCATAAAGGGCAATACCGATATATAAAGTAACATATCCAAATCCCCTTAATAAGTACGGCAAGAACAAATCCTCTTTTGCTATACCCGGTTGGAATATAAAATACAGGATAAAGTGGTGCAATACAAAAGCTGAAAAACCAATAAAGAAAATCGTCTTGTAATTGCCCCTGTATACAGACATCCAGTAAAAAGAGAAAGCCGCACCCAAAAGGACCCCGAAGAACACAATCCAATTGAGGGAAGTGTTGTGCAAAATATCGTAGTGCAGAATTCCTCCTATATACACATTCAATATTGTGCTGGATGTACTCAGAAAAATTTGCAAAACGATTAATAAGAGTAAAGCCTTCATCAAATTCTTATACTTAAATATATCCGGCATAATAAACGGACGCCGTATCCCAAACATCCGCTGTATAGCACATATGAGGAATATAAGAGTTGCCACAATCGCTATTCTTATATATGGAGAGTCTAACCAATCGAGGCGTTTGCCATATTCGAGAATGAAATTCGAAAGGATTAGTACCAGTGTCCACAATCCCATGCCAAGCCAATCGATTTGATAGAGAGGAAATTTCTTCATTAACCTGATAGGACGCATCAGAAAATAGATCAGTATCATAAATATAAGCTGCAATCCCACTATCAGAATATGCATATATTGCCAATTGAATAAGTATGATATTTCGGCAGTAAGAAGCCCTGATATCTGAATAGAACCGAGAACTATAAGATAAACTACCGAAAAGAAAACGGTAAAGTCCCTTTTAGGAGTTATTACCAATTGAATAGAGGATAAACACTCGAAAGTTCCTATCATCTTGAATGCCCCAACTATAAAAGATATCACTAACAGGATAAACACATTGTTGGAATACATAGAGATAATATTGCCAACAATAATAACAGCTGCCGCCGATAATAATATAGTGCGTGACATGAAACGGAACTTGATACGGAATAGTATCGGAAATATCATTGTCATCCCGATAAAAGAAGCTGCACTTATAAGTTTTACATCTTCAGACGTTAGCGCCTTACCTCCTATAACCTCATTGAGATTGGTGAGATAAATGCTATTTGAAAACTGAAAAACAAGTGTCAATAATAAAAGTATCGTAAACCGAAGCCAATCGGGAACAAAGTCCTTAAAAGCCATAATGCGGTATTTTCCTTGTGGTATCATATATTCTTATTTAGATTTGAGATATATCTCGGCGCTCATTCCGGTTTTCAGTTTTTTCATGTCTTCCTGCTTATTCTCATTGGCAAACTCTATCCGGATAGGAATACGCTGTTCTATCTTTACAAAGTTTCCGGTCGAATTGTCTGTTGGGACAAGGGACGATGCCGAACCTGTTGCATGCGATATAGCAGCTATTTTTCCTTTGAATTTTACACCGGAAATAGCATCGACATCTATCTCTACTTCGTCTCCTATTTCTATGTTCTTCGTTTGTTTTTCTTTGTAATTAGCTATTACCCATACTTCTGAATCGTCTACTATACTTACAACAGACTGTCCGGGCTGTATAAGCTGCCCTACCTGTAGGTCTTTCCGCCCAGCAATACCACTGCACGGAGCTACAATTATAGTGTATGACAAATTTAGTTCAGCCATATCCAGTGCCGCTTTTGCTTCTTTTATATTCGCTTCGTTCTGTGAAAGCCGTTTAGTTTGTTCTTCCCCGATCAATGCTGTTGATTTCTTTTGACGGACAAGCATATCATATTTGGCTTTTGTAGCCTCATATTCCGTTTTTATATTATCATATTGGTCTTTCGTAACAGATTCTTCTTTCAATAGGTTTTCATATCTTCTAAGGTTTGTGGCTGCATGCTCGAGCCTTACTTTAACCTCTTCTATGCTCGCATCCGAAACCGATAAGTTATTCATTGTCGTGCTTATAGTACTTCCGGTAATGCTTTTTCCGGCAAGGGAGTTTGCGTAATTAGCCTCAGCTTGTGCCAGGCGGTAAACATATTCGCTATCATCTATAATAAGCAGTGTATCTCCCTTATTTACATATTGGTATTCCTCAAACCTTATTTCCCTGATATATCCTTGTACCCGTGAATTAACAGGAACAACATGGCGTCTGACTTGTGCATTATTCGTGTATCCGGAGTTTCCGACTATCAAAAATTGAGATATAACCCAGCCCACACCTAATATGATGAATATGAGTAAAACATAATTGAATATTCTAAAGCGTAAACTCTTTCCTTTTTTTCTATTTTCCTTATTTTCCATTTTTATTATAATTTTCCGATTGTACGTTGTAATTTATAGTAGTTGTATATAATGTTTATCTTCGCATTCACCACCTGTAATTCGGCATTCAGTTTTGTATTGCTGGCATCCAACATTTCGGTAATCAATACAAGGTCGTTCATATAGCGGTTGTTGATGATACGATAGTTTTCATCTGCCAATTGCAGGCTCTTCTCGAAAGTATTTAGTTTTTCGAACGATTCTTTATATCGGGTGGCATCGTTATGTATCACGATTTCCGTTTGTTCGAGAAGTACATCTCTGTTATTGGAGGCCATTCGCTGTTGGGCTTTGGCTAAACTTACGTTCTTTTTAGATTTAAACAAAGACGACAAATTATATTTAACCCCAATGCCTACATACCAATAATTAAAGTTTTTATTGATTGTCGGTACTTCTATGGTTATAGGTCCGTCGAAATGATTGGCAGCAACAATGGCCACTGATGGTAAATAGTCGGCTTTAGCCAGTTTTACATTTTTTTCGGCTATTTGTATGTCTTTCTCAGCAGATTTTAGTTCCGGTAAATTGTTTCTTGCTATTTGCAGCAAGTCTACAGGTGTTGTATTGTTCAGGTCTATACTCAGTATCGTACTATCCGGCATTATAACTGTATTATGTGGCAAACCTAATGTGACAATCAGATGATGGTTGAGTATATCACAGTTATTATCTATTTCGATTAAGGCAAGTTCGTAGTTTTGCAAAGTCAGTTCATGGCGGGTAATATCATTATTTAATGCCATCCCTTCTTTGTATTTTGCCTTTATTTGTTTGATTAGCAGATTGGTCTGTTCTATATTTTTCACATAAACTTCTCTCTGATTCATCAGTTTATACAAATCCAGATAATAGCCGGTAAGTAAAAAACGGATATCCATCAGGTCTTTTTCATAACTAAGTTGAGCTACTTGCTCTTGTAATTCTGCCTTTGCTATAGAATTAGATATGGCTCCTCCTGAAAATACAACTTGTGAGGCTTCCAACGCAAAATTATTTCCAAAATGGGGCATTGGCGCACGGGTTATATTAGTTAACTCACGATCCATTATCGTGCCATCGCCCAGATAAGAAAAGGATAAAGATGCATCGATAGATGGTAACCGCGATGTTTTAGCTACATCAGTAGCCTTCTTCGCAATATCTATTCCTTTTTGCGAAAGTTTAAGTTGTTTACTGTTTTCCGTAACCAGATGAAATATCTCATCGAGGGTTAGTACCCTGTTCATTTTCTCTTGGGCCGACAGGTTGGTAATTGGCAGTAACAGGAATAACGCCAAAACAATCTTTTTGATAGAACTTCTTATTAAAATCATATTATTTATAAATTTTCCTGCTGCAAAGGTCTTTAATTTTTCACGCCAATTTGAGCTCCATTTTTCGCCAAAAGTTGCCATTATTTCCAATAATTGTAGAAATATTGAAAATTATAGGTAGTTTTATGGTTAAAATCAGAACAATGAAAATATGGGATTGGATGATATAATTGAAAGTGCAGTTTTGAGTGATGATGAATTTTCTATAAAACCGTTTTTCCTCGAAGCTGATAAGTTAGATTCTCCGTTAAGACTCAGGCACGGTTATGTTTGTATTTGTCGGGAAGGCCGGGCTGAGTTGGTTTTAAATATGAACTATCAATCTGTGATAAAGAATAAGCTCTTCATTTTATTCCCTAATGAGATTGTTACTCTTTATAATATCAGCAATGATTTTTCTTTTCTATTCATAAGGTTATCTTCTGAATTTATGAGCGAAATACTTTTTCGTTTCCCGCCTTCTTTTGTCGGATTTATAAAAGAAAATTTTTACTTCCAAATGCCAGAGGATGAGTTCGATTTATTTTATAATGAATTTTTCAGGATATTAGAATATCGTTATAACGATACGTCAAACTTATGTAGAAGGGAGATTATTGCAAATCTGCTAAGGAACTTCTTTCTTGATATTTACAATAAAATTAAACGGAATGAGCAACTGTCACATTTGGCCAGAAGCCGGAAAAACCTGATTATGGAACAGTTTTGCGAACTTGTGATGAAAAATTTCAAGACGAGTAGGGAAGTGGCTTTTTATGCCGACAAATTGTTTATTACGCCCAAATATTTGTCTATGATTTTAAAGGAATTGGATGTCCATAAGCGTACAGCAAAAGAGTGGATAGATAATTATACCATTACCGAAATAAAATTAATGCTTAAATCTTCATCCCTTTCTATTTTGGAAATTTCTAATGAATTAAACTTTCCTAGCCTTTCTTTTCTATGTAAGTATTTTAAGAGCCGTACAGGTTTAACCCCTAAAGAATATAGAAGACAAATGAAATGATGGGATTTTCCTTGTATAGTTGTTCGTCGCCGGCATTTCATTTGTATCAGGAGGATTGTCCCAACTTACACCTTATCTTATTGCTATGGAGGATAATGTTAAGATGACATTCGGTTTGTTTGCTCAAAAAAGCAATGACTAGTTAATTACCTTAAGGCTTAAGATACTTGGAAAGCAATATAAACAGATATATCATTTAATTTTAAACGGCGACATCTTAACATATACTCTAAAATCTTTAATCATACCCGGTTTATTTGCTTCTGCCCGTGGAAGGTATGAAAAGCCTGTGATTTTCCTGTCTTCGCCCAAATCAATTACCAACTGATGCGGATGCATAGCCTTAGTTGTTGAATAATTGGTATGCCAGAAAGTAGATTCCTGTAAGTCGAATACATTGGTTGCTATATTATTAGCGTCATCCAACTCTTCGCTATCGGCATAAACCACTTTCCAGTGCTGACGCGATATTGGTTTACCATCTTCTCCTAACAGTTCCAGTTCAGCCATCGATGCGTAATCATCTCCTCCGTGCGAGTTCAATGCTTCGATACAGAAGAAACGGGCATCGATTGCTTTTCCGAATTTGATATGTTGCCAGCCATTTCCCTGTTTAAATGTCCCTGTGTAAACAGGTGTTTCTCCTGTCAGATTAAGGTTTTCACCCAGTTTACGATGTGCATATGCTCCGTTTCCTCTTAATACGTCGAGTATTGGCTTCCTCAATCCTTCTGTTTCCGGTTTTTCGGGAGAAGCCATATCAAATATGATAATCTCGTTTTCTCCTTTCTTAAGCCAACAACCTGGCATATACAGAGTTTGTTGTGGGCCTATCTCCCAGAAACGTCCGATCGGATAGCCATTTACCCAAACCAGACCTTTAGACCAATTAGTCATATTGAAAAACGTATCTCCAACCTTGTCTAGCGTAAACGTACCCCTGTAATATGCAGGAGACTTCGCAATATTTGGTTCTCGCTTGTATTGTTTATTCTTGACAAATTCATAATCTACAGGAATATTATATACCTGCCAGTACTTCAATTCTTTTGTCTCGTTCCTTGTTTGTATCTCCACTTTTTCAGTAATCCCTTTCCAGTCGTATATCCCTTTTCCAAAGTTCATACGCCCCATAGCTTCTACAAGGATATCGAGCTGTGCCCCTTCTTTTACAGGAGGAAGTTTTACTGTACTTTCACCTTTCAGACGGCTAAGAGTTGTTATTCTTTTCCCATCCAGAAATACCGGTGTCCAGTCGTGGGCTTCGGTAATAATCAGGGTTTGTTCTTCGTTAGATGCTTCCAGTTTGGTACGGTAAAGGATACTTCCCCAGCCTTGATCGAAAAACTCCATTGATTGGATTGTTTCACTTGTTTTGGCATCAGGCAAATTGTCAAACAATGGAGCTATTTCGGTCAGTTCAAATGCTGATATTGCTATTGTCGGTATTGAATCCGGGATTTCCGGCAAGATTTGCCCTTCCGGCAGATAATTCTTCAGAAGATTACGTACTTCATAATATTTGGGCGTAATATTTCCTGATTCACCTATCGGCGCATCATAATCGTAAGATGTACAGGTGGGAGAAAAGTTAGGGAAGTTGGCACCACCCCAATGCCCAAAGCTGGTTCCTCCGTGTGTCATATACAGGCTGAAAGAGATATTGCGGTCGAGCATTTCTTTCATACCATGTACCAATGCTTCGGCGCTGCGCGTTTCGTGTTTTGCTCCCCAATGGTCGAACCACCCCGACCAGAACTCGCTACACATAAGGGGAGTATTCGGGCGAAGTTCCTGTAACCGGCGAAACTGGTCGTCTATATTGGCTCCTGTTCCGAAATTGATTGTCCACACTAAATCTTCAAGTGCATTATTTTCAAAGTTGGAGTTCCAGTCGCATTGGAATAAAGGCACTTCCGTAAATCCCGCGCCTTTTACTATATCGCGAATTTCTGCAATATAAGGCTTGTCTGTACCAAACGAACCATATTCATTTTCCACCTGCACCATGATGATGTTGCCGCCTTTGGTTATCTGTAAGCCCGAAAGCTGCTTACCTACTTCGCTCATAAACAGCTTGGTGCGTTCCATATAATACGGGTCTTGTTCACGAAGTTTTATATCTTTCTTTTTCAGTAGCCACCAAGGCAGACCGCCCATTTCCCATTCGGCGCAAACATACGGGCCCGGGCGGACAATCACATACATATCATGTTTTTGCGCCAGTTTGCAAAAGGCGGCTATATCTTTCTGTCCCGAGAAATCAAATTTTCCTTCTTCGGGTTCGTGGTAATTCCAGAATACATACAAGCAAATGGTATTCATACCCAATGCTTTTGCGGCTTGTATCCGATGCTCCCAATATTCTTTTGGGATACGTGGGTAATGTAGTTCGGCAGCTTTTACAACAAAAGACTCTCCATTCAACAAGAAGGTTTTATCACCTACTTCAAATGTTCCTTTCCGGGTACAGCCAAAAAGTAATATAGATATAATGCAAATAAGGCATGTTAGTCTCTTCATATCACAATCTTCTTATTTCACATCTATTTCAATTATTGCTGTCTTTAGCCCTTTAGCCTTTGCCTCAAAAACAATTTTACCACCATTCTCTCCCGCTTGTACTATCGATGTCAGTTGCCCATTAAAAGCTGGCATTTGAGATAGATGAAATAAATCGAGGCTTGTAGGGTCTCCATTTGCCGAAGCTCTGTATTTACCATTTCCTTTTACCGAGAAAGTAATCATACGTTGATCATCGGGGCAAAGATTTCCATCCTTATCTACAACACGTACATTAATATATGCCAAATCCTTTCCATCAGCCGACAACTGTGTACGATCCGGCACTAATTCTATATGATGAGGGTTACCAGCTGTACGAACTGTTTTTTCCATTACTGCTTCTCCCTGTTCGTTGTATGCTACAACCTTTACTTCACCCGGCTCATATATTGCATCCATCCACATTAAGCGATAGCGGTTGAGCAATGTCGAATTATTCTTAATTTGCTTACCATAGCTTTTTCCATTGATAAAAAGCTCTGCCGAGGGATAATTGGTATAAACAAAGACAGGCGTCTTTTGTCCTTCACGGCCTTTCCAGTTCCAGTGAGGAAGGATATGCAATGTGTTTTCATTTTTATTCCAAATACTTCTGTACAAGTAATAACGGTCTTTTGGAATACTTGCCAAATCGATGATTCCAAACATAGAACTATGATTTGGCCATGCATCGGTGTCGTAAGGGGATGGTTCTCCCAAATAATCAAATCCCGTCCACACGAATTGCCCCATTGTCCAGTTATGATCGTCTGCCAAAGCAAAATCTTCGTCAGGTATATTAGACCATGAACAATATTCGAGGTCATACGACGACGATTGATGGTCATCATATACAGCATCGGCTTTCTTCTCTACAGGGAATTTATACACACCACGTGAACTGACCGTAGATGAAGTTTCGGAGCCCAATACAAGATTTTGAGGTAATTTCTCATATGTTTCCTGATAACGGTGTGCGCGATAATTTAAGCCCGGCACATCAATCATTGCAGCAAAGCCATTATTTAGCACACAGCTAACCTGATCCATACCACATGTCACAGGGCGGGTAGGATCTTCTCTGTGGCAAATGTCCTGTAAGAATGAGGCAACCTTATATCCCTCATCACTACACTGGGTGGGTACTTCGTTGCCGATGCTCCACATTACTACACTGGCATTGTTGCGGTAGTTGCGAAGCATATTTACCATATCCTTCTCTGCCCATTCGTTAAAGAAACGATGATAGCCGTTCTTACATTTAGCAATATCCCACTCATCGAAGGGCTCAATCATCATCATAAAGCCCATTTCGTCGCATAGTTCTACCAGTTCGGGTGCAGGCATATTGTGCGCCGTACGGATAGCATCGCATCCCATATCTTTAAGCATCGTAAGTTGACGGCGTAAAGCTGCTACATTGATGGCAGCACCCAGAGGACCTAAATCATGGTGGTTGCACACTCCTTGGAATTTCCGGCGCTCCCCGTTCAGAAAGAATCCTTTATCTGCAATCAGCTTTATATCCCTGATGCCAAAACGGGTAGTATATTCATCTACCAACTGGTCTTTAATGTATATTTTTGAAACAGCATTGTATAGGTAGGGATTCTCAGGCGACCATAATTGAGGCTTATCCACGATAAAGTTTTGTTCGAAAGGTTTCCCGTGATTAATCTTCTGCATATTGTCCTTTGAAGATACGACTTTATTGTTAGCATCACGAATCTCGGTTACTATCCTCACATCCTGGCCATTACTGTTTTCTACTTCGGTCTTCAGATTAACCGAGGCATATTCTTCGGAAACAAAAGGGGTAGTAATATATGTTCCCCAAACCGGAACATGAACAGCTTTGGTTACAATTACGTGTACATTTCTGTAGAGACCTGCACCAGAATACCAGCGTGAAGATTCGGGCTTATTTTCAAGGCGTACAGCTATTGTATTGCTTTTACCATCAATATTAAGTAAATCTGTAACGTCGCAATGAAATGAGTTGTAACCGAAAGGCCAGAAAATAGCTTTCTTTCCATTCACGTATATCTGGGCTTCACTCATTGCTCCATCGAACAAAAGATTCACCCGGTTATTTGCCTTCGTAAAGTTACTTACATCAAATGTATTCCTATACCAGCCTGTACCTATGTAAGGAAGGCCTCCTGTGCGCCCGGTTTTAACAGTTGCTACTGTCTCCCCATTCTGGGTAACAGCAACTTCCTGCAAATCATATTTCCTGTCGAAAGGCCCTTCTATCGCCCAATCGTGCGGAATGGTTACCAATTGCCAGCCTGAATCGTTAAAATCAGTCTGCATAGCATCCGTAAAATCCCCTTTGCTGAATTTCCAGTTCTTTTCTATCAGAAATTCATCTCTTACCGATTGCGAATAGCTTATACCGGAGTATAATAAGGCTATTGTTAAAATTAGATATTTCATTAGGTATATTCATTATTTAAACCTGTCATTGAAGCCATCTTGACTTTTTCAACACAGAGTAAAAAGTGGAGACAACTTCAATGACAATGTTAGTAGATAAGCAAATATAGATATAATTCATTTAAAAGCATCTAATGCCACTGTAGGTTTTCCCGATTCGTCGAAAGCTCCTTTGGTATAACCATTCCAGCTGCCATATGATTGAGGTTCCCAGTAGAAGACGCCCAAACCTTTTTCATTCGGCACAGCTTTGGTTTTCTCTATCAATGCAGTAAGCATCGATTTAGAGGCTTCGGCCTGATCCCAGTCCATTCCTATTTCGCATATCATCACGTCCGAACCGTAACGCTCTACCATATCCAGCATATTGTAGTAGCAATCATCAACAAGCATCTCCCAATTATCCTTAGTAGGGTAAAGCGACATGCCTATCACATCCCATTTGGCATTGTTGTTTTTCAGTGCATCGAAACGTGGGCGGTACATATCATTCCTGTGTCCACGGTCGAAGTGAATAATAACTTTAGCATCAGGAAAAATGGCCTTAGTAGCATCGTACCCAGCATTATTCAATTCTGCATAATTCTTCACATTTTCGAGTAAGCCACCATCTTCCCAAAGCATGCCGTTCATGGTTTCGTTACCAATTTGTACCCATTCCGGAGTTATATCCATCTCCTTCAATGCGGTAAGTGTTTCAGTCGTATGATCAGCCAACGCTTTTTTCAAGTCTTCAAAACTAAAGTCTGCCCATGCCGCAGGTTTGGTTTGTTGTGCCGGATCGGCCCAGCTATCGCTGTAGTGGAAGTCAACCATAATGCGCATACCCAGATTTTTTGCTCTCCATGCTTTAACAAGCATATCACTTGTGTTACACCAACCATCAGCAGGATCAACCCATACCCGTAAACGCACAGAGTTAAAACCAAGATCGCGTAACAGAGCCATACATTCCATTTCTTCACCATTAGAATTATAGAATTTCTTTCCTGCTTTTTCCATTTCGGTGAGCCAGCTTACATCTGCCCCTTTTGCAAAACCTATCATATCATATTCATTTGCAGGCTGATCGGGAAATACTGGCTTGTCATCATCGCTACATGATGTGAATGCAAATAAGGCTATGGCTATTGATAATATAATGTTTTTCAGTTTCATGGTCATTCTGTTATTGAGTGATACTATATGTTTCGTTGATTAGGTCTACCGTCATCAGGTAAGTTCCCGGAGCTAGCGAAGCATCATCCGTAATATTGCTTCCCCTGTAGTACAGTTTGCCTTCCGAACCGCCGAATTTATGATCCCAGTCTCCACTTACCAGATGGATGGCAAATCCCCATGGCGAAGCACTGTTTATTGTAATCTGTCCTTCATACACTCCCGGTGTAGCTGTTGCAGGCAATGGTGTATTGAAATCCCACACATCATGTAGTCCTGCCACATAGATTTGATTTTCTATGGCTGTCAGGTTGTAGGTAAACTGAACCAAAGACGCTTCTACCAAATATAATCCCGCTGTAGGAGGGGCAATATTATTCTGTCCCTTAAGTTCTAATGAGCCTGCATATGCAGTTCCTCCCTCTACCATTGTATATTTATCGTCCCAATTATCTTTTTCTATATTGATACTATATCCCCATAGCGAGTTGACATTAAATACACCTGCATAATTCAGTTCATTTTCATCATAGAGTTTCATATAATTATCGAAAGTCCAACTTCCGCTTATGCCATCGTCTATTCCCGGTAGATACAGGTATTCTATCACAGGTTCGGGCTCTTCCGCTCCGCTTACGGCTGTACATGTCCATGCCCCCGGCTGTTTCAGGTCTACTACCAGTGTATAAGTCCCCGCTTCGGGCACTGTCACTGTTATATCTCCGGCCTGTGAGGCAAGTACTATATTTTGTCCCTCCTGAGTAAAGGCAACCTGACTATCTTTTGCTGCATCATCATTAGTACTTGTAGAATAATCGTATTGTTTACCAACAGTATTCAAATTCACTTTCAATGTTGAAGCTGCGGTTACATTAAAAGTAGCAGTCCATTTTACATTTGGACGGTCGAAAGTCATATCGGCATTTATATCACCACTTACAGTTAAAGAAGGAAGCAGTAAAGCCGACCATTGTTTCGTATTTGTATTCACTACAGTATAATAGCATCCAGTAACACCAGGGAACCAGAAATTCCAACGTTTGTCATTATCATTTTCGGACGACATCAGGAAAGCTGTGCCGCTCACCCCATCATTGCCCCAGATAGTACCATCTCCTTCGAGTAGATAGAAGTTAGACCATCCCGAAGCTCCCATAAAACCGGTGTATATACCATTTACTTCCGGAGAATGCAGGGTTGCACCTGTTTCCACTTTATCTGCATCGAGTACATATCCGGCGGACATGTCTATCAGGTAAGGGGTTATATTTACAGTTTCCACATCGCTGTAGGGACCATCCATATTTACCCCTGTAACGGACTTAATGCGGAAATAAACAGGAGTTTCATTATCGGGTTCTATTCCCAGAATCTTTGCTATTGTATTAAGTTCCGATCCTGTATACGCCTTTGAGAAATTATTATCAAGAGTTTCAACAACATTCGAACTGAAATCATTCGTTGTTGAAATTTGTATGTAATAAGAAACAGTAGCCGTGGTAGACATTGATGGATCACTTACGGCTAAAAATGAGTTTTTAGTCCAAGCCAGAGAAAGAACAATAGCTGTAGAGTTGTCCTTTGATAGTTTCACATTACTCTCGGTGACAACAAAATCACTGCTTTCGGTGCTGGAAAGATATATGGTGTCGCCATCATTTTCACAGGCTGTCATTAGCATCAGCAACATGAACAAGCATGAGAAAGTTTTATATATATTTTTTATTGCTTTCATATGTAAATAATTGTACATCAATTAGTAATTTTCATTATATAGATTAGGGTTTGCTGTAAGGTCAGTTGCAGGAATAGGGTAGATATTATATTTATCATCTACAGCTTTACCTTCTTTCACTCCACCTTTCCATTCCCACCTGTATGCTGAAGTCGTAAAACTTCCGAAGCGTATGAGGTCGGTGCGGCGAGTGCACTCCCAATACAATTCCATAGCCCGTTCGTTAAGGAAGAAATCAGGTAACAATATTTCGCTTTCACTCACTTTGCCGCTTGTATCGTATGCATCTCCAAAAGCACGTTCACGCAGTTTGTTTACATACCCCAAGGCTTCGGTTGCAGAACTTCCTGAGCCTCCACGCGTTACCGACTCTGCCAGCATCAGGTAAATATCTGCTAAGCGGAAGACTGGGAAATCGGTATTAACGCCTCCATCAGCAGTATTAGAAGCTTGTTCTCCCGTATCGGTCAGGTTAGTCCATTTGGTTACAAAATAACCGTTGCTTTGATTGTCCACCGTTTCTACTTCCAAGGTCTGACCTTCCGAGAAAAATAAAGCTCGTTTATCTCCGGCCTTGAAAAGCTTAGGTATATTACCACGCACGCGGAATGATCCCCATCCACTGGTTACACCATAATCACCCGGTTTCTGGTAATCGGAACTATTGCCGACAGCACCGCAAATAATATAAGTAGTAGCACCCCATGTGACAGCTTTTTCGGCATCAACAGCATAGGCAAAGATTATTTCATTGGTACGTTTATGATTATCTGCATTAAATAATTTCTGATACTCAGGCTCTAGGATATAGCCTTCGGCGATAACTTTTTTGCAATTTGTAATACAATCTGTATAACGCTCTGTATTTATATATACCTCGGCATTCAGATAAAGTTTAGCTAATAAAGCATAAGCGGCAGCTTTAGGAGCTCGTCCGTATTCACATTCGTTTTTAGACAGCAAATCATTATCTATCTCTTTCAATTCGGTTTCTATAAATTCAAATACTTGTTTTGCTTCATAGCGTGGCGGAATAAATGTACCCACTGGATCGTTTTCGGTTACAAATGGAACATTGCGGAACAAATCCATTGCATGATAATAGGCTAATGCTCGCAGAAAACGGGCTTCGGCGCGGTAATGACGAATATCTGCCTGTTCGCTTTCAGTAAATCCTGATATTTGTTCATCTCCGGCATTACGAAGAAATTCGTTGCATAATGAGATATTATAAAATATGCGGTAATACATATCTGATACCCACGGATCGTTTGCATCCCACGATAAATAAGTAAGATCGGAGACTTTGTCTCCTTCGAGCCATGTAGAAGCTACCTCATCTGTTCCGCATTCCTGTAGGTTGAAGTAGCAGCGCATATAGTCTTGTCCGCTATTACTGTCCAGATCAGAATTATTCCCGCCTTTTTCCTGTCCGGCAGTATAAAAGGCTGCATAGAGTTTAGCCAGTACGGCTTTATAATTAGCTGCTGTAGTATATACATCTTCAGCAGTATCCTCTACATGAGGAGCTTGGTCGAGATCATCCAGGCAGGAATTCATTACGATAAGACCTGCAAATAATATTATATATAGTGTTTTTTTCATCATGATTACTATTTTAAGAAAATTAAAAGTCTAATCCTAAGCTAATGGAGAAAATACGTGGACGCGGATAGAATGACATGTCCATCCCATTGGGTACTTCCGGGTCTACTCCGCTGTATTTAGTTATACAAAATACATTCTGCACCATAGCACTCACATTAAGTCCAAACCAATTGTTGATGCGTCCGAAATTATATCCAAGAGAGAGATTGTCCATCTTGATGAATGAAGCGTTTTCTACATAATGATCGGATAAATACTGCCGGTTCTGAAATCCTGTTTTAAGATAACTCCGGTTGAGGTTGTTAATCTGAGAATCATTATAACTCACAGTACTCCATGCACCTGTATTCATAGCCATGCCATTGTATACGTAGTTGCCCAGATTGGCACGGAAACTCATTCCGAGACTCCATTGCTTGTAGCGAAGCGAAGTACTAAGCCCAAAAATAAAATCGGGTGCCGGAGAGTGGTAGCGATATAGGTCGGAAGAATTGATTTCGCCATCATTATTCATATCTGCATACGCTCCTTCCACAGGCATTCCTGTCTTTTCATCATAAAGCTGATGATACACATAGAACATATATGGTGCATAGCCTTCCGACAACACCTGAAACTGATAACTATCGATAGTCGGCCCTACCAGTGTGTTGGTTGCTGCCCCACCATCTATCAATGAGAGATTTTTTACTTTCATCTTTTGCCATGTCATATTATAGCTCAAATTCCATGTGAAATCTTTGGTATCTATAGGTGTTGCATTTAACGAAAACTCGATACCGTGACTATCTACATTTCCTACATTGGTAAGAATATTCTTATTAAAGTTAGAGCCGGCTGGTGACGGAACAGTTGCTAACAAATCTTTGGTCTGGCGAGTATAGAAATCGACAGAACCACTGATTCTGTCTTTCAGAAATCCAAAATCGAGTCCAAAGTTCCACGATGTGGTAGTTTCCCATTTCAGGTCTTCTACATATGCTTCGGGACGATACGAATAATACCACTGGTCACCGAATTGCACCTGTGCTCCGTTCTGGCTCAAAGTATAAACCGGCATATAGTTATAATTACCGATACCATCCTGTTGTCCGGTTACCCCATAACTTGCCCGTAGCTTAAGGTTGCTTATGGCGCGGCTCTCTTTCAAAAAAGACTCTTCGTTTATTCTCCAGGCAAGAGCAACAGAAGGGAATGTTCCCCAGCGATTGTCTTTATGGAAACGCGAAGTTCCGTCTCCTCTGACAGTTGCCGTCAGCATATAACGCGAATCGAATGTATAGTTCAGGCGTGCGTAGTATGAGATTAAAGCATGCCGCTGATCGGTGGCAGCTATAGACGATTGAATTTCGCCCTTGGTATTGGTTTCGACATAAGCAGGGCTTGTGCTTTTCCAGAACTGATGGTCGTAACCGACTGTAGCATCCACAACACTCTTTATATTACTGAAATCTTTATTATAATTTAGGTATGTTGTCAGCAGGCGGTTTGTATTCTTCTGTGGACCATAGTCATAATCTTTACCCGCTGTATTGTAATATTCTGCTGCTTCTGCGGGTACATATACAGAACCTTTACCTTCTGCATAATCATAACCTAAAGTCAGATGATATCTCAATTCGGGTAAAAAGTGCATTTTGTAATCTACATCGGCATTTCCGATAAAACGTTGTACTTTACTGGTCGATTTGTTTTGGTCTATCAGTCCCCGTGGATTTATGACTGCACCATTTGCGGGTTTTCCGTTACTGTCGATAGCTTCCCAGTAGCCACCATATTCGTTACTGTCTGAATAAACCGGCAAGGTAGGATTAAACGTTGAGGCTGCCCATATGGCACTTGTGTTGGCAAACCGATTATTGTTGAGTGAACCTTTTGCACTAATATTAATTTTCAGATGCTCGTTGAAGAATGATGGAGTCAGGGATAAACTACCAGTAAAACGTTCGGCATTATCGGTCCGAACCAAACCATTCTGATTATAATAGCCAACAGCTACACGAATAGGCCAGTTTTCTGCTACACGGCCAGCTACGCTCAGATTGTTATCAGTACCAAAAGCGGTGTGGAATACCTGATCATTCCAATCTGTAGATGCGGTTCCCAATAGCGCCTTCTGCGCATTTGTACCTTTCGAGTTTATTACATCTATAAATTCGTTTCGGTCTAGCATATCAACCATTTTTGTGCGTGTCTGTACAGAGTTGGTTGTGTTGAATGTTATTTTTATACCGCTTCCTGTTCCTTTTTTGGTAGTAATTATTATTACACCATTCGAAGCACGGGAGCCGTAAATTGCTGTAGATGAAGCATCTTTAAGAATAGTCATGCTTTCTATATCCGAAGGGTTGATAAGACTTAAGAAATTACCAGTATTACCACTGATACCGCCACTTTCTAATGGCACACCATCCAATACAATAAGCGGGTCGTTACTGGCATTCAACGATGCCCCTCCACGAATGCGGATGGTACTTCCTCCCGTAGGTGAGCCACTGTTAGACATAATCTGCACCCCCGATACCTTACCATTGATTAACTGTTCGGGAGAGCTGATAAGCCCCTCGTTAAAATCCTTGCTGCTTACACTACTTATCGAACCTGTAAGGTCGCTTTTGCGTTGAGTTCCGTAACCGATAACAACTACATCGGTAAGTTCCATCGATTTTGGCAACAATTTCACATTTATAACATTACCGGAGATGGCAATAAGTTGAGATTCGTAGCCTAGAAAAGAAAATTCAAGCTCAGTCTTATCTGTCGGCACTTCTATTGTATACCTCCCATCATAATCGGTGGTTATACCTATGGTTGTATCGGGAACTTTAACTACTGCGCCAATTATCGGTTCGTTGGTTTCATCCGTTACTACCCCTGTTACATTTTTGGTTTGTCCGCTTACTAATAACGGTACTATCAAAAACAATAAGAGTAACAATGGGAATCGAACAATTTTCTTGTATTTTTCCATGTTTCAAATTATTTAATTAAGGTATTTGTTTTTATATAATGTCAATATTATTCCAGCCACATATTTCCAAATTCCACCGATGATTTCTCATCCATACTATCAATAGTGAAGAGTATTATAGATTCTATCTTTTCTATATTTAATGAAATCTTAGTATCCAGCATAAAGTAACGTCCCAGAAATGTAGGGTACGGTGCGGGGAGCAATACGGTTTTGTCTTGCTGAAGACTTTCTAATGATATTTTATATAAATCGGTTCCAGCATCAAGGTTCAGAACAGATGTGTAGGTGAAACCGTCGGAAGTCACAAATCCGATTTTAAGTTTGTCTATACCCTTAGCATTGCTGATATTTAAATATAGAGCTTCGGAGTTCTGTAGAGCCGTTTTTCGTGCGATAACTTCATCTTTTATATATTTGCGCCAATAAAAGCGGGAATCTGTATCATTAATAGAAAAAGTATATTTTATCCTGTTAGTTTCTGTCAAATCATTCCCTGTTAGTTTCCCTATTATATAAGAGCTTTCGGGTATGCCATAGGTTTCAATATTGCTATATCCGTCAGTAATTTTCACCAGTTCAACAGGAGCTTCGGGATTAACTATTCTAGTTTCATAATATTTATTTTGGTAAAAATCCCAATCCAGCGGATTTCCCTCTGTCCCTGCTGGATATGTAAAGTTTTTATCATTCTTGCATACAATAATGTTGTATTTCAGGTTATTATCCTTTATCATATCGGCAGGAATGCCGGCTTTGTAGGTGTAGCCATGCACTCTCTCCATTTTTATATATGGATTGCTTTGTGACCAAAAAGATATTTTATCCGTATAAATAATTACAGAGTCGGGAAAAGAAGATCCGACAATCTGTGCTTCGATTTGCAGAGGTTGCTTATCTTCAGCTATTTTCATAGGATTATGAACCACCGAGAATGTTTTGGCATGAGCTTCAGGAGCAACATATTCACCTAAGGTTATATTTCCCCATTTGGTAGATGCATTCCAATCTTTGAGCGGTTGATAATCTTTATTACAAAGAAGATAGACTCCCGGTTTTATAGAAAAGCCAATACCTTTTGATAACCCATTATGACTGTTTCCTCCATTGATAGTTCTAATTATAAAATCTTCACCTAAACCGGGAAGGCTAATCTTCATATTCCATTCATTCCAAGCGATAGTTACTACTTCTTTATTTAATGAGGGTTTTGCAAACGGATCGTTTATTTGCACAGCATCCGGCATTACTTCGAGCCGCCATAATCCGGATTCTAACCTGTCGATAAAATAAGCGCCTGTACCCTCGTATGAGACAATAGGCGAACTGCCACAACCGGCAACAGATTGTAGTTTTTCGGCATTCACAGGAATGGTTGATGTATTATTCGAATAATAAAATTTCTCAGGGGTATTGAGTTCACTCAAATCCTGAATATAACTTACCCGGAAATTATCGAATATAGTATCATTCGGATATGCAGGATATTGCTTGTTCATCGGAACGGAGTAGGCTACTTCCGCGGCTATTTTCATACTGATGGCCTTATTCGGTGTATAAGCCAGATTGAGAAAGTGTGTCTGGTATTCGGTATTTGCCCAGGCTATATCTATCGGGTCATAAGCAAATTGTGTAATCCACTGAAAACCATTTGAGCGAAAAGTACGTGCCATAGCCGGATACATATAGGAATATGTGATATCGGCTGGATCGAATTCATATACAGCCTTTGCCTTTTTGTCGAAACCTTTCACATTGGAAAATGAGATATTATAATTGTCTACATAAGGCAAAAAGTTTCCTTTGCGTGTATGTCCGGCAACCAACCCGATAGGATACCACTGATATGTTGTGCCTTGTATAGACGTGTTGTAATATGCCTGTATATGCTCCATGTTGTGGCTCACGTTGTAGAATACCGGCTTGTCATTCCCTGCTTTTTTTAGCGCAGAAAGCATCCGGTTAATATAAGCTTCTGTTTGCTGAGGTGTATCGGCATGGCATGGTTCATTATTAATCTCAAAACCGATGATATACGGGTCTTCTTTATAAGGCTGTTTGGTATAAGGATTAATATGTTTCACAAATTGCGAAATATAATTTTCCTGTGCTACGATTGCATTCTCATCGCTATGTACTTTACATTTATCATACAGGTACGAAAATGCTCCCGTATTCTGATTTTTCTCGGGATAGCCATTCCCAAAGTTTGTCATGGTGGTTATCAGTATCCTTATATTGCGCTCTTTGAGCTTCATAATAAGGTAATCCAGTAAATCGAGGTGAGCATTTTCCTTCAAATTTCCTTTGCCATCCGATATTTCCACATCCCATACATGGATACGGTAAGCATTAAATCCTAAGCGAGCCATGTGGTATACATCCTTGTCTATGGCTTCTTTATGGTTCTTTCCCTGATAATTTATTGCACGGTACGCGTGTGCGAAAGGTAGGGTGTAGTTTACTCCATAAAAAGATGCTTCCAGGTGGGTGTCAGACCAGCGCATCACACCTGATTTATCAACATAAACAGTAGGAATATTTTGTATCTCCTGTGCCCATAAGGATAAAGTGAGCAACAGACAACATAGTGTTGTAATAAAAATTCTCATGGCAGTTCTCGGTTTAATTTTGTTTATCCCCTACTTTAAGGATAAGGCAAAATTAACCGCTTGATGGCGCAAATGTATGGCACAAATTAGACAGATATAGATAGAAAATGGACAGCCAAGATGTTTAACAAATTGGACTTTTAGCATACAAAGTATTGATATTCAATCACATTGAAGTGTCATCCGTAAATTGCCTTGGAGTCTTACCAAACTCTGACTGGAAACATTTAGAGAAATATGAATGATTGGAGAAACCGACCATATACATAACCTCAGCCACCGTAAATTTATTTTGTGATAGTAGCATGGCTGCTTTTTTCAACCGTATCGATCTTATATATTCTACAGGAGACAGACCTGTAAGTTGCTTTATTTTACGATAAATTTGTTTAGAACCAATTCCTGAAATCGTACTAAGTGAATTTACATTCAGGTCAGGGTCGGCAATTTTATTTTCAATTATCTGAATAATCTCCGAAAGGAGTCTCTCATCCGGTGAAGTAGCTTCTATAGCTTTAGGTGTATCTATCGATTCTATTCTTAATTTAGTTTCTATCTGCTGTTTACTTTTCAGTAGCTGGTCTACACGCGAGAGCAACAGTTCCGTATCGAATGGTTTGGAAATAAATGCATCTACATTCAGATTTATACTTTCCAATTCGGTGCTTTTATCATCCTTTGCAGTGAGCAAAATGATTGGAATAGTTGAAGTTGGTACATTTTTCCTGATTCTGCGACTCATTTCGAGGCCATCCATCACCGGCATCATTATATCGGCAACTATCAAATCGGGAATATTATTTATTGCCATTTCCAATCCCATTTTGCCATTATGTGCAATTATACATCTATATTTACGAGACAATGTTTGGCTGATAAAATCCGCAATTTCCAGATTGTCATCTACAATTAATATTAGCGGGCTGTTCTCATCGGCAAAAGTCTCTACTTGTTCATTGCGAATATTATTTTCTTCCATCAATACCGGCAAAGAGATAACGATAGTGGTTCCTTTGTCCTCTTCCGATTCTATATGTATTTTTCCACCGTGCTGTTCGGTGTAGGTTTTAGCCAGATACAATCCTATTCCGGTTCCTTCTTTATTCCCTGTGGTTTTAGTTGTCTGGTAATATCGTTCGAAGATGTATGGTATTTCATTTGCAGGTATACCGATTCCTTGGTCGGAAAGGATAATGTCGAGTACCTTTTCATTATCTTTATAATTTAGCGCAAAATCTATACGACCACCCTCTTTCGTGTATTTGCATGCATTGGATAGCAAGTTATTCAATACCGATTCTATTTTCAGAACATCAATATTTACGAATATCTTCTCGTGATTAGTATGGAAAAAAAAGTTCAGATTCTTGTCTTTATACCCTTCCTGATAAACAGAATAAAGGCTTTTGGCAAATTCGACAAACTCTACTTTAGACAACATCAGGCTGGTGTTGGATATACTATCGGTTCGGTTAAATTCCAGTACCTGTCGTATAAGGGAATTTAACTTCAGTGCATTATGCTGCACATTCTCTAACAGCCGCTTCTTCGAAGCGTCTTTTGTATCCAACAGTAATTTGCTGACTGGCGCTATAATAAGGCTCAGAGGTGTCTTAAATTCGTGCGAAACATTGGTGAAGAAATCTATCTTGAGATTTGTCAACTCAACAGTCTTTTCTTTTTCGATTCGTTCGATTCTCAGATTGTTCCGTACTCGGAAGAAATTGATAATCCACACGATAAGGGCTAACAGCAAGATTGCATAGACACATTTTGCCCATAATGTATAATACCACGGCGGATTTATGCGTATGGAAAAGGTACGTGAAATATCCGATGGTTTCCCCGAAGAATCCAAACGGCTTATCATCAGTTTATATTTTCCATATTCCAGATTTGTATAATTTATACGGTTTATATTTTGTCTGATTATGTTCCAATCTGTGTCAGCACCCTCCAGTTTATAAACAAATTTACCGGCTTCCTCTTCCGAATAGATTAGATCAGAGAATTCGAAAGTCAAATTATTTTGGTTGTGGTCTAATTCTATTTCGTTCAGATAACGGATGCTATTTCCTTCTTGGCTGCTCGTTGGCTGGAATAAGTTATCGTTAATATAAAGAGCGGTGAGTATGAGTTGTGAGCCTGTAAAATTCTCATATTGTATATCCGGCGACAAAACGGTAAATTCATCGACTCCTCCCATGTATATCTTGTTTACATCTTTATCAAAGAAAAAGCATGTAAAAGATTTATTGGTGATATTCAGTCTTTTTACGCCATTTGTTCTCTTGTCCAATACCCAAAGGCTTTCCGTTGTTGAAATCCATATATTATTATCAACCTCAATCAATGAGAGAATTTCGCCGTTGCTGAAATTGTCAAACTTTATAAAATCCGAACTGTTTGTCTTAGTGTTTATACGCGCTATCCCGCCTCGATAGCCACCCCAAAGGAAGCCTTCGTCGTCACATATTACATAATTGGGGTTCTCATTATTTGTTCCTTCCTCTATTGGGTATTTATTGATAATATTGGCACTTACATCTATTTTATTAATCCCATTATTGTAAAGCAATACCCACACATTGCCGGAGTGATCGGGTATAATCTGATTGATAAAATTACCAGACAACCCATTTCTGGTGGAATAATTCATTTCGGCAACATAATTACCTGACGACTTCAGTAAGCGATCTCTATTGACTACAAATATACCGCCAAGACAGGTAGCTATCCATAATTGACCCTTATCGTCTTCGAATATATGATATGCCCAGTTTGAGTTCAAGGTATTTGTACTATCCACTATCGTGTAATGTACAAATTGTTTTTTCTGATAATCATATCTGTTGATGCTTCCGTCTGTGGCTACCCACAGATTGTTGTCTTTATCCTCATATATGTGCCTGATACGGTTGTGAGATATCGGATATTTCGGATCTCCCATTCTGTACCATATAGCATTATCGGTACGTTCGGTCAACGATGGGGAAAATATCAGACCGTTTGTTCCTCCAAACCAATAGTTGCCTCGCGAATCTTTAAAGATGGAATGAAATCGATTGCCATCGCCAATACCGGTGATTTGTGAAATAGGTATTGATTGTAATGACTTATTGTTACGCGCTAAAGAAATGCCATAATCGGTACCCAGCCAGATATTTTTTTCTTTATCGGCAAACACTCCCCATATAATATTATTGCTAAGCGATCTATTGTTTCTGGAGTCATGTACAAAATGACTAGTACTCTTATCTATATGATTATATGTGTACAAACCATTGTCTGTAGCCAGCACCAAGTTATTATCCCCGTCGATAGCCAATGATTTTATAGAGTTGTTGTGGAAGAAACTGATTTCTTCTATTTCGTTTTTATCTGGTGAATATTTGTATAATGCACCTTCTGTGCCTATCCATATATTCCGGGTATTTGTGTCCTCCAGCAATGTGTTTATAAACTGGTTACTCCTTTTGTTGTCAACAGGCAAGGATATTATTTCAAAGTTATCAGATTCGGGGATATACTTACAGAGTCCATTGTATGTCCCTATATATAGTGTATTATTCTGGGTTGTTATGATGGAATAAATAGTATTATGCGAAAGTCCCGAATGATTTTTTTTGTTTATATTTTCCAGCTTTTTTGTATCTAAATTGTATCTGAATAATCCGTCGAGTGTTCCCATCCAAAGGATATTGTCACGTATAGTAATTGCTCTTATATCTGAGGGGAAATCCGTATTATCTTCTTCATACTGATCAGTCTTATAATTATATATCAGTAAGCCGTTATCGGTTGCCAGTAGTAAATAATAGTCTTCATAGACTAACATAGAATGTATGAGTGTATTACTTTTTTCTCCAAATGTAAAATGTTGCTGAGCAGAATATCCGTCATAACTAAAAAGCCCTTTGTTAGTTCCAATCCAGATAAGACCCTGATTATCTTGCACAAAGCTATTAACTGTAGATACCTCGGCACTGGGGATGATATTTATAAATGCTTGATAATTTATAACTTGACCCCAGAAATTGGAGCTGCACAGTAAAAAAATAATTATATATACCAGACTTCTATGCATTCAATTAGTTATATCATTCAATACAAATATAATCCATTTTTGTGTAGTATTGATATTGATGAATTCCTTTAGTTCTATATTGATAAAATCCAGTAATTGACCAGGCATAAATTTGAGTTAGTCTAAATAAAATATATTTTTTACACCTCTTAGTGAATGCTAAACCTATTCCTTTGTATTGTTCAGTACCAGAGTACAATTTTGTCATATTTATTCTATGGTTCTGACGGAATAAAAATACATTATTTTAATTATCTTTACGCCATGAATAGCAGTCAACTCCAAGCCAAAAGTGGTATTTTGAGAGACAACCTAAGGACAAAAATAACTACTAAACCACTACTGACACAGTAGTAGTTATTTGGTAAAACATTAGAAAACATTGGTTTAAGATATAAAATAGTTGATCCAAATGGGATCACTGGAAGATCAGAAACGAACAGTCAACTTTCCGACAAAATAAGACAAAACTCTCTAAATGATGAATTTAGGGAGTTTTTTTATTCCCCTCAATAGACAAGAAGCGACAGGATATAGCAACCATAAGACACTGATTCGGTACCCAAACAGGTACCAATTTCTATCATTTGGTTATGGTACCGAATTGAAAGCTACATTCACAGTTTTATTCTATCTGCGTAAAACAAGGGCAGATGAAAACGGATTAACTCCCGTTATGGCACGCATAACTATTAGTGGAGAGCGTGCACAGTTCAATACACGGACAATGGTTGACCCTGTCCTGTGGGACAGCAAAGCAGGAAAATGTATCGGTCGTTCACAGGAAATCATCAAAACAAACCGAATTTTGGAAGCTTTAAAGGTAAGGATTACAGATATTTACCACAAACAGCTTAATGAATACGGATATGTATTGCCCGAGAAGATCAAGAATATTGTATTGGGCATTGAAACGGATAAAAAGAAAATGTTGTTGAAGCATTTTACAGAGCACAATGATTTCTACTTGTTAAAAGTCGGACGGGATACTTCTCAAATAACTTATGGAAGGTATGAATTGACTAAAACACGCTTACAGGAGTTCCTTAAAAAGGAATACCATCTGACGGATATTCCTGTCATGGAACTAACCCCTGTATTTATAGAAAAATTCTTCTTATATCTCCAAAACGAACACAATTGCAGCAATAATACGGCATTGAAATTTGTTCAACGTTTCAGGACCGTATTCAACTATATTAAAAGTACCGGAGCGGATATTAAGATAGATCCCTTTGTCGGTTTCAGGTTCAAGACCAAGAAAGTGATTCGGGAGGTCCTTACACAAGAGGAAATTGATACGATTTATCGGAAAGATTTCCAGACAGAAAGGCTCCGCCATATTCGGGATGTTTTCATTTTTATGTGCTATACGGGCTTAAGTTATATTGATGTGGCTCGATTGACAGAGGATAATATCAAAACAGCTTTCGATGGTCATCAATGGGTTATGACCAATCGTCAGAAAACCGATGTGCCATCCAACATTCGCTTGCTTGAAATACCTCTTGCGATCATTGAAAAGTATAAAGGAAAACAAAAAGACGGACGACTATTCCCTGTATGTTCCAACCAAAAGATGAATGAATATTTGAAGGAAACAGCAGACATTTAAGAGAGGCAAAGCAAAAGAGGGTAACAAGAACTTAATCAGTTGATTATGGATATGGTTCTTTTTGATATTTTGGGAATAAACGCATAAAAAAGCAAAGATGACGGTGAGTTCAGTTACCAGATCGTTACCTGAGTGAGTTTTTGATTCTTGACTTTAATATGCTTTTATACAGTAGTTTGCGTAATTTTGCATAGCACCGGATAACTCTAAGTAAACTAAATTTGTAATTAAAAAATTAGAGTTATGGCAAGAAGTACATTCAAGGTTCTGTTCTACCTGAAAAAGAACAATCTGAAAGAAGGCAAAGCACCCGTTATGGGAAGGATTACTGTTAATGGAAGTGTATCCCAGTTTAGCTGTAAGCTAAACATAAAACCCTCGTTATGGGATACCAAAGCAAACAAAGCCGCAGGCAAGAGCCTCGAAGCGCAGAAAATCAATCAGAAGTTAGACAACATCAAAACCCAGATCGGAAAGCAGTACCAAAATATCTGCGACAAAGATAATTTTGTATCAGCTGAGAAAGTCAAGAACGCTTATCTGGGTTTTGGTGATGATTACCGCACATTTTTTTCCATTGCAGATGAATTTTATGAGAGTTATGCCAAACGTGTAGGCAAAGACCGCACCGAAGGCTCTTATGAACAATTGATTATTAATCGCAGACGGGTAGAGATGTTCCTCCGGGACAGGTACAACCTATCCGATATTCCAATCAAAGAAATAGAGCCCCAGTTTATTGAAGACTATTATGCTTACCTATTGGAAGAACGCAAGCTGGCAGGCAGTACTTTACTTACTGCTGTTACCAAACTCAAGCAGATTATGCTGATAGCCCAACGCAAAGGATATATACACGTTAATCCATTTGCCGGATTCCGGTTCAAAGCCCAAACCCGTGACAGAGGCTATCTGACAGAAGATGAACTCAAAAGATTTATGTCTGTGGAACTCCGCCGGTACAAGCAACGACAAATTCGGGATATTTTCGTGTTCCAGGCATTTACCGGATTAGCATACTCCGATGTCAAGAAACTGACTTTCGATGATATACAAACTTCTTTTGACGGAGAACTTTGGCTGATAGCCAAACGCAAGAAAACGGGCACTACCTTTTATGTGAAGTTATTACCGGTAGCTAAACAACTGATTGAGCAATACCGATTAGTAGCCCTAAATAATTATATATTTCCTGTTCCTACTTTTAGCGATAGTATGAATCGCTGCCTGCAACGTATCGCTAAACTATGTGGCATTACCAAACGGATTACCTCGCATATGGCCAGACATTCGTTTGCCACAACCGTCTGTTTATCAAAGGGAGTGCCGATTGAAACCGTCTCTCAAATGCTTGGGCATTCTTGCATTACCACCACTCAAATCTATGCCAAAATCACGAACGATAAAATCAGTAAGGATATGGCTGCACTAACAGATAAGATTGGCGATACCTATCAACTCGAAGTTGACAGAGATGAATCGGACTATCGAAACATTAAACGTATCGGTAAAAAACAG
This sequence comes from Dysgonomonas sp. 521, assembly GCF_010501055.1. Lineage (GTDB taxonomy): Bacteria > Bacteroidota > Bacteroidia > Bacteroidales > Dysgonomonadaceae > Dysgonomonas. The sequence continues at coordinate 65,244 of NZ_QVMO01000009.1, forward strand.
AAAGCAATGTTTATCCGTAAAAAGAGGGAGAACAATCCGGTTGATCCCTCAAAATACATCATACGAAAATAAGTAAATTGTTTAGGTATGGTAAAATAAAACGGATTGATTTTTATAGTCAATCCGTTTCATTATTATACTTTGTACAATGTGCAATTTACATTCTCCGCCCTCTTTTCTTGGGCTGTATAACCGGTTGCTGTAGTTTCTTTTCTTTACCTGCAGCTTCTTCTTTCAGATGCGGGAAATGTTTGTTTTCCTCCCGGGTCATGTCTGTCAGGCGAGCCGCTATATCTTCCCAACGGAAATCTTTTCCCAACAAATCGATCCTTTCCGAGAAACGGATATCATCGTAATAGTTGAGCCCTTTAAGTGCCCGGTACGGATTTGTCTGCGGGTATTTCGTTTCGAATGCCGTCAGCATCTCTTTCAGTGAAAGATAGCCGGACAGGTAAGCCACATCGATAAAATCTTTCAGCCGGGTCCCGTTATCGCCAATAGCGGATAGCTTCATGGCGGCAATATCTTTCAGCCCATACAGGCGTATGCCGTCTTCCTGTATTCTTGGCTCCACATCCGGATAATCATGCCGAATGAAATCTAACTTTATACCATTAACTTCTCCTTTGAGGCTGTAGCCTTCCAGAAAGTCACCTTTAAAAGCATAGTTCTTCTGAAGATATTGTTCCAGTTGTACCGGATTAAATTCACCTGTGGTAAATAAATCCAGATCGATACTTTTCCGGTGTCCTATCAATAGAGATAAAGCTGTACCTCCGGCCAGTGCAAAACCATTGAATGTACTGTCATCCATTATTGATTTTAAGAGTGCATAAGTGCCTGCCTCGACTGTTTGCGTATGTAACATTTGAGTTCCTCCTTCTTTAAGTTAAAAGCAGCACAAACAAAAGCAATATCTTTATCGGAAAGGTTCAATATTTCATCCCGGATGATCTGTCTTACTCCCTCTATGCCTCCATAAAGGGCGAACATAGCATAATAATCCTCATCCCAACCTCTTTCAATAATACGCTCGACGACTAACGCCCGCATATATTGCCAGTCGAAACCGGAAAGGTCATATTCCCACAGCAGGCTGTGCCTTACTTTCGGTTCAAGTTTGATTCGTTCTTTCCAATCGGACCACATAGATATATCTTATATATGAATATTTAATGGTATAACAAAAATAAGTATTTATATCCAATTTACCGGATTTGACCGGCTTAAATATAAAAATTGATTGCTATTGTTTTGTCCTGCAAAAGTGTAAATAAAAATATCATTCTTTACCAATAGTTTCTTATTTATCTGCCCACAAAATAACAGGAAGAGAATAAAACGCCAAACCCTATGCCCTGACGGGTTTTCCTTTCAGGAAAAGATTTGTCTGATTTATCCTTCTTCCTGTAAAAAGAATGTTTAGCAGATGAAAAAGAAAAAATGTTTTGTTTCCCTCCATTCCCGTCTTAGAAAGGCAGTTCAGGCGAGTGGTAGTTATCATACAAGACTTGCTGTAATTCCTTCTCGGGATAGAGTATCTTCCCTCCGATAGTCGTATAACCGATCATTCGCTTATCCCGCAGGGTTTGAAGTGTACGGGGCGAGATATGGAGATACTCCATTACTTCCTCCCCACTCAGATAACGATTGTCAGCCAGCGTCGGACGATGCTTATCCCGAACATCCTGTACATTACCAAGAGCCTGCTCTATTTGTCCTTCGAGTTCCCTGAACTCTTCAGAATCGAAATTGATATACTTATCCATAAGGCTATTTCTTTACAGGTTTTATCTCTGTTCGAAGCAAGTCGTTGATATCCGACTCTTTAAAGTATACCTTGCCTCCCAACATAGCATACGGTATTTTACCATTATTACGCCAGGTCTGTAAAGTACGTTTCGATATACCCAAAGCCCGGCAGACATCCGCCGAGTCTATTCAGCCGTCACGGGGATTAGGGCAATATAATTCTTTTAATGCACTTACTTCAAGTGTTAATCTGCTAATCTGTCGTTTGAGCCTCTCCCACGCTAACAGCTCAATACATACTATTTCCATAGTTTATTTATTTTACAAATTAATTTTTACTTCTGTTCTTTATCACTGTTGAATGTGCTGGCTAGAGAGCGTTTTAGCCCCTCGCTGGCTACACGGGTTATCAGTTCCCTGTTCACAGACAAATGGTCGGCAAGGATATTCGACAATAAGATAGTCGGGGTTATCTCTGGCATAATATGCTGTAAGGAAGCGACAAGCGTCTGTAGCTTCTCTTTCATACGCACATCGATATATACCGGAGTATAATCCTTGATTTTCTGTGTGGTCAAAAATCGTCTGGCATAATCTTCTTCGTCTTTCTTACGACCGGCCTTACCTTTGGCAGAAGTTGGCATTCATGTACTGTCTTCAATTATTTCGGACATATCTTTCTTTTCTATTTCTGATTTAGTATTTTCAAGTTCGTCACTCATCCTGATTTTATTTTAAATGTGAATAATAATGTTTAATGATTTAATACATGTAAGTGTGTTAATAGTACATGCTAACACTTACAGATATGAACTTACTCAAACATCCCTGATACGGTTGGCTTTATTGGCTCTATACATAACTATGCACTCCCGGAGAATAATGGATATACGATATTGTATACCGGACCTCCGAAATCAGGAACAAAATTATCGACTTACTGATGCCCACGCTGTTTGCATAACAGCCTTACCTAACAGGTTGAGATAGTATAATATTGATTATCAATACATATCGGTTGAGGCATATAATCAGGAAAGGCAAATTTGACTGAAATTATCAAACCGCATATAAATACCAATCAGCTGATATTCAGGCAATCATGTGGTATTGGTAAGTAAAAGGAATATTTATAGGTAAAAATGGCAAATAATATTTTTTAACTATTCAGCCGAATTTTCCCTCATTTGTTCTATCAGGTCTTCTATATCTTCAAGTCCGGTAATACGTTCTTTCTTATTTCGATTACGGCAATTGAGTAGTTGTTGCATATTAATGTAGTGCGTATTATCTCCGTATCTTTCTTTATTGCCCTCTGTACGGAAGGATATAAAGTCTTTATTACCATCGGCAACAGATACCCATGTATCTTTGATATGACCGGAATCCATTAGTTGGTCAAAAAGATAAACTAATGATTTTTGGTTGGTAACTTGTAATGGTTCGGCTAGTTTTCCTGCCAAGAGCTTTTTTATCTCCGATATTTTTACTTTTAGGCGAAACAACCTAATCTTTTCTATGCAGTCTGCTAATAATGTATATTGTTCTTTGCTCAGTTTGGGCTGGTAGGAACGTTTGGTAACTTTGGGTTTAGCTTTAGCCTCCTTGACTATATTGCTTTTAGGGGTTGGCAACTTTTTCTGAGTAATAATCTCTTTGGGAGTCGGAAGCTTTTCTTTGGCAGTATCTTTTGAGGGAGTTGGAAATAATTTCTCATATTTTATACACAAGCGTTCCAAACTTACAAGGTCTACCAACTCTTTAAAGTAAGGTAAATCTATTTTTGTTAGTTCCTTTGTATAGTTGACTTTATTTATTTCAATGGTAGGAGCAGTAAATTTGCTATACTGGCGAAAAAGATCTTTTCCTGCATCATCATAGAACTCGGAATACCACAGATAATCTTCCCGTCCTTCCCGAAGATATCTGGGTAGACTTTCTAATGGTGGGTTGTTGCGAATAATATCAATTACTTTACTATGATAATGCCGAATGTCTGCTTCGGTAACTCTCGTATTGGAAATTATACCTAACATTGTTTCGTAGTTTATTTCCACAAAACTATTCAGGCATATCTGCACCTCCCGAAATGCTTCGGGAATATTGCTGTCATAATCCAACTGTTCTTCAAACTCATACATAGATAGTCTAAAGATAAATATTTCCCCAGTAATATTACCAATATTACTAACAGAAGTAGCTAAAGTCAGTTGGATTGGCAATATGGGTGGCAAATAAATGTAAGTCGATGCAAAGTTATCCGTATAGGTGTAGCAAGTATATAACTATCAGAATTACAGCATATATTTGTATTTGTGTCCATGCCGGATACCACGATTAGTAACATAAATATCAGTACGATGAGACGATTAATTGAAACTATCAGAACAAGTAAAGTATCTGGAGAGATTATAGCTAACTGCTCCACCTACCCTTGAAGAGCAAACGGCAATACTCCGGCAGTATTGCTGGTTTCGAAGTGTTCGATAGTGTCCTCACTTCAGAGTGAAAATGTTGCCTCCGAATCAAAAAACAAAAAGGCTCCTGCCTCTTTATTTTTTTCTCGCCGTCAAAGGAGCAAGGTAATCGCACGGGTAACCCGAAATTCACCTGCGGCTCTTTCAGTTTACACTCGTGCATACCTTGCTCTGCGAGGCTGTGACCACGTAAAAGAGAAATCCGGCGTACCTTGAATTTCTCTTTTACTTCAAAATCCGCTCCCGCCGGTCGCAGATTTTGAGGTCACCGAACAGCCCTTTTTTGTTGCTCCCGATGGTTGCAACGCCAAAGAGCTGTGTGGCAATCCTTCACTTCATCTCCCGTTGGTCGCTTTCGTTACGGCTAGCCCGAATACAAAAATGTATTCGGAGATATTCCATAACCATAAAAGAAACAGTTATGGAAAATAAGAAAAAGGAGAATAAATTGGGAGCGAAGTCTCTCCGCAGAGGAAGGCCGACTAAAGAAAAAGCGAAATTATCGACTTCAATCAATCTCAAATTAACTGAAAAGGATTATAATACCATAAAAGAAAAAGCCGAGAAACTAGGTATGAAAGCTACCCAATATACACGGGAAATGGTATTGAAAGGAAATATTAAATCACGCTTTACTTTGGAAGAACTCGACCTGATGCGGAAGCTTTCGGGTATGGCAAACAATCTGAATCAAATTGCCAAGCAAGCCAATAAATATGGGCTTCCAAATACCGCTATGGAGGTTATCGTCATTACAAGTCAAATCAAAAAGCTACTGGATGATCGCTAAAAATATCAAAGGAAAATCATTCAAAGGCTGTGTATCATATGTAATGAATGATACAGCGACTTTGCTTGAAGCCGAAGGGGTATTTACGGATAATACAAAGAATATTATCCGCAGTTTTGCCATGCAACGTTCCGGCAGGAAAGAGATAAAACAACCTGTCGGGCATATTCCTATATCCTTTTCTCCTGAAGATAGAGCGAGAATGACGAACGATTTTATGCTCCGATTAGCCAAAGAATATATGGAAGAAATGGGGATTAAGAACACTCAATATATCATTGTTCGGCATCACAATGCTGATAATGACCATCTGCATATTGTGTATAACCGCATCGATAATGACCTGAAATTAATTTCGGTTAACCATGATTATAAACGAAACATCAAGGTCTGCAAGAAACTGAAAGATAAATATGACCTAACTTACGGCAAAGGAAAAGAGAAGGTCAAACGGGAAAAACTGGATAATCCCGATAAGGTAAAGTACTATATTCACGATGCAATAAAATCGGTTTTGCATAATTGTAAGAATCCTGCCGATTTAAGATTTGCTCTTCAAAAGTTTGGGATTGAGATTGAATATAAGCATAGGAAAACCACAAATGAGATTGAGGGTGTATCGTTCCGTTACAACAATATCTCTTTCAAAGGATCACAGATCGATAGGAAATTCAGTTTCGGAAACCTCAAAAAAGAGTTTGAAAGGAATATCAAAATTCAGCAGGAACAAGCAGAAAAAGAACAAGAACAACAAAAAAAGCAGCTGCCAAAGGTAGAACAACAAACAGAGAATAAGCCTAAGAATCCATCTATCGGTGGCATCGAACTCACTCCTGAGCAATGGAAAACCTTGAGTGAAAGCGGATTTATTTTTCTTGAAAATATGAATCGAAGTGATAGTAATGGAAAATTCTCTTCGTATGTTTTTTTGAATGATGAAAAGAATAAGGCTCTTTTTAGCAAAAATAATCCTGATGAATTTGTCAAATATGGTAAGTATGAAATGCGTGTTCGGGATAAAATCCTGATTGAGGCGGGATATATTGCTAAAGCTAAAGTCAAATGGTATGGTATCAGTTCATATGCATACCCGTACCTGTGGAAAAGTAATAGATCTGATGTAGAGTACAAGGAATCGTGGAGTGATCCGAGAATTAAGAAAGAGAAAAAAGTGGAAGTGAAACCTAAACAGCCTACAATTCATAAGAAAAATAGAGGAAGGAAAATGTAGTTTTTTATAAGCAAGCCATCTAACCTATTTACCATTGAGAAGCTTCTGGATTATTATGAAATAGAATATCCTGCACTAAGTCCTAATGGAATATTTGCCGATGAATACAGGCAAAGCCTATATAATGAACTGCTTATTGCGGGCAATACTCCGGAAAATGCTTATACGGCAACTGCCTGATTGGAAGAGGGAAATATTGTTGCTTATAACAATGTTCTGAAAAATATATCGAACCCAAACATCAAAATTATCGTTTAGAGGCAAATATAAGCAAGTAAAGGAAACTGTTAAACCAAAGACTCCTCAAATTCAGAATAGAAAAAAATGATAAAAATGTAATAGTGGGATACCTACTATTTGCAGAAACATTGCAGCAAAAAACATCGCCTATGATTTATTTATATATCACATTATGAGCTAAATAAGATTCATTTTGTCTATATCGGAAAATGATTTCAAAATCAAAATTACCAAATATTAACATATGTATCGGGTAATTTTTTGTATATTTGTAATTAAGTGTGGAAAATCCACGTCTGATTCAGATTAGGTTTCTGTCATTTTTTAACATGTATGATAATCTGAATTCTTATTTTCAAACTATCACAATTCAAGAGGGAAAGAAACCATTAATATTGGCTCTTGCCAATATAGGATTTGCTTCCGATTACCCTGCATTATTGTACTAAGCTATACCTGTATACACACGGATTAGGGTAAGCTATTGTAAAACATAGAATATATGTTAAAATACCTACTATTGCTATTTTTTACCATATTATCGTTCACAGTAAACGCCCAAGAAAAGATAAATTTTAAAATAAGTGGAGCCTTACGCTTTAATATCGCGTCAGAAAACTATGAATCGAGTAATACGCTGGACACCTACATGAAATTCGACACGTGGTTTCTTTCGGTCGATAGCCGCTACAAGGATTTAGATATGAGTATTCAATATCGCTTTTATCCTGGGTCGAAAGTGCATTTTATTCATCATGCCTACATCGGATATAAAATAAATAAAAATTGGTATACAAAATTAGGTGTTTTCCAAAAGCCATTCGGTATAGGAGATTTTGCATCCCATTCGTGGTGGTTTCAAATACCTTATTACATGGGACTGGAAGATACTTACAATACCGGAATCGGATTAGAATATGCACACAACAACCTGAAGTTTGAAGTAGCGTACTTCAGACAGGCTGCTCCGAAAGGTTTTTTTACCACAAATACAGAAGATACAAGTGTTGGTAACAGCCGGTTTTCGTATGCCATTGTTCCTTCATCAGGTAATGACGAAGGAGCAGCCCCTGCTTCTATACAAGAATTGGATCAATTTAACTCACGTGTCCGTTATCAACTGTCGAAAGATATAGAATGTGGCATTTCGGGACAATTTGGCAGTATATATAATACTGCTTTAAATAAAAGAAAATGGGGGTTGACTTGGGCTCTTCATACAGTTATAGATTACAGAAAGTGGAATTTCAAAGGAGAATTTATCCATTACCATTACAATGCGGTTAACGACCTGGAGCAACCAATGGATGTAGTACCTATGGCGGCTTATGGTTTGGCATACGATGTAGCGACCAAAGGAAATATTTATGTTGCAGGTATTTCGTATACTATTCCTGTAAATCATAAGTTCCTGAAAACTATTCAACCTTATATAGATTATTCTATAGTGAGTAAATCAAAAAAAGGATATTACACTACCCAGCATTTAGTGCCCGGAGTCCTCATCGTAAATGGCCCCTTATATACACATATAGATATGGCTTTGGGGAAAAATCAGCCGTGGCTTACCAACGATTTTGGAGAGGGTCTAGCTAAAGGCAGAAGTAATGCGCGGTGGAATAGCCGTTTCAATATCAATGTTGGCTATTATTTTTAAATATAATAATATATATATCGAAACAAATAAACTTAGTTATGGATAAACTAAAAAACTCATTTAAGACAACTTTTACCAAATCGGTAGCTCTGCCCGGTCTTGCTGTCATCTTGATCATATCCTTATATTGTGGGATATTTCCCAGTCAGGCAAATGATACTCTAAACATTATTAAAGTATATTTTTTTAGTAATCTGAGTTGGATATATGTTCTGTTGGTTACAATATTCATCTTGTTTTTGATTATAATCGCACTAAGTAAACTGGGGAATATAAGGCTTGGAGCAGATAATGCTAAACCTAAATATAGTTTTTTTTCGTGGATAGCCATGTTGTTTGCCGCGGGGATGGGGATCGGTCTTATGTATTTTGGTGTGGCTGAAACAATTTCGCACTATGCCAATCCCGCTATAGGCGACACGATCAAGAGAGCCAAAGAAGCTCAACTATACACTTTTTTTCATTGGGGGATACATGCATGGGCAATATATGCTGTAATGGGCCTCATACTCGCATATTTTGCATACCGGTATAAACTACCTTTGGCTATTCGGAGCGGTTTATATCCACTCTTGAAAGATAAGATTAATGGCCCCATAGGCAACGTTGTAGATACATTTGCTTTGTGCAGTACATTTTTCGGTATTGCCACTACGTTGGGCTTTGGTGTTGTGCAACTGAATGCAGGACTGACTAGTATCGGATTATTATCCGAATCCAGTTTTACTTTTCAGGCTATTATTGTAGTTGTTGTCATGGCAATAGCAGTCACCTCCACGCTTACGGGACTTGATAAGGGTGTAAAAAAACTGAGTGAATTAAATCTTTCGTTGGCATTTATATTGATGGTATTTATTCTGATCATGGGACCTACTGTATATATCTTAAGCACTCTTAGTGAAGGCATAGGTTATTATGTCAGCAACTTTACAAACCTCACTTTCAATACGTTTGCATATGAGACAGAAAGCCTTGATTGGTTTTCCGGATGGACTATTATGTATTGGGCTTGGTGGATTTCATGGGCACCATTTGTTGGTCTTTTTATTGCACGTATATCAAAGGGACGTACTATAAGGGAATATATAATTGCTGTATTATTGATCCCTTCTCTTTTTAATTTCCTATGGATGACTGTTTTCGGTAGCAGTGCCGTTTGGCTGGATAAACATGTTGTTGGTGGAGCTCTAAGTGCATTATCAAACAATCCAGACATCCTGCTATTCCGTTTTTTTGAGGAATTTCCACTCACATCCGTGCTTAATGTACTCGCCATACTGATGATTGCTGTATTTTTCGTCACTTCTGCTGATTCAGGAATTCTCGTAATGAATAGTATAGCTTCCGGGGATAAAAGAAATACTCCAAAATGGCAAAACATTTTTTGGGGAATTTTATTGGCTATACTTTCTTTGGTAATGCTTAGGTCGGGTGGTTTGGACGCTCTACAAACTATGACCTTAATTTCTGCTTTACCCTTCGGGTTAATAATGTTGCTGCTGTGTTTTTGTTTATGGAAGGCTTTACGGATCGACCATTTGTTTCATAATGCAGAACTACCATACGGAAGTATAGCATGGAACGGAAGTATGTGGAAAGAACGACTGAGCAGGATAATAACCTTTTCCCAGAAAAAAGATATTCACTCATTTTTGAGTAATACGGTAAACAGTGCCTTTGAAGAGATTAAGGAAGAGCTGTTTGAAAATAATATCGAAGCAGCTATTAATAAAGGATCGAAAAACGATTTATTTATAGAACTTCTTATACGACACGACAAGATAAGAAACTTCCGCTATGGTGTTGTCGCCGAACCTCAAACGTTGTCAGATTATATTATTCAAGAAGAGAATGCTCCTGATATTGAAGCCGGTACAACATATGTTCCCATAACATATTTCAATGATGGTCGTAGTGGCAATAATATCCAATATATGACCAAAGATGAGATCATTGTTGATATCCTCAGAGAATATGAGCGCTTTATTAGCCTGATATCTGATGATAAAAACGAATTATTAGTAGTTGATAAATAAACTTTTATTTTTAGAGTTATACAAAATTATAATTAACATGATTATTATGGATAAAATCAATTTAGAACAATTAGAAACATTTGGGAACTCGGCAATTCATTTTGGAATAAAATTGTTAATTGCTATAGGCATACTCATTATTGGATTCTGGGTTGTAAAAAGAATTATGAAATCGATGAGAAAGATGATGGAGGAAAAGCATATAGATCCCTCATTAAAAACATTTTTAACTTCAACAATGAACATCTTGTTAAAAATATTGGTTTTAGTAATTGTATTCACCACAGTAGGCATAGAAATGACCTCTATTGTTGCTATTTTAGGAGCCGCTTCTTTAGCCATTGGTATGGCTCTGTCGGGAACTTTGCAAAATTTTGCCGGAGGTGTTGTTATACTTACTATTAAACCTTTCGAGATAGGAGATTTGATCGAAACAGACAACGGACATCTCGGGTTTGTAAAAGGGATTATGATTTTTACCACACGTATCAGAACTTTTGATAACAGAATTATATATTTGCCAAATGGGAGTTTAGTCAATGGAGCGCTCACTAATCATACAAAAGAAGGGCGAAGACGCATCGACGCGGTATTCGGTGTATCTTACGGTGATGATGTAGCAAAGGCTCGTAACTTACTAATAGAAATGCTGGAAAATGACAAAAGAGTACACAAAAGTCCTGCACCGGCAGTATACCTGAACAGCCTGTCAGACAGCTCTGTAGACATAATTGTCAAATTCTGGACAGATTTTGATACCTATTATGATTTGCAATATGAGCTGACCGAGAAGGTGTATAATGAATTCCCTAAAAACGGACTTAACTTCCCATTTCCTCAAATGGATGTACATTTTGATAAAATAGGCTAAGTACATGACAAAAATTTAAAGATATCAATATCATTCTGATTATTAGCATTTAACAACACTTGCATTATGTGATTAAGTCCATATTTGAAAA